>JASLMK010000094.1 GCA_030746555.1 Planctomycetota bacterium | reverse complement strand
TTCGGGGAGCTCCGCGCCGCCGCGGAGTGGCTCGGCGTGGACCTCGTCGGCGTCAGCGACTACGGGATCACGGCCGTGGACCGGCCGGTCCACGTCAACCGCGCCCTGCGGGACGCGGGGCTGCTCGCCGTGCGCGAGACGCCCGTGGGCGAGGTGCTCGACCCCTTCGCGAGCCGCGCCTTCGCCCTCACCGACCACCAGCTCGCCCACGTCTACGTCCGCGAGCCGAGCGATACGGCCGCCGCCGTCGAGGTCCTCGGAGCCCTCACAGGGGTAGAGGGCCTGTGGACCGGCGGCGAGCGGGCCCAGATCGGCCTCGACCACCCGCGCGCGGGCGCCGTGGTCGCCACGACCGATGCCCGCGGCTGGTTCACCTACTACTACTGGCAGGACGAGTCCGCCGCCCCCGACTTCGCCCCGACCGTCGACATCCACCGCAAGCCCGGCTACGACCCCTGCGAGCTGTTCGTCGACCCCAAGCTGCGCTTCCCCGGGCTCAGGGTCGCCCGGCGGCTGCTCCAGAAGGCGCTCGGCCTGCGCATGCTGATGGACGTGACCCCCATCGACGCCGACCTCGTCGGCGGGAGCCACGGCCGCCTCCCCGACGCCGCGGCCGACGGGCCGCTGTTCCTCTGCTCGCGCCCCTTCGGCGAGTGCGGCCCGCCGCCCGAGTCCGGCGTCGTCGCCATGAGCTCGGTCAAGGACCGCGTCCTCAACCTCCTGGAGTAGTCCGTCATGCCGCCCCTCGTTCGTCGCTACCTACGCACCTCCCTCGGCGCCCTCGTCCTGGGAGTGCTGACCGGCCTGCACATGTCGTCGGCCAAGTACCTCGGCGCGGGAACGACCCACTGGCCCTACGTCGTCGCCCACACCCACCTCTTGTTGATCGGGTTCGTCCTGCTCGGCTCGATGGGCATCGCCATCTGGAAGCTGCCGCCGGCGCACTCCGCCAGCGCTCACCGCCCCTGGATCGACTCCCTGTCCTACTGGTTGATCACCCTCAGCACCCTGACGCGCTTCACCTTGGAGGTGTCCTTGGGCTACACGCCGGCCAACGAGCTCTACCAGGTCGGCATCTTCGCCACCTCCTGCGTGCAGACGGCGACGATCCTGCTCTTCGTCTGGAACTGCCTGCCGCGCCTGCGCGCGGCCGAGGAGGACCGCTCCACCCGTTCTGTCTAGGGTCCGAGGGTACGCGCCTCCTCGTCCCAGCGCAGGGCGGCCGCCTCGGCGCCTGAGTGGCGGTAGTAGTCCGCGAGGGCGTGGGCGTTCTCCACCCGCGGCAGGAGGCGCTGCGCCGCCTCGAGGGCGCGGGCGAAGCCCTCGCCGTCCCCCGCGCGCAAGCGCACGAGCGCCAGATTGCGGTGGGCGCCCTCCGCCCGGGGGTGGTCGGCGATCAGGGCCTCGAGGTCCGCCGCGGCCTCGGTCGTCCTGCCCAGGCGGGCGCGCAACAGGGCGAGGTTCATCCGGCTCTCGGGGAGGCTCGGATCGAGCACGAGGGCCCGTCGATAGGCCTTGCGGGCGTCCTCCAGGCGTCCGGCGCCCTCCAGGACGATGCCCTGCAGGTGGTAGTAGGACGGCAGGCGCCGCGACAGGGGACCGGGCCCCGCGTCGACGGCCTCCCCCGCCACGGCGGGGAAGCCCGCCACGGCGGCGGCCATCATCGCGAGCCCCCCGTCCTCCGCCACCGCGCCGGCGTCGGTGCCGGGCCAGGCGAAGGGCGCCAGGCGACCGTCGGTGGTGTGCTTGACGCGCAAGCCCTCGAAGGTCGAGGGCGGCGGGGGCCTGCGCCGGATGAAGTGGTCGTGGATCGCGACCTCGGCCACGTCGAACACCGGCGTGAGGCGCATGTGGCAGGAGGCGCAGTCGGCCCCTTCGTGATGCTCCCGGGGGAGGCTGCACGGTGCGGCCGTGGCGCTCCCGCGCCCTGGCGGGTGGCACTTGCCGCAGGCAGCGCGGGTGCGCGCTCGCTCTGCGGGCTCGAAGACGGAGACGTGCGGATCGTGGCAGACCTCGCAGGTGAGCGGGCGCGACGAGCCGCGGGAGGCGAGGTAGCACGGTGAGAGCACCGTGCGCTCAGTCTGGCTCACGAAGGCGACGTCGTCGTCGGGCTCGGGCGGAAGGAAGATCGCCATGCGCTCGAGGAGGTCGCCCCCGGGCGGGGGGATGCCGCGCTCGCCGGGGCGCAGGGCGATGCGCGCATCGCCTTGGAGATGGCAGCGGGCGCAGATCGACAGGCGCTCTTCGACTCCCAGGGCCGAATGGTCGAGGATCGGGTCGGCGCCGTCGACCTCTTCGCCCTCCAGATCCGCGCGGCGCCAGACGGTGTGGGCGGCCGCGTCGGCATGGCAGGCCGCGCAGGAGATCCCGTGCGGCGTCCAGTCGGTGGGGATCAGGTTCAGGGGGTAGTCGCGGGGCGGGAGGGCGTCGGTGTGGCAGGCGAGGCACTCCTCGGTGATCGGCGTGCCCAGGCGCGTGCCCGGCACCATCATGTGTCCGGGGGCGAGGGCCGCCCGACGGCGCCGGCCGCCGTGGGTGCTGAGCACCTCGAGCGGGGCGAACCACGAGAGGCCCCCGCGGCGGGCGGCGAACGAGCGGTCGAGGATGCCGGCGCCGATGGCGAAGCCCAGGGGCGCGCTCCTGCGGCGCTCTTCCCCCGTCTCCCGGTCGCGCCAGCTCTCCACCAGCCAGCCCGACCCGGCACTCTCCTCGAGCCGATAGGCGAGGCCGGCCGCGGCGTCCTCCACCGGGGCGAGCCCGTCGAGCTCTCCGGGAACGAGGGGTCCGAGGGCACGCGCCATCCCCGACCGCGCGTAGGAAGCGACGACGGCGGGGTGGCAGTCGGCGCAGTCGGCGCCGATGACCGGATCGTCGGCGACGCGGGGCACCGAGGGCGCGGGGGGCCCGGCCGCGAGGGAGACGGCGAGGAGGCATAGCGAGCCGAGGAAGACGAGGCAGCGCACGGCCCCATTCTCCCAGAGGCGCCGCCTCGGGGAAGGTTCGAGTTCCGCGAAGGAGTAGCATGGTGCCCCGACGACCGCTCGATGAAGCCGCCCACCCTGACCCTGGCCCTGCTCCTGGTTCCCACGGGGCAGGAGGATCCCGACGCCCTGCACCGCGCCTGGCGGGCGCGGCTGGAGTTGCCCCCGGTGGTGGTCGAGGAGGTGGGCCTGTTCCCGGTGCGCTTCGACGACCTCGAGCGCGCCGTCCGGGGCGATCCGGCACGGCGCATCGAGGCCTTGACCGAGCGCCTGACCGCCCACTCCGGAGACCTGGCGGCGCGCCTGGACCTGGCGCTGGCCCTGATGGAGGTGGGGCGCGCCGACGAGGCGCACGGGGAGTTCGAGAGCCTCAGCGCGACGATCACGAAGGCCCTGGAGGCCGACCCGAACGACTGGCGCATGACCGCCTTCCTGGGCGAGGTCATGCAGGCCTACGGCTTCGCCTTCGAGAACCTCGAGACCCTGCAGCGCGGCGAGGCCATGCTCCACGGACTCCTCGAGACGGTTCCCCGAGCCTGGCGGGCGTCGGTCACCCTCGCCGAGCTCTACTTGACCCAGACCCTCGCCCACGCGCGGGACGGCAGGGACGACGAGCTGGCGGCGAGCCTGGTGCACGCCCTCGAGCACGCCGAGGAGGCGCTGGCGAGCGCGCCGGAGCGTTTCCGGCCCCACTGGACCCTCTTCCACGTGCGCTGGTGCGAGCTCGCGGTCTCACGCCCCGACGAGGCCGGTCCGCCGCTCTTGCGGGCGGTGGGCGAGCTCACCGACACCCTGCGAGCGGCCGCCTCCCGGGCGGAGCACGCCCCCCTGGTGCGAGGCGTCGCCGATGCGGTCCTCGCCTCGGCCCTGGCCGCGGCCTGCACGGACGAGGAGGACCCTCGCGCCGCCTGGACGAGCCTGCCCGCGAAGTTCCACGGTCGGGAGGACGCCCTCTTGGAGGGCCTGACCCCGCTCACCGAGAACGCCCTGTTCGGCGAACGCGCCCGCGAGCTGGCCTGGCTGGTGGCCTGGCTCGCCGACCGCGAGGACGCCCCAGAGCGCTTCGAGCGCGCCCTCGCCCGCACGCCCGATCCCGCGCCGCTCTTGGAGTCGCGCATCGAGCTCGAGAGGCGCGCCGGCGCGGACGGAGCGGTCGATCAGTGGGCGGAGCGCCTGCTCGACGAGCGCCTCGACGAGCGCACCTGCGCCCTTCTGGGTCGCATCGCCGCCGGGCGCGGCGAGAGGGGCACCGCCGAGGTCCACTACCGCAACGCCCTGGAGATCGCGCCCGACGACGAGCACGCCCTGACGGCCCTGGCCGTCGTCCTGCTGCGCGGCGGGGCCGTCCCCGAGGATGCGCTCCCGCTCCTGCAGCGCGCCCTGGCGCGGTCGGACGGCGCCGCGCCCGCCGCGGAGACGCGCCTCGCCCAGGGGACCGTGCTCGCCCTGTTGGGGCGCTACGCCGCGGCGCGCTCCCACCTCTGGGCGGCGCTGCCGGGCCTGCCGCCCGCCGTGCGCGAGGGCGGCGAACGGACCATCGCCGAGATCGACGCGCTCTTGCGCTGAGAGCCCCCGTGCTCAGAGCTGCCCGGCCACCGCCGCGGCGAGCTGCTCGTCGGTGAAGGGCTTGAGGATGGCGGGCTCGCCCTCCTCGAGGCTCCCCTGCTCGACGAGCACCTCCTGGGGGAGCGCCGACATGAACAGGCGCCGCACGCCGGGCAGGCGGGCGGAGACCTCCCGGGCGAGCTCCACGCCAGTCATGCCCGGCATCATGATGTCGGTCAGGAGCAGGTCGATCTCCCCGGGGTACTCCTCGCAGATGCGCAGGGCGTCGGCTCCCCCGCCGGCCACGAGAACCTCGTGGCCCATCTCGACGAGCAGGTGACGAACGCCGGCCCGCACGAGGCGGTCGTCCTCCACGAGCAGGATGGTCCCGGTGCTCGCCTCCGAGCTCCTCGCCTCCTCGGGTCCCTGGCCCAAAGCCGCTCCCATGCGGGGCGTCGAGGAGGCCTCGGTGATCGGCAGGTGCACGGCGATGCGCGTGCCCTCTCCGGGGGCGGTCGCCAGGTGCAGGTGCCCTCCGCACTGGCGCACGAGGCCGTAGACCGTCGAGAGACCGAGCCCCGTCCCCTCCCCAGGCGGCTTGGTCGTGAAGAAGGGGTCGAACGCCTTGGCCTGGACGTCATCTGTCATCCCGCTGCCGTCGTCGTGGACCTCGATCAGGATGTAGCGGCCGACACCGACGCCGCCGGCCCCGCCCACCCCGGCTTCGTCGCAGGTCTGCACCTGGGTGCGCACGCGCAGGCTGCCGCGCTGGTTCATGGCGTCCCGGCTGTTGATGGCCAGGTTCATCAGGATCTGCTCGACCTGGATCGGGTCGATCATCACGCGCGCGTGGTGGGCGCGGAGCTTCACGGACAGCTCGATCTCCTCTCCGAGCAGTCGCCGCAACATCGTCTCGAGCCCCTCCACGACGGCGTCGATCAGGACGGGCTCGGGGGTGATCTCCCGGCGCCGGCTGAAGGTCAGCAGCTGGCCGGTGAACGCGGCGCCGCGCTCGGCTGCCCGTTGGATCTCCTCCAACTGCCGGACGACCTCCTCGGGGTCGCCGCTCGTCCTCGCGATGCGACAGCAGCTGGTGACGCCCATCAGGAGGTTGTTGAAGTCATGCGCGATGCCGCCGGTGAAACGGCCGAGCGCCTCGAGCTTCTGGGCCTGGCGCATCTCCGCCTCGAGCTGCCGGCGATCCGACAGATCGCGCAGGATGGCCGTGAACCGCGGGCGGCCGTCGCTCCACTCGCTGACGCCCAGGTCGAGCGGAATCGTCGTGCGGTCCTTGCGCAGCCCGACGACCTCGCGCCCGATCCCGATGATCTTGCGCTGGCCGGAATCGAGGTAGGCCTGAATGTAGCCGTCGTGCTCCTCCTCGAACGGAGCCGGCATCAGTTGCTTCACGTTTCGACCGAGGAGCTCACCGCGCGCGTACCCGAACATCTCCTCCCCGGCGGGGTTGATGCTGGTGATGAGGCCGCGTTCGTCGATCGTGACCACCCCGTCGATCGCGGTCTCGAGGATCGCCCGCAGGTGGGAGTCGCTGTCGCTCAGCTCCTGCTCCGACGTCATCCTCAGCCGCACGCCGAAGGCGGTGATCCAGATCGCTAGGATCGCCAGGGCCATGTTGACCATGGCGGAGGCTTCCATCCCCACCGCGTCGGGGTAGACCGCGACTCCTCCGAGCGCCAGGAGCGTGCACAGGCCACCGATGAAGAAGGGATCGGAGCGTCGCGGCGACCACATCGACGAGACGACCGCCGGCACGTAGAGGATCGCGTGGGCGACCGAAGGCGGGGTGAAGAAGCCGCTGGCGAAGACGAACAGGGAGGCCAGGACGGCGAGCGCCATGGAGCGCCACGAGGCGCGGACGGGCTGGGTCATTTGGGGCGCATCGTAACCCACACCGGGGGCGGCCCCGCGGATCTGGTGGGGGTGACCATGGGTCTGGTCGTCCGGTCAGCCGGCCGCGGTCACCGGATCGTCGCGCAGGACGCTCAGGCAGTGGTCCAAGAGGTCGGTCACGGTCACGATCCCCACCAGGGCGGGATCGCCCCCCGCGGGATCGAGGACGGAGACGGCGCTGATGCGCCGCTCGACGAACAGGCTGGCGGCGATGTGGGCGGCCGCGTCGGCGGTGACGGTCGAAACGTCCCGGGTCATGACCTCCTCGACGGCGGTGTCCTTGGCCCGCCCGACTCCGTAGGCCCGGCGCAGGTCGCGGTCGCTCAGGATGCCCACCTGCCGGCCGCCCTCGACCACCGGGAGGTGGCGGAACCCGTCGGCGAGCATCGTGCCGCGGGCCTGGGCGAGGGTGGAGTCCACGTCGATCGTGACCGGGTGCCAGCTCATGAGGTGCCCGACCGAGGGGTCGTCGGCGCGCAGGGTCGGCGCGTGGCTAGACAGGTGCAGCAGGTAGGCCTCGACGACGTCGCGTTCGGTGACGATGCCCACGAGGTCTCCGCCGTCCAGGACCGGCAGGCAACCGATCCCGCGCCCCACCATGTCCACGACGGCGGAGACGAGCGGCTCATCGGCGCTCGCGACGATGGGGGAGCGGTGCATCAGCTCACCGACGGTCTCGCGCACGGATTGCTCTCCGCCGAGCCCGGCGTCCGTTCCCGGCCGGGGGCGCGCGCACCAGCCGGCGTGCTCGAGGAGGTCGCGGTCGGAGACGACACCCAGGAGCGCGCCGTCCTCTCCCAGCACCGGCAGATGCCGGACGGAGGCGCGGTCCATCTCCCCGAGGGCCTCGACCGCGCTCGTCGTCGGTGAGACGTACAGGGGTTTTGGCGTCATGATCACGGCGATCTTCATGCTCTCCTCGTGGTCGGGATGGGCTCGGGCGTGGTGGCGGGGTCGATGGACATCTTCGCCCAATCCCGGCCGAGGGTCGCCGGGACGTGGAGCGTAGAGGTACTAGCCAAAATTCGTAGGGGGTTGGGCGGCGCCGACCTCGAGGCCTATCATCGGGGAATGGTCGCGGACGATCTTGCCCCGCAGTCGACCCCCCGGCTCGTCCTCGAGCCCCTGCCCTTGCCCGTGATGGTCCTCGACGGGCAGGACCGCCTCCTGTTCGCGAACGCCGCCGCGCGGGCCGCGCACGGCGATCCACCCTCGGGAGCGTCCCTGGCCGAGTGCGCTCCGGGGTTGCGCTCGTCCGCCCTCGACGGCACTCCCTGGCGGCTGGCCGTCGGCCCGGCGGCGAACGAGCGGCGCCTGGCGGAGCTCGCCTCCGCCGCCGCCGACTCGGGCAAGCTCGCCCACGAGATCCGCAACGCCCACACGGCGGTCCACCTCGCCCTGCGGGCCGTGGGGAAGGCCCTGGGCGAGGACGAGCGAGCGGTCATCGGCGAGCTGGCCGAGCGCCTCGAGGAGGTCGAGCGCCGCGTCCGGGAGGCTGTGGGGACGGCCCCGGAGTGACTTGGTCTGCCCTATCAAGCGACCTACGTATACCTTAGTATTCAGAGTACGCACACCTGCGGGGAGTGGCCCACAGGCGGCGCTGTCAGCATGACCTCTCCCCCAGCGAACCCCCTTCCCCGCCACCTCGCCGGAACGACCAGCCTCCTCTCCACCATGAGCATGACGTCAAACGAGACCATCCGCGTCTACCTCATCGACGACCAGTCGATGATCCGGGCCGCCTTCCGGCACCTCCTGGCAGACGACCCGCGCTTCGAGATCGCCGGCGACAACGGCGACGCGCGGGCCGCCCAGCAGGAGATCGCCGAGCTGCGCCCCGACGTGGTGCTGCTCGACATCTCCATGCCCGGGCTCTCCGGGCTCGACGCGATCGCGGGCATCCGCAAGGGCTGGGCCCGCGCGCGGATCGTCATGCTGACCCACCACGAGGGGCAGGCCTTCGTCGAGCAAGCCCTGAAGGCGGGCGCCGAGGGCTACCTGTCCAAGGCCTCCGATCCCAGCGAGCTGGCCCTGGCCATCGTCGCCGTCCACCGCGGCGACCCCTACGTGTCCCCCAAGGTCTCCGCCGGCCTCGTCGGTCAGGTGCGGGGTTCCTCCGCCGCGGGTGGCCCGGCCCCGGCGACGCGCCTGTCGTGCCTGACGCCGCGCGAGCGGGAGGTGTTCCAACTGCTCGCTCTCGGCCATAGCAACAAGGAAGTCGCGCGAGACCTCGGCATGAGCCTGGGCACGGCCAAGAAGCACCGTGAGAACCTGCAGCGCAAGCTGGACTGCCACTCCGCAGCGGAGCTCGCGCGCCTCGCCATCCGCGAGGGCCTCCTGGAAGCCTGAGACGAGCGGAGGGTCGGCCGGCGCCGGCCTCCGCACTCACCGGTCATGGAACGAGGCCCGTATCCTCCGGTTGGGAACCCGCTATCAACATCGATCCAGCTTCCGTCCACTCGGCTCCAGAAGAGGAACCCGCTATGTCCGTACGCCCGAGCTCGTCACCGCTCCCCGCCCGCCTCGCCGCGCCCCTTTCGGCCCTGGCCTCCGCCCTCGCCCTGGCGACTCCGGCCTCTGGTGACTTCACCGGACTCACCTCCGAGATCGTCTCCCAAGACCGCGACATCAATGGGCGCGACACGAGCACCGTGCGCCTGTACGCACAGATGAACCACCCCGCCGACGAGGTCTACGCCGTCTACGGTTCCTCGCCGTCGAGCGGCCCGACCCACCTCCTCTTCTCGACCACCGACCCGCTCGGCTTCTACCAGCACGCTGCCGGCGGCGACACGGCCGACGCCATCCTTCCCGCGCTCTTCCCGACCTTCCCCGACCTGCCCTACGACAGCTTCGTCGGCCTGGGCGCGGACTCCGCCGACACCGGCCTGCCCCTGATGGACGTCGGCATCGACTGGACGCCCTGGAACAACGGCGGGGACCTCACGACCGACAACGGCGCGTGGTTCGTCGTCCCCCCCGACGCCCCACAGACCAATCCCGACGCCTACGGGCGGGTGTTCCTCGGGCAGTTCACGGTGACCACCGGCGAGACGCTCTCGGGAGTCCTCAACATCCAGTACGAGCGCGGCCAGGACGACACGGACCATCAGGTCACCAACCTCGTCTTCAACATCGTCGTGAAGGGGGCCCTGGGGACGATCTTCTGCTTCGGCGACGGAGGCGGCACGGCCTGTCCCTGCGGCAACCAGAACGACGGGAGCACCTTCGACGGGCACGCGGGGTGCGCCAACGGCACGAGCCCAGGTGGCGCGGCCATGCGCGGCTCGGGCACCGAGAGCATCGGAGCGGGCGACGCCATCCTCGAGGGATCGGCCCTCGAACCCGGCCAGCCCGGCCTCTACTTCCAGGGCGACAACGCCTTGGGTGGCGGCGCCGGCGTTCCCTTCGGCGACGGCCTGCGCTGCATCGGTGGTGGCGTCGTTCGCCTCGAGGTGGCCTTCGCAACGCCGACGGGCTACTCGCGCACCTCGGTGGACGTCGCCGCCGAGGGCGGTGCCGTCGCTGGAGAGACCAAGGTCTACCAGCTGTGGTACCGCAACCCCTCGGTCAGCCCCTGCGGTTCGGGCTTCAATCTGACCAACGGGTTCTCGATCACCTGGGCGCCGTAGTCCCCGATCCGCGGCGGCTCGGCGGCGATCAACGCAGGCCTTCTGCGAGCCGCGGGTCGTCGGTCTGCAAGACGTCCAGACCGGCCGCGGCCTTCTCGGCGAGGAGGTCGCGGTCGTTGAGCGGGAGGGTGACGACCTTCAGGCCGGCCTCGTGGGCGAGGTCCAGAATGGTCCGGGTGGCCTGGGCGGTGGGGATGCCCACCCAGCGCGCCCCCATTTCGGCGGCGACCTCGAAGTTTGCGGCGGGCAGGGGCCAGGAGACCATCGTGGCGACCCGCGGCCGGTGCTCCTTCACCCAGCGCGCCAGGTCCGCGCGCCACACGCCCAACACGACGCGCCGCGCCATGCGCGCCTCGTCCACCAGGTCCAAGAGCGCCTGCACGGTCGCGAGGCTGGGCTCCTTGATGTCGAGGTACACGCCCAGGCGCCGTCCCGCGGCGAAGTGCAGGAGCTCCCGCAGGGTCGGAACCCGATGCCCGCCCTGGGTGCGCAAGCCGCGCACGGCCTCCAGGCTCATGTCGGCCACGCGCCCGGTCCCGTCCGTCGTGCGGTCGACGGTCTCGTCGTGCATCAGGACGAACTCGCCGTCCGCGGTGACGCGCGGGTCGCACTCGACGAAGTCCACCCCCAGCCCGACGGCGAGCTCGAAGGCGGCCAGGGTGTTCTCGTCCTCCAGGGCACGCGCTCCCCGGTGGGCCATGACGAGCGGGGCGTCCGCCCGCCAGACGCGGCTGATCTCGCGCCAGGTCACGAGCACGATGCCCTCCTCGCGGATGGCCGTGGCGAGGTCGGGGTCCGACATCAACCGCAGGTCGTCGCTGCGAGCCCGGTGGGAGTTGGTGATGTGGGAGAGCTCGTCGCCCGCCGCCGAGGGATGGAGGATGACTTGGGTCACCCCCGGTCGCAGGTCGCGGACGATCCCGAGCAGGTGCGCCTTGCGCTCCTCGTAGGTGCGCCCCTCCGTGGAGTACAGGGTGTCGATCAGCGGGAAGCCACGGGCCTCGATTCCCGCCATCATGATCCGCGCTGCGCCGAGGATGCCGAGCTCCTCGAGCTGCTCGCGCAAGACGCCGTCGATCCGCGGGATGAACGGGACGATGCCCTCCTCGGCCGCGACTTCCACGTAGGCGAGGAAGTAGTCGGGCCGGGCGAACAGCGTGCCCATGTGGCTGTCGACGTGGGTGGGCTCGAGGCCGAAGCGCCGGGCGCGGGCAATCTGCGCGCGGATCTCCGCCTTCACCTCCGCGACCGAGGCGTTCGCGGTCACCTCGGAGACGTCACGCCACAGGAAGCCGTCGGCATCGACGAGTGAGGGAACGTCCTCGACCGGCAGGACCGGGCCCCAGCGGTAGTGGCGCCACTCGCTCGTCAAGGTCAGGTGCAGCCCCAGATCCGGCGGCGCCTCCTGCTCGTCCCACCAGGCGGCGAGCTCGCCGAACCACGGGCAGGGCACCATGGCGCTGCCCGAGTTCATCATGCTGTTCCCGTAGGCCTCCCGCGCCGCGGCGTTGGCGGCCCGGCACATGCCCAGGTCGTCGCCGTGGAGGATCAACAGGCGCGCCCCGGGCTCGTGCCCGAGGCGCTCCACCAAGGAGTCCGCCGGCGCGGGGAGCGCCGCCAGAACCACCATCCACGGAAGAACAGTCATCGCCAGCCGCATGGCCGACGATGGTAGCCTGCCTCTCAGAGGAGGCCGACCGAAACCCAGATCATCCCCTTGGTCACGTCGGCGAAGGCCTCGTCGGCCTCGAAGCGGGCGAACTTGAGGCCGGCGCTGACCTGCTCGTTGACCTTGTAGCCCAGGGTCAGGTCGAGCTCATCCCCGTAGTCGATCCCGCCCGTGTCGGAGCCGAACAGGTGGTAGGTGAGGGCCGCCTTCACGGGCCCGAGTTTCCCGCTGAGGCGGAGGTAGTGGTCCTCGAGGCCGGCGTCGGGCGTGTTCAGGAACACGTCCGCGAAGCCGTTGAAGGCGTGCAGGGTCGCCAGCGGGGTCGTGAAGCGGTCGCCCTCCTCACCAGAGCCCGAGAGGTACTCGGCGCCGGCGGTCAGGGCGAAGGAGTCGAAGTCCGCGCCGACCTCCGCCAACAGGTAGTCGGCGTCGACCTCGTTGGGGTTGTCCCCCGCGTCCTCCTGCACCGCGTACTCCAGGGTGTAGCGCACACCCAGGCTCTCGAGCTCCCGCTCACCTGCGAAGCGCGCGCCGAAGGTGGAGGTGGACAAGGCGACGTTGTCGTCGAGGTCGAGGAGGTAGGCGTAGGCCGTGGCCTTGCCGGCGCCCTCGAAGCCGCGTGAGACGTTCAGGACGTGCGTGGACATGTGCTCGTCCCCAGCCGCGTGGTCGTCTCCGAAGATGCGGTGCACCTGATCGATGTAGGCGTAGGTGCCATCCACGCCGCCCAGTTCGGACGCCCGCACGCTCAGCGCGTCGAAGCTCTGGTGGTTCTGGCGCCACGCCACCGGCCCGATGAAGCGCTGGTTGTCGAGGGCGAGCTCCTGGCGGCCGAGGCGCAGGTCGAAGCCCTCGCTCACGGCGTAGTCCACGTACAGTTGGTTGACCTCCACGCCCTCGGGGTCGGCGACGACGGGGTAATCCCCCTCGCCGTTCGTGGTCGAGTTGTAGTCCTCCAACCCGATGGGCGTGACGGTCTCGAACTCCGCCAGGCCCCGCAAGCCGTTCCACGTGCCGGTCTCGTAGCCGAACACGGCGCGCAACGTCCCCGCGTCGGCGTCCTCGGCGAAGCCGTCGGCCTCGACGTGCTCGATGCGGTAGCGGAGGTTGGCGTAGGCGCGCCCGGCCTCGAATGCCTCGCTGAGCGTGCCGCTCGCGCCGGGATCCTGCAGGGGTGTGGAGAGGGAAAGAGGTAGGGCGAATGCTGCGATGAGGGAGCTCATCTAGTCTCCTGAAGGGGTTTTCGGGGCCGCCGCGCCGTGCGCGGCGGCCTCCAGGGGGTCGGTGGAATCCCGGCCTTCTCGGCCGGGGTCACTTGTCGTAGCGGGAGCGGAACTCCTTGGCGGCGGCTGCCCGGCGGGCGGCCTCCTGGGGGTCCATCTGCCCGAGGATCCACTTGTGGTCGTCCGTGGCGAGCACCTCCGCGATCTTGGCCTCCAGCGCCGCGGCCGCCTCGACCTTCGCCGCGTCGTCGGAGTGCTTGTTCGCCTCGACGAGCTCGTTCAGCTCGGGGATGTACTCGGTGTAGAAGTTCTTGGCGAGGTCGTAGGTGCCGTGCCAGTGGGTGTAGTCCGGGCCCATCATCGAGGCCGCGTGGCGCGCCCTCCGGCCCTCGTGGTGCCAGAGCTCGAACCAGATGAAATCGACCTTGTTCGAGAAGGGAACCGGGTTCTTGAGCGGCTTGGCGAGCTCGTAGAGCGCACGGCCGGGCTTGGCGTACTTCTCGTTGTAGAGGTCGACGAGGCCGTCGTACTGGACGTAGAAGTTGTCGACCCACTGAGTGTTGTGACAGTTGAGGCACACGTTCTTCATGCTCTTGCGCCTCGTTTGCCACGGAACGTCCTTGCCCGGCAGGTTCATCTTCGCGTCCGAGTCCTCGGGACGGACCGAGACGACCGGCCGGTTGTTCCACGAGATCCGCATACCGATGTCGTGGGTTACGGGCTGGTCCTTGGTCGCGGACATGTGACAGGTCGCGCAGGTGGGCGCGACGAAGTAGTCCTCGCCCACGATCCACTTGTTGGCGTCGAGGTTCATGTCGTCGATGCCCGCGAAGAACGCGATCCCGTGCTTGGACTCCTCGTAGATCTCCTTCTGCGGGTGATCCGGACCCATGTGGCACTTCCCACAGGTGTCGGGGTGCCGCGCCTGTGCGGCCGAGAAGCGGTGGCGGCTGTGGCAGGCGCTGCACGAGCCTTCGGAGCCGTCGGGGTTGATCCGCCCGATGCCCGTGTTCGGCCAGGTGGCCGGGTCGAGCTTGCCGTCGGCGAGGACCTTCACCTCGGAGCCGTGGCACTGCCAGCAACCGCTGACCGCGGCGGCGGAGACGCCGCCAGGGAAGCCTTCGGTCACGAGACCATTGTTGCCCTCCACGACCTCGGCGAGGACGTTGTCCAGGGAGCCGAGGATGCGGCCGCCCTTGGAGTGGTGCGACCCGAGGAACTCCTCGACCTCGCGGGAGTGGCAGCGCGCGCAGTCCTTGGGGCTGACGATGATCGAGATCCAACGGTCGTAGTGCCGCAGGGCATCGGGATCGTCGGGGTCGGCCGCGTGGCACTCGTAGCAACCGACGTTCCCCCGGTAGTGCCTGCTGTCTCCCCACTGCTGGTAGAGCCCCGGGCTCTCCTTGCGGTGGCAGTCGATGCACTCCTGGGACGCCTTGGAGATCTCCGTCAGGCCGATGGCCTGCGCCGCCGGCGCCCCGTGGACAGACGAGTGAGCGGGCGCATGGGGAGAGTGGTTGGCGATCACGGCCTCGGGGGCGTCCAACTCGGATGCGGCCGGGATCAGGAGCGGGGACAGCGCGACGGTGGCCGTCGCGCAAGCGGAGAGAACGAACGACAACCTCATGGGAGTGACTTCCTGGATCGGAGGTTCGAAGCGAGGGCTCCCCCGCCCGCCGGCGGCATGGCGGCGGAGGCCCGAGCGTCAGTAGCGGGGGAACGGTCGGCGGTCAGACGCCCGGCGAGGACCGGGATCGTCACGCGCACCAGGACCGTGAACAGGAGCAGCCCGGCCGCCCAGATCCCCCCGCAGACGAGGATCTCGTTGACGGTCGGCGTGTACTCGACGATGTCTCCCAGAGGAGTCGGGATGAAGGCGGGGACGATCAGCCCCATGCCCTTCTCGATCCAGATCCCCACGATCATCATCAGGCAGGCGGCGTTGAGGCCTCGATCGTGGCGCCCGAGCGGCGTCATCAGGATCAGGAGCGCCGTCGTGTTCAGGACGATCGCGGTCCAGATCCACGGCACCATCGCCGTGTGGCCGTGGAGCCCGAAGAACAGGTAGCGGGCCGAGACACCGTGGGAGGAGCCGGTGTAGAACTCGACGAACACCTCGCATGCGAGGAGGAACAGATTGACGAGCAGCGCGACGGTGACGATGCGACGCAGAGTCGTGATGGCCGCGCGCGGGACCTCGTAGTTCGTGACGCGGTCGAGCACCCACAGGCAGACGATCAGGAAGGCCGGGCCGGCCGCGAAGGCGGACGCTAGGAAGCGAGGTGCGATGATCGCCGAGTTCCAGAAGGGGCGGCCCCCGAGGCCGACGTAGAGGAACGCCGTGACCGTGTGGATGCTGATCGCCCAGACGATCGCCACGAAGACGAAGGGGACGTAGAACGCCTTGCTCGGCTTGCGCCGACGGTAGGCGCAGTAGATGAGGTACCCGCAGATGTGCAGGTTCAACAGCAGGTAGCCGTTGAGCGCCAGCACGTCCCAGGTGAGCATCGAGAGCGGGAAGTTGAACCGCTGGAAGAGGTGGAGGAAGCGGTCCGGTCTGCCCAGGTCGACGGTCACGAAGCCCAGGCACATGAAGATCGCCGCCACTGCCAGCAGCTCTCCGAAGATCACGAGGTCGGAGAGCTCTCGGTTCTTGTAGACGTAGACGGGGATCACGAGCATCACCGCGGCCGCGGCCATGCCCACCAGGAAGGTGAAGTTGCCGATGTACAGGCCCCAGGAGACCTCGTCGGTCATGCCCGTCGCTCCCAGTCCCCAGACGAGCTGCTTGGCGTAGGCGTTGAGGCCGATCAGGGCAACGGTCGTCAGGCCCGCCATCCAAGCCTGGTAGCGCCAGTCGCCCACGAAGCTGACTCGGAAGCAGCGCACGAGGAAGCGCAGGTACTCCTTCACTCAGACTCCTCCTCACCCTTCCCCTCGCGCCCGGGGCCTCCGTCGAAAGGCGCCGCGCCGCCACGCGGGTAGCGTTCGTCGAAGTAGTAGAAGAAGCGTGGGAGCGTGCCGACGTCCTCCTTGAGGACGAACACGCGCTTGGTGCGCAGGATCCAGGAGACCTCGCTCTCTGGATCGAGGACGTTGCCGAACTTGCGCGCCCCCACCGGGCAGGCCTCGAGGCACGCGGGCATGCGCCCCTCGCGAGTGCGGTGCAGGCAGAAGGTGCACTTCTCCACCACCCCCACCGGTCGCGGCCGATTGGAGAGGTAGGCCATGTCGGGGTTGACGTCCTCGGAGGCGAGCTCGGGCTTGGAGTAGTTGAAGCGCCGCGCCCAGTAGGGGCAGGCGGCTTCGCAGTAGCGGCAACCGATGCACCAGTCGTAGTCGATGACGGTGATCCCGTCGGGCTCCTGCCAGGTCGCCTCGACGGGACAGACCCTCACGCAGGGCGGGTCCTCGCACTGGTGGCACTGGACGGGCAGGTAGAAGTGCCCCGGATCGGGGACCTCGTCGCGCTCGTAGTGGTGGTCGCTCTTCTCGACGTCCAGCGTCCCGCGCGGCATCTCCAGCACCCGGATGTACTGCAGCTCGGGCTCGCGGCTCTGGTTGTTCTCCACCACGCAGGCGTGGGCGCACTTGCGGCAGCCGATGCAACGCGAGACGTTGAGGGCGTAGACGAATTCGACGCCGTCGCGCGCCTGTGGGTCGGACACCTCCGCCTCGACCTCGTAGCGACGGGCGACCTTCTCGCGGATGCGCGCCAGCGCCTGCTCGCGCTCCTGAGCGTCCATCTCACGGTAGTGCTTCTGGAAGAAGCTCTCGATGGAGGGCAGGTCCTGGGGATCGAGCTCTCGCAGAGGACTGAGCGCCGCCGCGAAGGCGCTCGCACCGCCCACCGCCGCCGCTGATCCGGTGAGGAACCCGCGCCGCGAAAGGGCCTGCTGGTCGTCAGGAGGAGGGGAGCTCATCGCTCGGACCCGGATCGGGGTTGGGCGTGGCGCGACGCCGGGCCGGGGAGGGGCACGATGGCCTCGAATGCCGGAGCGTGGGGGTCGTGGCAGGAGACGCACTCCAACCGCACGAACTCGGGCGAGGCGGGATCCCAGGATCCGAGGGTCTTCCCGTGCATCCCGCGCTCCCAGTCGCGGAACACGGTCCCGTGGCACTGGGCGCACAGGCTCGTCGACTCGCCGAACGGGACCTCGGTGCCGTCGCGCAGGACCAGGGTCGTGCGCTCGGGGTTGGAGTGGCAGTTGTAGCAACGGTCGTTCAGACCGTGGTCGAGCACGACCTCGCGGTGCTGGCGCAGGGTCGCGGGCGTCGGCTCGCGCGAGGAGAACAGGTCGTGGCAGTCCGAGCAGCGCTGCTCGACGCCGCCGAGGAGGATCCGGGGCGGATCGGTCAGCGGGGTCCTCGAGGGCTCGGACGAGATCGCTTCGGGATCCACCCGAGCGGCTCGCTGAAGCTCCCCGAGCACGGCGTCGCGCCCCGTCGAGCTCCCCAGGAGGAACCAGCCGGCGAGGAGAAACCACAGACCTGCGAGGGCGATGCGCATCTTGCTCCGCGGGGACACCGGCATCATCGATCCGGGTTGGGGATTCGTAACGCCACACTTCGACCCCCTCGGGACGGCCGAAGTTCGAAGGTCGGCAGTCGCCAGGTGCGGAGGGCGTCGGCGCCGCGCGAGGGTCCGCCTCACGGGTCTCCCATGAGCCCTGACCCAGTCCTTGTTCGTATGGCGCCTACGGCATCTGGGGGTAGCCTTCGGTGGAGCGGAGCCCCGGTCGGTCGACACCGCCGCCCCCCCCTCCGGGACATGAAAGTCCTCCACGTCAGCCGCGTGCTGCCCCAGGAAATGCTGGGGCCCATGGTCCTCTCCCGCCTGGTCAAGGACGCCGGGCACGAGATGCGGGCGGTGTTCCTGCCCGACGCACGCTGGCTGCAGAAGATCGCCGAGTACCGACCCGACGTCGTGACCTTCTCGGTCATGAGCGGCAGCCACAAGCAGATCCTGTCGGTGAACCGCTACCTGAAGTCGCGCTTCGACTTCTTCTCGATCATGGGCGGGCCGCACCCGACCTTCGTCCCCGACTACGGCGCCGACCCCGCGGTGGACGCCATCTGCATCGGCGAGGGCGAGGGCGCCCTGGTCGAGCTCCTCGACGCCCTGGAGGCGGGCGAGGATTGGCGCGGGATCGAGAACCTCGCCTACACCGACGAGAGCGGCGAGCTCGTCCGCAACCCCCTCCGCCCCCTGGTGCGCGACCTCGACGCCCTCGGCTTCCCCGACCGCTCCCTGGTCTACGACGCCCAGAAGCTCTACCGCAACAACCCGCGCAAGGTGATCCTGACCATGCGCGGCTGTCCGATGCAGTGCTCGTTCTGCTTCCACCACGCCTGGCGCAAGAAGGTCTACGACGAGCGGGTGTCGTCGTACGTGCGCAAGCGCAGCGTCGACCACGTGATCGAGGAGGTGCGGCGCATCCGGGCCGCCTACCCCCTGACCTTCGTCCACTTCCTCGACGACATCTTCAACATCGACCAGAAGTGGCTGCGGGAGTTCGCCGAGCGCTGGCCCAGCGAGGTCGGCCTGCCCTTCGACGCCATCCTGATGGCGAACATGACCAGCGAGGAGCACATCGAGCTGATCAAGCAGGCGGGCTGCGTGTATGCGCGAATCGCGTTCGAGACGGCCAACGACCACATGCGCAACACGGTCTACCGCAAGAACACCACGCGCGACCAGCTGCGCCAGGCGGCCTCGTGGATCAAGGCCCACGGCATCCGCCTCGGCTCGTTGAACATGCTCGGCGGGCCGGGCGGGACCCTCGAGGACGAGCTCGAGACGATCGAGCTCAACGTCGAGTGCGGCGTGGACCACCCGCTGTGCTCGATCGTCCAGCCCTATCCCGAGTACGAGCTGAACGACATCACGCGCGAGATGGGCTACGCGGTCGACCACTACGACGACTTCCCGGCCCAGTTCAACCGCGAGGCGACGATCCAGGTCGAGGACAAGGGGGCGATCGAGAACCTCCACAAGTGGTTCCCGATCCTGGTGCGCAACCCGCGCCTGATTCCCTTGGCCAAGAGGACGCTCCACTCGCGTCTGTGGTCGCGCCCCCTGCTCGCCGCCTATGCGCTCTACTCCGAGTGGTTGGTGACCGAGCAGAACATGCTCTACCGCCGGGCCCAGGGGATCGGCGGTCTGTCGGCGTGGGCTCCTCTCGACTTCACCACCCGCGTCGCCTCCAAGGTCGCGGTGCGCGCGGTCGGCACCCTCGGCGGCACCGTCGTCCAGCGCCTCTCCACGCGCCTGGGCATGAACGACGAGCGCGTGGCGGCCCACATGGACTGAGCCCCCCGCCTCAGCCGCCGTCGGATTCTCTCCGGCCCCAGGGCCGGCGCAGGGCGGCGGCGCGGTGCAACAAGCCCGCCAGGCGGTCGAGGCGCGGGGGATCCGGAGCGGCCAAGTGGCGCTCGAGGACGTCGGCCGCCACCCCGCCGCCGTCCCAGGCCGCGAGGTTCCCGGCGAACTCCCGGCAGCGGGCGCGGAAGCCGCCGACATCGTGCAACAGGGCGTCCACCGCGGCGAGGACGGCATCGGGCGTGATCCCCTCGCGCTCCATCGACCTCCCCAGGCCGAGGGCCTCGATCCGAGCGAGGTGGGCGCGGTGGTCGGCGTGCTCGCCGAACCCCAGGACGGGCCTTCCCCGGCGCAGGGCCTGATAGATGGCCCCGATCCCCACGACGCCCACGAGCAGCTGCGCCCGGGCCAGGATCCACTCGCCGGGGAGGTAGTCGAAGACGCGCACGTTCTCTCCGTCTCCCTCCGCCCGCCATCGTCCTCCGGTCGTGACGACGAGCCGGTAGGGACTCTGCGCGAAGGCCGCCATCAATGGTGCGAGGAACTCCGCTGGGCGGCCGCTGCTCCCCAGGGTCAAGTAGACCAGGGGCCGTGCGGTGTCCCAGCCGTCGTCGAGGCCGGCGACATGATCGGCCGGCAGCGGCCGATCGTCGAGGGGCCCGACGTAGTGCCAGCCGCGGGGAGCCGTCCCCGCCGGCGGCGGATGGAACTCGGGCACGTCCGCCATCAGGGCCAGGCGGTGGGTCGGCCGGACGGCGTCGGCGTGGCGCAGGCCGACGCGCAGGAACGGCCACTGCTCGCGCCAGCGGTCGAGCCGCCCCGGCCGTTCGATCCCGGCGTTCCCCGGCTGCAGGTAGGCGTTGCAGATCTCCGCCGTGTCCACGCCCTCCAGGGCGGCGGAGAGCCTCACGGTCCGGCGCAGGTCGACCAGCGCCAGGGCGGGACGCACCTCGCGCATCAGCTCCCGCTCGACCCCGACGAGGCGCTCGACCCAGCGCGTGTCGTGGTAGTCTTCGCGCCCCCGCCCGAGCACGAACTCATCCATGCGCTCCTGGGGCATCGTCGGGATCTCGCGCACGGCGAAGCCCTCGGTCCGGACTCGCTCGGCGTGCGCGCCCGCCCCGGCGAAGACCATCTCGAAGCCGCGCTCGCGCAGCGCCCGCGCCACCACCAGCGGCCGGATCGTGTGCGCGAGGGCGTGGCCGTGGAAGAAGACCAGGATTCGCCCTCGCTCGTGATTCGACATCGTCGCTCGCCGGTCCCGAACCCGCTGGTCCGAGTCCGCTCGATAGCGCCAGATGCTATAAGGAGCGCGTGTCGGCGCCACGGTGAGTCCTCCACAACATCAGAGGGCGAGCCCCAACCTCGGAGGCCGTCCTCGGCGGCGAGGAGGTGCGCCGTGCCGCTCGTGACCGGCTGCGTCCGCACGCGCCGGCCGAGGGCGGGCCGATCCGTTCCAGGCCACGAGACCAGCATGAGCGAAGACCACTCGACTTCCGTGAGCTCCCCCCCGGCCAGCGGCCACTGGAACCGCAGCCAGGAGGCGGAGACCCGCTTCTGGGAGGGAAGCGCGGATCGCTACGGCCACTTCTCCGCTGAGTACTGGGAGCGCATGCTGGCCCAGGACGGCCTCGACCCGAGCTTCTTCGAGGGGGCCCGGGTCATCGAGCTGGGGTGCGGCCCCTTCGGGATGATCCACTACCTGGACACGCCCCGGGAGAAGATCGGCTGCGACCCGCTGATCGAGACCTACCGGGAGTTGGGCTTGCTCCAGGACGGAGGGGTCACCCACCTCGCCGGCCGCGGCGAGCGGGTGGACCTGCCCGCCGGATCGGTGGACGTGGTCATCAGCTACAACGTCCTCGACCATGTCGACGATCCCCTCGGGAGCCTCCGGGAGGCGCACCGGCTCCTGACCGAGGGAGGCCGCATGTACCTCAACGTGCACTCCTTCCCGGGCTTCCTGCGCCCCGTCCTGCCCTGGCTGCGCTACGTCGACACGCCGCATCCGTGGCACTTCACCACCGCGGGCGTGCGCCGCCTCCTCGGCCGCGCGGGCTTCGAGATCGACCGCTCCCTCTCCTATCCCGTCCGCCTCCCCGGCTCGAGCTTCAAGCAGCGCGTCGCCCAGAAGATCGCCCTGCACGCGGTGTTCCTGGCGCACAAGACCTGACGCCGCGGAGACCTCCCGCCACGGCCGAGGCCTCCTCGGCGAGGATGGTCGGGGCGAGAGGATTTGAACCTCCGACCTCTGCAACCCCATTGCAGCGCGCTAGCCAGGCTGCGCCACGCCCCGACCCGGGCCGGGGAGTCTATCGGCGGGCGGGGGGCGGCGTCAATCTCGCGGCGCAGACGCGGCCTTGCCGCGTGCACGCGACGGAACGAGAATCGGCCCCGTGCCGCGCCTGATCCGAAACCCAGCTCGGCTGAAGCGAGCCGTCCGCAGACGACACCGGACCTGGATGATGGCCATGACCATGGCCACTCTCGGCTGGAGCTCCTGGTGGCTGGCCGCCGCCGCGCTGCGCTGGTTCCCCCAGGCCGCCCTGCCGCCCATCGCCGTCCAGGTCTTCTCGGGGACCTTCGCCGTGGCGGGCCTCGCACTCGCCCTGTTCACCATGCGCGCCAGCCGGGCCTGGATCCTGATCTCCTGCGTTCCCCTCGCGGCCAACGGAAGCCTGCTGCTCCTGCCCCTGGTGTGGCCGGATGCACCGGGACCTCCGGCACCCTGAAGCGGCCGAGCCGCCGTCAGACGGCAGGGTCCGACAGCCAGACCATCGCCACCCCGGTCACCGCCGTCAGCGCCGTCAGGCCCAGGACGAAGAAGGCCAGGTTGCGGTGCGTCCGGCGGTGGGCGGCGCCGCGCAGGGCGCGCACGCCGCTGGCGATCGGCAGCAGGTAGGCCACCGTGGTGATCTTGGCGATCCACAGGTGCACCGGCGTCACCCAGCCCGCGGCCTCGATGTCCAGGGTCTCACCGAGCCGCTCGGCGAAGTAGATCGTCAGGCCCATCGCGACGACGGCCGAGGCGACGATCGAGATGTGGGCCCGCCGAGCCGCCCGCAGGCCGGTCACGACCGCCGAGGCGAGCAGGACGACCGTCAGGAGCAGGAAGGCCACGAACCACGCCGTCACGCTCACGATCGCTCCTCTGCGAACCCGGCCATCTCGCCCGTGGGCTCGCGGCGCATCAACGACAACAGGGCGTCCCGCGGATCGGTGCCCTCGAAGAGGATCGCGTGCACCTGCTCGGCGATCGGCATCGACACCGCGCGCAGCTCGGCCTCCGGCCCGAACAGGGCCTTCGTGGTCCAGACTCCCTCCGCCACCATGTTCATCGCTCGCAAGACGTCCTCCAGTCGTTCACCACGTCCGACGGCCTCCCCCACCGCGCGGTTGCGCGAGTGGGCGGAGTAGCACGTCGTCACCAAGTCTCCGAAGCCGGCCAGGCCGAAGAAAGTCTGGGGGCGCGCCCCCATGTGCTGGCCCAGGCGCGCCATCTCGACCATGCCGCGGGTCAACAGTGCCGCCTTGGCGTTGTCCCCCAGGCCCAGACCGTCCGCGATGCCCGCCGCCAGCGCGATCACGTTCTTGAGCGCGGCGGCCAGCTCCGCACCCGTAATGTCGTCGGCCGTGTAGACGCGCAGGCAGTCGGAGTTGAACGCACCCTGCACGCGCTCGGCGAGGCCCGCGTCCGCGCTGGCCGCGACCAGGGAGGCGGGCAGGCCGCGGGCGACCTCCTCGGCGTGGCTCGGTCCCGTCAGGACACACAGCGGACGCTCGCCCAGGACCTCGAGCAGGATCCGGCTGGGAGTCTGGAAGGTCTCGATCTCCAGGCCCTTGGTCGCGCTCACCAGAGGCAGGTCGCCCGGCAGGGCGTCCTCGAAGCGCTCGGCGACCTCGCGCAGGAACTGGGTCGGAACCACGCTCAGCACGAGCTCGGCTCCCTGGGCCGCGGAGTGGGGGTCGGCGGTGAACTCCATCTCGCCGGGCAGGGCGACGCCGGGCAGGAAGGCCTGGTTCACGCGCTCCTCGCGCAGGCGCTCGGTCTGCTCGGGGAAGGCGCTCCAGAGCGTGGTCGAGATGCCGTTGCGGCACAGCAGCAGAGCCAGGGTCGTGCCCCAGCTCCCGTCCCCGATCACCAACGCCCGGGCGAGGCCTCGTTCGGTCTGATCAGTCATCGTCTTCCTCTCGCGCCGGCGGCGACTCGCCCTCGGCCACGGACCGGGAGCGGGAGCCGCCGAACAGCCCCACGCGCGGCTCCGTCCCCGCCAGCACGTTCGCCATGTTCGACCGGTGGCGCCCGACGATCAAGAGCGCGAGGGCCGCGGCGCCGCAGACGACCTCTACGGCGGCCCCGCGGGCGAGGGCGATGCAGGGGAAGGCGACGCCCATCGTCACCGACGCCACCCCAACGAAGCGCCACAGGAACAAGGTCACACACCACACCAGGCCCGCGCCGACGACGATGGGCCAGTCGATCGCCAGCAGGACCCCGCAGCCGGTCGCCACCGCCTTTCCGCCGCGGAAGCGCAGGAACACCGGCCAGACGTGGCCGCCCACGGCCGCCGCTCCACAGGCGACCTGCAGGCCGGGCTCGCCCCCGGCCAGAAACCACACGGGAGCGAAGCCCTTGGCGATGTCGGCGAGCAGAGCGACCATCCCCAGAGGCCGGCCGAGAGCGCGCATCGCATTGGTGGCGCCGATGTTGCCGCTGCCGGTCGTCCGGATGTCCACGCCCCGCAGGGCGCGCGCCATGAGCCAACCGAAGGGCACCGAGCCCGCGAGGTAGCTAGCGATGAGGATCGCGCCGAGGCGTGCCGGGTCGGAGAGTTCGGGCATGGGCGGGCGCGAGGCGGGGATTCGAGCGCGGAGAATCCTCGATCCGCACCGCGCCCTCCCCGGCGCGTGGGGGCATGATGGCCCCATGAGCCTCCCTCTGGCAAGGTCCGTGCCCGCCGCTGCGGCGCGCTAGCCGGTGAGCCCCAGCTCCACCACGGTGCGCACGATCGGGGTCGACACGGGCGGCACCTTCACCGACCTCGTCGCGGTCGAGGGCGACGAGGTACGAGCGGAGAAGGTCCCGAGCACGCCCGACGACCCGTCGCGGGCGGTGCTGGAGGGGATCGAAGCCCTCGGAGGCGCCGACGGGGGAACCGAGGTCGTCCACGGGACGACGGTCGCGCTCAACGCGCTCCTGACCGGGGAGATCGCACCCACGGCCCTGGTCACCAACCGCGGGTTCCGCGACCTGATCGAGATCGGCCGCCAGACACGATCCGACCTCTACGCCCTGCACCCCAAGAAGCCAAAGCCGCCGATCCCGCGCCCCCTGCGCTTCGAGATCGGCCAACGCACCTGGCCCGGCCTCGACGGCGGCATCGAGCGCGTCGAGGAACCCACGACCGCGGAGTTGGCGCGCCTGCGGAAGCGGATCGAGAAGTGCGGTGCGAAGAGCGTTGCAGTCTGCCTCCTGCACGCCTACGCCGACGCGGAGAGCGAGCGGCTGGTCGCCCGCGCCCTCGAGCCCCTCGGCCTGCCGGTGACCTGCTCGGCGGGCATCCTCCCCGAGTACCGCGAGTACGAGCGCTTCTCGACCGCGGCCGTCAACGCCGCCCTGGTCCCGTTGATGGGCCGCTACCTCGCCGGGCTCGAGCGAGCCCTCGGCGGCGGACGCCTCTCGATCCTCCAGTCCAGCGGCGGCACGCTGGCCGCAACCGACGCCGCCCGCGAGCCCGCGCGCGTGCTGCTCTCGGGTCCCGCCGGCGGGGTCGTGGGCGCCGCCCGCGCGGCGCGCCAGGCGGGGCTGGGAGACATCGTCACCCTCGACATGGGCGGCACGAGCACCGACGTCGCGTTCCATCACGGCCACGGCCGCGTGCAGGATGCGGTCTGCGACACGCACGTCGCCGGCCTCCCCGTCGCCCTGCCCTCCCTCGACATCCACACCATCGGCTGCGGCGGCGGTTCGGTGGTGCGCGTCGACGCCGGCGGCCTCCTGCGCGTCGGCCCCGAGAGCGCCGGCGCCGATCCCGGACCGGTCTGCCACGGTCGCGGCTCCCAGCCGACCGTGACCGACGCCCACGTGCTCCTGGGGCACCTCTCCTCGGGCACCTTCGCCGGCGGGAGCGTGCGCCTCGATACCGACGCCGTGGCGCGTGCCTTTGAGCGGCTCGCCGACCGCCTGGGCACGCGCCCCAAGGAGGCCGCGGCCGCCGTCCTGGACGTGGCCCAGGCCGCCATGCGCCGCGCCCTGGGCGTGATGACCATGCAGCGCGGCCACGATCCGCGTCGCCTGCCCCTGGTGGCCTTCGGCGGCGCCGGGGGCTTGCACGCCGCGGCCCTGGCCGAAGCCCTCGACCTCCCCGGGGCCCTCGTCCCGCGCCTGCCCGGCTGCCTGTCCGCCTTCGGCATGGCCCACGCGGACGCGCTCGTGGACCGCTCCCGGACCGTCCTGGCGCCCCTGGCGGAGTGGAAGCCGACACGCCGGCGGCGGGCCCGCGGCGAGCTGGCACGCGAAGGGCGCGAGCGCCTGGTCGCCGCCGGACACCGCCGCGGGCGCATCGAGATCGAGAGCAGCCTGGAGTTGCGCTACCGCGGCCAGTCCTACGAGATCTCCGTCGCCGACGAGGGCATGCACGCGGTGGAGGAGACCTTCCACGCACGCCACGAGGCGCTGTACGGCTGGCGCCTGGACGAACGCGAGATCGAGCTGGTCTGCCTGCGGGTGCGCGCCGTCGTGCGCGCCGCCGAAGTCGAGGCCAGAGCGGTCCGTTCCCGGCCACTCCCGGCGGGCGTCGTGACCGACCGTCGCCGGGTCGTGTTCGGCGGATCCGCCCGCGACACGGCCGTGGTCGCCGCCTGGCACCTGCGCGCCGGCCACCGATTCTCCGGACCGGCCGTGGTCGAGGACCCCACGGGCACGATCCTCGTTCCCCCGGGTTGGACCGCCCGCGTCACGATCGGCGGCCACCTCGCCCTGACGCGGGGACGGGCCCGCCTCAGAGGGCGGTCAAGCGGAAGGTGAAGCCCTTGGTGAACGCCCGCGGGTCCGACTCGCCGTCGGCCCAGGGGAGGAAGCGCCAGCGCCTGAAGGCGTCCCGCGCGGCCCGATCCAAGGCCGCGTGGCCGCTGCTCTCGACGGTAGCCACCTCGAGGACGGTACCGTCGCGCCCGACGAGCGCGCGCAGGGTCACCGTCCCCTCCTGACCGAGGCGGCGCGCACGGGTGGGATAATCGACCGGGACCTCTTCGACGACCTCGGGGCCGAAGAGCGGCGGGGGGGCCGGCTCGTCCTCGATCAACTCGGTCGGCTCGGGCAGTGCGACCGCCAGCCTCGTCGGCTCGGGCGCGCGCGGCACCAGGGGCTCTGGCGGCAGGGCGGCGAGGCGATTGGGCAGGTCGAGGTTGGGGTCGAGGGCGCGCTTTGGTGGCGCCTCGTCCTCGGGCAGCGGCACCGGCTCGGACTCCACGGGATGGGGAACCAGCTCCGGATGCTCGAAGACCTCGGGAAGCTCCACCTCCGCGGGCGGCTCGGCGACCTCGACGGGCAGGGGCTCGGGACGGTCGAAGACGACCGCCACGGGGACGGACCGGGCCACAGACGGCGGGACCCCGGGAGGCGGAACGCCCACCTGGGTGAGGGCGAGGGCCGCGGCGAGGTGGGCGATCGAGGAAGGCGGCAGGCCGCCAAGGAGGAACCCGGGCGGCATCCGGCGGCGACGCCTGGAGGGCGGGCGCACGTCACCACCACCCGGCCTGCGGGCCCGCTGGCCGCCTTCGCTCCGTCCCGAAGGGGTCGGTTGCGGGGGAGTCTGTAGGTCCTGGGGTTCCACGGCGCCCTGCCGCCCCCGCCGCGGGTTCCTAGAATGCGGCTCGCATACCGAGCACGACCGAGAACCCAGGGGCGTCGAATCCTGAGGCATGTACACGGTACCGCCTGTCCAGGATGTTGTGGAAGCCGATCCACCAGTCCGCTCCGAACCCGGTCTCGCCGCCGAAGTCGAGGTTCCAGGTGTTCCAGCCCGGTGTCCCCTCCGGGTCGATGCGCGGGTCGCTCACGTCGGAGGGGTGCAGGCGGTCCTGTCCGTCGGCCCACAGCCAGCTCAGCCTCGCCCAACCGATGCGGCGGTCGGGTTCGGGCGCATCCCAGTCCAGCGCCAGGTGGCCGAACAGGGGCGGGATGCGCCGTGCGTCCACGCCGTCCAGCGGCGCCTGGCCCGTCTCCGGGTCCACCGTCGGGTCGTGCTGCCGCCCGCGGGCCAAGCTCGCCGCCGCCTCGACGCCGAAGGGGGAGTCGGGGCCGGGGAGCTTGCGGCGCACCGAGCCCTCCATGCCCCAGATCTGCATCGTCCCCACGTTATCCCGCAGCCAGGTCTCGTCCCCGGCCTCGTCGGGATCCCCCTCGTCGAGCAGCCGCCTTCCGATGAACCCGTCCATGTCGCTGTAGAAGGCCGCGACCGAGGCCTGCCAGGGGGAGCGATCGATCTCCAAGGCGAGCTCGGCGGTCACGCTCTCCTCGGGGTCGAGGTCGGGGTTGGCGAGCTCCTCCCCCCCAGCGAACTCGTCGTTGTTGGCGAGGTCCTCGAGGTTGGGGGCGCGGAAGCCCTGGGAGAGGGTCCCCACCGCCGTGATGCCCTCCGCCACCTCCCGCGCGACCTCGGCGCTGGCGGTCAATGCGTCGAACTCGTCGCTCACGCGCTCGCCGCTGTCGAAGTCGTCGAACTCGAAGAAGAACGCCGAGTACCGCACGCCCAGGGTCAGGAACCACGGATCGAAGGTCAGGACCTCGTCCTGGACGAAGACGCCCGAGGAGGTGTAGCGCGCGCCGGGAGCGAAGGAGCCCGAGCGCTCGGTGGCCTCGCCGGTCGTGAGGTCGGTGTCGACCCGCGACGAGTCCACGTCGTCGTGGTCGACGTCGAAGCCGACGAGCAGCAGGTGGTCCTCGCCTACGGCCTTGCGCCAGTCGGCGCCCAGGCCGCCGGTGTTCACCTCGTCCACTTCGAAGGCCAGGGTGTCCGAGCCGGTCTTGCGCTTCTCTCGCTCCTCCCGGTAGCTCCTCACCGAGATGCGCGCCTGGAAGCGATCCCAGAAGCCGCCGCTCTCGTCGGTGTAGGCGAGCACGGTCCCCATGCGGTCCTGCAGGGAGTAGTCGTACAGTTCGTTCTTCGGCGTGGTCTGGCCGAAGCCCACGATCAGCTTGTCGGTGCGCGGGACGTCGAAGTCGCGGTGGATGCGCGTCGAGAGCGAGAGGTCCCGGCCCCGGCCGAGGTCGTGCTCCCAGGCGGCGAAGAAGGAGTTCCCGTGGTAGCCGGTGAAGGGGATCTCGTCGCCACCGCCCGCGGTGAGGTCGCCGAAGTCGTGGAAGCTGCCGACGGCGATCACACCGTCCTTCTCGCCGCGCAGGGTCCCGGTCAGCGAGCCCTGGAGTGCATCGGCGGCGGAGGTCCAGGAGCCCTCGACGGCGCCCCCGTACAGGAGGGGCGCCTCGCCGTCTCCGGTGGGGTGCACGCGGCGGGTCCAGATCGAGATCACCCCGCCGATGGCGTCGGAGCCGTACAGCACCGAGGCCGAGCCGCGCAGGACCTCCACGCGCTCGACCGTCGCCGGGTCGATGCTGTTGAGGCTCTGGTTGGGTCCGAAGCGCGTGGTCGAGTCGTTGAGGCGCACCCCGTCCACGAGGATCAGGATCTTGTTCCCCACCAGCCCGCGCACGATGGGCGCTCCGCCGCCGAGGTTGGTTTCCTGGACCCAGACGCCGGTCGCGCGGCTGATGGCGCGGGGCAGAGAGCGCTCGCCGGTGGCGGCGAGCTCCTCGCCGCTGACGACGGTCAGCTTGGCCGAGGTCGTCGTCACCGCCTCCTCCGAGCGCGGGGCGGTGACGAGGGTGGTGGGGAGCTCGACCTCCTGGGCCGAGACGGGGAAGGCGAGGGTGAGGGCGGTGAGGAACATGGCCCCGGAAACGCGAGGTCCACACACCGGTTCACGCGAATCGCGGGCTTCCTGGCCCGGCGGCTCGTCCGTGGGATGAGTCCGCGGAGTGAGCATGACGGGGGCTGGACGAGCCGTCGCCGGGCTCGGAGGCCGCCCGTCCGCGCGCGGCGAAGACCCCTTCCCAGGCGGGTGCCGGGGCGTGGTTGGAGCGGCTGAGGAGATTCGAACTCCCGACATCGACCTTGGCAAGGTCGCGCTCTACCACTGAGCTACAGCCGCTTCCGGGCGCAGAAGGATACCCCCGACCAGTGGGAATTCAAGCGCGCCGCGGCCCCGCCCGGCCGGCCTCGCGCGGCAGGGCGTCCAGGCGGGCGCGGACGAGCGCCCCGGCGGCGCGGGCGGCGCAGGCGAGGGACGCGCCCCGCGCCAGGCAGACGGCCAGGGCCGTCGCGTGGCGGCAGCCCGTCCCCCCCAGGACGGCTCCGGGCCGTCGCGGGCTCTCGATCCGCGCGGGCTCGCGGTCCGGCTCGACCACCAGGTCGCACACGACCTCACCGCGGGCGTGCCCACCCTTGAGCACGACCCCGCCGGCGCCGGCCGCCAGCAGCACCCCGGCGGCCTCGATCCGCTCGGCCTCCGACGCCTCCAGGGCCGCGAGCGGGCGGCCGGCGAGAGCGGCGGCCTCGGGCAGGTTCGGGGTCCAGACCACGCCCAGAGGCCCAAGCCGCTCACCCAGGGCCGCGCGGGCCGCGCGGTCGAGGAAGACGAAGCCGCTGGTCGCCTCCAGGACCGGATCGACCACGACGGGCAGGGCCGCGCCCCCCTCGCGCAAGGATCGCACGAGCCGTGCGGCCGCCTCGACGTGGTCGGCACCGGGCAACAGGCCCAGCTTGAGTGCGGTCGGGCGATCGACGGCCAGGGCCTCTTCCAACCACGCTCCCGGCTCGCGCGCTCCCACCGCGCGCACGCCGCGCTCGTCCTGCACGGTGTTCGCGGTGGCGACCGCCACCGCCCGCGCCTCGAGAGCGCGCGCCGCTTCGAGATCGGCGTCCAGCCCCGCACGGCCGCTCGAGTCGTGGCCCGCGACCACGAGGACGAGGGGAGCGGCGTCCGGGTCGAGGTCCATCGCCCTTCAACCCAGGGGGCGCCCCTCGCTGGGAAGCTCGCCGGCCTCGTTCTTGCCGAGGACGGCGAGCGCGTTGTGTCGCAGGCGGCGCTCGATGCTCGAGATGAAGCTCTCGCCAGTGTCCTCCATCGGGATGCGCGCCCCGGCGATGTGCCCGTGGCCCCCGAAGCTCCCTTCGCCGTCGAGGACGCGGTCCATCAGGGGGTAGGCGTTGCCGAAGTGCCGGTCGGTGCGCAGGGAGAGCACGTACTCCTTCTCGGCGGCGACCGCGCCGCCGACCACGACCCAACTGCAGCCCTTCATGCGCAGGAAGAAGTCCGCCATCTCGGCCGCGAACTCGGGATGGCTGATCTCGCCCAGGAGCGCGAGCGCGAGGGCGTCGTGCTGGCGGGCGACGGTCAGCGCCCGCGAGAGCTCGGTGTAGTAGATCGGCGGCAGGGGCGGGTGGTCGATGGCCGTGACGAGCGCGCGATCGGCGAGGCGAAAGGTCGCGTGGTAGGCCTCCTCGTCGAGGGCGGAGGCGTTGCGCGAGAGGTCGGCGGTGTCGTAGCGCACCCCGCAGAACAGGGCCGTGGCCACCCGCTCGGGCAGCTCGACGCCCGAGTCACGCAGGTACTCGTACACGATCGAGGAGGTCGCGCCGGTCCCCAGGCGCACGTCCCGGTGGGCGACTTCCAGCCCCTGTGCCTGGGCTCCATCGCCCGGGGGAACGTGGTGGTCGAAGACGGCCAGGACCGGGATGTCGCGCGGCAGGAGCGTGTGGCCGAACTCGGGCTGGGTGTCCACGAGGACCGAGCCGAAGAAGCCGCCCGCGTCGATCTCGTCGTAGGTGGCGAAGTCCAGGTCGAGGGCGCGCACCATCACCAGGTTCTCGGCGCGGTGGATGCGACCGACGGTCGCCACGCGCGCCTCGAAGCCCAGGACCTCGCTGCACAGAAAGCGCATGCCCTCGCAGGCGCCGATGGCGTCGGGGTCGGGACCGCGGTGGGTCAGCACGAGCACGCTCGTATCGCTCGCGCCAGCCCGGGCGGCATCGAGGGCGGCCCGGAAGTGCGCCACGGGCGTCGCTCCTCTCGAGGCGGCCGCCGCGCCAGTGCCCGGGGAGGGCGGTCGAGTGGGATCGGGGGTCATGCGAGGGGCCGGAGGGCGCGGGCCTCGCGCTCGCCGACGGTGCCAGGGTCGCCTATGGCGGGCCGCGAGGCAACACGAGCGCGCCCGGGGCGGGAGGGCGAGGGGGGCTAGATCGCCAGGTCCACCAGGAACTGCACGGCGGCGAGGATCTCGGCCCGGCCGTGGCGCGGATCGATCTCCACGACCTTCTCGACGTCCGAGGGGATGCTCTCGGCCACCAGCCGGAAGTCGATCTCGCCCAGGCCGGGGGGCATCGCCGGCTCCTCCCCCGCCGCGTCCTGCAGGTGGACGCCCTCGAGGCGGTCGCCGTAGGCCTCCAGCCAGGCGCCCTGACCCGGGAGCCCTGACCGCTCGCGCAGGTGGATGGTGCCGGTGTCGTGCCAGTAGCCGACGCCTTGGCGGGCGAGGTCGTCGAGCACCCAGCCCATGGCCTCGAAGTTGAGGATGTCGTTGAAGCTGACGCCCGGCTCGAGGGCGAACTGGACGTCGGGGAAGTCGAGGTGCAGGCCGTGGAGCGAGCGGCAGAGGTGCTCGACCTGGCGCTGTCCCTTCTTCTGGACGCGGCCGACGAAGTCCCGGATGTCGCTGGCGACCTCGTCGGTCGTACCCTCCTCGGCCTGGCGCGCATTGAGCACTGCCGCCTCTCCCTCGAGCTCGTCGTTCTCGACGGCGCACCCGCGCAGGATCACGACCGGACATCCGTACTGCTGCGCCACGGTCACGTGCCGGCGCACGCTGATCAGGGCACGCTCGCGCATGTCCTCGTCCACGCTGCCCAGGCGCGTGCCCGACATGTGCTCCGAGCGCGGATTGAGGCAACCGCAGACCATGGAGGCGACCGAAATCCCGGTCTCGCGGCGAGTGTCCTCGAAGCCGTTCAGGGGGACGGGGGTCTCGCTCAAGCCGAGCTCGAGGCGGCGGAAGCCCATGGCGACCGCCGCGAAGGCCTGGTCCTCGATCGTGCGCAGGCGCGTTCCGTAGCACGAGGTCGATAGGCTGTACTCGTTGGGGATTCCGGGCTGAGTCACGGGCCGGGAGGGGTACGCATGGAAGTGTCCGGGCTATCGGGCTACTGCGGGATCTATCGGGGACACCGGGCGCGGTTCAACAGGAAAAACCGTCGCGCCCCTACCGCCGACCACGATTCGTTCCCCCGTCTGGATCGGGCCGGGGGGTGGGTCGCCTGGCGAGCGGAATCGTGTACGAGGGGGCGTCCCTTGCGGATTGGATCGAATAGAGAACCGGGTGCGCCGAGCGCTGCGGCGCGCCCAGAAAGTCGCAAAACCGGGGGCCCCGGCGCCAGGGAAATCCACGGGCGGGCTCCTGCGGGCCCGCGAGCGGCCGACGGGCCCCGCTGGCGCCGGCTAGAGCCTGGATGATTCATGAAGACGTGCGCCAGACACAGCA
>JASLMK010000093.1 GCA_030746555.1 Planctomycetota bacterium | reverse complement strand
ACCTCATGGAGCGCGTCTCCGGCACGATCCTGCGCGGCGCGGAGCCCCCCCGGGGTTTGGCGGACGACGAGCTCGGCGCCGCGAGGCTCTCCGGCACCTTCGTCTCCACGCTCGTGGAGATCCACGGGATCGATACGGAGTCGGCGGAGCTGAGCGAGCTGGGGCGCCCCGAGGGCTACGTGGAGCGACAGGTCAGCGGTTGGACGGAGCGCTACGCCCGCGCGCGCACCGACGTCATCCCCGCGGTCGATCGTGTCGCGGCGTGGCTGGACGCGAACCGGCCCTCCGAGTCGGGCGCGGCCGTGATCCACAATGACTACAAGTACGACAATATCGTGCTCGATCCGCGGAGGCCGGGCCGGGTCGTCGCCGTGCTCGACTGGGAGATGGCGACAGTGGGAGACCCCTTGATGGACCTGGGCACCTCCCTCGCCTACTGGGTGGACGCCGAGGACTTGCCACAGCTCTGCGCCTTCGCCTTCGGACCCACCGCCCTGCCTGGCGGCCTGGACAGGGAGGGAGTCGTGGCCGCGTACCGCGAGGCGACGGGACGCGCCGTGGACGACCCGGTCTTCTACTTCGTCTACGGGCTCTTCAAGGTGGCGGTGGTCGCCCAGCAGATCTACCAGCGGTTTGCCAGCGGCCTCACCAGCGACCCGCGCTTCGGCGCGATGATCATGGGTGTGCACGTGCTCACGGAGGTCGCCGAGCGCGCGATCGAGCGGGGGCGGATCAGCCGGATCGGCTGAGCTCCGAACCGGCGGACCCGGCTCCGCCGACGCCGGCGTCGATCGCGGCGGTCCTGCTCGCTCCCTGCTACCGGCCCTCCGCCTCCTTGATCACGTCGAAGCCGTCGCCGCCCACGTCTCGGGAAACTCGCCGAGCGCCACCTCGAAGCCGTAGGTCCCGGCGGGCGCTCCGGAGGGCACGCTCTGGCTCGTGGTGAGGCTCAGAGAGTCGTCGGGAGCGAGCTCGAGCGGGACCGGCCCCGCGAGGGGCTCCAGCGCTCCGCCCTCCGGCAGGAGCGCGCGGGTCCAGCCGGAGGTCGAGACGGTGTAGGGGTTGGGATTCGAGAGCTCGACGGTGAAGTGGAACCGGCCGCCTTCGGGGGGAACGAGGACCGGGTCGTCGAAGGGAAGGGCGGCGAGGCGGAGGCGGGGATGCAGGAACTCGTCGGCACCCAGGTCCGGGCTGGCGTCGTCCCGCGCCTCTCCGTCGCGATCGCGGGAGGGGAATCCGAGCGGGAGGCCGGCACCCACGCAGGCGCTCCAGGGCAGCAGGTGGTGGCCGTCCTCGTGGGTCTCGGGGTCGGCCGAGATGCTGGCCCCGTCCTGCCCCGAGAGCGCGCGCCAGGCGTCGAGGTCGTCGGCGAAGGTGGTCTCCCACCAACCCAGGCGGCCGCCGCCCGAGGCCCAGAGGTCGTTTCCGTCGGAGACGACGCCCGGCGTGGAGCTGGAGTCTATGTAGAGGCCCGTCGCGTTCGCCACGTCCGAGACGATGACGTTGCCCTGGATCCAGGCCCGCGGCGCCGTGAAGTACACGTAGATCCCCGCGATCCCGTTTCCGGAAACCGTGTTGTGGAGGATCTCCGCGTCGGCGGACACGGGAATGATGATGCCCGAGTGCCCGTTGCGCAGCGCCACGTTCCCTTCCAGCCGCGGGCTGCCGCAGCGATCCATGTCGATCCCGTGTGTGAGATTGTCGCTGGCTACACAGCGAAGCACGGACGAATCGTGGGCCTTGCTCCCGATCAGGCCGTACACCCCGTTGGAGTTGAGCACGCAATCGGCCACGACGCTCTCGGTGGCGCCGAGCCAGATCCCGGCCTGGCCGTTGTCGCGGGCCTTGCACCAGCGTGCCTCCACGCCCGGGCCCGAGCTCAGCATGATCCCGATGTTCCCGTTGTCGTCGGCGGTGCAGGACTCCAGCGATGCGTCGGAGCAGCCGGCGAGGTTGATACCGTTGAGCACGTTGCGGTCCGCGACGCACCGGATCACGTCGACGCCCGCGGTGAACTCGACGTTCACTCCGTGCACGCCGTTGTCACTCGCGCTCACGTCCTCGATGATCGCGCCGGTTCCCCGGATGATCTGCACGCCCACGCGCACCGTCCCCCGCACCTGGATGCGCCGGATGGTCGTGTAGTCGACCCACACGTCGAAGCCGTAGTCCCGTGCGTTCTCGCCGTCCACGACGACCGCCTCGCCCGGCGCGGCCTCGATCACGAGGCGGTTCTCCGCGGTCGGCACGAGCCATGAGTAGGGGACCGCCTGCTCGCGGTAGGTGCCACCGTAGACGAGAACCCGCTCGGTCTCCGGGAAGGGCGCGCTCCCACGGGCGTCCCAGAGGTCGTCGAGGGCGCCCTGGATCGTGGCGAAGGGCTTGCCGGGACCCACCTCGCGTAGCGCGGAGCGTGAGTCCACTGGGACGATGGCCTGCGCAAGCACGGCGAGGCCGATGGCCAGGGCTCGGGCCGTGGCGGTCATGGTGTTCCCCCCTTCGTCCCCCCGATCTCGCGAGAGGGACTCCCCAAATGGTAACCGTGCTCCGATTCACACGTCGGGTCGCCGGCACATGCCCGCAGGGGGCCGGGGCCCGACCTGACCACCCACTGCAGCTGCCGGGGCACCAAGGGGGGGGCGATGAGGACGGCGGCGGCCAGCGCGATCGAGAGCGCGCCTGGCGTGACGGGGACTCGCATCGTGGACTCCCGCTTCGTGCGGCCGAGACCGCGCTCCTCTGCTACCGCCGTGCGCTCGTGAGACGAGGATCCCGAACTCCGAC
>JASLMK010000092.1 GCA_030746555.1 Planctomycetota bacterium | reverse complement strand
GTGGTGCTTTGCGGGTTCTGGCGACGCAGGCGACCCTGAACGGGTCGTCGAGGAAGCCAGGTTCCGTAAAGCGCCGCCAGGGGCCGAGAGGCCGTCGAAGACGGCCGGTTGCGAAGTCTGGTGTGCGTGTTCATGGATCATCCGGGCGAGCCCGGATGATCCATGAAGACGTGCACGAGACACAGCGACTCGGTTCCTGGTGGTGCTTTGCGGGTTCTGGCGACGCAGGCGACCCTGAACGGGTCGTCGAGGAGGCCAGGTTTTCGAAGAGCGCCGCCAGGGGCCGAGAGGCCGTCGAAGACGGCCGATTGCGAAGTCCGGTGTGCGTGTTCATGGATCATCCGGGCTAGTCTCATGCGCTCAACCTCCTTTGACCCCACGCAGCGGCCGCATCGGGCCGGCGCCGCGGCGCGCGCGGTCGCTCCTCCCCACCGGCCCGGCCGGGGCCTGGCGTCATGAGGGGGCGGGGCCTCGCCGCCACCCTCCTGTGCGCGGGAGCGGTCGGCTTCGTCTGGGGGTTCTTCACGCACCGCGACCATTGGTTCCCCCACGCGCTCCTGCGGAATGTCGCGGACCGGGTCGCGGCGCGGGAGCGGCCCACCGACCCGTTCCCCATGCGGTCCGTCCGCTCGCCCTCCCCCGCCTTCGAGGACCTCACCGCGCTGGGCTACGTCGACTCGAGCTTCGACCCCGACAGCGACCGCCGCGGCGTCTTCCACGCGCAAGCCGAACGCTCCTTCGAGGGCCTCAACCTCTACTCCTCGCGGACCGCGCGGTCCGCCCAACTCGTCGACATGGAGGGGCGCGTCCGCCACCGCTGGGCGAGCGACACGACCGACCCCTGGCAGGCCGTCACGCTGCTCGCGGACGGACGGCTCCTGGTGATCGAGAAGGACCGTGGGCTCTTGGCCCTCGACAGCGCCTCGCGCCCGCTCTGGAGGTTCGAAGCCCGGGTCCACCACGACCTCGACGTGTCCGGGGAGCGGATCACCGTCCTCACGCGGCGCGACGAGCTGCGTCCCGACATCCACCCCTCGCGCCCGGTCGTGGTGGACGAGCTCTCGATCCTCGCTGCCGACGGAACCCTCGTCGAGGTGATCTCGCTGCTCGACATGCTCCAGCGCTCACCCTTCGCCTACCTCCTGCCGAGCCTGGACCCGGCCGCCGACCCGGGGGGTGACGGGCCCCTCGACCTCCTCCACACCAATCACGTCCAGACCCTCGACGGCGCGGCCGCCGCTCTCCACGAGGCCTTCGCGCCCGGCAACCTGCTCCTGTGCGCCCGCAACATCAACGCGGTCTTCGTCCTCGACCCCGGGGCCAAGCGCGTCCTGTGGCTGTGGGGCCCGGGCACCCTGACCTTCCCCCACCACCCCCAGGTCATCGAGAGCGGACACCTTTTGGTGTTCGACAACGGGCTCGTGGCGAGTCGCGTGCTCGAGGTGGATCCTCTAGCGCGGCGGATCGTGTGGTCCTATGCGGCGGAGGGGTTCTTCTCCGCGACTCGCGGCAGCGCGCAGCGCCTCCCCAACGGGAACACGCTCATCACCGAGTCCGACTCCGGCTACGCCCTGGAGGTGGACCCGCGTGGCGAGACGGTCTGGGAGTTCGCCAACCCCGACGTCGACTCTCTCGGCAACCGCTCCGCGATGTGGCGCGTCACGCGCTACGCGCCGGGACAGCTGGCCTTCCTGGACGACAGCGCCCCGCTCGACCGCTAGCGGGGGGACGGCACGAGCGCCTCGGCCAGGGCGTGGCCGACCAGGGAGTAGGTCACCGCGGAGCCGTTGTAGTGGCAGTACCAGTGGCCGCCCAGGGAGCGGTACTCCGCGCTCAGCTCGGGGGTCGGGAGGACGTTCTCGGGGGTGTCGGCGATCCCCCGCTCGCGCTTGTCCCTGCGCCAGTCCTCGCTCCGCCGCCGCAGCTCCTCGAGGCGCGCGTCCCAGAACGCGGCGGTGGGGACGAACACGGCCCCCTCGACCGCCTCGGCGGCGGCGCGTTGGGCGCGGCGGAAGGCCATCATCGCCCGCGCCTCGCCCGCGCCCTCCTCCTGGGCGCGCCGCTCCACCGCCAGGCCGCCGACACCCATCTCGCCCAGGGCGACCGGCAGCTCGGCGACGCCGAGCTCCCGGCGCAGATCCGCCACCAGGGCGGCGAAGTTGTGGGCGTAGCGCTCGGTCGGGGCGGCGCCGATCGGCTCCTCCCCTGCACGCACGTGCCACTGGCAGTAGTCGTTCCAGCCTTGGAACCAGGCCAGGCCGGCGAGCTCGTAGCCCTGGCCTTGGTAGCCCTCCACGAGCTCGTCGAGGCGGCCGAGGGCGTCGCGGATCTCGTCGACCAGCGCCCGGTAGGACGAGCCGAGCTCTCGCTCGCGCCCCCCCGCGCGCTCGCGCTCCAACAGAGCCGCCTCTCCCGCCGACAGCTCGCCGGCGGAGGGAGAGCGGAAGTCGCAGAAGACGTCCTTGCCGCCCCAGGCCGCCTTGATCAACAGGAGCGGCGCGTCGATGCGCTCGCCGGCGACGGCGCCGAACATCAGCTCGGGACCGATCGCCGCCTCGCCTGCTCCCCAGCCCACCCCCAGCGGCCCGCTCTCGGGCTCGTGCCCCTTCCAGACGATGGTCACGTCGTCGTGCACGGTCCACGACCCGTCGGCGTCGCGCACCTTCTCCAGCAGGCCGGCGTGCTCGGGATGCGCGCCGAGGTGGGCGAGGCTACGCAGTTGGCCGTGGCCCTCCATGTTGGACTGACCGGCGAGCACGAAGACGCGCACCTTGGGCGCGGCAGCCGGGAGGGGGTTGGCGCGGAAGAACTCCGCGATTCGCGGGGGCGCGGCCTGCGAGAAGCGGTGGCCGCCATCGTGCAGGAGGGTCACCACAGGCGCTCCGATGGGTGACGGATGCCGTGTCCAACCCGGCTCCTCGCCCCAGGGTGTGCCTCGCGCGCAGCGGTGATGGCGGAGCACGGCGGCGATGACGCGCTCCTGGGCCTCGAAGGGCACGATCTCGTCGGCCCGTCCCGCCACGTGCAGCACGGGCCGCGGCGGCGGAGGGTTCGCCAGCAGGAAGCGCCCGCCCCCCGAGGACGACGGGGCGAGGGAGGCGAGGATCTCTCCGCGCTCGGCCCACAGCAGGTAGGTGAACCCACCGCCGTTGGAGTGCCCCGTCGCGTGGATGCGGCGTGGGTCGACGCTGTACGCCTCGCCCAACTCGCCGAGGATCGTGTCGAAGAGCGCGAGATCCCGGTCCTCCTGGTCGCCCGGTCCCTTCTGCCAGCCCGACTTCAGGCCTTCGGGGTCGTAGCGACCCGGCGTCCGCAGCCCCTGGGGATAGACGACGATCGCCTCGGGCCAGTGCCGTTGGAGCGCGTAGGCGCGGGCGATGCCCCGCATCGTTCCGCCGTGACCGTGGAAGACGAAGACCAGGGGCGAGGGCGTCGACCGCGCCCGCTCGGGGACGTGGACGAGGGCGGTGCGCTCGATCCCGCCCACCTCGAAGGCCCTCGGGGTGAGCTCGCCGGCGGCCGCCGGCGGAGAGGCTCCCACGGCCGCGAGGAGCGCGGGCGCGAGGAGAACGGACGATCGGAGGTGCGTCATGGTCCGTCGAGCCTACGCACGCCGGTCGACGCCGCAAGCGAGGCCGCGCCGCGCGGCCGCAGGCGCCGCCCGAACGCCCCGGCGCGTGCTCCTCAGCGCGCCGCCGCCGCCTCCGACAGGGCGCACACGTGCTCGAGGACCCGCCGGTGGATGCGGTGCAGGATCGGATCGCTCCACAGCTGCCAGTAGCCGCTCGGCCCCATGTCGACGACGTACCACGTGCTTCCCTCCAGGAGCGTGCCGCCCGACTTCGTGGGTGTCAGGCGGAACTCCCCGCGCACGCTTTGGAACGAGCGTTCCAGGTGCGGCGGGTCGAGGTGGGCGTAGAAGCTCCACTCCTCCATGGGCTGCGGCTGCTCGACGACGTCGAACGAGAGTCGCCGCGGCTCGTCCCACACGGTGATCGGCTCCACGAAGGCGCCGGTGGTGAACTCGCAGCGGCGCACGGCGCCGACGCCCTCGCCGTCGATGCGCGCGCGCAGGGGGTAGGCGATGCCCGTCTCGAACAGCCAATGCTCGGGCGGAGGAAGCTCGCTGAAGGCGACCACGTTCTCCCACACGACCTCGGGCGGCGCGTCCACCTCGATCGAGGTCACGACCTCCCGCACGTCGGGCTCGGCCAGGCTCTGATCCAGGCGCGCACCCAGCGGCAGGGCGAGGAGCACCAGGCCCAGGCTCGGATCCGGCGTCACCGACATCCGCGCGAGTGCCCGGCCGAAGATCGCTCCCGGCATGGCGGCTCCCCACATGATCGGGTAGGCCAGAGCCAGGCACACCAAGCCCTCGAGCGCGAAGACCACCAAGGACAGGAGCCCGACCAGGAGCGCCAGCGTCACCATCCCCACGGTGGCGGCGACAGTGCGCTCGGCGGGCAGGTTGTAGAGGTAGGCGATCACACAGCCGAGCACGAACGGCGTGCCGACGAACAGGGCGGTGCCGTAGTAGTAGAGACCTTCGGTCAACACGCCGATCAGCACCGCCGTCAGCACGGTGCAGGCCGCGACGCCCAAGAGCGTCATGCGGGGAGTGAACAGGTCCGGCCGCGCCGCCCGCTTGGGGCTCTCGCGCGTCGGGACGCACACCAGGACCGCGATCATCGCGTAGTGCACCAAGGGAACCAGGAACAGAAGCCCCAACCACGGCGACAGGCCCGCGTCCCGCGCGCGGCGGGCGCTCATGGTGACCCCGATCCACAGGAACGGGAGCGCCCAGAGCAGCAGGCAGGCGAGGTAGACCGGCGGCAGGCGCTCGGCCTCGTGGAAGCGCACGGCGAAGGTCGGGTCCAGGTAGGTCGCGGGCTCCCAGACGCGCCCCGTGATGGCGAGGTAGCTCCCCGCGTCGACCGCGTACTTCACGAGTGCGAGCCCGATCCCCGCGGCGAGGTACCGCGAGCGCGTGACACGCCCCTCGGTGGCGAAGAGCTCCCCGATCCCGGCCATGCGGTCCAGGGTAGCGGCCCGCCGCCGCGCGAGCACGTCATCGAGCACGAGCGCGCGCTCGAGCTCTGACGGACGACGAGACGCCCAGCTCGGCTCAGACCGCCGCCAAGCGGTCGGCGCGGCGCAGGTAGACGGTCCCGCCCTCGCCGCGGCGGACGTAGTGCGCCTTCTTGCGCAAGCCGTCGAGAGCGCCGCGCACCTGGTGCGGCCTGGAGTCGGTGAGCCGGGCCAGCTCCTCGACCGTCACCGCCTCCCAACAGCGCAGCATCTCCAGCACGCGCGCCTGGCGCGAGCCGGCTTGCGGCTCGCTGGGCGCGGGGAGGCTGCGCGGATTGTGGGCTTCGCGGGCGGCGAGCAGGAGCAGGTTGTCCCCGGGGAGAGGTCGCTGGCCCGCGTCCCGACGGTCGCGAGCGGCTTGGAGCTTGCGGTGCTGCTTCATGGCGAGCCCATCGACGCGCTACACGCAGCTCCTTGAGAGCTCGATCCGCGCGCTTCCCGGGCTTGGGAGAGGCGGCGCTCAGTTCGGCAGGACGCGCACCAAGTGCTGCGCCTGGGCCGGATCGTGCCAGACCCGCAGCACCTCGCGGGCCTCGTCGAACTCGAAGCTCCACGCTCCGTCGGGGTCGCTGCTCTCCACGCTGAAGCCGCGCGGATACAGGCGCGCCTTGGGCACGAAGATCTCCGTCGGAGCGACCACGCCCGCCACGGTCTGGTACTCCAGGCGCAGGATCCGGGCGTCGGGGAAGTAGCGATGGCGCAGGATCTCACCCGCGACGCGCTGCGGATAGGGCCGCACGATCGCGTCGAGCAGCTCGGTCTCCTCACCATCGGCGTCGAGCAAGGCGAACGACGTCCCCTTGTCGTAGGACCAGATCGTCCAGCCCGCCGCGAAGCGGTCCAAGGCGGTCATCAAGTCGCGCAGGTAGTCGGCATGACCGAGGCCGCCGGACTGCGCGCCGAACTCGCCGAGCACCAAGGGCACGCCGTGCTGTTCGGCCTCCCAGCCCTTGTGGGCGATGACCGACCACAGAAGCGCGGCGTTTTGGTGGTAGAACGAGCCCTCGTGCACCAGCGGCTCGTAGTAGTGCGGCGTGTAGACGGCGTTGGCGTCGCCGAACACGGGCATGGCCGAGGGTAGCCCCGAGGAGGTCGGGAACGGCACGGGCTCGAAGAAGATCGTCGCGTCGGGATCAGCCGAGCGGATGCCCTCGCTGACGCGCTGGTAGAACGGCAGCAGCACGTCGGCCTCGAAGGTGAACAGGTTCTCGTTGGCGTGGTAGGGCTCGTTCATCGGGTCGTAGCCGATGACGGCCGGATGGCTGCCAAAGCGCGCCGCGACGTGCGCCCAGGCGTCGGCGTAGGCGTCCGTCAGCCAGTCGTCGTGGTAGAGGTGGGTGAAGGCCGCGCGCACGGCCGGGTCCAGGTAGTTCAGCCACCATGGCTCGACCGGCGTGAACTCGTGGCCGTCGTCGAAGGTCGCCCAGGCGGGCGCGCCGTCTCCGGTGAAGGCCGGGCCGTAGAGGTCCTGGTGGAAGTCGAGGATGACCATCAACCCATGATCGGCGGCCCAGTCCAACCGCTCCTCCATCGCATCGAGGTAGGCGCCGTCGTAGTTCCCCTGGGTGGGCTCGAGCACCGACCAGAACAACAGCAGGCGCACCGCATTGAAGCCCCAGCCGGCCAGACGGGCGTAGTCGGCTTCTGTGTGCCAGGCGAGGCCGAGCGGATCCCACTTGGCGGCCTCGGAGATGTTGACGCCGTGCAGGACGAGCTCGCGGCCTTGCTCGTCGGTCAGGTAGATCGGCCTGTCACTGGGGGTGAAGCAGGCGGACAGGGAAGCGAGCGCAACGATGGGCAGGAGCGCGCGCACACGACCGCGCATGGTGGCGGGGTGGGCTTGGAAGGAGTCCATGCAGCTATCCTAGCCCGGGTTATTCATGAAGACGTGCGCCAGACAC
>JASLMK010000091.1 GCA_030746555.1 Planctomycetota bacterium | reverse complement strand
TTCGGGGTGGTGCTTTGCGGGTTCTGGCGACGCAGGCGACCCTGAACGGGTCGTCGAGGAAGCCAGGTTCCGCAAAGCGCCGCCAGGGGCCGAGAGGCCGTCGAAGACGGCCGGTTGCGAAGTCTGGTGTGCGTGTTCATGGATCATCTGGGCTAGATGCGGTGCATGAACCGGAAGACGCGCTCGTGCATGACGCGCACGACGTAGTCGTTCTCTCCGCCGAGGCACTCGAGCTCCGCCTTGAGCTCCTTGAAGCCGCTTCCCGAGGCGGTCAGCTCGACGACGAGCACCATGTGGAAGTAGTCGTCCACCATCTTCTGGGAGACGTCCCCGATGCTGCAGCCGTGGTGCGCGATGGCCGTCGTGAGCTCAGCGAGCACCCCCGGCCGGTTGCGGCCGACGCAGGTGACGACGACGCCTGTGGACGGCAGGTCGTCGACCGGCTCGGGCATGCGCGGCAGGTGCTCGGTCGCGCCCGGGGCGTCGGGCCCGCGGCGCGGGGCGGGCTCGGAGTAGGGGCCGGCCTCGGTGCGGATCGAGATCCCCGCGGCCTCGGCGGCGGCGAGGGCCTGGGGGGTGACCAGGGTGTCGGCCTCGACGACGATCTCGCCCGCGCCAGCGCGGCGCACGTCCTGGGTGGTCAGGTAGCGGCGGGACATGCTCGACCCGGAGGGCTCCTAGAGGTGGCGCACGAGGTCGGCGTGAGGCCGTGCGATCACGACGTCGCGCACGAGCAGGCCGCGCTCGCCGGCCAACTCCGCACCGGCGGCCACGGCCGAGCGCACGTCGCTGACCTCGCCGGTCAGGGTGAAGAAGCTCTTTCCCCCCAGGCCGTTGGCGATGCGCAACTCGAGCAGGTCGACCGTCGAGCGCTTGAGCGCAGCATCCGCGGAGAGGATTGCCGAGGCCACGGTCGTGGTCTCGACGATGCCCAGGGCATCGAGCGTCCCGTTCACCTTGCCCTCGCGCTGGAGGATGGCGGGGACCTGCTCGTGGACCTGCTGGATCAGCAGGCGGTCGACCAGATCGCAGCCGGCCGCCTCCGCGCCCCGCGCCAGGGCCGACTCGAGGTCTTGGACGTCGCCGGTGAACAGCATCACGTACTTGCCCGGCTGGACCGGCTCGGCGAAGAGCATCTCGATGCTCGCCGTCCAGAGGATGGCGTCCGCGGTCTCCACGCCGCGCGCCACCGAGCACAGCTCCAACAGCCCGATGGCGGGTTCGAGCTCGACGTCGGTCCTGAGCTGGGGGTTCCTGTCGTTCATGTCTCGCTCCTCAACGGTTGGGGTCGCTGTCTCCGTCCTCGCCGGCCACCATGCCCACCATTCTGCCGCCTTCCAGCTCCATCCGGTCGATGATCCCGACCACGGCTGTCTGGAAGCCGATCTCCTGGCCGCGCCCGATGGCGTGCCGCGCCGCGCGGCCGAACACGACCAGCACGCGTTCTCCGATCCCCGCGCCGAGGGGGTCCACGGCTACCATGGTCTCTGCCGACTCGCGTTCGTCGGTCGTGAAGGGCCTGATCACGAGCAGGCGCAGGCCCTCGAGGCTCTCCTCCTTCTTGGTGGCCCAGACCTTCCCGACGACCGTGCCGACCAGCATCAGGCGCTCCCTCCCGTCCCGGCCGCGCGCGGCGCGGCCTCGAGCCAGCTCCCCGGCGCCGAGGGGATGTCGAAGTCGTCCACGATGGCGACGATCGCGGCCTCGAAGGGCAGGTCCCCGTCCCCGCCGCAGGCGACGCGCGCGGCCTTGCCGAAGGCCACCAGCACCTGCTCGCCCAGGGCGCTTCCGAGAGGATCGGCGGCGACCACGGGGGTGACCTTGGGCGCGCCCGGCTCGCGGGCCTCGTCGAGGGCCTCGACCACGAGGAGGCGCAGGCCGTCGAGATCCTCGAGCTTGCGCGTCGCCCAGACCTCACCGATCACCCGTCCCAGGAACATCAGGTCCGCCCCCCGCTCGGGGCCTCGCGTAGGCCGTCGAGGGTGCGCGAGACGGCCGCCACCGCGGCGTCGATCTCCGCGTCCGTACCCGCCAGGCGCACGCGCCCCACGGCGCCGTTGTTCTCCAGGCCGACCAGGCGGATCGGCGAGGCCTTCTCGGCCTCGTTGGCCGCGGCCAGGGCGAAGACCGCCGGCGCCACCTCCAAGGTGTAGAGGGTGTCGTCTCCCAGGACGAGCATCCCCGAGCGCGAGCGGTTGATCAGCATCGCCTGGTGGCTGCGGACCTTGCGGATCACCTCGTGGGTGAGCACGTTCGGGGCCAGGCCGGCGTCGTCGTCCAGGGCGCCCAGGACCACCTCGCCCGCGCGCCGCACCTGACCTTGATCGGGTCCGTGGACCTCGAGAGTCCCGTAGGAGCGCTCGGCGATCAGGGCACCGGGGGTCACCTCGCAGGCCTTGAGCGCGAGGTCGAGCAGGCTCGTGACGACGATGCCCGGCTCCACCTCGGCCCAGAACGCACTCTCCCCATCGACCGGGAAGTAGCCGTCGGAGTTCGCGGCGACGGTGGCCGCGAACTGGGGCTGCATCTGGTCGATCAGGACGGCGCCCCGCAGCCGGGCACGGACGGTGGTGGGTGACACGGGCGTACCTCACGGCGCGCCGCCCGTTCGATGAGCGGCGAGCCACGGATGAGGGATCAGGCCTCGTCGGGGACCGGAGGCAGGTACTCCTCGAGGTCCACCGCCGGGCGCGGGATGACGTGGGTGCTGACGAGCTCGCCCACGCGCTTGGCCGCCGCCGAGCCGGCCTCGGTGGCGGCCTTCACGGCGCCGACCTCGCCGCGCACCATGACGGTCACGAGACCGCCGCCGGAGATCTCCTTGCCCAGCAAGGTGACTTTGGCGGCCTTGCACATGGCGTCCGCCGCCTCGACCGCGCCTACCAGGCCGCGGGTCTCGATCAGGCCCAGAGCGATCTTGCTGTCCATCTGCGTCTCACTTCTCTTCCAGGGAACTGGTTAGGGGGTGTCGGGTCAAGCGGAACACGACCCGGTCGGGATCTCGTGGTGTGGGCAGCCCTTGCAGGGCCCCATCGGGCAGGCGGAGCCGGCGTGGGAGAGGATCGCCTCGATCTCGCCGGTCGAGAGGGAGGAGCCCACCGGTCCCGGCCCTCCCGCCACAGCCGCAGGCGCGGGGCGAGGCGGAGCCGTCACCGGCGCGCCGCCGGGACGGCTCGCCCCGACCGCGGCGGCGACCGCCGGCGCCGCGGGCCGGGTGAAGGTGGGCGGTGCGGCCGCGGCCTTCGGCGCGGCGCTGACCTTGGAGCGCGGAGAGCCCGCGCCCGCGTGTCCGGCGTCCGAGCCCCGCCGCGGCGGCGTGGCCGCGCTCACCGGCCGGCTCGCGCGAGCGGAGGCCATCGCGGTCAGGCCCGGATCGCCGGGCTGGCCCGACCCGCGCGGCGCCTGTTCGCCACCGAGGGCGGCGGCGCGCGCGTGGTCCGACCGCTCGGTCTCCGCCCAGCCACGCAGCGGGTAGGCGACGCGCTTGATGTTGATCAAGTGCACCGCGCTGATGTTGTCCGAGCTGATGTTGCCCGCCTGCGGCCCGCAGCCCAGGCTCATCGACGGCACCAGACCGGTACTGTAGCCCACCGCCCCCATCGAGGTCGGGCCGTTGGCCAGGATGCGGCTGGCGGGCTTCTGCAGGAAGAACGCGTCGAGCACAGCCTCGTCGTGGGCGTGGATGCCCAGGGTGTGGCCGAGGCCGCCGAACTTCAGGATCGCCGTGCAGACCTCGCACCCCTCCTCCCAGCCGTCGGCCTCGTGGACCGAGAGCAGGGGACAGAGGATCTCGATCGACAGCGGCCAGTCGCGGCCGACGCCGCCCTGGGGGGCGAGCAGCACGGTCGTCGCGCGCGGGACCTCGAACCCCGCGGCGCTGGCGACCTTCCAGGGGTCCTTTCCGACGAGGTCCGCGTTCATCATGCCGCCCCGGTTGCAGTAGGCGGCGAGCAGGTCCACTTCGGCGGGCTCGCACAGGTGCGCGCCGCGCTCGACCAGTTCCGCCAGCATCTTGGCGGCGATGGGTCGATCGAGCACGAGCGCCTGCTCGGAGCTGCAGAGGGTCGCGTTGTCGAAGCTCTGGCTGGCGACGATGGACCGGGCGGCGTGGGCGAGGTCCGCGGAGCGGTCGATGTAGACCGGAACGTTGCCCGGGCCGACGCCGTAGGCGGGACGGCCGGAGCTGTACGCGGCCTTCACCAGGCCCTCGCCGCCGGTGGCCAGGATGACCGCCGTGTCGCGGTGCTCCATCAGGGCGGCGGTCGACGAGAGGGTCGGGTTCGACAGGCACTGCACGATGTCGGCGGGAGCGCCGGCGCGCTCCGCGGCCCGGCGCAGCACCTCGACCGCCTCGCGGATGCAGCGCCGCGCGCGCGGGTGCGGGCTGATCACGATCGTGTTGCGTCCCTTGGCGGCGATCAGCGCCTTGAACGTGGCCGTGCACACCGGGTTGGTGGTCGGCACGATCCCGGCGACGATCCCGGCGGGGGTCGCGATCTCGATCACGCCCCGGCGGTCGTCGCGCCGAACGACGCCCACGGTGCGCTCGTCCTTGATCGACTCCCAGGTGCCCTCGGAGCCGAACAGGTTCTTCTGGATCTTGTAGTGGACCCGGCCGATCCCGGTCTCCTCGACCGTCAGGCGCGCGAGGTCCGCGGCCGCGGCCGCAGCGGCGCGGGTCATCGTCTCGCAGACGCGGTCGATCTCTCCCTGGCCGTACTCCCTGATCTCCGCGAGGGCGGCCTTCGCCCGCCTCATGCAGTCGCGCACCTCCTGCAGGGCGCGCAGGTCGGGGTCCAGCTCGCTCACGGCGGCTCGCCCTACTCCTTGGTCGCCTTCCCGTCGGTCTCGACCGGCCTCAGCGGCGGCAGCACCCGCCACAGGTGGTCGTGGGGCCGCGGGATCACGTGCACGCGGACCAGCTCGCCCACGCGCCGCGCCGCCGAGGCCCCCGCGTCGGTGGCGGCCTTCACGGCGCCGACCTCACCGGTGACGAACATGGTGACGAAGCCGGCGGTGACCTTCTCCTTGCCGAACAGGTCGACCATGGCCGCCTTGACCATGGCGTCGCCGGCCTCGATCGAACCCACGAGACCCTTGGTCTCGACCATCCCGAGAGCGACAGGCTTCATCCGATCCCCTACTTGCTCGGAAACTACGCGGTGGCGGACCCGCGACGGGGCCCGATCTACGGGACGGACGACGCGGTCCACCCCGGCGCGGGAGTGTAGGCAGGCGGCCGCCCCCTGTCCACGGCGAGGAGGGAATCCGCGCTCATCGGTGGGCCGCTACAGCCCCAGGAGCTCCGGCGCCTCGAAGGCCTCCGGTCGGAATCGCCGCTCGCTGCCAGGCAGGTGCAGGGTGCGCTTGAGGGCGAAATCGAACAGGAGCGGGTTGACCTCGTAGAGCTCGCCGAGGGCATCGGCCTCGGCGGCGGACAGCATGCCGCGACGCACGAACGAGCCGGTGTGCACGAGCACGTTCATCGCGGGCATCGGATAGTCGCTACCGAACATCAGGCGCGCGTGGAGGTCGTCCCGCTCGATCAGGGTCCGCAGGCGGTCGGCCGGGCGGTTCACGAGGATCGTCGCGGAGAGCTCGCCGAACAAGAGACCTTCGTAGCGCTCCTCGTCCATCATGCGCAGGAAGAGGTCGAAGCTCGACGCACGCGGGCGCTCGGGGTGATCGAGGTCCACGTCGGTCCCGAGCGTCGCGCAGTGGGCGGCGATCACGCGCACGCCGGCGTCGAGGGCGCGGCGCAACAGGAGGGGGTTCCCCAGGCGCTGGTCGTCGGTCGATTCGACGGCCATCTCCACCCCGGTGTGGCTGAGCAGGGTCATGTCCCAGCGGCGCAGGCGCTCGTAGTAGGCGTCGCAGCGCTCGCTCGAGGGATCGATGCCCATGGCGTTGGGCAGCCACTTGACCAGGCGCACGCCGCGCTCGCCCCAGCGATCGAGCTCGGTCAGCGCGTCGGTGCGGTAGGGGTGCACCGAGATCGCCGGCACGAACAGATCCGGCCGCGCCCCGGCGACCTCCCAGACCCACTCGTTGGGGACGTGGAACTCGGTCGCCTCGGGGTCCACGGTGCCGTCGGGATCGTAGTGGCGGTCGAAGGCCAACAAGCAGACCCGGATCGGAGGCGTCGCGTGGGCCGCGAGGGCGGTCAGCCGCTCCGCGACCTGCCGGTCGGCGCGGGCCAGGTCGGTCACACCCGCAGAGGAGAGGTAGAACTCAAAGCGTGTGCGTTCGACGGGATGCAGCCAGGAACGCATGCGCGGATTGACCTCACAGCCGCTTCCGTCGGTTCCGATGCCGGCCAGGTGCGCGTGGACGTCCACGAGGCGCGCGGGATCGACGCCCTCGAAGGCGTCGTCGAGCAGGGCGCGAGCCGCCGGTGAGAGGACCGAGGGAAGCTCGTGAGGCTCGTGGTCCCAGGCTCCGCCGAACACGGAGAGCAGGGGCGAGAATGACAGGCGCACGGAGACCCCCAGGAGCAGCCCGACGACGAGCAAGCGCCGCAGCCAGCGAGCCGGGGCGTTTCGTCCGCCCTCTCCTCGCCGTTCTCGCTCCGCGGGGGCGTCGGCCTGTTCGAAGTCGTCGGGGGGGCGCACGGCAGGGCTCGCTCAGGTGTCGAGACCACCGGCGACGACGCGGGCCACGACCTCGTTGGCCTCGCTCGAGTAGTGGCCCCTGCCCGGGGTGAAGAGGGCTCCCGGCCCGACTCGCTCCCAGGCACCCAGGAGCGCGTTCGCAACATCGACGGTCTCGAACCGCCCGGCGACCGCGTCCAAGAGGGCCGCGTGGGCCCTGCGCCGGCCGGAGCGGAGCCGTGCGAGCTCCTCTCGGTCGGGGAGCAGCACGACGACAAAGCGCGCGCCCGCCTGATCCGTCGCCCGCCGGGCGGCGTCCAGGAGCGCGAGGACCAGGGCGCCTTCTTCCCCCTCGGGCCCGATCTCCCGCGCCTGTGGTTGCCTGTCGCCGAGCAGGGTCTCACCGGCGCGGTACAGGTAGCTCCTGCGGGCGGCCGACAGCTCGTACTGGCCCGGGTCGTAGAACTCCTCGTGGGCCAGCAGCTCGGTCGTGCCGCCCGCCAGCAGCACGCCGGGCAGCTCGGCCATGGGGACGACGGGCGAGTTGACCGGGTGCAGGCCCTCCGGCCCCAGCAGGAAACGCGGCTTGCTGTAGGGAATGCCCGTCCTCCAGAAGTAGTAGCCGCGCAGGATGTTGTGATTGCGCTGGACGTTCTCCACCTGGAGCCCTAACAGGACCACCTTCGGCGCGAGGTCCAGGCCCTCCGCCACGAGCCGCAGGTACGCCTGGTCGATGCCGTACCCGCCCACCGCCAGGTTGACGACCTCGCAGGGAGCACGGTCGGCGGCCAGGACGGCCTCGAGGTGCGCCCCGAGGCTCTCGGCGAAGGGGACGTCGTCGCCATGGGAGTAGGAGTCCCCCACGAGCACGAGGCGGCGCACTCCCTCGCTCGGCCGCAGGGTGGTCGGCACGGCCGGGTCGGCGACGCGCACACCGAGGGCGTCGTAGGCGTACAAGCCGTCCACCGAGACGGCGCCGGGACGCGGGCGCCAGCCGAGGTCGGGCGAGTGGGCGAGGACGCCCTCCTCGCCCCACTCCTCGAGCACTGCCGCCAGTCGCTGGCCGGGGAAGCGGTAGGGGAGCAGGCGCCGGCCCGCGAGGGTCACGTTGCCGTCGAGGTCCTCTTCCGCGGCGAGGCGCAGGGCGACCTCCGCGAGGACCAGGCTGGCGGCGAAGGAGATCACCAGACGGGAGATGGACATGAGCCGGGAGAGTGTACGGTTCCGCACAATCCTCGCACCTGTCCCGTTCCGTGCGAGCGCCTGCTACGGTACCGGCTGCCCGCCCGCCACACTCCCTCCGACATGAACCACCACGATTCGCTCCTCGACCGCATCGACTCCCGCGAGGCGACGGTCGGCATCATCGGCCTCGGCTACGTCGGCCTCCCCCTGGCCGACGCCCTCCACGGTGGTGGCCTGCGGGTCGTCGGGTTCGACATCGACGAGAGGAAGATCGAGGACCTCGCCGCCGGACGGAGCTACCTCAAGCACCTCGGCTCGGAGATGACCGAGCGCCTCGCCGCCAGCGAGCGTTTCGAGGCGACCGCCGACTTCTCGCGCCTGGGAGAGGTCGAGGCGGTGCTGGTCTGCGTGCCGACGCCCCTCGGCCCGCACCAGGAGCCCGACCTCAGCTTCGTGGCCGACTCGGCGCGTCGCATCGCCGCGTCGGGGCGGGACGGGCAGCTCGTCGTGCTCGAGTCGACGACCTTCCCCGGGACGACGCGCGGTGTGTTCCTGTCCACGCTGCGCGACGAAGGCCCCGATCCGCCCCGCGCGCTGTTCGTCGCCTTCTCGCCCGAGCGCGAGGATCCGGGCAGCAAGTCCCACGTGACCCGGGCCATCCCCAAGCTCGTGGGCGGGATCGACGCGGCCTCGACCGAGCTCGCGGCGCGCCTGTACCGTACGGGCTTCGAGGAGGTGGTCGAGGTCTCCTCCGCGGAGGTGGCCGAGGCGGCGAAGCTCCTCGAGAACGTCTTCCGCTCGGTGAACATCGCGCTCGTCAACGAGCTGAAGCTGATCCTCTCGGCGATGGACATCGACGTCTGGGAGGTGATCGAAGCCGCCGCCACCAAGCCCTTCGGGTTCATGAAGTTCCTCCCAGGGCCCGGCCTGGGCGGCCACTGCATCCCGATCGACCCCTTCTACCTCGCCTGGCGCGCCCGGGAGTGCGGCCAGCCGACGCGCTTCATCGAGCTCGCCGGTGAGATCAACAGCCGCATGCCCGCCCACGTCGTCGACCGCGTGGCCGAGGCCCTCAACGGCGCGGGCAAGCCGCTCAAGGATGCGCGGGTGCTCGTGATCGGCCTGGCCTACAAGGCGAACGTCGACGACAGCCGCGAGTCGCCCGCGGCCGAGATCCTCGAGCTCCTGGAGGAGCGCGGGGCGGCGGCGTCCTACCACGACCCCCACATCCCGACCTTTCCGCGCATGCGCCGCCACCGGTTCGACCTCGCTTCGGTCGAGCTCACCGAGTCGGTCCTGGCGGCGAGTGACTGCATCGTCGTCGTCACCGACCACGAAGCCGTCGACTGGAGCCTGGTGGGCCGAACCGCTGCGCTGATCGTTGACACGCGCAACGTGATGGCGGGGGTGGACGGGGTGCGGGCGCGGGTGCTGAAGGCCTGAGGAGGCGTGAGGGTCGCCCTGCGACGGCTGGCCTGCCTCGCCGCGCTCTGCGGCGTTCGTTGCGCCGTACCGGAGGGACCCGAGGAGCTGGTGGTGCTCGTCGTGGTCGACACCCTGCGCCACGACGCCCTCGGCTGCTACGGCGGCCCACGGGACGCCTCGCCTCGCATCGACGCCCTCGCGCAGGAGGGCGTGCTCTTCGAGCAGGCCATCGCCACCTCCGGCTGGACCCTGCCCTCGGTGGCCTCGCTCCTGACCGGCGCCTGGCCCGTGGTCCACAAGGCCCGCGGCCAGAAGACCCTCCTCACGCCGATCAGCCCCGACGTCCCCACCGCCGCCGAGCTCCTCGCCGACGCCGGCTTCCACACGGCCGCCGTGGTGAACGCCGCCTTCCTCTCACCCCTCCTGGGGATCGGCCGCGGATTCGAGCGCTTCGACCACCGCCACGCGTTCAACCGTGAGATCCGGCGCGCCGACGAGACGGTCCGCGACGCCCTCGCTCTGCTCGACGAGCGCCGCGCCGCGCGCCGCTTCCTGTTCGTCCATCTGTTCGATCCCCACCTCGACTACGATCCGCCCGACGGGGGCGAGGGACTCTCGCGGCGGGACTGTCTCGAGCTCGGCGCAGCCGGGATCGATGCGATCCGCGCCCGCTACCAGGGCGAGGTGCGCGCCGTAGACGGCGCCGTGGGCCTCCTCGTGGACGGCCTGGCCGAGCGGGGACTGTGGGACCACACGACCCTGGTGCTGTGCGCGGACCACGGGGAGGAGTTCTTCGAGCACGGCGGCTTCGAGCACGGCCACACGCTCTTCGACGAGCTGATCCGCGTCCCGCTGATCGTCCGGCCCCGCCCGTCGACGCCGGTGGCACCGCGGCCCGTCTCCCACCCGGTGAGCCTGGTCGACGTCATGCCGACCCTGTTCGAGTGGGAGGGCGTCGAGGCACCCGACACGTTCCTGGGGCGCTCCCTGGCCGACCTGATCGCCGGCGCGGCGCCCGACTCGGCCACACCGCGCCCCGTCTTCAGCCAAGGCCGGCTGTACGGCTCGGACCTGCTCTCCTGGCGCACGGACCGCTACCACTACCTCTTCGACCGGGGCTCGCAGGCCGGGGGCGCCAACCACCTGTTCGACTGGCGCGCCGACCCTCTCGAGCAGCGGGACCTGGCCGAGGAGCGCCCCGATCTCGTGAGTGAGCTGCACGGCCAGCTGGCGCGCTTCTTCGGACAGATGCAGCACCGCAGCCGCCTGCTGGCCGTCCCCGACACGCAGGACATGAGCCCCTCGCGGGTGCGCGAGTGGGCGGCGGGTCTCGAGTCCCTGGGCTACACCGATGGGAACGAAGGGCGCTAGGGAAGGCGGCCGCGCGCCGCGCAAGCTCCACCTGCTGGACGCGACCCTGCTCGTCATGGGCGGCATCCTGGGCGTTGGGGTGTTCTTCAATCCCGGCCAGGTCGCCGGCCTGCTCCCCCACCCGCCGGCCTTCCTCGCCGCCTGGCTGGTCGGGGGCCTGATCGCCCTGTGCGGCGCCTTCACCTTCGCCGAGCTCGGCGCGACCTTCCCGCGCTCGGGCGGCTGGTTCGTGTACTTGCGGGAGTGCCACGGCCCCCTGGTCGCCTTTCTCTTCGCCTGGGTCGTGCTCTTCGTCGTCTCTACCGCCGCCCTGGCGATCATGGCCGACTTCTGCCTCGGCATGCTGGAGGGCGTCGCGCCCGCCGTCGGAGCCGCCGGGAGCGGCGCGCGCTCCGCGTGGAGCATCACCCTGCTCTGCGCCATCACCGCCGTCGCCCTCGGCGGGGCCAAGCTCTCGGCCACCTTCCAGAACGCCTGCATGGCCCTCAAGGTCGGTGCCTGCCTGGTCCTGATCGCCGCCGGCTGCCTGCTGTTCTCTCCCGAGCCCCTCGCCGCGCTCCCCCCGCCGTCCACGGCGCAAGATCCGCCGGTGAGCCTGCTGCACGGGTTCGTCCCCGCCCTCCTGCCCATCCTCTTCTCCCTAGGAGGCTGGCAGATGCTCGGCTACGCCGCGGGCACGGTGGCCGACGCGCCGCGGGTCCTCCCCAAGGCGACCATCCTGGGCGTCGGCGCGGTGACCCTGATCACGCTCCTGTTGAACCTCGACTACATGCGCGTCGTCGGCCTCGAGCACATGGCCGAGAACCCCATGTTCGCCGCCGAGGTCGCCCGCCGCTCCCTCGGCCCCACCGGGGAGACCGCCCTGCGCCTGGGCATGGCGATCTCGGCGGTCGGCGTCCTGACGGTCACGATCTTCGCCTCGCCCTGGGTCTTCGTCGCGATGGCCCGCGAGGGCCTGTTCTTCGCGCGCTTCGCCCGGCTGCACCACCGCACGGGCGCGCCCGTCGAGGCCCTCTGCCTGCAGGCCGTCCTGGCCGGGGTGTACGTCCTCACGGGCGACGTCGAGACCCTGGTCGACTCGGTCGTCTTCATCGAGTGGATCTTCCACGGCCTCGCGGCCGCCGGCCTCGTGGTCCTGTTCCGTCGCCGCTCCGACCTGAAACGGCCCTTCGCGAGCCCGGCCTTTCCGCTCTTCCCCATGATCTACCTCCTGGCGGCCTGCGTCGTCGTGCTCGGCAACCTCTGGCAGAACGACGCCCGACTGAGCGCCACGGGACTGGGCGTGGTCGGATCGGGCTGGATCGCCTACGCGCTGTGGACGCGGCGCGCGCGGCGACGAGGGGGTCAGTAGCGCCGGAAGGCGTCCCGGTCGAGGGCTGGCTCGTGGCTCGCGCCCAACCCCAGAGCGATCCCCAGGGCGAGGAAGGTCACGAGCATCGACGAGCCACCGGTCGAGAGCAGGGGCAAGGTCAGGCCGGTCATCGGCAACAGGCCCAGGTTGACGCCGGCGTGGAACAACAGGTGCGCCGCGAAGTACAGCGCGACCCCGCCCACCGTCAAGCGCGCAAAGCGGTCACGCAGGCCCGCGGCGCTGGTCATCAGGAGCAGGATCAGCAGCAGGTAGAGCAGGACGATCGCGCCCGCGCCCACCAAGCCGCCCTCCTCGCAGATGACGGCGAAGATCGAGTCGGAGTCTCGCTCGGGCAGGATCCCGGTGCGGTTGGCGATCCCGCGGCCCAAACCCTTGCCCAACAGGCCGCCGTTGCCGATCGCGACGCGAGCGTGGTACTGGTGGAACGCGGCGCCGCGGCGGCCCTCGATCAGGGAGTCGGCGTCGAAGCTCTCGCGCCAGGTCTCGATGCGCTCCGCCTGGTAACCGTGGAATCCCACGTCCATGCGCCAGGCGGCGAAGCCGACCAGGGTGACCAGGGCGGCGAGTCCGACCAGGACGCGGCCCTTCGCCCCCGCTAGGTAGAGCATGCCCAGGGAGACGGGCACGACGGTCAGCGCGGTCCCCAGGTCGGGCTGCAGGACGACCAGGCCCATGGGGAGCGCCGACAGCAGGAGAGGTGGCCCCCAGTCGCGCCAGTGCTCCAGACGATTGCGCGCGAGCACCCGTGCGAGGACGAGGACCAGGGCGAGCTTGGCGAACTCGGAGGGCTGGATGTCGAAGACCGGCGTCTCGATCCATCGCTGGGCGTTGTTGCGCTCGTCGCCGATGAACGGGACGGCTACGAGCAGGGCGATCGCGGCGGCGTAGGCACGCCCCGCGTTGTGGCGCAGCGTGCGCGCGGGGACGAGGAGGCCGGCGACGACGAACGGCAGGCCGACGGCCAGCTTCTTCAGGTGCGCGTCGATGCGCACGTCCCCCCGGCCCTGGTCCGCATCCGCGACGGCCATGGCGTTCAAGAACAACAGGCCGAACACCAACAGGGAGAGAGCGACCAGCAGGATGTGCCAATCGAACTCGCGCCAGCGCAAGCGCACGAAAGCGAGCGGGCCGCGCGCGGCGACCGCGCCGCCCCGCCGCAGAGGGAGGTTCTTCATCGCCTGCCCTCCACGACCAGGGCGGCGATCTCCTCGCTGCGCAGGAACTGGCTCGCGACGTGCACGGCCGTATGGCTGGAGGTGAACCCGACGTCGTGCAGGTAGACGACGACCACCGCCACCGGATCGTCGGCCGGAAACCACCCGGCGAGCCAGGCGTGCTTGCGCATCCCCGGGGTCTCCGTGCCGTCCAGGGTGGCCGCCATGGCGTCGTTCATGCGGGCGTAGTCCGCGCTGCCGGTCTTGGCCGCGAGGCGGAAGCCCAGGTGGGCCACGCCCAGGCCGCTGCGGGCGGCGGTCCCCCGGCGCACGACGTCGACCAGCGCCTTGCGCACCACGTCGAGCGCTGCCGGCGACACGTCGAGCGGTCGCCCGACGACCTCGAGAGGTTGCCCTCCCACCGACTCGACCAGGCGCAGGTCGCACAAGCGGCCCGTCGCCAGGGCAGCGGTGGCGCGCGCGACCTGCATGGGCGTCCCCTCCGTCACCGCCAGGCCGTTGGCGCCGCGCTCGAGATCCGCGCCGGAGAGCGAGCGGCCCACGGCGAAGGCGGGCATGGCCGAGTCCTCGAGCAGGCCGCCGCCGCCTCCCACCGACCGCACGCCCGTCGGCCGGTCGAAGCCGAAGGTCGCCGCCGCCTCGTGCAGGGTGGCGCCGTCGCCACAGGTCGAGCCGAGCCAGGCGAAGTAGGCGTTGCAGGAACGGACCAGGGCGTCGTGCAGGTCGAGCTCACCGTGGCCCCAGCGCGCGTGGCAGCGCACGTGGCCCCATCCGGCCCAGTCGGTCCCCTCGCGGACCTCGCACGGTCTGCGAGAGGTCGCGTCGAGACCCAGCCGATCCAGGGCGTAGGCGGCCAGGAAGGGCTTGAAGACGGAGCCGATGGGCTGGAACGTGTGGCGGCGCAGGGTGCGTTCGTGGGCGAAGGCGCTCTGACCGTCACGGCCGGCAGCCGTGGGGTTGCCGGGCGCGTCGGGGGCTGAGGCCGCCGCCAGCACCGCACCGTCGGGCGTGATCAGCACGATCGCCCCGACGGGATTGGCGAACCACGGCTCGTCGCGCTCGCCTTCGGCGGCGGGCAGGATCGGGTGGCTGATCGCGCGCTGGGCAGCGGCCTGCAGGTCGAGGTCGAGGGTCAGGACGACCGCCGAGCCGTCCCGGGGAGGCTGGAAGAAGCCCGCGGCGCCGCTCGCACGCTCCTCGAGCCCCTCGCGCTCGAGGAACCCGTTCTCCCCGCGCAGGTCCTCGTCGAACAGGCCCTCGATGCCGCTCGTGCCGTGCAGCTCGTCGTTGCGGAACAGCTGCGCGACGAGCTCGCCCATCGCCCGGCGATCCTCCGCGCTGCGCACCGTCTTGTGGCGCAGGTCGAAGAGCTCCCTGCGGCGTGGGATCTGCCCCACGACCTCCTTCAGGTTCGACTCGCGCACGCGCCCGACGAGGTGTGCGGCCACGGCGCGGCCACGCTCGTCGACCGCCGCCGCCACCCGGCGCGTCGTGTCGCGCACGCCGAAGCCCTGGAAGTGCTCGGGGTAGCGCGTCAGCATCAACACGATCTCGAAGGAAGGCTGCTCGCTGACGACGACCGCGCGGCTTCCCCGGTCGCGGATGATGTACGCCGCCTGGTCGCGGGCGTGCTCGAGGCGTTCGGGAGCGAAGGGGGAGACCTGCCCCAGGCCCGCGAGGCGCTCGTCGAGCAGCTCCTGGAAGCGCTGCTCCCAGCCACCGACCAGCCACAAGGGGAGCTTGCGGGCATCGTCGGTCTCGGCCGGATCCTCCGCCGGTTCGCCGGCCGCCACGCGCCTGAGGCGCAGGGTCGCCTCAACGGGGTCGGTCGGCGTGCGCCACCCTCGCTCGCCGTCCTCCTCCGACAGGAGCCGCGCGAGCTCCTCATCGGGCTCGCAGACCATCGCGCCCAGATTGGCCCACGGATCGGCGCTCCCGCGCGCGCGCAGCAGCGTGCCTTGGAACGGCAGGACGGCCGCGTCCCCGGCAAGGGTCGCCGCGGATGGCGCGAAGAGGGTCGGCAGCTCGTCGAAGACGACGAGGCGATCGACTTCTCGCCAACCGACCTCCCGGTCGACGCGTGAGCCGCGCGGCGCGGTCGGGGCCCGGTAGAGCCGCGCGAGCTGGTCGGCCAGACGCTCCGCCGCTCCCTCGCCCCCCCCGGCCAGGCCCGAGCGCAGGACCGCTCCGGGGACGAAGAAGGACCGCTGGTTCCGCTCCCAATCGGCCCGCAGGCCGGAGACCCACAGCTCCAGGCGTGCGTCGCTCCAGCGCAGGCTCTCCGCGATCCAGTCCAGCTCGAAGTACGCCTCGAGGGTGCTCGTCCGCACGCGCCCCGGGCTGAAGCCCGCCGCCTCGCCGAAGAGCGCCACGGCGATGGCGTCCTCGATGTCCTCGCGGATGCGCTGCATGCCCTCGAGCAGGCGACCGAGGGCTTCGGCCTCGGTGTAGACCTCGCCTCCGGCCGCGCCGGCGGGCGCCAGCCACGCCAGGCGCGCCAGGCGCACCATCGCATCCTCGAGACGCGCCACGAGCTCGGCCTGGAACTCCCCCCGAACGCGCCCGCGGAGCTCGGCCGCCAGGGCCAGCCACGAACCCGCGGCACCGGGCTGCTCGGCCCGCTTGCGCAAGCGCGTCCACTCGCGCCCCGAAAGCCCGAGGAGCTTGCGCAGGTAGAAGCCGACCTCCGCGGCGCGCTCGGCGCGGCGTCCGCGCTCGGGATCCTCGGCGGCCACGACGACGCCCGACGGCTCGAGTGTCACCGCCCCGCCCCTGCGAAACGCCTCGAGGTCCTCGGGAGTCAGGGAGACGAGCTCGAGGGCGTGGTCCACGAGGCGGTCCGCCGTCCCCTGCAGGGAGGGAGCGTTCATCAACAGGGCGGAGCGCCCGTGGGTCACCTGGCCCAGAGGATGCTCCCGGCGAAACGTGCGGTAGACGAGCTCGACCGAGTAGGCCTGCGTGTCCTCGATGAGCACCCGGCCGCGGCGGTCGAGGATCGGGCCGCGATGGTAGGGCAGGGTCGTCGAGCTGCGCAGGAGGTTGGCCGCTTCGCGCGCCCAGAGCGCGTGCTCATCCACCTGGACCTGGGCCATGCGCGCCCACAGCAACCCGGTCGCGAGGAGCACGACTCCGATGAGGGGTCCGAAGCGGCGCCGGCTCACCAGCGCTCCCTCCCCAAGGGCGGCAGGCCGGGCAGGCGCACCAGTGCGCCGCCGAGCGCCAGGGCCGCCAGGCCGCTGGCGGCCGCCAGCGCGGCCACCCCGCCGGTTTCGAAGCCCTCGGGCGCGGCGCCGCGCACGACGCGCACGGCCTCGACCCAGAAGGCGAAGCCCCCCACCGCCAAGAGGGTCGCCAGGCCGCGGCCAAGGGGGCCGGCGACGTCGACGACCGAGCCCAGGGCCAGCACGAGGCCGCCGACGGCGAGCAGGCCCGCCAAGGTCGCTGCAGCGGGGTCCACCGAGAAGCTCTGGCGCGCGAGGAAGGCGAGGGCAAGGAGCACTGGCAGCTCACGCCGAGCGAGGGCGCCGGCCAGACAGGCGACCAGGATCATCGAGAGGTCGGGGGTCACCGCCGCGAGGCGCGCGGAGTCGGCCAGCCAGGCTTGGAGGCCCGCGGCCCAGGTCAGCCAGACCGCCAGCATCGCGCGGCCGATCCAGCGGGTCGAGGCGTTCACGGCGCCGCTCCTTCCCCGACCAGCGCGCGGTGCACCTTCAGGCGCAAAAGCCGCTCGACGCGCGCGTCGGACCGGACCGAGAGCTCGTGGGTGCCCGCGCCTCGCGGTAGGAGCGCGTGTCCGACGAGGAGGCCCGCTGGCACGCCAGAGCGCCCCGAGCCGGTCAGGAGCTCGGCCTCGACGGGTTCGGCGCCAACGCCACCCAGGGGCAGGCGCGCCTCCCAGCGCAGGCGCACCGCGCCCAAGGCGTCGCGCCCCAGGACCGTGACCTCTCCCACCGAACGCGGCGCGGGCTCCCCCGCCAGCCGCGCCAACAGGGTCAGGCTCAGGCCCGGATCGCCCAAGAGGCGCACGTCCGCGGTCGCCCAGCCGGCGTGCTCGACCACGCCCACCAGCCGGGCCCCGAAGGCGACCGCGGCCCCCTCGCGAACGCCGCTCCAGCGCCCCGCCGCCAGGCGCAGCCCGTCCCTCCTCGGAGAGAGCGAGCTCGGGGCGAGCACCCGCGCCGCGAGCCAGCGGCTCGGGTCGAGGGTGGCGAGAGCCTCCCCCACTTCCTCGCCGTCGCCGTCCCCCGCGCTCGGCGCGAGGACGATCACCTGGTGCAGGCCGCCGCGGTAGTCCAGCTCCGGACGAACGCGCAGGAGGCGTCGGCCCCTCCCGATCCCCGCCGCCTCCAGGGTCCCGAGCCGATAGCCGTTGGCGAGCCACGACCAGCGGTCACCCAAGCCGCCGTGGTCGGCGGGCCGGGGCTCGTCCACGAGGACGTCTCCGAAGCTCACGTTGCGAGGACTGGGGTTGTGGACGGCCAGCCTGTGGTCCTCCGCGCTCCTCCCGGCTCCAGCCCCGCCCTCCGAGCCGCCCGCGCCGGGGGCCGCCACGCGGGGGGCGAGGCCGCCGACGACCATGCGCGCCGTGCTCTCCCCCTCCACTCCGGCCCCCGTGGCCACCAGACGCGCCCCCACCAGGAAGTCCGCGCCGGTCACCAGGTCCAGGGTGGCCTCGCGCCGTCCGTCGGCATCGAGGGCGGCGATGCGGCCGAGGTAGGCGTCGCCGCTGACCACCGGAAGCCCCGCCTCGACCCCGCGCAGGGACGCCAGGCGCACGACGACCCGGTCCAGGCCTTGGGGCGAGCGGCCCACGACCTCGCCGTGGATGCGGCGTCGACCGGCGAGCAGCTCCGGATCGGTCGGCAGGCAGGCCCGTCGAGCTTCCTCCAGGGCGAGCGCGATCCGCCCCTCCTCTTCCTCCGCCGCGGCGGCCAGGGCGTGCTCTGCCGCGCGCACCGACGAGGCGCGCGCCCACGCCAGGGGGGCCGCCAACTCGGGCAGCACCCGCGTGGGCAGGAGCAGGGCGTCGAGGACCCTCTCGGCAGGAGGGAAGGGCTTGAGCGCCAGGGCCGTGGACCCCAAGAGCGCCACCAGGTACACAGTCCCGGCCGGGGACAGCAAGCCCCCCCGACGCACACCGCCCCCCGCGCTCACTCCGCGCGCCGCTTCCTACTGCTCCTCGTCGGATGCGAGGACCCGGGCGAACACGTCCAGCTTGTCGAGGAAGATCCCCGTTCCCCGCGCCACGGCGGTCAGCGGGTCTTCCGCCAGGCGCGCGGGGATGCCCAGGTAGTCCGAGACGGCCTCGGCCATCCCGTGCAGCAGGGCTCCGCCGCCGACCATCGTCACGCCGGTGTCCACCAGGTCGGCGGAGATCTCCGGCGGCGCTTCCTCGAGGATCCCGCGCACCGCGTCGCAGATCTGGTGGACCGGGTGTTGGAGAGCCTCGCGCACCTCGATCGAGGTGACCGTGCTGCGCCGCGGCAGGCCGCTGACGCTGTCGCGACCCTTGACCTCCATCGAGAGTTCCTGGTCCATGGGCCAGGCCGAGCCGATCGTGAGCTTGATGCGTTCAGCGGTCTGCTCTCCGATCAGGAGGCTGTGCTGGCGGCGCAGGAGGGAGATGATCGAGTCGTCCATCTCGTCCCCGGCGATGCGCAGGGAGGTCGAGACGACGGCCCCCGCCAGGGAGAGCACGGCGACCTCCGTCGTGCCGCCGCCGATGTCGACGATCAGCGAGCCGCGCGCCTCGGTCACGGGCATTTCGCAGCCGATCCCCGCCGCCATCGGCTCGTCGATCAGGAACACACGCCGCGCGCCCGCGCGCTCGGCGGAGTGGATCACCGCCCGCCGCTCGACGGCCGTGATGCCCACCGGGACCGCGATCACCACCTGGGGCTTCACCCAGTGACGGCCCTCGTGGACCTTCGTGATGAAGTAGCGCAGCATCTTCTCGGTCACGTCGAAGTCCGCGATGACGCCGTGCTTGAGGGGCCGGATGGCCTCGATGTTGCCCGGCGTCTTGCCCAGCATGGCCTTGGCGGTGTTGCCCACGGCCATGCCGTCCAAGAGCACCTCGCCGGTCTCCTTCTTCACGGCGACGACGCTGGGTTCGTTGAGGATGATGCCTCGCCCCCGCACGCTGACGAGAGTGTTGGCGGTCCCCAGGTCGATACCCATGTCGACCGAGAAGCGTCCGAGCGCCCACTCGAAGGGCTTGAAGGGGTTCCCCATGCGCATTCTCCAGGCCGTTACAGGAACGCGCATTTGGCGCGAAGGGCCGCGCTACGCTCCCGCTCCCACGGCAGTTGCTCGCAGTCTAGCGGTGGAAGGGGGCCGTTCAAGGACGCCGACGGCTCACCGGCACGAATCCGTCGTGATCCTCGGAGCCGCCGGGAAACCTCCCGCACCCAAGAGACGACGGCCCGGAGCGGCTCGAGCGCCGATCCGGGCCGTCTGTGTGCGGCGTCCTGCGGGGATCGCTCCCCGCGGGATGGCGGACTACTTGGCGAAGAACAGGCCGGTGCCGTATTCGGTGCCCAGGGTGTAGTCGGTCAGGAGGATCGCGACCAGGAACAGGATGGTCGTCCCGATGGCGATGCCGTCGTTGACCCCCAGGCCCTTCTCCTCCTCGACGACCTCGACCTCGGCGACGGCGGCCGCCTTCTTCGACCGACCTTTGGTCTCCGACTTGCGCCCGGAGCGACGGGATGCCTTGCGTGCCATGGTGGTGCTGAGTCTGCTCGGGTTTCGACGGCCTAGAGGCGCGTCTTGGCGCTGTCGCCCTGGCTGATGGTCTGCCCGGGGACGGTCAGGTGGACGATCGCGGTGCACATGTCCGCGCGCACGTTCTCGACCCGCACCTGGCCCTTGTAGGAGGTGCCGTTGTGGATCTCGAAGGTGTGGCCGCGGACGACGCCGCTGGCGGAGCCCACGTTGAGGGCCACCATGCCCGGGGCGATGTCGTAGAGCGCCTTGACGACCGTGCCCTCGATCAGCGGCTGGGAGGTGATGTCGCTGATCGCGACGCCGGTGACGTCTACGAGGGTCGCGAGCTGGACCTCGAGGTTGGAGATCTCGGCGCCCAGGCTGGCGATCGCGGCGTCCTTGTCCCCGATGGTCTTGTGCAGGGAGTCGTTGAGGGCCTCGACCTCGGAGGTGCGCGACTCGGCGGCCTGCTGGTCGCGCTGTGCCGCGTCCCGCTCGGTCTCCGCGTCGTGCTGGGCGCTGACGGCGGTGTCCTTGGCCGCCTGCAGGCCGCGGTTGTTGGCCTCGAGGTTCGCCACCGAGTTGGCGATCTTGTCGTAGTTGGACTGCAAGGTCGCGTTCTCGGATTGCTGGTCGTCGGCGGCCTTCTCCTGCAAGCGGGCAGCCTGCTGGGCCGAGTCGCGCTCACCGCGGGCGAGGTCGGCATCGTTGCGGGCGGTGTCCACCTGGGAGCGCAGGTCGACGATCGTGCCGTCGAGCTCGCTCTTGGTCGCCGCGTGGGCCGCTACCTCGTCGTCGTACTTGGTCTTGAACTCCTGGCTGACGGCGAGGAGGTTCGCAGCCCAGGCCAGGAAGAACGCGGCCAGGACGAGGTTGATGACGCTGAAAATCCGTCCAATGGGGCTCATGCTTGATCAGAGGGGATGTGGGGATCCGGAGGGGGTCCGCCGCGCTCGTGAGCGCGCGGAGAGGCAGTCGGTGCTCGGTCGGTAACCTTGGGGTCGCGCCCGGCTTCCGGGCACTGCCGACCGTCATCCTCGCACGGTCGGCGCGTGAGTATAGGGAGCGCCCCGAAGGCGGTCAAGCAGCCCGGAAGGCCGCTCACGCCCCGCTCTAGACCTCTTCGGGGGCGCAGTTACGGAAAGATAGGAGCCCCGCCGCCAGCCCGGCCCCGACCAGGATCCAAGCCAGGAAGGGCTGCAGCAGGACGTAGGGAAGGCGCGCGGCCGCGTCGACGGGGACGGGCGGGCGAACCGCCAGGGTGCCGGGGACGTCGCGATCGACCCCGCCGACCCTCAGGCGCGCCAGCTCGCGCCCTCGCGGGTCGATGGCGCAGGAGATCCCCGAGTTCGCGACCCGCACCACCGAGCGGCCCGTGGCGAGGGCCGCCAGGCGCGAGAAGGCCACCATCTGGTCGAGCTCGAAGCTGCCTCGGTACCAGGCCTCGTTGGAGACCACCAGGTGCAGGTCGACCGCTCCCTCGCGCACCGGATCGGTGTAGACGTCCAGGAAGGCGTTGTCGAAGCACACCGAGGCGGCGATACGCCAACGCCGGCTCTCTCCTTCCAGGGTCAGGACGCCGGTCTCCCGCCCGGAGAGGAAGTCGGGGACGTAGCCCGCCAGCTCGTGGACGGTCTCACGCACCCACGCTGAGCTCTCCAGGCCCATGAGCGACTCCGCTCCGGGGACGAGGTGGCGTTTGAGGGCTCGGCCCGTGCGGCGGCCCTTGGCGTCGTAGAGCACGACGGAGTTCGTGCGGCGCACCCGCCCGCCGTCGCGGACGAGGACCTCGGCGCCGGTCAAGAAGCTCGCGCCCTCGGGCAGGATGCGCGCCGCCGGCCCGCTGAGGACCTCCAGGATCGACCGCTCGCGGCGATCGAGCGCGACGAACAGCCCGGCGATCTCCTCGTCGGCGACCTCGAACCAGGGGTCGAAGCGGACCTCCCCCACCGCGGCCTCCAGCTCGCGACCGACGACCAGGGCGCGCAGCATCGTCTCGCCCCAACAGACCAGGTCGACCGCCGGCTCGCCCTCCCGCTCCAGGCGCGCGAGCCCCTCGGCCGTCAGCACCAGCGACGAGCGGAGGATCTCCTCGGCGGGCGCCGAGTTCTTGCGCTCCTGGGGGATGGCCGGCTGCACCAGCAGCAGGCGCGGACCCGGTGCGGTCGCCGGGGCCGGCACGGCGAGGGCGAGGGCCAGGCCGCCCAGCGCGGGCCCCACCGACCAGGCGAAGGCCGCGCGGGACAAAGCGCGCCGCCCCGCGAGCGCGGCGAGGCCGCCGGCGAGGGCGGCGAGGCAGAAGGACAAGCCCTCGACGCCCCAGACGCGGGCGCTCTCGGGCAAGAGGGGCACCTCGAGGGCGAAGTGGCCCAGACGCAGCCAGCCCAGACCGAGGGGGGGCGGGACGAGGGCGCGGACGCACTCGAGCGACGTCCAGGCCAGGGCCGTGGCCAGGGGCAGGGAGTGGCGGCGCGTCAGCCGTCGCAGGAGCACGCCCGCGAGGGCGGCGGTGACGCCGAGGACGACGGCGCCGAAGGGCACGCTCGGCCACCACACGTAGCCCAGCCACGAGATCTGGGCGGCGAAGTAGGCGCCGGCGACGAGCCACTCGCAGGCGAAGGCGCCCCGTCCGCCGCGGCGGGCGCACGAGGCCCACAGGGCGATCCCCAGGAGACCCAGCGGCGAGGGCGACGGCCCGACGAGCCCCGGACCCGCCCCGAAGAGCAGGCCGAAGGCCAAGGCCAACCGCCCCAGGCGCGGGAGGGCGGCGAGGGGGGCGGGCTCGGCGCGACTCAACCCAGCGGACGGTAACGGCAGAGGTCGCCGGGCGCGAGGGTGTCCCCCGGCTCGACCACGGCGAGCCCCGCGGCGCGGGCCAGGCCGACGACGTCGGCCGACGAACGCCAGGGGACGGGCCGCAGGCGGTCCACGCCGTCCTCGCCCGCGCTCACCGCCACGGGGATGTTCTGCTGGCGATCAGCGGTGCGCGGCGGCTTTCCCTCCCAGCGGCCTCTGCGCAGCTCGGCGGCCGCCTCGGCGACCGCCCCCGAGCGCCGGGCGAGGGCCGGTCGCACGAAGACCTCGTGGCCGACCAGGCACGAGACCGGGTTCCCCGGCAGACCGAACACGCCGACCTCACCGCGCACGCCGAACCAGACCGGCTTCCCCGGCTTGATGGCGACCTTGTGGAACACGCACTCGACGCCCGCGGCCTCGAAGGCATCGCCGACGAGGTCGTAGCGCCCCATGCTGACCCCGCCGGTCGAGACCACGAAATCTGAGTCCTCCAGGGCTTCCGCGAAGGCGCGCTCGAGTTCGGCTGGATCGTCGTTCAGGACCTCGGCGCGTAGGACGCGCGCCCCGGCGGCCCTGGCGAGGGCCGCGAGGTGCAGGGTGTTCCCCTCGCGGATCTGGCCCGGGCCGGGCACCTCGCTGGGCGCGACGAGCTCGTCCCCGGTGGTCAGGATCGAGACCCGCGGGCGCTGGTGAACGGGCACGGGCTCGCAGCCCACCGCCGCCAGCACCGAGAGGTCGCCCGGGCGCAGGCGGTGACCCGCTGAGAGGACCCTCTCGCCGCGTCCCACGTCCTCGCCGCGCTCGCAGATGTGCTGCCGCTCCCGCGGCTCGTCGTCCAGGCGCACCGTCTCCCCCTCGCGCTGGGAGCGCTCGACCATCACGACCGCGTCGCAGTCGTCGGGGACGACGGCCCCGGTGTAGATGGCGACGCACTCCCCCGGGGCGACGGCCCCCGCGAAGGGGCTGCCGGCCCTCGACTCGCCGATGCGGCGCAGGCGGGCTCCGGCGCCGCCGGCCTGGGCGAAGTCGGCGCTCCGCACGGCGAAGCCGTCCATGGCGCTCTTGGCGAAGGGGGGCAGATCCCCGTCGGCGGTGACGTCGGCGGCCAGGACGCGGCCGGCGGCCTCGGCCAGGGGACACTCCCCGGCGGTGCCGGGACCGGGAGTGTGCGCGAGAATCTCGGAAACAGCCTCCCCGGGGGTCCGCATGTCAGCGGAGTCTAACCGGTCGGCCCGGCGGCCGGTCCGCCCCTGGGCGACGACTCCGCTCGCGATCCTCCGGGCGGAGCATCGTCCCGCGCTACAATCGAACCGATGCACCCGCCCCCCATCCTCCCCTCGGCCGCAGCCGCCCTGCTCCTCGTCGGCTGTGGCGGCGACCCTTCCGGGGGCCAGGGCCCCCTCGCCTCCACGGCCGGGCGTCTGGAACCGACCCGCGTGCGGACAGCGCCAGTCGAGCGGCGGGAGATGCGCCGCGTGCTCTCGACCACCTCGGTGGTGGAGAGCGAGCGCCAGGTCACGATCCTGCCGCGCACCTCCGGCGTGGTGACCGAGCTGCGCGTGGAGGAGGGCGACGCAGTGGAGGCCGGGGAGGTCCTCGCGGTCCTCGACCAGCGCGACGCCCGCGCCGCCCTGGAGGAGACGCGCCTAGCCCTGACGGAGGCCGAGGACAACGTAGCCCGCGCCGCCCTCGCCCGGCGCGAGGCCGACGCCGCCGCCGAGGGACTGCGCCTCGCCCACGAGCAGGCCCAGCGGCGCCACGAGCGCAACGCGCGGGCCGGCCTGATCTCCGACCAGGAGCTGGAGCAGCTGGCCTTCGACCGCGACAGCGCCCTGCGGCAGTTCGAGACGAGCAAGCTCTCGGCGGAGCGCGCCGCCCTCGACGAGCGCGCCGCGGCGACCGCCGCCTCGCGCGCCCAGCTGGCCTGCGACCGCGCGGAGGTCACCCTCTCCCACACCGAGATCAGCGCCCCCTTCACCGGGGTCATCGCGCGCCGGGACCTGCGCGTGGGAGACAACGCGGGGCCGGCGACGACGGCCTTCGTCCTGACCGACCTCGAGCGCCTGCGGGCCGTGTTCCCCCGGCCCCAGCGCGAGCTCGCCGTCTTCGCCGCCCTCGGCTCGGCGGCGGACGGCTCGGGCGCGGCCGGAGGGGACGCGCGCATCCTGGCCCGGGCCGAGGCGATCCCCGGCCTCGAGTTCCCCGGCGTGATCGAGCGCATCAGCCCGAGCATCGACTCCGCCTCGGGCTCGTTTCGGGTCACCGCCCGCCTCCTGCCCCACCCCGACGGAACGAGCCTCCTGCCGGGGATGCTCCTGCGCCTGGAGATCGTCCTCGAGCGGCGCCCCGACGCCCTGGTCATCCCCAAGCGCTCCCTCCGGCGCGAAGGGGACGTGACGGTCGTCTTCAGCGTGCGCGACGGCGTCGCCCGGCGCGTGGAGGTCACGCCCGGCTTCAGCGAGGGCGACTGGGTCGAGGTGATCCCCAGCGAATCCGGGGCGCTCGAGGTCGGCCAGGTCGTCGTCGAGGTCGGCAACCGCGACCTCGAGGACGGCGCCGAGGTGGAGGCGACCGGCGCTTCCCCCCCAGGCGGCACGGAAGAGTGACGCCTCCCCCCGACGAGCGGGTGTCCTCACCGTCCGCCGCGCGCTCGCGCCTGGCTTGGGTCACGCGGCGGCCCGTGGCCGTCACCATGTTCATGGTGGCGATCGCCGTCTTCGGGACGATCTCCCTCTCGAAGCTGTCGATGGACCTGCTGCCGGAGATCAGCTACCCGACCCTGACCGTGCGCACCGCCTGGCCCGGCGCCGCGCCCGAGGACATCGAGGACCGGGTCTCGCGCCGCATCCAGGAATCACTGGGCTCGCTCTCGGGGCTGGTGCGCACCAGCTCGATCAGCCGCGCCGGCGCCAGCGACGTCGTCTTGGAGTACGAGTGGGGCACGGCCATGACCTTCGCGGTCCAGGACGTGCGCGACCGCCTCGACAGCCTGATCCTGCCGCCGGGGGCCGAGCGCCCCCTGATCCTGCGCTACGACCCCAACCTCGACCCGATCCTGCGCCTGGGGGTCGTCGGCGCCGGTGACGCCTCGCACTCCGCCGACCTCGCGCACCTGCGCTGGATCGTCGAGCACAAGCTCGAGCGGGAGCTGGAGTCGATCCCCGGCGTCGCGGCCGTGGAGGTGCGCGGCGGGCTGGAGGAGGAGATCCGCGTGCGGGTCGATCCGCACAAGCTCGGCGCCCACTCCATCGACCCCGCCCAACTGGCCCTGCGCCTAGGCCAGGAGAACCTGAACGCGTCGGGCGGAGTGCTGCGCGAGGGCTCGACCGAGTACCTCGTGCGAACCCTGAACGAGTTCACCGACCTGGCCGAGATCGAGGCCCTGCCACTGGTCGAGCGCGGGGACTCCGTGATCCGCATCGGCGACGTCGCGACGGTCGAACGCACGCACAAGAAGCGCGAGGTCATCACGCGCCTCGACGGCGAGGAGGCGGTCGAGATCGCCCTGTACCGCGAGGCGGGTGCGAACATCGTCGAGGTCGCCGACGCGGTGTCCGAGCGCACCTTCGGCACGGCTGCCCAGCGCACCCACACAGAGCGCATCGCCGCGGCGGGGACGGGCGAGGGCCTCTGGAAGGACCGCCGCCTCGAGGACTACCTGGCCTGGAATCTGCGGGACGAGGTGCGGCTCGCGGTCCTCTCCGACCAGTCACAGTTCATCCGCGCCGCCATCGAGGACGTGCGCCAGGCCGCCGGGTTCGGAGCGCTGCTGGCGGTCGTCGTGATGTGGTTCTTCCTGCGGCGCGCCGCGAGCACGCTGATCGTCGCGCTCTCGATCCCCATCTCGGTGGTCGTCACCTTCGCACCGATGTTCCTGCTCGACGTCTCCCTGAACATCATGTCCCTGGGCGGCCTGGCCCTGGGAATCGGGATGCTCGTGGACAACGCCATCGTCGTCCTCGAGTCCATCACGCGCTGCCGCGAGGAAGGCGACGATCTGGCGGCGGCGGCCGTGCGCGGCGTGAGCGAGGTGGCCGGTGCGATCGTCGCCTCGACCCTGACCACGGTGGCGGTCTTCGCGCCGATCGTCTTCGTCCACGGCATCGCCGGCCAGATCTTCGGCGACCAGGCGGTCACCGTCGTCTCCGCCCTGCTCGTCTCCCTCTTGGTGGCGGTGCTGTTCATCCCGATGCTCGCCTCCCGGCGCTGGCTCGCGGGCGAGGCGGGGGGCCTGCACGCCGCCGGTACGCGCGCTCCACGGCCCGCACCCGCGAGCGAGCCCTGGAGCTGGGGGAGCGCGCTGCCGCGCCTGTTGGAACTGGGCGGTCACGGCGCGCTCTGGGTCCTGGAGTGGACCCTGGCCCTGGTCCTGGGCATCGGGGCCGTCTGCTGGCGCCTGGGGGGCGCTGCCTGCACGCCCCTGCGCTCGCTCTTCGACCGCGCCTGGACGCGCACCGAGCGCCTCTACGACCGCACCCTCGCCGGCGCCCTCGCCCATCCCTGGCCGGTCCTGTGCGGCGTCGGCCTGCTCGGCGCCGGTGCCCTGGCGCGCCTGCCCCACCTGGGCGCCGAGCTCCTCGGTGAGATCCGACAAGGGGAGTTCACCGCCCACGTGGGCCTGGGTGTCGAGACTCCCCTGTTCGATACCGAGCTGGTGATGCGGTCCGTGGAGGAGCGCGTGCGCGCCCTCGACGACGTCGCGGTCACCGCCCTCACCGTCGGCGTCGAGGCCGACACGCTCTCCCGTGACATCGAGGGCGAACACACCGCCCGCCTGACCGTGCGCCTGACGGACGAGGCCCGCTCGGCCGGAAACGAGGAGCTCCTCGAGCGCCAGGTGCGCGCCCTGCTCGAGGCGCAGCCCGAGGTGCGCTCGGTGGACGTGTCACGGCCGACGCCCTTCAGCCTCGACGCGCCGATCGCCGTCGAGATCGCCGGCCACGACCTCGTGCGCATGCGAGCGGTCGGCGCCGAGGTTGCCCGACGCATGGAGGCCGTGGAGGGATTGTGCGACATCCGCACGACGGTCCGCCCCGGACACCCCGAGGCGCGCATCTCCTTCGATCGCGACAAGACCCTCGAGTACGGCCTGGACCTCGCGGCGGTATCGACCCTCGTCCGTGACCAGCTCCTGGGCAGCGTCCCCACACGCTTCGTCGAGGGCGAGGACCGTATCGACATCCGCGTGCTCGCCGACGAACGCTTCCTGAACGACCTCGACGACGTGCTCGACCTGGCGGTCAACCCGGCGGACCCGACGCCCGTGCCCCTCGACGCCGTGGCGAGCGTTCGCCTGGTGCAGGGCCCGGCGGAGATCCGACGCATCGGCAACTCCCGCGCGGTCGTCATCACCGCCTCGGGAACGGGCATCGACCTGGGCGGGCTGAACCGGCGCGTCGAGGACGCCCTGGCGGACCTCGAGCGACCTGCCGACGTGCGCGTCGAGCTCGGCGGGCAGAAGCGCGCGCTGGAGGAGGGTCTCGACAGCCTGCGCTTCGCCCTGCTGCTCGCCATCTTCCTCGTCTACGTGGTGATGGCCAGCCAGTTCGAGTCCCTCCTGCAGCCGCTGATCATCCTGCTGACCGTTCCCCTGGCCGGAGTCGGGGTCGTCTTCGCCCTCGACGGGCTCGACACGCCCCTGTCGGTGGTCGTCTTCATCGGCTTGATCCTGTTGGCGGGGATCGTGGTCAACAACGCGATCGTGCTCGTGGACCGCATCAACCGCAGGCGCGACGCCGGCCTGGCGCTCCACGCGGCCATCGTCGAAGGCGGGCGCGCCCGCCTGCGGCCGATCATGATGACGACCGCGACGACGGTGCTCGGACTCCTGCCCCTCACGGGCTGGCTGGCGGGCCTGCCCTTGTTGGGCGAGCTCGGCTCGGGCGAGGGCCGCGAGGTGCGCGCTCCGATGGCGATCACCGTCGTCTGCGGTCTGGCGTGCTCGACTCTGTTGACCCTGGTGGTGATCCCCGTCGTGTACTCGCTCCTGCCGGGCAGGCGCCCTGGGGCGCGCGGGGAGCAGGCGCGGCCATGAGCGCGCGCGCGAGCCTGTTCGAGGGCGCCGTCGGCCGCCCGGTGACGCTGCTGGTCTCCTTCGCCGCCCTGATCGTGGTCGGCGTGATCGCGTACACGCGGATCCCGCTGGAGATGATGCCCGGCGGCTTCGAGAGCGACGGGCTCACGGTCATCGCCTGGAACCCCGGCGCGAGCGCCGAGGAGAACGAGGCCAAGGTCGTACGCCCCCTCGAGGAGCACATCCGCACGCTGGCAGCCGTCGCGGACGTCTACAGCTGGTCCGACCAGGGACAGGCGCGCATCGACGTGAAGATCGAGCGCGGTGCGGACATGGACCTCGCCCGCGCCGAGCTACGCGACCGCATCGAGCGCGCGCGACCAGAGCTCCCCGACGAGCTCGAGCGCGTCCAGATCTGGTCCTGGAACGACGGCGACCTGCCCCTGATGTGGTTCGCGCTCCTGCACGACGGCCAGAGCGACCGCACCGACTACCTGGTCGAGGCTGTCGTGCGGCGGCGCCTGGAGGCGGTGGACGGCGTCAGCCGCGTGCAGATCTGGGGCCGCCTCGAGGACTCGATCCGCATCTTGCTCGACGAGGAGAAGGTCAAGGCGGCGCGCCTCGACCTCGGCGCCCTCGTCGGGCGCTTGAGCAGGGACAACTTCACCGAGCCCCTCGGCGAGGTGTACGACGGGCGCCGGCGCGTGCTCGTGCGCTCCGACATGCGCTTCACGTCCGTCGAGGAGATCGAACGCTACCCGGTCGGGGGCGGGCTGGTGCTCGCCGACGTGGCTCGCGTGGAGCGAGTCAAGGCGGTCGTGGACAACCTCTCCCGGATCGACGGGGACCGGGCCTACTTCGGGCAGGTCGGACAGGAGAGCTCGGCCAACGTGGTCGAGACGGCCCGGGCCGTGCAGGCCGCCTTCGAGGAGTTGGAGGCCACCGAGGAGCTGGCCGGCCGCATGGAGTTCCTCGTGCTGTTCAGCCAGGGGGACTTCATCGAGGCCTCGCTCGGCCAACTGCGCAGCACGGCCCTGTGGGGCGGAGCCCTGGCGGCCTTGGTGCTGCTCTCCTTCCTGCGTCGCGTGCGCGTGACCCTGTGCGTGGCGCTCTCGATCCCGGTCTCGTCCCTGTTGGCCGTGGCCTGGGTCTACTTCGGCGGCGGGACCTTCAACATCCTGACGATGACCGGCCTCACCCTGGGGATCGGGATGCTGGTCGACAACTCGGTGGTCGTGATCGAGAACATCGCGCGCCTCCACCGGGAGGGAAGATCGCCGCGCGAGGCGGCCGCCGGCGGCGTCGGCGAGGTGGGCCTGGCGGTCACCCTGGCGACGATGACGAGCGTGGTCGTCTTCCTGCCGATGATCTTCATGACCGGCGACCCGATGGCGCGCATGATGTTCGGGGCCGTCGGCATTCCCCTGTGCCTGTCCCTCTCGTTCAGCCTGCTCGTCGCCCTGATCTTCCTGCCCGTGGCCGCGGCGCGCATCGTCGGCCCGCGCAGGCTCGCGACCCAGACCGTCGCGCGAGGCCTGGCGCCGCTCGCCGCACTCCCCGCACGCGCCGTCCTCGGGGCCTGCCGCGCCGTCACCCGCACCGGCGGCGTGTGCCTGCGAGGCGTGCACGCCCTCGAGCGCACCCTGCTGCGCCTCCTGACGCCCCAGCGCGCGCTCCTGGCCCTGGCCCTTGCATCCCTCGTCGCCTGGCGGGTCCTCGCACCCGGCGACGATGCCCTTGCCGCCCTGCGTGCGGTCGGGCTGGCTCCCCCCGCCGCGATCCTCGAACCGCGGACCCTGGCCCTGGCGCTGGCCGTGCCGGTCGGCTTGCTCGGGGCCGCCCTGTGCCTGTTCGGCCTCCCCCGCTGGCGCTCGCGCCCGGCGGCGGCGCCGCTGTCCTTCGAGATCCGCGGCGAGCCGGGAACGTCGGTGGTCGACGCCCTGGTGGAAGCCAACGCGCGCCTGTTGGATTGGACCCTGCGCCACCGCCTGTTCGCGTCCCTCCTGGCCGGTTCCGCGGTCCTCTCCGCCGCCGTGCCCCAGGGAGCGATCACCTTCACCGCCTTCGGGGCGGAGGAGACGCGCAGCCGGCTCACGGCACGCATCGAGCTCGAGGACAACTTCACCCTGGCCGAGGCCAGCGAGGAGATCGCGCTGTATGAGAGTCGGCTCGCCGAGCACGCCGAGGAGCTCGGGCACGACCACGCCTCGACCAGCTTCGACCGCAGCGGGGGCACGCTCACGATCTACTGGGACGAGCCCCAGCCCCCCGAGCACATCGACCTCGTCCGGAAACGTCTCAAGCAGATCTGGCCTCGGCTCCCCGGCCACCGGGTGCGTTACTCCGAGGCCCAGTCCATCGACACGCGCAACCGCTCGGTGGTGACCTTCGCCCTGGAGGGGCCGGACGCGGACGAGCTCGCCCGCCTCGGCCGCGAGGCACTCGCGCTCCTCGAGGAGGTCGACGGGCTCGAGGACGTGACCTCGCCCCTGGGCAGCGCGCCCGAGCAGGTGCGCGTGGACCTGGACTCCGAGCAGGCCTGGCGCTTGGGGGTGAGCGCCGAGCTCGCCCTGATGAACATCTCCTGGGCCCTGCGCGGCGCCGCCCTGCCCTTCTTCCAGGAGCCAGGGCGCGAGCTGCCGTTCTACATCGAGTACGACGAGGAGGAGGTCGCCGGGCTCGACACCCTGCGCGACCTCGACATCCAGACCCTGAGCGGCGCCGTCCCCCTGGCGTCCTTCGCCAGCCTGCGCTTCCAGCCGGGCGCGCGGAGCATCTTCCGCCGCAACGGCAAGGCCTCGTTCGCGATCCAGGGACGGGTCTCCGACCCGACCCGGCAGGCGGAGGTCAGCGCGGCGGGGCTGGCGGCCCTGCGCCGCCTGGACCTGCCGCGCGGCTTCGAGATCGCCCGCGACGACTCGGTCCGCTCGCGCACGACGACCGAGCTGGGCCAGATGCAGCGCGCGCTGGCCCTCTCGGTGGTCCTGGTGTTCCTTCTGATGTCGATCCTGTTCGAGTCGCTCCTGCGCCCCTTCTCCGTCCTGTTCACGATCCCATTCGCCGCCACCGGCGCCTTGTGGACCCTGTACCTGACGCGCACGCCGATGGACTCGGTCGGCTTCATCGGGCTGATCATCCTGGTGGGCGTCGTCGTCAACAACGGCATCGTCCTGATCGACCGCATCCACCGCCTGCGCGAGGGCGGGATGGAGCGCAGGCTGGCGGTCCTCGAGGGCAGCCGGACGCGCGTGCGACCGATCGTGATGACCGCCATGACGACGATCTTCGGCCTGTTGCCGATGGCCCTGGCCGAGCCTCCCGCAGAGGGCGTCGACTACCGCGCCCTGGCGACCTGCGTCGCCGGCGGCCTCGCGATCAGTACCTTCTTCACCCTCTGGGTCGTGCCTCTGGCGTTCACCCTGCTCGACGACCTCGGGCTCGTCCTCGCAGAGCGTGGCCGCCGTGCGGTGGCCCGACTCGCCGGCCTCCTCCCCGCCTCCGCGGGGGCGGAAGAGGTCTGAGGGTGCCATGTGGGTTGGAGGGGCGACGCCCACGGGCTAAGCTGAGGTGCCCAGAGCGCCGCTCCGATCCTTCTCAGCCCATGGTCCAGGACACCCAGCCTCCGTCCGCAGAGTTCCCCGACGGCAACGGCCGCCGGATCGCGTTCTGCGTGTCCAGCTTCCATGGTGAGCTGACCGGCGCGATGCTCGACTCCGCCCGTGCCGAGCTCGACGCCGCTGGCGTCGCCGCCGATGCGATGCCGGTCTGCACCGTGCCGGGCGCCTTCGAGCTGCCCCTGGCCGCACGGCGCTTCGCCCGCCAGGAGAACGTGGACGCGGTGATCGCGATCGGCCTGGTGCTCAAGGGCGAGACGCGGCACGACGAAGTCGTGGCCGACGGCGCGGCGGCGGGCCTGCGCCAGGTCATGCTGGAGTGCGACAAGCCTGTGCTGCTCGGCGTCCTGACCTGCGAGAGTCTGGAGCAGGCCCGTGCCCGCGCGCTCCCGCCGGCCGAGGGTGGGAGCCAGGACAAGGGCCGCGCCCTCGCACGGGCCGCGCTCGAGACCCTCGCCGCCCTGGAGGGGATCGAGGCGACCGAGCCCCCCTCGGGCACCTGCGGTTTCCGCGTATCGACGACGGAGGGGGTGCGGCCGTGAAGAAGCGCACCCGGGCCAGGGAGCTGGCGCTCCAGTTCCTCTACCAGGTCGACCTGGTCGGAGCCGAGCTCGACGAGGCGGAGGCCTTCCTGCGGGAGGAGGAGCGCGACAAGGACACGCGCGGCTTCGCCCGCCGGCTCGTCGAGGGCGTGCGTGAGAACGCGCAGGCCATCGATGAGCGCATCCAGGCCGTCGCGCAGAACTGGAACATCTCGCGCATGGCCGTACTCGACCGCAACATCCTGCGCCTGGGTGTGCACGAGCTCCTGCATTGCCCCGACATCCCGCCCAAGGTGGCCATCAACGAGGCGATCGAGATGGGCAAGCGTTTCTCGACCCAGAACTCGGGCGCGTTCATCAACGGGATCCTCGACAAGATCATGAACGAGGCGCTCGCGGCCGGCGCGCGCAGCGAGGGAACCGTCCCAGACGAAGACTGAGTGATGGGGCTAATCGGTCGCCTCAAGGGTCGCCTGGGACGCACGCGGTCCGCGATCTCCGACGGCATCTCCGGTCTGTTCCGGGGAGGGCGCGAGATCGATGCCGACCTGCTCGCCCAGCTCGAGGACCTCCTCTACTCCTCCGACCTCGGTCCGGTCGCCGGCACGCTCTGCGACGAGCTCACACGCCTCCATCGGCGGGGAGAGCTGCGGGACGAGGAGGGCGTGCGGGACGCCCTGCGCGCCCTGCTCCTCGAGCGCCTCGCCCAACCCGTCGAGGAGGTCGACCTCTCCCACGAACCGACCGTGATCCTCGTCGTTGGGGTCAACGGCTCGGGGAAGACGACGACCATCGCCAAGCTCGCCCACCGCTTCCAGGCTCAGGGCAAGAGCGTGCTGCTGGGAGCGGCGGACACGTTCCGCGCGGCGGCGGCGCGCCAGCTCGAGGTCTGGGCGGAGCGCAACGACGCCCCCATCGTGCGCCCCGAGCGCGATGGCTACGACCCGGCCGCGATCGCCTTCGACTCCTGCGAGTCCGCGGAGGCCCTGGGGATCGACGTCGTGCTGATCGACACGGCCGGTCGCCTGCACACCCAGAAGAACCTGATGAGCGAGCTCGAGAAGGTGCGGCGCGTGATCGCCAAGCGCATCCCGGGCGCGCCCCACGAGACCTGGTTGGTGCTCGACGGCACCAACGGCCAGAACGCCGTGCTCCAGGCGCGCGAGTTCACCTCGGCGGTGGAGGTCACCGGCCTCGTGGTCGCCAAGCTCGACGGGACCGCGCGCGGCGGCGCCGTCTTCGGGATCAAGGAGGCCCTGGGCCTGCCGGTGCGCTACATCGGGACCGGCGAGACCCTCGGCGAGCTAGAGGTCTTCGAGCCACGGAGCTACGTCGAGGCGATCCTGGGAGGCGGAGACTGACCCTCGGGGAGGAGCGCCCGTGAAGAGCACCCAGCTCGCCGGCCTGCTGCTGCTGCCCGCGCTGGCGGCGGTCGTCGCAGGCGCGGCGGGTGCGGCCGACCCCGCCGCCGGCGAGGCCGCCCTGGGCGGATGGGTCTGCCTGGGCCTGGCGCCGATGGCCCTGGCGCTCGTCGCACGGCCTCCCGCCTGGAACCGCTCGGCCTCGGCCCTCGTGGCGGTCCTGCTCGCCCTGGCCCTGGTCTCCGGCCTCACAGCCGCCAGCGGCGACGGATTCGAGCGCGACCGCGCCCTGATCCTGTCTACCTGCGCCGCCCTGGCCGCCCTGGCCGCCGCGGCCCTCGACGAGAGCGGGCGGCTAGCCCTCGTGCGGGGCTGCGTGGCGGTCGCCCTGGTCGCCGCCGCCACCGACCTCGCCGGTCTGCCCTCCACCGCCGGCGGCTTCGCGCAGAACACCGGCGAGCTCTCCGGCGCACTCCTCCCCGGCGCCCTGTGCGGCGTGGCCCTGGCCTGCACCGGCCGCGGCGTGTGGCGCTGGGCGGGCGGACTGGCGGCCTTGCTGTGGTGGACGCACGCCGTGCGTACTCCGGTCACCGCGGCCCTGGTCACCGGGAGCATCGTGCTCGTCGGTGCGAGCCTGCTCGCCCTGCGCGGACGGCGCCGCCACGCCCCGGGCCTGGGGCTGGCCGCCACCCTGTGCCTCGCCGCCACCGCCTTCCAGGTCGCCGGCGGCCTCGCCGAGCAACGCGCGGCGGCGGACGCGACACCGGCTACGCAGGTCCCCGGCGACACCGGCGGTGTCGAGGTGCGGGCGCGCATCTGGAAGCGGACGGCCGCGATGAGCCTCGAGCGCCCCCTCTTGGGCGCGGGGCCGGGACAGTTCGCCGTGCGCTTCCCCCTCCACCGCGACCCCCTGGAGATCGAGCTCTCCTCCCACGGCCGCCGCCAGGAGCAGGAGCGCGAGGTCGAGCACCCCCACAGCGACCTCCTGCTCCTCGCCGCCGAGCTGGGCCTTCCCGCCGCCGCCGTCTGGCTGGTCCTGGCCTGCGCGGTCGCCGCCGCGACCGTCCGCTCCCTGCGCAGCGGCGACGAGCCCGACCGCGCCCTGGCCCTGGGTGGCGCCGGCGTCCTCGTCGCCGGCCTGTTCAACGCGACCCTGTTCTACAACCCGGTGGCCTCGGTCCTGGGCTTCTCCCTGGTGGGCGCCCTGCTCGCCCGCCCGCCGCGCCCACCGGGAGCGGGTTCGCGCGCGCCCCTGCGCATCGGCGGCCTGCTCTTGTTGCTCCTGGCCTGCCGGCCCGCCCTGGGCCTCGTGCGCCACGGCCTGGCCCTGGCTTCGATCGCGCCTCCTCCCGCACCGACCGCCGCGGCGGTGGAGTCCGCCCTGGAGCGGGCCCTCAGCGCCCGGCCCGATTCCGCCGTCGCCCTCTCCCTGCGCGCGAGACTGTTGGAACAGACCGGCGCCGAGGGGGACGCGATCCTCGACGCCTGGGACGAGGTCCTCGCCCTGCGCCCCCACCGCGTCGAGCCTCTCCTGCAGTCGGGGGTGCACCACGCCCGGCGTGGCGATGTCGAACAGGCACGCGAGCGGTTCGCCGCCACCCTCGTCGTGGACCCCGGCCACCCCGGCGCCCTGCGGAATCGCGCCTGGCTCGAGCTCTCGACCGGGGACCTCGAGCGCGGCCTCGCGGCCCTCGAGGCAGCCCGGGCCGCGGGGCACGCGGACGGGGTGTGGCTCTCAGAGCGGGGCGCCGAGCTGCTCCTGTCGGGGCGCGAGGACGAGGGCCTGGCGACCCTCGCCCTGGCCCACGAGCGCTTCGGCGACTTGACCGGCGAAACGGCCTGGGCCCTGTCCCGCGAGTACCGCACCAAGGACGCCGCCGTGGTCGCCGACGCCCTCGAGAGCCGGGCCCACCGGCTGTGGGCGCGCGAACACGCGGCAGACCGGCGCTGGGACGACGCCTACCGCTCCCTGCGCCAGGTGCTGCGCATCACGCGCCGCTACGTCCCCGGCGGCCCCGAGCCCGTGCGCCTGGAACTCGGGGCGGCCCTGTGGCACGCGCGCATGCCCGCAGAGGCGCGGGAGGCGGTGGCCGGCATCCGCGACCCCCTCCGGCTCTCGGACCGGCTCCCCACGTGGGTGGCCGAAGCCCTGGCCGGGATGTAGCCCCGTCTGGGGCCCTGCTGGCGGTTTTCCCGATCCGGTACCGAAACTCGGCGCCGAACGCCCGTATCTAGAGAGGCCCCGAGCGGGACCGCACCCGTCCCACGATCCCCGACCAGCCCCATGCAAGCCCCCCAGAACGACAACGCAAGCGCGCCCCGCAGCGAGCGCATCCTCGTCGTCGAGGACGAGGAGAACCTGGCCCTGGGCATCCGCGACGCCCTCGAACACGCCGGGTTCGCGGTCGAGGTGGCCCTCGACGGTCCCTCGGGGCTGGAGGCCGCGCGCTCGGGGAACCACAACTTGATGGTCCTCGACCTGATGCTCCCTGGCATCAGCGGTCTGGAGATCCTGGAGCGGGTACGGACCGAGCAGCGCGACCTGCGCGTCTTGATCCTGACCGCGAGGGCCAACGAGTCGGACGTGGTGCACGGCCTCGAGATGGGCGCCGACGACTACATGTGCAAGCCGTTCGCTCCGCGCGAGCTGGTGGCGCGCGTCGCCGCCCAGTTCCGCCGGCGCGAGATCGACACGTCTCCGCCGCCCCGACTGGAGCTGCCCGGCGACATCTCGGTGGATCTCGAGCGCCTCGAGGTCCATCGCGACGAAGGAGTGCTGCAGCTCACGCCGCGCGAGGGCGACATCCTGCGCTACCTGATCCAGAACGCCCACCGGGTGGTGACGCGCGACGACCTCCTGGTCGATGTCTGGCACTACAGCAACGGGAAGGTGGAAACCCGCACGGTGGACATCCACATCGTCGGTCTGCGCCGCAAGGTCGAGCCCAACCCCTCCAGCCCGTCCCTGATCCAGACGGTCCGGGGCAAGGGTTACCGTTGGTACAGCTAGGGCGGATCCGTCACCGGGCCTCGAGCGGAGAAGATGCCGAAGGCCGGTGACGGAATCGGGCTGGCACGCTTGCGACGCAGGCGCACGGCGCTGGCCCTCTACGGCCTGCTGCTCGTGCTCCCCACGGCGGCCCTGGGCGCGCTGCACTGGCGCCAGCTGACCACCGACCACCGTGAACGGTTGGCGGACGTCCCTTGGGAGGTCTACGACGCCGGCCGGCGCCTCGCCGAAGCCGTGCACGACGAGCTGCACCCCCTCGTGGAGGGCGAAGACCGACGGCCCTGGTACCAGTACCGGGAGACCTTCTTCCCGCCGGGGACGATCGGGACCGAGTTCGCCCTGATGCGCTCTCCCCTGGCCTACGACCCCGCCCCGACCGGGATCCTGGCCTGGTTCTCCTACGAGTTCTCCGACGGAGCACTGGCGCCGGTGACGCTCTTCGGCGGAGCGGGCGACCCAGAGGAGTGGGAGCGGGACCATCCCGCGCTCCTGGCGACCGCCGCCGACCTCGTCCTGCACGATCAGCACGGCGCTGCCCTCCAGCGCCGCACGCACTTCCCCGGCGCGCGCGAGACCCGGCTCTCCCTTTCGGTGGCTGCCATCAACCACAGCGCGGAGACGGACGTGGAGTGCATGCTCGACGAGCTGGCCCACCTGCGCACCCTCGAGACCAGCGAGATCGACATCCACCAGTACGGCTTCCACCTGCGCTTCTTCCTCGAGGCTGACGGTACGCCGCGCCTGATCGCGACGCGCCGGGTTCTCCTCACGGGCAGCCCGCTGCTGGACGAGATGCCCGACTGCTTCTCGACCTTGCGGGACGGCGCCTACCTCGTGCAGGGCTTCTTCATCGACCCCGACTGGCTCTTCGAGGAGGTCCCCTCTGCGGCCGCGACGCGGGTGCTCGACGGCTCACAGCGCTTCCTGCCGGCCAGCTCCGACCTCCCCGCGCCCGCCACCGGCGAGGAGACCGAGTGCATCCACCTCGTCAAGGAGCTCGGGTTCGACACCTACACCGACGAGGACCGTGCCTTTGGCGCGCTGCACGTGGCGGTCAACACCACCGACCTCGAGCGGCGCTTCGCTGAGCAGGAGCGCCGCTTCCTGGGCGTGGCCGCGATGCTCGGCCTGTCGCTCGTCACCGGGCTGGTGCTCCTGTTGCGCTCGGTGCGCCGGGACTTGGAGTACGCCCACCAGACCGAGAACTTCGTCGCCGCCGTGACCCACGAGCTGCGCACGCCCGTCTCCGCCATCCGGCTCTACGGCGAGATGCTCCGCGACGGCTGGGCCCGCGACCCCGAGCGCCAGGCGGACTACCACCGCCGGATCGTGGCCGAAGCGGAGCGCCTGGAGACGATGGTCGAGCGCGTGCTGGAGAAGGGGCAGCTGGCCGGCGCGCCGAGCGAGCCCGAGGCGGCGGACCTCAACGCCACCCTGGAGCCGGTGCTCGAGGGCTTGCTCGCCGAACGCGAGGGAGCGGCGCAGGATCTGGCCGTGCGGCTCGATGACGGCCTGCCGCCGGTGATGCTGACGGCCGAGGCCGTCGGCTCGATCGTCTGCAACCTGGTCGAGAACGCACGCAAGTACGCCTCCGCGGCCGAGAACCCCACGGGCGAGCCGATCCTGGTGCGCACGCGCATGCGCCGCGGTCGCGTGGTCCTGGAGGTCTGTGACCGCGGACCGGGAATCCCCGCCGAGCAGAGGGAGCGGGTCTTCGAGGCTTTTCAGCGCATGGGCAACGAGGCGACGCGCACCTCGCGCGGGGCGGGCCTGGGGCTGCACCTGGTCCGGACCCAGGCCGAGGCTCTCGGTGGCTCGGCAGAGGTCGTCGACCGCCCCGGGGAGGGGAGCGTGTTCCGCGTGCAGTTCCGGCTCGCACGGACCGGCCGCTGAGGGCGGGCGCTGCCGGGGCCGCGGCACGCGGGAGCCGATCCGGCCGGGAACCGGCTTCCTGATCCCGACTCCGGGAAGGGGCCCGTCTCGGCCCCCAGTTCCCCCGATCCCGGCGACGATGGAGGGTCAGGCGCGCCTCGCCGCGGGTCGCCGGCGACCCCCGCTCCCCCTACGAGCCGACGAGCGCGCCGCGCAACGAGAGATCGCACCTTGATCCGAGTTCTCCTCGGTCCGTCGGTCCGCACGGCTCCCCCCGCCCGCGGGTCGGCGGGCCACTCTCGGCGCGCTCGGCGCGGGCCTACTCGCTGCGCCCGGACTCGGTGGTCTCCCCCGACTCCTCGCTCTCCCAGCTCGTGAGGTGGAGCTGGTAGCGCTCCTTGAGGTAGTCGACCGAGTCGAAGGAAGCCGCGCTGAAGCTCTGCATCGCAACCTGCATCTCCAGGCGCTGGACCGACTCGTACTCCGCGGGCGTCATGCCCGAGAGGTCTGCGTCCCGGGACCCGGAGTGGCGCACGAGGTAGGCGAAGGCACCCTCCCGATCGAGCTCGGCAGCGGGAACCTGTCCCTCTTCGGCCCCGTACAGTGCGAGGGCGCCGCGCAGGAACTCGGTGATCGAGTCCGCCTCCTCGTCGTCCCCCGTCAGGGGAACGGAGCGCTCTTGGTAGTCGCGGTAGCGGACCTCGAAGCCGGCGGTGGTGGCGGCGGCCTCGAAGGCCGCGGCGTCGGCGGTGGGCACGAAGGGCGTGCCCTCGACCTCGGGGCGCTCGCCCAGGGCGTCACGCACGGCCTCCAGTCGCTCGAGGGCGACCTCGCCGCGGGTCTGCTCGACCCAGGCCTCGGAGGCGCGCTCGCGCAACTCCTCGAAGGGCGGCAACTCGGGCTCGACGACCGTGCCGACGCGGGTGACCACGAGGGCCCCCTCTTCCACGGTGACCGTCGGCACGAGGCCGCCGGCCTCGCGGTTGTTCATCGCGGCGGCCAGGAGTGAGCCGGCGAAGGGCTCGTCGGCGTCGCGCCACTCCTCCAGGCTGCGCTCGACTTCGGGGGGAGCGAAGGTGAGGCCGAGCTTCGCGGCCTCGGTCGCGAGGTCGACCACCTCGAGGATCGTGCCCTCCGCCAGCCGCGTGTTCAGGTCCGCCAGCCAGTCCACCATCGAGTAGTAGGCGGGCGCTTCGCGACGGCAGGCGTCGGCGACGGTCTCGAAGGGCAGGTAGAGGCGGTCCCGGCCCTCCAGGGTCTCGTCCTCCTCCTCGCGCCGGAAGCGCACGTGGGAGAAGGCCTCGTAGTAGCGCCGCGCGAGGTCGTCGGCGTCCTCGCCCTCGGGGCGCGGGTAGGCCTCGAAGAGACCCGCCAGCTCGCCCTCGGCGGCCTCGACGCCGGTGGCGATGTACGCCAGCTCCGCCGACCAGCGTCGCGGTGTGTGGTAGGGCGCGCGCTCGGACTCGGTGAGGGCGCCGAACCAGGCCTCGAGGTCCACCTCGGCCAGGCGCGTACGGGCCTCCGCCTCCTGGTCCGCCGCGGCGATCCGCACGATGTGGAACGCGATCTCCTGGTGGCGCGCCTTCCAGGTCCGCTCGATCCCGACCGGGTCTGGCTGGCTGGCGCCGTAGTCGAGGTAGGACTTCAGGCGTCGCACGACCAGGGCGCGGCGCAGGGCCTGCTCGAAGGCGGCCGCAGGCTGGCGAACGTTGTTGGTGACGAAGGCGCGGTAGGCCTCGGGGTCGGGCCAGGTCTGCAGGATGAAGCTCGCCAGGGACGCGTCGGTCACGCGGATCCCCTGGTCGGCGGCCACCTGCTCGAGGATCAAGAAGCGGGCGACGTCCTCGTCGAGGCCGGGGTCCATCTGGCCGAAGCCCAAGAACGGCAGGATGCGCGACGTCTCGAGGATGCGCAGGGCGCGCTTGTGCCCGACGAAGTCCGCGTAGGTGAACTCGGCGGCCGTGCCGTCCGGCCCGGTCCAGCGGGCGTAGGTCTCTCCTACCTGATCGTTGCCCGCGCCCAGCGAACCCATCAGGGCGCTGGGGACTACGAAGATGATCAGTAGAAAGATGACCAGAGCGAAGCTCAGGTAGAAGCGCAGGCGGCTCTGCCCTTTGGGGACGATGACGGCGTCGTCGTCGGGGCCGGGGGGCGCCGACGGCTCGACTTGCTTGGTCTTGGCTCGTTTCCTGGACATAGGGGCTGCGATGCGCGCGGGAACCGGAGGGGCGAACGGCAGAGTGTACGCAGCCGCGAGCGGGCGAAGCAAGCCGCGCTCGTGGGTCGGCCCCCTCAGCCCAGCAGCTCGCCGTCGCGGGGCAGATCCTCGAGGCGGGCCAGGCCGAAGCGGTCGAGGAAGGCCCGGGTGGTCCCGTATTCCAGGGCATGGCCAGGCTGATCGGAGCGCCCGGTGACCCGCACCAGGCCGCGGTCCACGAGCCCGCGCAGCATGGGCCCGCACTGCACGCCTCGGATGGCCTCGACCTCGGCCTTGGTGACCGGCTGGCGGTAGGCGACCACGGCCAGGGTCTCCAGGCCCGCCGGCGAGAGGCGCTCGACCTTGCGCGCCTTCTGGAGGCGACGCACGACCTCGTCGGTGTCCGGCGCGGTCACCAGGCGCCAGCCGCCGGCGATCTGGCGCAGCTCCAAGGGCAGGCCGGCCGCTTCCAAACGCCGCGCGAGCTCCTCCAGCGCGCCCCGCACCTGCGCCGGGCGCGGCCCCTCGAGCAGGCTCACCAGGCGGGCGGCGCCCAGGGGCTCGGGGGAGGCGAAGACCAGGGCCGCGACCGAGCGCAGAATGCGCTCCTCGTCGGCGGGCGTCGTGTCTTCGGGCGATTCCGGACCGGCGTCGGCATCGTCGGGGGTTTCGGCGCCATCCTGGGAGGCGGCGTCGTCTCCGGGCTCGGCGGCGCACTCGGGCTCGTCACCGCCCCCATCCTCCACGGCGGGCTCACAGTCCTCCCCGCTCCTCGCCGCCTCGCCGGTCTGCGCGGAGGTCGCGAGCTCGTCCGCCGGCGCCGCGTCGGTCGGGCGCTCGGCCCCCTCGCCGGTCTTCTCCGTCTCCCGCATCACCAGGCCCGCCTCGCCGTCCTCGACCATCGCGGGAGCATCGCGGAGTGCCCGACGCGATGCAAGACCCATCCGGCCCCGCTCTCAGCCGTCGTCGGCCTCGATCAGCGTGAAGAACGGGGCGAGGTCGATCGGATAGCGCCGGGCCATCTCGGCGGTCCACTGCAGGTACTCGGGCTCGCTCACGGCACGCTCGGCAAGGCTCGCCTCGACCTCGGCGGAGATGTGCGGCCACAGGCCGGAGTTCGCACCGGCCCGACTCTCGACGCGGAGCAGCATCCAGCGGCCCTGCTCTTCGAAGGGACCGGCGAGCTCGCCCACGCCGGTGGCGAAGGCCATGCGCGAGAGGGGTGTGCGCGACTTCACGACCGGAGACAGGCCGCCGAAGGAGGCCTGCGGAGCGATGGAGAGCCCCCTGGAAGCCTCGTCGAACGAGGCCCCCGCCTCGACGGCGGTGCGGATGCGTTCGGCCGCGTCGCGCGTCTCGGTGACCGCCAGGCGCACGATGGCGTGCTCCGATCCGAGGACGAATGCGCGCACGACGCGCTCGGCGAGCAGGCCTCGCACGACCTCGTGCTCCACGCGCGCTCGATAGGCTCCCGGGTCCAGGCCCTGGGCAGCGGAGATCCACTCGTCGAGGGTGACCTCGCCGTAGCGTTCGGCCACGTCGGCCGCCAGGCGCTCGATGGCCTGGGCCTGGGCCTCGGCGACGCGCTCTGGGTCCAGCTCGACCGCCAGACGCCGCGCCTCGAGCTCGACGGCGCGCTCGGCTACGAGTCCGTCGAGGAAGCTGCGCACCGCGGCCGGGTCGGCGTGCATCCAGGCCCCCAGCAACGCGCTCGTGTGGATCGGGGAGCCGTCCACCGATGCCACCGGTGGGTCCACGGTGCGCTCTTCCGCCGTGGCTTCCCGCGGGGGCGGCGCCGCAGGCGGGTCGCCGCCCTCGGCTCCCGAGGGATTCGAGGTCGCGCTGCAGGCTGCGAGTGCCAGCAGCGCGAGCACGCCGGTCGCCGTCCTCACCTCGACCTGCATCGGCGCGTCGCCCCAGCCCGGATTATTCATGAAGACGTGCGCCAGACACAGCAACTCGGTTCCTGGTGGTGCTTTGCGGGTTCTGGCGACGCAGGCGACCCTGAACGGGTCGTCGAGGAAGCCAGGTTCCGAAAAGCGCCGCCAGGGGCCGAGAGGCCGTCGAATACGGCCGGTTGCGAAGTCTGGTGTGCGTGTTCATGAATAATCCGGGCTAGAGGGGAGAGCCAAGTCGAACATGAGCGAGACGATGAGAGCCCTGGTCCTGACCGCGCCTGGGCGCATGGAGGTGCGCGAGCTCCCGCGCCCCGCACCGACCGCCAATGGGGTGCTGGTCCGCGTCAGCGCCGTCGGCCTGTGCGGGACCGACTTCCACATCTTCTCCGGCGAGGCGAACTACCACTTCGACGAGCGGGGAGCGGCCGTCCCGCTCTCTGCCCACCCCCAGGTCCTCGGCCACGAGGTGACCGGCGTCGTGGAGGAGGTCGGCTCCGGCGTGCGCGATCTCGCGCCGGGAACGCGGGTCGCGATCGACCAGGGCCTGAATTGCGTGAGCTACCAGCGCGCCGAGCTCTGCGAGTACTGCGCGACCGGCGACTCGCACCAGTGCGAGCACTACGCCGAGTACGGCATCACGGGCCCGGACGGCGGCTTGGCCGAGTACATGGCCGTCCCCGCGCCGAACCTCGTGCCCATCGAGTCCGATCTCGATCCCGCCTTCGCCGCAATGACCGAACCGCTGGGGTGCATCCTGCACTCGCTCGAGTCGCTCCAAGAGGCGAGAACGCGCTATCGCTTGAGGCCCTCGGGCTCTCAGCAGGCGGTGCGCACGGTCGTCGTCTGCGGCGCGGGCCCGGCGGGCAACCTCTTCGTCCAGGTCCTGCGCGGCGTGGCCGGCTTCGACGGCCGCATCCTCGTCAGCGAGCCCGATCCGGCCAAGCTCGCCCTGCTCGCCCCCATGGGGATCGAGCCGATCGACCCGGCCGCCGCCTCGGTGGCCGAGGCCGTGCAACAGGCCACCGGGGGCGAACGCGCCGAGCTGGTGATCGACGCCTGCGGCGCGGGCGTCATCTTCGAGCAGATGCCCGGCATGATCCGCAAGCAGGCCACCGTGCTGCTCTACGGCCAGGGCCACGCGGGCGCCGGCCTCGACATCCTCACGCCTGTGCAGTTTCGCGAGCCGACCTTCGTCGCCCCCGTGGGCGCCTCCGGCGGCTTCGACGACGACGGGCGACCCTCGGTGTACCGCCGCGCCCTCGGGTTGCTCGAGGAGGGCACCGTGGACGTCTCGGCGCTCGTGACCCACCGCATCGGCGAGCTGGAGGCGGTGCCGGACGCCTTCGCGAGCGGCCACCGCGAGCCCGGCTACATCAAGGGCGTCGCCATCCTCGACTGAGGTCCGATCCCCCGATGCGCGTCTCGCTCTTCGTCTCCTGTCTCGTCGACCAGCTCTGGCCGGCGGCCGGCGCGGCGACCGTCGCGGTCCTGCGCAAGGCGGGGTGCGCGGTCGAGTTCGATCCCCGCCAGACCTGCTGCGGCCAGCCCGCCTGGAACACCGGCTACACCAAGGATGCGCGAGCGCTCCTCAAGCGCACCGTCGCTCTGCTCGAAGAGAGTGATGCCGAAGCCGTCGTCGTCCCCTCGGGATCCTGCACGGCGATGCTGCGCCACGCTCCCACTGCGCTGGGCGGCGAGGGCTCCTGGAGCGAGCGCGCGGCCGCCGTTGCGGGGCGCACTCACGAGCTCTCCGGGTTCCTCGTCGACGTCCTCGGTGTCGAGGACCTCGGTGCGCGTCTCGAGCGCCGCGTGAGCTGGCACGACGCCTGCCACGGGCTGCGCGAGCTCGGCCTGCGCGAGCAGCCGCGCCGGCTCCTGAAGAACGTCTCCGGCTGTGAGCTCGTCGAGGCTCCCGGCTGCGAGGAGTGCTGTGGCTTCGGAGGGACCTTCTCGGCGAAGCACCCCGAGCTCTCCGTCGCCATGAGCGACGAGAAGATCGAGGCGATCGAGGCGACGGGTGTCGACGCGGTGGTCTCCTCCGACGCGGGCTGCCTGATGCAGCTTCGCGGGCGCCTGGAGGCGCGCGGCAGCTCGATCGAGGCGCTGCACATCGCCGAGGTCCTGGCGAGCGGGCGAGGCGCATGACCCACCTGCACCCCGAGAGGTTCGGCGAGAACGCGCGCGCAGCCCTGGGCGACGAGGTCCTGCGCGGAGCCCTGCGCAAGGCGACCGGTCTGTTCGGCCGCCAGCGCGGCGCCGCGGTGGCCGAGATGCCCGAGTGGGAGGCCCTGCGCGAGCGTGCGCGGGCCGTGAAGGCTGAAGCGCTCGCCTCGCTCGACGTCCAGCTCGAACGCTTCGAGGAGCGCGCCACGGCCAACGGGATCCAGGTGCGCTGGGCGCGCGACGCGACCGAGGCCTGCGAGCAGGTGAAGGCGATCGCCGAGCGCCTCGGCCGACCCACGATCGTCAAGAGCAAGAGCATGGCGACCGAGGAGATCCGCCTGAACGAGCACCTCGAACAGGCTGGACACCGGCCGGTCGAGACCGATCTGGGCGAGTGGATCATCCAGCTCGCCGGGGAGACGCCGTCGCACATCATCGCGCCGGCGATCCACAAGACCAAGCGCCAGGTCGGCGAGCTGTTCGCCGAGAAGCTCGGCATCCCCCGGAGCGAGGACGAGCGCGAGCTGACCCGCGCGGCACGGCGCGCCCTGCGCCACAGCTTCGCCACGGCCGAGTTGGGCATCACCGGCGCGAACTTCGCCATCGCCGAGACGGGCTCGATCCTGTTGATCGAGAACGAGGGCAACATCCGCCTCGCGACGTCCATGCCGCGCGTGCTGGTCGCTCTCGTCGGTATCGAGAAGGTCATTCCCCGCCTCTGCGACCTCCAGGTGTTCCTGCGGCTGTTGCCGCGCTCGGGGACGGGCCAGCGCCTGACGAGCTACCAGTCGTTGATCAGCGGCCCGCGCGCAGGCTCTGGCGACGAGGGTCCGGAGGAGATGATCGTCATTCTGCTCGACAACGGGCGCTCCTCGGTGCTGGCCGACAACTCCCTGCGCGAGTCCCTCGCCTGCATCCGCTGCGGCGCCTGCCTGAACGCCTGCCCGGTCTACCGCCAGATCGGCGGCCACGCCTACGGCTCGGTCTACGCCGGACCGATCGGCTCGGTGATCACGCCGGGACTGCAGGGGCTGGAGAAGACGGCCGAGCTTCCCTTCGCCTCCAGCCTGTGCGGCGCCTGCCGGGAGGTCTGCCCGGTGAAGATCGACCTCCCCGCGTTGCTGACGCGCCTGCGCGCCGATGTCGTCGAAGGCCGGGCCCCCGGGCAGGGGCAACGCCCCCGGCGACCGCGGCGGATCGAGAAGGCCGCCTTCGCCTTCTGGCGCTGGCTCGCTTCCGACCCCGTGCGCTGGACGCTCTCGATGCGCGTGGCTCGCCTCGCCCAACGAGCAGGCCTCGACCGCCTGCTGCCTCCCGCGCGCGCCTGGCGCAAGGGCCGGGCCCTCAGGCCCTTCGCCCCGCGCTCGTTCCGCGAGCGGTGGAAGGAAGACGACCGAAGAGGGCGATGAGCGCCCGCGAGGACATCCTGGGTCGAGTCCGCGCCGCCCTGAAGGGGACGGTGGCGATCGGCGCGCCGGGCTCGCCCGAGGTCGCCGCTCCCACGGACCTCGACTCCCACGCCGCCCGTGTGGACGCCTTCCGAACGCGCCTCGCGGCGGCCGAGGGACACCTGGAGGTCGTCGCCGACGAGGCCCAGGCCGCGGCCGTCCTCTCGGAGGTCGTCAGCCAGGCGCGGGCGAAGCGCATCGCCGTCTCCGACGCCCCCCTCGTCGCGAAGCTCACACGGGGACTCGAAGGGGTGGAGCTCGTCGACGCCGCCGACCGCGCCGGCCTCTTGGCGGCCGAAGCGGGCATCAGCTGCGTCCAGCACGCCGTCGCCGAGACCGGCACCCTGGTCCTGGAGACGCACTCCGAGCGCAATCGGCTGGTCAGCCTGCTCCCGCCACTTCACGTCGCCCTGCTCCACGCCGACGCCATCCTCGCTACCCTGGGGGACGCCCTCGCCGCGGTGGACCCCGGCGGAGCGGGCTCCGCAAGCCGCGCGGTCACCTTCATCTCCGGGCCCTCGCGCACCGCCGACATCGAGCTGAAGCTCGTCGTCGGCGTGCACGGGCCACGCGAGCTCACCGTCCTGTTGATCGACCCCCGAACACGAGAGAACGCCCCGTGAGACTCATCTCCTTCCTAGACCCCGCCGGCGGGCCGCCGCGCACGGGGGCCTTTTGCTCCGACGGTTCCGAGGTGCTCGACGCTGGCGCCGCCGCGGCGGGCCTGCCCGAGGTGGCGTCGCCTCTCGACTGGTTCGACCTCGACGGCGCCGCCCACCCCGCCCTCGCTGAGCTCTGCGCCTCCCTGGAGGCGGAGCCGTCGCGAGCCGACGCTCTGCGCGCGGGCGAGGCCATCGTGCCGCTCGAGTCCGTCCGGCTGACCGCGCCGGTCCCGCGCCCGGGGAAGTTCCTCTGCATCGGCCGCAACTACCGCGAGCACGCCGCCGAGGGCGGCGAGGAGGTGCCCGAGGCGCCGTTGTACTTCTCCAAGTTCCAGACATCCGTGACCGGCCACGAACAGCCGGTCCTGTTGCCCTTGGGGAGCGAGAAGGTGGACTACGAAGCGGAGCTGGGCGTCGTCGTCGGGCGCCGCGCCTTCCGCGTCTCCCGCGAGCACGCCCGCGAGCACGTGTTGGGCTACACCAACATCAACGACGTCAGCGCTCGTGACTTCCAGTTCGGCGACGGACAGTGGCAGCGCGGCAAGTCCTGCGACACCTTCGGCCCGATGGGCCCCTTCGTCGCGACCACCGAGGAGATCGCCGACCCCCAGGCCTTGCGCATCTCGTTTCGGCTCAACGGCGAGACGCTCCAGGACTCGACCACGGCCCTGATGGTCTTCGGCGTGGACGAGCTGGTGTCCTACCTCTCCCAGACCGTGACCCTCGAGCCCGGCGACGTGATCGCCACCGGGACGCCGCCCGGCGTGGGGTTCGCGCGCAAGCCGCCGATCTGGGTGCGCGAAGGCGACCGCATGGAGGTCGATATCGAGGGCCTGGGCGTCCTCGCCAACCCGGTCACCTCGACGCCGCCGGGCGCCTGACCCGCTTCGGGCGCCCGGGGCCCGACAGGATCGGCGCCGGGGAGGTGGTGCTGCGCCCGCGGCGGCGTACAGTGCGCGAGCGTGCCCCCGACCCGGCCCCGGCGCGCCCGGCCATGGAGAGCACCAGCGACCAGACCGCCCGACGGCCCGGCCCCTTGCGCGGCTTCCTCCTGCTCCTCCCCGTCGCCTGCTTCGTGCTCGTGGGCGCGGCCGGGTTGGCGTTGTTCGCCTTGCTCACCCCCGGCTCGACCGCGCACCGCTCGCTGCCGCTGATCCACCTCTGGGGCCGAGTGCCCCTGTGGGCCTTCGGCGTGCGGCTGGAGGTCCACGGCGCCGAGCGCCTTGACGAACCGGGCGCCCACATCGTGCTCTTCAACCACGTCAGCCTGCTCGACATGTTCGTGCTCGCCTCCATCTGCCCGCACCATCCCGTCGGGCTCTACAAGGCCGAGCTCGGCCGCGTCCCCGGGCTGGGCTGGGCGTTCCGCGCCCTGGGTATGGTGCCGGTGGACCGCCGCAACCACGAGAAGGCCCTGGCGAGCGTGGCGGAGCTCAAGCGCAGGATGGACGCCGAGCACTCGACGGTGATCCTGGCCCCCGAGGGCACACGCTCGCGCAGGGGCGGCCTGCAGCAGTTCAAGTTGGGCTCGTTCCACCTCGCCGCGCAGACCGGCGCGCCCGTCGTGCCGCTGATCATGCGCGGCATCCCCGACGTCCTGCCGATGGGCTCGTTCCTCGTCCGCAGCGGTACCGTGCGCCTCGACTTCCTCGAGCCGATCGACACGAGCGACTGGAGCGCCGAGCGTGTGCGCGAGCACGCCGCCGACGTGCGCGAGGTCTTCCTGCGCTACCTCGAGCCGGCGCCCTGAACCCGGGCGGGCGCGTCCGCCCTCAGAGCAGCTCGCCTTCGTCGAACAGGCGGTTGAGGACCGCCAGCATCGGGCCGAAGTTCACGTCCCCGTTCACGAACATGATCACGCCCACGCGATCGGCGGGTCGAAACCACATCTCGGTCATCAGACCCCAGTCGCCCCCGGCGTGGCCGAGACGAACCTGGCCGGCGACGTTCCAGTAGTAGAAGGCCATTCCCTGCTTCGAGTCGAGCGCGGGGTACTGCACGGTCTGCATGTCGGCGACGGTCCCCGGGGCGAGGATCCGCCGGCCGCGGTGCTCGCCGCCGTTCATGTGGGCGAGCAAGAAGCGCGCGAGCTGCACCGTGCTCGTGCGCAGCCCGCCGTCGGGGTAGTCGGGGTAGCCGTAGTGGCCGTAGGGGATGAACTGCTGGGAAGCGCCATTCCACGAGTACGGAATGGCCACGTGATCAGGGTCGAGGTCCGCCATGCGCCAACTGGTCTCGTTCATGCCCAGCGGCTCGAAGATCCTCTCCTGGCAGTAGGCGTCGAAGGGCGTCTGGGTGAGCGCCTCGACCGTGTGCCCGACCAAGGCGAAGCCGATGTTCGAGTAGGCCGAGTTGGTTTGGGGTGCCCAGTTGTAGTAGTTCTGGCCGGGGAAGTACCACTGGCCGCCGGGAGCGAGGTACTCGCGCAGGAAGAAGCCGAGCGCAATCGGCGAGTCGCCCTGGACGTACAACGAGTCCATCACCGACCAGTTGTCCTTGATGCCGCTCACGTGGGCCAAGAGGCTGCGATAGGTGATCGGGACCTGCGGGTGGCTGGGGTTGCGCACGCTGAAGCGGAGGTCGGGATTGATGTCCGCGTCGAGGTCGAACATGCCGCGCTCCCACAGCTGCATCAGCGCCGTGCCCGTCACGGTCTTTGAGATCGAGGCCAGCATGAACAACGTGTCCGGCGTGACCATGATCCCCTGGGAGATGTCCGCGTAGCCGTAGCCGCCCGCCCAAACCACGGCGTCGTCCTTGACGATGCAGGCCGACAATCCCGGCGCGTGGGCCACGCGCATCTTCTCGAGGATGAAGGCGTCGAGCGACGGCGACTGGGCCGAGGCGGCGGCGGGAACGAGCAGGGACAGAACGAGGGCGAGGAGTCGAGTGCGTGTCATCTCCTCAATGATGCAGCGGGTGCGCGTTCGCGGTCGAGGTGGATTGCCCATTCTCCCTCCCTCTCGCTACGCAATGCTGCGTATTCGGACCCTCCCCTTGCGCGTCCGGACGCCTTCGGTGAACCTGCGCACCCCTCGCCCCGCCGCCAAGCGCGGCCGAGACACAATGGAAGGAACGCACCCATGCTCGAAGGTCGCAAACTCGCGCTGATCGGCGTCGGCACGATGGGCAGGACCCTCGCGCGCGGCTTGATCACCTCCGGCGCCGCGGAGGCGAAGAACCTGTGCGGAAGCGTGGCACACGCCGAGCGCGCGGCCGAGCGCGCCGCGGAGGTGGGCATCGAGGTCGGCGCCGACAACGGTGCCGCCGCTCGCGAGGCCGAGGTGATCGTCTTGTGCGTCAAGCCCAAGGGAGCGGGCGGGGTGGTCTGTGAGCTCGCGGCCGAGGGTGCCCTCGACCACGATCCGCTGCTCGTCTCGATCGCCGCCGGTGTGCGGACCGAGACCCTGGAGGATGCCGCGGGGCGCACCCTCCGAGTCGTGCGCGCCATGCCGAACACGCCCTGCCGGATCGGCCAGGGGATGTCGGTGCTCTCCGGCGGCCGCCACGCGACCGACGACGACCTCGCCGTCGCCGAGGCGCTCATGCGCCCCCTCGGGCGCGTCCTGCGCCTCGACGAGGAGCACATGGATGCGGTGACGGGACTGTCCGCGTCGGGACCGGCGTTCATCTACGTGATCATCGAGGCTCTGGCCGAGGGCGGGGTGATGGTCGGCCTGCCGCGCAGGGTCGCCACCGAGCTCGCCGCGCAGACGGTCCAGGGGGCCGCGCGCATGGTGATCGAGACCGGCCGCCACCCCGCCTCCCTCAAGGACGACGTCACGACGCCGGCTGGCTGCACGGTCTCCGCGCTGTTGGCATTGGAGGACGGCAAGCTGCGCTCGGTGCTCGCGCGCGGGGTCCAGGAGGCGGCGCGCTCCGCCGCGAGCCTCGGGCGAAGCGGAGAACGCCAGTGAAGGTCACCTGCATCGGCGGCGGGCCGGGGGGCCTGTACTCCGCCATCCTGATGAAGCGCGCCTTCCCCCAGACGGAGCTCCACGTCATCGAGCGCAACAAGCCCGACGACACCTTCGGCTGGGGCGTCGTGTTCTCCGACGAGACCCTGTCCGGCTTCCAGGTGGCCGACCCCCAGAGCTTCGAGAAGATCGAGGCGAGCTTCCGCTACTGGTCGGACATCCACACCTACTACGCGGGGTCGATGATCGCCTCGACCGGCCACGGCTTCTGCGGACTCTCGCGCAAGCGCCTGCTCGAGATCCTCCACGAGCGCTGCCGCGAGCTCGGTGTGACCCTGGAGTTCGAGCGTGAGGTGACCGACCTCGCCGAGCTCGCGGACTCGGAGTTGATCGTCGCCGCGGACGGCGTCAACAGCTTCGTGCGCGAGGGCCTCGCCGAGCACTTCCGCCCGCACCTGGACTGGCGCAAGTGCAAGTTCTGCTGGTTGGGGACGGACAAGCCGCTGGAGGCCTTCACGTTCATCTTCCAGCAGAGCGAGCACGGCCTCTTCCAGGTCCACGCCTACCCGTTCGAGGAGAACCTCTCGACCTGGATCGTCGAGTGCCGCGAGGAGGTCTGGAAGAAGGCGGGCCTGGACACGGCGGACGAGGAGCAGACGGTCGCCTTCTGCAGCGAGCTCTTCTCCGAACACCTCGAAGGGCACTCCCTGCTGACCAACCGCTCCAACTGGAGGACCTTCCCGACGGTCACCAACGAGCGTTGGCACCACGGCAACGTCGTCCTGATCGGGGACGCAGCCCACACGGCTCACTTCTCCATCGGCTCGGGGACCAAGCTCGCCATGGAGGACGCGGTGGCGCTGGTGGACGCCTTCGTCGAGCGGGGCGCCGAGGCCGAGATCGAGGGGACCCTCGCCGCCTACCACGAGGCTCGGCGCGTGGACGGGATCAAACTGCAGAAGACCGCGCAGACGAGCCTGGAGTGGTTCGAGAACTCCGAGCGCTACCTGGGCCAACCGCCCGCCCGCTTCCAGTTCAACCTGATGACCCGATCCAAGCGGATCACCTACGACAACCTCGCCATGCGGGATCCCGAGCTGGTCGCCGCCGCGCGCAACGAGTTCTGCGAGGACGTCGGGGCGCGGCGGCAGTCCGACGGGAGCACGCCGCCGCCGATCTTCACGCCGTTTGAGGTCGGGAATCTGCGCCTCCCAAACCGCATCGTGGTCTCTCCGATGTGCCAGTACTCGGCGGTGGACGGCACGGTCGGTGACTGGCACCTCGTTCACCTGGGGAGCCGCGCCATCGGGGGCGCGGGCCTGGTGATCAGCGAGATGACCGACGTCAGCGTCGAGGGGCGCATCACGACCGGCTGCGCGGGGCTCTACGCCGACGAGCACACCGCCGCCTGGCGTCGGATCACCGACTTCGTGCACACCCGCTCCGAGGCCAAGATCGGCGTCCAGCTCGCTCACGCCGGGCGCAAGGGCTCGTGCCGTCATCCGTGGGACGGTTTCGACGAGCCGCTCACCGAGGGCGGGTGGCCGACCCTCGCGCCCTCGGCCATCCCCTTCCACGCCGACTGGCCGGCGCCGCGCGCCATGGACCGCGCGGACATGGACGCGGTGCGCGAGGCCTTCGCGCGCGCCGCCGAGCGTTCGCTCGAGGCCGGCTTCGACCTCGTCGAGCTGCACCTGGCCCACGGCTACTTGCTCTCGAGCTTCCTCTCGCCCCTGGCGAATCGGCGCGAGGACGCCTACGGCGGCTCGCTGGAGAACCGCGCCCGCTTCCCCCTGGAGGTGCTCGCCGCCGTGCGCCAAGCCTGGCCGACGCCGCGTCCGCTCGCCGTGCGCATCTCCGCCACCGACTGGCACCCCAACGGCTTCACGCCCGACGAGGCGGTCGAGCTCGCGGGCTGGCTCGCCGAGGCCGGCTGCGATCTCGTGGACGTCTCCAGCTCCGGCAACTCCCCCGACGCCGAGCCGATCTACGGACGCATGTACCAGGTGCCCTTCGCCGAGCGCATCCGCGCCGAGGTCGGCGTTCCGGTCATGGCCGTCGGCGCGATCCTCGGCGCCGACCACGCCAACACGATCCTCACCGCCGGCCGCGCCGATCTGTGCGCCATGGCGCGGCCGCACCTGCGCGATCCCTACCTCACCCTGCACGCCGCCGAGGACTACGGCTTCCCCGACCAGCCCTGGCCCGGCCAGTACCTGCCCGGCAAGCCCGCGCCGCCGGCGCCTTGATCGGGGTCCAACGGGGACGGGCCGTCGGCGCAGGAGAGGCCCGCCCTCGGACTCACGGAATCCAGGTCAGGATCCAGCTCCCCTCGGGATCGAGGTTGGCCTCGACGTCGGCTCGCTCGAAGAAGAGCGGCTTGTAGGTGTCGGTCGCGTAGAGCTCGGTCAGGTCGGAGTAGTGAGGCGAGGTCGGGTCGTCGGAGTTCCCCCACGGCTTGATGGAGATCGCCTGGGGCGGCTCCCCCTGCTTGAGGCGCACGAGCCGCAGGTAGGAGCTGCCCTGCCCCACGTACCCCACGCTGCCTTCGAACTCGACCGCCTTGGTGATCCTCAGCGGCGCCATCGGGTAGCCCGCGCCGCCGATCGGCAGATCGACCGCGCCGCGCCGGATGCGGTGCACGTCCCTCCACGGGACGGCGCCGGTCCCGTGCTCGGCCTCGATCTCCCGCCACGAGTCCGCGAGCAGGTTCAGTCCGTACACCGCCATGGCCGCCGGGATGTTCGCGGCCGGCGGCGGCGGCTCGGTCACGTCCACCCCGTCGATCGTGTTCACCTTGCGGATGAAGGTCTGGAAGAGCAGCGTCGCCGTCGAGTCCGTCGTCGCGCGGCCGTCCCAGGCCGTGAGCTCCGCGAGGGCCGCCGCCAGGGCCTGGGGATCGGCGATCCCCGGGTCGTCGCCGTGGATCGACTCGACCTGAAACACCAGGGTCACCCACCACTCGGCCATCAGCAGGTAGTTCGACAGCGAGAGGTCGCGCGAGTCCTCGAGCGAGAACAGCGGGAGGGCCTCGATCTCCTGCGTCGCCAGGCGTTCGCGCATCGTGCGCTTGTCGACCCGCATGTAGTGGCTCGGCCAGGCGAGCTCATCGAAGAGCTCGCCGTAGACGCTGGTCGTCCAGCCGGGGCTGTTGTTGCAGTTCTGAACGTAGCCGGTGGCGGGATCGAGCACGGAAGCGAGCTGGGCGAAGTCCCAGGGCGCACGCTCGGTCCAGTCGACGGCGGGATCGGAGCCGTCGATGGGGTGCTTGTAGTTCAGGCCGTCGACCCGGTCGGGGTGGCGCGAGTTGTGGACGTAGTACACCTGTCCGTCGGCCGTCCCGACCAGCATGTTCCAGCGCTGGATCTGCAGCAGCGAAGCCGCGGCCTTCCACTCCTCGATCGTCCGCGCGAGGGCCATTCCGAGCAGCTGCGTCACCGCTCCGGTCTCCTCGAGGATCGTCGCGCCCGCGGCGTAGACGTGGGTCTCGCCGGAGAAGCCCGTCGTGTCCAGCGGTTGGATGACCGGCCCGTGGTGGCTCCAGGCGAGGTCCAAGGTCACGCTGGTGCCGTCGGGACGCTGGAGGACTCGCTGTTCGAAGGTGAAGGGGCGGCTCGAGCTGCCGTGGAGGTAGCGGGTCGGATCGGTCGGATCTACCGTCACGCGGAAGGCGTCTGCGTTGTCGACGCCGTTCGACGTCAGGGAGAGGGCGAGATCGCGGTTGAAGGCCATCGACAGGATCGGGATGCCGTAGAAGCCGCCGCCCGCCGACTCCATTCCGCCGCCGGTCAGGTGCGCCTCGTACCAGGTCGCCGGCCCCGACCAGGGCCGGTGCGGATCCGCCTGCACCAGCACGGATTGGTCGGTCGTCTTGGAGGGCCCCAGGACCCACGCGTTGGAGCCGCCCGTCCCGTCGGGCCCGTTCGGCCCGCCTCCAGGGAGGTTCCCCATGGCTTCGTCGATCTGGTAGCTCAACAGGACGAGGCGAGTCCAGGCGACGACCTGCTGCGCTGAGACCTCGCCCGACCACCACGCGGGCACCTTGCCGGGATGGGCGTCCATGTAGTCGTTGATCCCGGCGGCGAAGGCAGCCAGTACCTCGCTCGTCGAGACGCCCCAGACCGGATCGTCCAATGCGTCGATCTCTGCCCAGTGGTCGTCCACCGCTCTGCCCAGTGGTCGTCCACCGCGCTGCGGTAGCGGAACAACTCCGCGAGGCGGTCGGACTCGACCGGATCGGGGAAGCCGGCCGCCGCCGTCCGTTCGTCTCCGTCGGGGAAGGCCTCCGAGAGCCGGCCGTCCGCCGCGAGGTAGTCGAGCAGCATCGTCTCCAGGTGGTCGGCCGCCTGCGCCCAGCCGTGCCCGTAGACCGCTCCCGCGATCGAGTCGGCGTAGACGTGCGGCACGCCGTAGACGTCGCGCAGGATCTCGACCGTCTCGCTGGGACCCTTCCAGCCGGCCCGGCTGCCGAAGGCAGACGAGCCGCCAGAGCCGAGCGCCTGACGGCCGGGGGGTTGCTGGAAGTCGGCGCGCGGGTCGTCGGTGTCGCCCCAGCCGGATCGCGGGGCCGCCGTTAGGGCTGCCGCGGAGAGGGCCGGCAGGGCGACCGCGACGCCCAACCATCTCACGACTCGCGCATGCGTAGCTCTCATGTTCTTCCGCTCCTTGCCTGCTCGACGTGTTCGCTCGATCGGGGGTTCCCCGCGGAATCCGCGGTTGCCCGGCCGCGGCGCGAGGTCTGCCCGGGGTTCCTCCAGCCTAGCCGAGCCGTCCCTGGCGACAAGATCCGCCGGGGGTCCCGCCCGCCGGCGCGGCGCTAGCCCGGATTATCCATGAAGACGTGCACCAGACACAGCAACTCGGTTCGGGGTGGTGCTTTGCGGGTTCTGGCGACGCAGGCGACCCTGAACGGGTCGTCGAGGAAGCCAGGTTCCGCAAAGCGCCGCCAGGGGCCGAGAGGCCGTCGAAGACGGCCGGTTGCGAAGTCTGGTGTGCGTGTTCATG
>JASLMK010000090.1 GCA_030746555.1 Planctomycetota bacterium | reverse complement strand
GAGGGCGGGATGGGCTCGAAGTCACGCTCCACGATCGGTCCGCTGTGGCCGAGCTCGAGATGCTCGTTCATGAACCTGTACATCATCTCGCGCGAGTGCACGTTGTAGTCGTGGCTGTGCTCGGGCCAGACACGAGCCTCGAGCTTGTCGCCGTGGCCGAGGTTCTCCCAGTGCGTCTTCAGGGCCGGGTAGCCGCGCTCCATGAGGTTCACGGTCCAGTCGTCCGCGCCGATCAGCGCCAGGGCGCGCGGCGCCGCCATGGCGGCGAACTCGAGGTTGCTCGTCCCGTAGCGCAGGTACGGCGCGTTCTCGCAGCGACTCCCGCCCTGGAACTCCGCGGAGACCATCACGACCGGCACGGATGCGCGCACGCGCGCGTGCTCCAGCGCGGAGGTGATGAAGGTCTGGGTCCCCCCGCCGCTCGCGCCGGTCATCCCCAACCTGGCGCGGTCGACGGTCGGGTCGTTGGAGAGCACGGTCAGCGCCATGAACGAGTTGACGGACTGGAACCCGAACAAGTTCTGCAGGCGCAACATCGCCTCCACGTCGCCCAGGCCGGTCTCGTGGCTGATCTGGTCGCCGTCCGCGTACCCGACCATGTCGTAGTGGAAGACCACGCAGCCCATGCGCGCCAGCTGCACACAGCGCGCCTGGAGCTGGAATCGCGCCGCGTTCTCGTGTCGCTCCGCCCCGGAGGCGAGCAGGTCGCGCACCTCGTCTTCGCTGCGCTGCGACAGGCGCCCGTTACGGCGGTGGCCGTGGGGGCTGGCGATGCCCGCGAAAGGGCCCTCGCCCTTGGGGCGGTAGATGTTCCCCGTCAGGAAGTACTTGTGGTGGGTCGGCAGGTAGACCTTCTCCACCGTGTAGTCCCCCTTGTCGACGACGCCGTGGAACACCGGGTCGTAGATGATCCCCGGCATCGGGTAGTTCCCACCGGCGATCTCGATCTGCCGGCGCATCAGCTTCAAGCGCTCGGTCCAGCCGCTGACCTCCTCGGCCGTGTAGGTCTCCTCCTTGGGGGGGCTCCAGGAGTGGTCGCTGTCGGTCGTCCGAACGCTCTCGGGCTTGAGGCGCCGGTCTCCGGACTGGAGCAGCTCGACCGCGCGGAACTCGACCTCCACGTCCTGGCTACCGTGGACCTGCAGGGCGAACGGGCCCGAGGCGCGACCGGCATCGTCGCGCACCTCGGCGCTGCGCGCACCGTTCACGTCCACCGCGATGTGCCCCCCCCTGGCGGTGACGGTCATCGTGTTCCACTCGCCCGGGCGGAACCAGGAGGCTGCGTCCTCCGCGGAGGGTCGCACGACCCAGCCGCGGCCCCCCGTCTCGTAGAGACCGCCGGCGTCGCGCTCGGCGTCGATCTCCGCCTGGAACCCCCTCACGCCCGGCGTGCCGCCGGTCTCGGCGATGCGGAAGTACAGCCCGCTGTTCCCGCGCCTGGCGCGGTATTCGACCCGCAGCGTGAAGTCCTCGTAGGAGCGGTCGGTCACGAGATGCCCGTGCGACGGATCGGCCGCCTCCTGGCGGCCGACGAGCACGCCGTCCTCGATCGTCCACGCGGCGCCGCCGCGCTCGTGCCAACCGAAGAAGCTCGCGCCGTCGAAGAGCGGTTGCCACCAGCTCTGACCGAGCCAGCTCAAGCGGGCGTCGCGCACGAGGAGCTCGCTCCCGCCGGCGACCTCCAAGGCGAGGTGCCCCCTCAGCACGGTCGCATCGACGGCCTCGGCCGCCGGCGCACCGTCGATCCAGGTCTTGATCGAGGCTCCCTCACACTCGATCCGAATGCGCCTCCAGCCCGGCCTGCCCGCCGCGGCCTCCGTGACGCCGGTCTCCTCGGGCACGGCCAGCCAGGAGTCCCGCGCGCTCGAGAAGACGCCGTGGGCGGCCGCCGGGGCGGCGGCGCCGACGAGGGGCACGTACAGGCCGCCGGGTTCACCGCTGCCCGCCCCGGGCGTACGGACGCCGATGCGCGCGCTGCCTTGCTCCAAGCGCGCGTCGAGCTCCAGCACGAAGTCGCCGAAGGGAGCGTCGCTCACCAGGCTCCCGCGCTCGCCCTCGGCCGCGCTCGCGCGCAAGACGCCGGCCTCCACGACGAACACGGCGCCGCCGGTGGGCTTCCAACCCGACAGGCCGTTCTCCGCGATGAGTGCGAAGGGCGAGCCGAACACGTCTTGGGCGCCGGAATCGAGGGACGGGGAGGCGTGGCCGACGAGACCGAGGGCAAGCGCACACGAGAGCCGTTTCACGGAGTTCCGATTCATGCGGGGATCGTAGCGGTCGCCGGCGATGGGGCGAGCGGCCTTCCGGAGTGTCTCGTTCGGATCGGGCAGCCGCTATCATGCGCGTGCCCCGCGACCCCCGCCGATGGACCGCCGCCGCACCTCGATCCTCATCGCCGCGCTCATCCTCCCCGCCGCCACCACCGGCTGCGGGGCGGACGATGGGCCGCAGCGCCCCCAGGTCGCCTATGTGACCAACGGGATCGCCTCGTTTTGGACGATCGCGGCGGCGGGAGCGGAGGCGGGCGCCGAGGCCTTCGATGTCGACTGCGATGTACGCATGCCGGCCAGCGGGAGTGAGGACCAAAAACGCATCCTCGAGGATCTGCTCGCTCGCGGCGTCGACGGGATCGCCATCAGCCCCTGCGATGCCCAGAACCAGGCCGGCCTGATCGACGAGGCCTGCGCGCTGACGCACGTGATCACCCACGACTCCGATGCTCCCCTGTCCCAGCGCCTGTGCTATGTCGGCATGGACAACTACGCCGCCGGGCGCATGTGCGGAGCGCTGGTGCGCGAGGCGCTCCCAGACGGCGGGACGGTGATGCTGTTCATCGGACGGTTGGAGCAGGACAACGCACGCCTCAGGCGGCAAGGCGTGATCGACGAGATCCTCGGCCGCTCCTTCGATTCGTCTCGCCACGATCCTCCCGATCAGCCCGTCAGCGCAGCGGGGTACACGGTGCTCGACACGCGCACGGACCAGTTCGATCGTTCGCGCGCCAAGGCCAACGCGGAGGACGCCCTCGCCCTGTATCCCGACTTGGGCTGCATGGTCGGCTTGTTCGCCTACAACCCGCCGGCCTGCCTCGAGGCCTTGCGGGGCGCGGGGAGGGTCGGGAAGGTGAAGGTGGTCGCCTTCGACGAGGCCGACGAGACCCTGCAGGGCATCCTCGATGGCGAGGTCCACGGCACCGTCGCCCAGGACCCGTTCCGCTACGGCTACGAGTCCGTCCGGATCCTGGCGGGTCTGGCCCGCGGCGAGGAGGGTGTCCTGCCCGCCGACGGCTACCTCGACATCCCCGCCACGGTGGTGCGCGCGGACAACGTCGAGGCGTTCAGGGCCACCCTGCGGGAGCTGACCGGCGCGAGCCGATGAGCTCGCGCGCCCTGCTCGAGGTCAGGGGAGTCTCCAAGAGCTTCCCCGGCGTGCGGGCGCTCGAGCGCGTGGACCTGCACCTGGACGAGGGCGAGATCCTGGCGGTGATCGGCGAGAACGGGGCGGGGAAGAGCACGTTGATGAGGATCCTGGCCGGGATCGAATCCCGCGACGACGGCGTCGTCGCCATCGACGGGGAGGTGGTCGCCCCCGAGTCTCCGCGGGAGGCCGCCGGTCTGGGAATCGCGCTCATCCATCAGGAGCTGAACCTCGCCGACAACCTCGATGCGGGGGCGAACGTCTTCTTGGGGCGCGAGCCGCGCCGGTTCGGCCTGGTCGACCGCGGCGCGATCCGCGCCGGTGCGAGATCGGTGCTGGAGAGAGTTGGCGCGGACTTCTCGCCCGATGCGCCCGTTGCCGACCTCTCCGTCGGACGCCGCCAGCAGGTGGAGATCGCCAAGGCGCTCTCCTGCGACGCGCGCATCCTGATCATGGACGAGCCGACATCCAGTTTGTCACGCGCCGAGAGCGAGCGCCTCTTCACCCTGGTCCGCGCCTTGCGCGGGCGCGGGGTCGGCGTGGTCTACATCACCCACCGCCTGGGGGAGGTGACCGAGCTCGCTGATCGGGTCGTCGTGCTGCGCGACGGACGCAACGCCGGGGAGCTGCGCGGAGACGAGATAGGCCACGACGCGATGGTGCGCCTGATGGTCGGACGCGACCTCACCGTGAGCGACACAAGGAGCGCCGCCGGACCCGGAAGCGTGCGGCTGAAGGTCGAGGCGCTCGCCACCGAGCACTCCCCACAGTCCCCGCTCTCCTTCGAGGTTCGCTCGGGCGAGGTCGTGGGCATCGCCGGCTTGATCGGGGCAGGCCGCACCGAGGTCTTGGAGACCTTGTTCGGGCTACGGCCTCGCTTGTCCGGCGTGGTCTCGGTCGACGGTGTCGCGCTCGACACGCGCGGCCCGCGCCAGGCCATCGACGCCGGCCTCGCCCTGGTGCCCGAGGACCGCAAGCGTGACGGCCTCTTCGCGGAGATGTCCGTGCGCGAAAACGTGACGATCACCGGCCTGACCGCGCTCTCTAGAGCCGGGCTGCTCGACCGGCGAGGGGAGCGGCGGCTCGCCCGAGACCTCGTCGAGCGCATCCGTGTCAGGACCACTGACATCGAACAGCCGGTCGCCACGCTCTCGGGGGGAAACCAGCAGAAGACGGTCCTGCTGCGCTGGCTGGCCGTCCGACCGCGAGTGTTGTTGCTCGACGACCCCACGCGCGGCGTGGACGTCGCGACCCGGCACGAGATCTACTCCATGATCGAGGAGCTCGCGCGCTCCGGCGCCGCGGTGCTGTTCGCATCGAGCGACCTCGAGGAGGTGCTGCGCCTCTCCGATCGCATCTTGGTCATGCACGAGGGCGACCTCGCCGGCGTCTTGGGTCGCGCGGAGGCGAGCGAGGAGGCGGTGATGCGACTCGCCACCGGGGCGCGGGGGGGCGCCGTCGGATGAACAAGACCCTGGGCATCCTCGGCCTGTTGGTCCTCGCCTGCGTCGCCACGGCGCTCATCAACCCCCAGTTCGTCAGCGCCTACAACCTCCAGAACGTCATCCGCTGGACTTCCCTCTTCGGGATCCTCTCGATCGGGGTCGCGTTCGTGATCATCACCGGGGGCATCGACCTCTCGATCGGGTCGGTGGTCGGGCTGGTCGGCTGCCTCCTGCCGCTCTTGATGGTCGAGCACGGCTTCTCGCCGGCCGCCGCCATCGGCGCCGTGCTGGGCCTCTCCGTCGCCATCGGCCTGTTCCACGGCCTCCTGATCACCAAGCTCGGCCTCCAGCCCTTCGTGGTCACCCTGTGCGGGCTGCTGTTCTACCGGGGCTACGCACGCTTCGTGACCGGCGATCAGACCCAAGGCTTCGGGACCGGCTTCGAGACGCTGCGCGGCCTCGCCACCGGGAAACCCACCACCGTCGCCACCTCCATCGCCGTCCTCGCCGCGGGCGCGCTCCTCCTCGAAGTGCTGCGCGGCCGCCGGGAGCAGGAAGGACCGCGGCGCGGCCCGCTCCTGGCGGCGGGGGCGGTGTTCCTCGCCGCTCTCGCGACAGGCGTGTTCGACCCGGGCGGTCTGGCGCAGGTGCGCGCGCCGGCGCCGTTCCTGATCATGATCGTGATCGCCCTGGCGGCCGGGCTGTTCCTGAACGCGACGGTGGGCGGCCGCTACCTCTACGCGATCGGCCGCAACCTGACGGCAGCGCGCTACAGCGGCATCGACACCGACCGAATCGTGATCGGCGCCTACGTAGCGTGCTCGGCCTTGGCGGGGCTGGGAGGCGTGCTCTTCGCCCTCGACGTGAACTCGGTGCAGCCGGCAATGCACGGCAACTTCTACGAGCTCTACGCCATCGCGGCGGCGGTCCTCGGCGGGTGCAGCCTGCGCGGGGGCGAGGGGACGGTCACCGGTGTCGTGATCGGCGCGGCCGTGATGCGCGTGCTCTACAACTCGATCAACCTGCTCGAGATCCCCACCCAGCTGGAGTTCTCGATCATCGGGGCGGTCATCCTGCTGGGCGTGGCGGCCGATGAGCTCGTCCGGCGCACGGTAGCCAGGCGCCGGCGCGGCGGGTCCTGAGGGACGGCGCGGCCCGGCCGCCACGACGCTCGGCCGGGGAGGTGCTAAGATGCGGCACTCCTCTCCGCTCCCATCCGCAGAAGGGGTTCCTCGATGATCCGTCTCCTCGGCCTGGCGACCGTCGTCTGCCTGACCGCCCCCGCCCACTCCTCCCAGGATCCCGCCGCTGATCCGCGCTCGCGGGCCATCGCCGCCATCGAAGGGGCGGGCGGGCGCGTGACGCGCATCTCCGCCGAGAGCCCCGCCCTCAGCGTCAACTTCTCGCTGCACGGCAAGAGCGTGGACGACGCGGTTCTGGCGCAGCTCGTCCACATCCCCGAGGTCCGCGAGCTGCGCCTGGGCAAGACCGCGATCGGTGACTCCGCCTTGGCCCATGTCGGCACGCTCTCTAGCCTCGAGCGCCTGTACCTCGAGAGAACCGCCGTGACCGACGCGGGCCTGGCGCACCTGGGCGGCCTGCAGTCGATGGTCTACCTGAACCTGTACGGCACCGGCATCGGCGACGAGGGCCTGGCCCATCTCGCGGGCTTGAAGAGCCTGCGGAAGCTGTTCGTCTGGGGATCGAAGGTCACGGTCGAGGGGGCGGCGCGGCTCACAGCCTCTCTACCCACCCTCACGATCAACCGCGGCTGGGACGAGCGGCCGCCGGCGACCCCGCCAGCCGAGGGGACCTGCTGCGAGAAGGCCGAGGCCGAGGGCAAGGCCTGCTCCCATCCGTGCTGCGTCACAGCCGCGGCGGCGGGCAAGGTCTGCTTCAAGTGCAACCCCAAGCAGGCGAAGACCTGCTGCGAGAAGGCCGAGGCCGAGGGCAAGGCCTGTGCCCATCCGTGCTGCGTCGAGGCCACGGCGGCGGGCAAGGTCTGCGAGAAGTGCAACCCCGGTTAGGGCGCTACAGCCCCCAGCCCTCGCGAACCTCGCGGCGCAGGAAGGCCGCGGCGGCGGGGCAACCGCGGGCCTCGAGCCGCTCGGCGTCCCAGTCGAGGCGCTCTCCGCTCCGATAGGCGACAGCCCCGAGCAACACCGCCTCGGTCAGGCGGCCGGAGTAGGTGAAGTTGCACGTCGTGGGACCGCCTTCCTTGCAGGCGGCGATCCACTCCGCGTGGTGACCGACCGAGGCGGGCAGGAACGGCGCGGGGGATTCGAAGGCCTCTGCCCCTCCGAGCTCGTGGCGCGTGTAGTCCGCCATCAACCAGCCGCCGTCCCCGATGAACAACACGCCGTTGCGCCAGCTCGCCAGCCCCTTCTCCGCCAGAAGCTCCTCCGGACGGCGGCCGCCATCCCACCAGGTGAGGGCGAGGTCCTCCCCATCGACGGGACCGGGGAAGCGGTACCGAACGACGAGCCACCTCGGCGCGGTGTGCTCGCTCGCCTGCGGGCCCTCGGCCTCCACCGACAGCGGGTGGCGCAAGTCGAGCGCCCAAAACGGCAGGTCCATGTAGTGGCAGGCCATGTCGGTGAGCGTCCCGCCGCCGAAAGCCCAGTAGCGCCGCCAGTTCGCCGGGTGGTAGGCGGGATTGTAGGCAACCTCCGCGCTCGGCCCGAGCCACAGGTCCCAGTGGAGGTGCTCGGGGATCGCGTGGCTCCCCGTCGGCGCGGCGGAGCCGCCCCAGCTCTTGGCGCACAGCACGTGGACCTCTCGCACAGCGCCGATCGTGCCGCTTCGCACGAGCTCGACGACGCGCCGGTAGTTGGGCTCGGCGTGGATCTGCGTCCCCATCTGCGTGACGAGCCCGGCCTCGCGCGCCGTCTCGGCGACGAGCCGCGCGTCGGCCACCGTGCGCGTCAGGGGCTTCTCGCAGTAGACGTGACTGCCCGCCCGCAGGGCGGCCAGGGTCGCCGCGGCGTGGGTGTGATCCGGCGTGCTGACGACGACCGCGTCGAGCTCGTGGGCGTCGAGCATCCGCCGGTAGTCGTGGTAGGTCTTCGCCCCCGCGAAGCGGCTGGCGGCCTGGGCCAGGCGGTGCTCGTCCACGTCGCACAGGGCGACGATGTTCTCCCCGCTCACCGCGGCTAGGTTGGCCGCGCCCCTGCCGTCCACGCCCACCACGCCGATGTCGAGTTCCTCACCAGCGGCGTTCCGCGCGGCCCTCGCGGTCCGCGCGCCGAGCCACAGGCCGGCCCCGGCCGCCGCCGAGGTCCTCAAGAACCCCCTTCTGGTCGTCACTTCAGCCATGTCTCGCGCCCTCCTCGTGTCCGCCACGCCTCCGGGCCCTGAGCCTACCCCCCATCGCGCTCCATCGCGCCCCCCACGCCTGACGGGCGCGGAGAGCCGCGGTAGAATCCCCGTGCTCCTCCATGCACCCCATCCCCATCCGCCATGCGTGAAGCTCGGCCCCGACACGAGGCCTACTGGCGAGCGAACATCCGCATCCTCGCCGTCTTGCTCTCCATCTGGTTCACCGTTTCCTACGTCTGCGGGATCCTGCTCGTCGAGCCCCTGAACCAGGTCCGCATCCCCTTGACGGGCTTCAAGCTCGGGTTCTGGTTCGCCCAGCAGGGGTCGATCTACACCTTCGTGGTGCTGATCTTCGTCTACGTGCGCCTGATGAACCGCCTGGATGACGAGCACGGCGTCTCGGAAGACTGAGCGGCTCGCGACCGCTCCCCCTCGGCGATGAGCATCCAGGGCTGGACCTTCCTGATCGTGGGGCTCTCGTTCGCCCTCTACATCGGGATCGCCCTGCGCGCGCGCGCCGCCTCCACCAAGGAGTTCTACGTCGCCGGCACCGGCGTTCCGCCCATCGCCAACGGCATGGCGACCGCCGCCGACTGGATGTCGGCGGCGTCGTTCATCTCCATGGCCGGATTGATCTCGTTCCTCGGCTACGACGGCTCGGTGTACCTGATGGGTTGGACCGGCGGCTACGTGCTGCTGGCCTTGTTGCTCGCTCCCTACCTGCGCAAGTTCGGCAAGTTCACCGTGCCCGACTTCATCGGTGACCGCTACTACTCCTCGGGAGCGCGCGTCGTCGCCGTCTTCTGCGCCATCTTCATCTCCTTCACCTATGTCGCCGGCCAGATGCGCGGCGTCGGGATCGTCTTCAGCCGCTTCCTCGAGGTGCCGATCGGCACCGGCGTCCTGGTCGGCATGGCGATCGTCTTCTTCTACGCCGTCCTGGGCGGGATGAAGGGCATCACCTACACGCAGGTCGCCCAGTACTGCGTGCTGATCTTCGCCTACATGGTCCCGGCGATCTTCATCTCGCTGATGATCTCGGGGCACGCGATCCCCCAGCTCGGCCTGGGCGGAGAGGTGGCCGGCGCGGGCGTGGCCCTGCTCGACCGGCTCGACGGCCTCCACGAGCAACTGGGCTTCAGCCCCTACACCGGCGGTTCGCGGGCAACGATCGACGTGTTCTTCATCACCGCCGCATTGATGGTCGGAACGGCCGGCCTGCCGCACGTGATCGTGCGCTTCTACACGGTGCCACGCGTGCGGGACGCGCGCTCGTCGGTCGGGTGGGCGCTCCTGTTCATCGCCCTGCTCTACACCACGGCTCCCGCCGTCGCCGCCTTCGCGCGCGTCAACCTGATCGAGACGGTCGAGGGAGCACACTACGAAGAGACGGCCGGAGGAGAGAACGAGCGCAGCCTCCCCGCGTGGTTCAGGACTTGGGAGGACACGGGGCTGCTCGCCTGGGTGGACAAGGACGGCGACGGGAGGGTGGCCTACCGCTCGGGGGCCGTGTTTGCGGCCCGGGAAGGCCAGAGGAAGGTGGCGCCGGTGTTCACGGGCGAGCGCGGGGCGCACGGCGAGCGGCTCTTGGCGAACGAGCCGACCGCGAATCGAAACGAGCTGTATGTCGACCGCGACATCATGGTGCTCGCCAATCCCGAGATCGCGCGCCTGCCCAACTGGATCGTCGGGCTGGTCGCCGCCGGAGGGCTCGCCGCGGCCCTCTCGACGGCCGCCGGCCTGCTGTTGGTAGTGTCGTCCGCCGTCAGCCACGACCTCCTCAAGCGCTCGCTCCTGCCCAGCATCACCGAGGCCGGCGAGCTGAAGGCCGCGCGGATCAGCGCCGCCCTGGCCGTGTGTGTCGCCGGCTACCTCGGGGTCCACCCGCCGGGCTTCGTGGCCGAGGTCGTGGCCTTCGCCTTCGGCCTGGCCGCGGCCTCGTTCTTCCCGGCCATCATCATGGGCATCTTCTGGCGACGCATGAACCGCGAGGGAGCCGTGAGCGGGATGCTCGTGGGCATCGGCTTCACCGCCGCCTACATAATCCACTTCAAGTTCGTGCGCCCCGAGGACAACACGCCCGAGAACTGGTGGCTGGGGATCTCGCCGGAGGGGATCGGCACGGTGGGAATGCTGATCAACTTCGCCGTGGCCGCTGTCGTCTCGCGCTTCACGCCTCCGCCTCCGGAGCAGGTGCAGGAGCTCGTGGAACACATACGGATCCCCAAGGCGGCGCGCACGAGCGCTAGGGACGATGGCTGATTCCCCCAACGCAAGGCGGGCTTGCACCGGCGCCCGGACCGCCGCGCTGTGGCTGCTCCTCACGGCGCTCGCTGCGCCGGAGACAGGAGCTGGAGACAAGACTCCCCGGCGAGGCGAGTTGTTGCTCGGCGAGCTGGGATGCGTTGCCTGCCACACGGCGACGCCGGCGGCGCGCACGCGACTGCAGCCCTCCTCCGCGCCGCGCCTCGACCGGGTGGGAGAGCGGCTCACCCCGCAGTACCTGCGAGCGCTCCTCGACGATCCGCGCGCGGCCCTGCCGCGCGGGACGATGCCCGACGTGCTCGGGCAGCTCGGAGGGTCGGCCCGCGCCGGCGCCGTGGAATCGCTCGTGCACTACCTCGCCTCCCTCGGCGGCCCGCTGGACCAAGCGCCGATCGGAGCCTACGCCGGCCAGCTCGAGAGCGGCCGCCAGCTCTACCACGAGGTCGGGTGCGTGGCCTGCCACGGACCCCAGGAGACGCTCGCGGAGCTCGACTGGGACTGGGCCGAGGCGACCGAGGCCAAGCGCGCCGAGCTGAGGAGCGCGGGGACCCCGGACGAAGAGCGCCACACCCCGGAGGGAGTCTGGAACGAGGAGCCCGTCGCCTTCGGTGACCTGGGGCGCAAGACGACCGTTGAGGCGCTCGCACGCTTCCTCGTCGATCCGCACGCCGTGCGACCATCGGGGCGCATGCCCTCCCTGGGCTTGGGCGAGGAGGAGGCGCGCTCGATCGCCATGTACCTGCTCCGGGCGCAGGCCTGGGGTGGCGAGCGCGAGCCCGAGGTGGTCGCGGGCCTGGCCTACGACTACTTCGAAGGGCTCTTCCCCGGCCCGGCGGCGGAGTTCGGTGAGCTGACCCCCGTGCGCACGGGCGCCGTCGGAACGATCGACGGCCTGCCCGAGCACAGACCCGACAACTTCGGCTTCCGGTTCTCCGGCTCCATCCGGATCGACGACCCCGGCGAGTACACCTTCACGACGGCCTCCGACGATGGCTCGCGACTGCGCATCGACGGGGAGCTCGTCGTCATCAACGACGGATGCCACGGGGTCGAGGAACGCTCGGGGAAGGTCAACCTCTCCGCCGGCGAGCACCCGATCGTCGTGACGATGTTCGAGTACACCGGAGGTGAAGCCCTGAGCGTCTGGTGGGAGGGTCCCGGCTTCGCTCGCCAGCCCCTGCCCGCCGAGCGTCTGACCCATACCACGCGCGTGTTCGAGCCACTCGGCAAGGAACCGTTCCACCTCGACCCCGCTCGCGTGGAGGAGGGGCGGACAACCTTCGAAGCCCTGGGTTGTGGCGCGTGCCACGACGGCGGGCCGGCACCGGGAGAGCCGAGCGCCTCGCCCCTGGCCGCGCTGCGCACCGGGGAGGGGCGCGGCTGCCTAGCCCCCGCTCCCGCCGCCCACCTGCCGCGCTACGACCTCGACGAAGTCCGTCGCGAGTCCCTGCGGGCTGCCCTGGCCTGGGTACAGGCCGAGGATCCCCCGGCCGCGGTCGAGGAGCTCGACCTCAGCCTCGCACGCTTCCGCTGCCTCGCCTGCCACCGCCGGGGCGAGGTCGGCGGCCCCCACCCCGACCGCCGGGACTTCTTCTTCATCCGGGGCGGCTTCGACCTCGGGGACGAAGGGCGCATCCCGCCGCACTTGAGTGACGCGGGGAGCAAGCTGACCGGTGAGTGGATGCGGGGGGTCCTCTTCGAGGGCGCGACCTCCCGGCCGTACATGGCCACGCGCATGCCGCAGTTCGGGATTGAGAACATCGGGCACCTCCCCGCGTTGTTCACCGAGCTCGACGACTCCGCGGACCGCGAGGCGCCGCCGTCCTTCGACCTCGCCACGATCGAGGACGGCCGCCGCCTCGTGGGGACCGGAGGCCTGGGCTGCATCCAGTGCCACACCTTCGCCGGATACGACTCCCTGGGCATCCCCGCCGTCGATCTGGCCGAGACCACCGCCCATGTACGGTTCGGTTGGTTCCGCAAGCTCCTGCTCGACCCCATCGCGATCAACATGAACACCCGTATGCCCGAGTTCTGGGTCGAGGGCCGAAGCCCCGTTGCGGACGTCCTCGACGGCGATCCCGAACGACAGATCACGGCGATGTGGAACTACCTGCGCCTGGGCACTTCGATGCCTCTGCCCGACGGGCTCGTCGTCCCCGAGGGTCGCTACGAGCTGGTCGTGGGCGACGAGCCGCGCCTGTGCGGCGTCTTCATGGCCGGCGTCAGCCCACGCACCCTGGCCGTGGGGTTCGGGGTCCACACGCACTACGCGTTCGACGTACAGAACTCGCGCCTGGCAAAGGTCTGGCGCGGACGGTTCTTCAACGCTCGCGGCACCTGGCACGCACGGGCCGGTGAGCTCGAATCTCCGCCCGACGGCGACGTGCTCGACATGCCGCCGGGCCCACCCTTCGCCATGCTGGAGAAGGAGGACTCGCCCTGGCCGACGGGCGAGTCGTCGGCCGCGGGCTACTCGGTCCTGGGCCGGCGCTTCGACCCGCAGCGCAGGCCGATCTTCCGTTACGCCGTCGGCCCGGTCGAGGTCGAGGAGCTCATCGCACCCCAGCTGCGCGAGGACGGGAGCTGGATCGTGAGGACCTTCTCCCTGCGGTCGAAGGAGCCCGTCGACAGCCTCTGGTTCCGCCCCGGAGGTCGCGACGGCGAGGTCGTCCGCGTCGAGCTCGAGCGCGACGGCGACGGCTTCTACTCAACCTCCTTCCAGGATGCGTTCACGTGGTAACCGCTGTCGGGAGCATCCTGTGCGCAGCGCTCTGTCTCGCACCGCAGGAAGAAGCAGCCGCGCCCACCGAGGCTGATTTCTATGAGATCGTCACGATCGACATTCCCGATGACGTGGTGCTGGAAGCCAGCGCCATCACCGTCATGCCCGACGGCCGCCCCATGGTGGCGACGCGCCGCGGAGAGGTGTACCTGCTCGAAGACGCCTACCACCCACAGGGCCGCGCGAGCTTCAGGATGATCGCCGAGGGACTCCAGGAGCCGTTGGGCCTGCTCCTGCACGACGGCTGGGTGTACGTCGGCCAACGCGGCGAGCTCTCGCGCATGCGCGACAGCGACGGGGACGACCGGATCGACGAGATCGAGACGGTCTGCGACGTCTGGCGCGTGAGCGGGAACTACCACGAGTACCTGTTCGGCCCGCGCCTGGGCCCCGAGGGCTACCTGTGGCTCACCACCAACAAGCCCTTCGGCGGCGAGCCGTTCGGCAAGGCGCACTGGCGCGGATTCGCCCTGCGGATCACGCCCGAGGGCGAGATGCTGCCCACCTGCTGCGGGTTGCGCTCCCCCGCGGGGATCGAGACGAGCCCGTGGGGAGACGTCTTCTACACCGACAACCAGGGCGAGTGGTGCGGCGCGAGCAAGCTCAGCCACCTCGAGCCGGGGGACTTCCACGGCCATCCGCACGGGCTCTTCTCCTGTGAGCTCCCCCAGTGGCCCTACGAGGTGCCTCGAGACATCCCCCAACGCAAGCTCATGCCGCGCGTCCACGAGGACGTCCCCAGCTTCAAGCTGCCGGCCGTCTGGTTCCCCTACGACAAGATGGGGAAGTCCCCCGCCGGGATGGTCTGGGACACCTCCGGCGGCGCCTTCGGCCCGTTCGAGGGCCAACTGTTCGTCTCCGACCAGCACCACGCATCGGTCATGCGTGTGTGCCTCGAGAGCGTCGACGGCCACTGGCAGGGCGCGGTCTTCGGGTTCCGCTACGGCTTCCAGTGCGGGATCATCCGCCTCGCCTGGGGGAAGGACCACTCGCTGTTCGCGGGAATGACCAACCGCGGCTGGGGCGGGCGGGGGAACTCCCCCTACGGCCTGCAGCGCCTGGTCTGGACCGGCGCGGTGCCCTTCGAGATCCACACCATGAGCGCCCGCGCCGATGGGTTCGTGCTGACGTTCACCGACACCGCCGACGCCGAGAGCGCCGCCGATCCGGAGTCCTACCGGCTCGCGAGCTACACCTACGAGCTCCACCCCGACTACGGCAGCAACGAGATGGACCGGAAGGAGCCGACGATTGTCTCCGCCGAAGTCTCGGAAGACTCCCGTTCGGTGCGCCTGAGGGTCGACGGCCTGCGCGCGGGCTACGTCCACGAGCTGCACGCCTCCGGCGTCCGCGCCGCAAGCGGCGAGGCGCTGCTCCACGACGCGGCCTACTACACCCTGATCGAGATCCCCCACGGCGAGTGAGCGCAGGCGACCTGCGGCGGGGGACCTCGTGGGCTAGCCCGGATGATTCATGAAGACGTGCACCAGACACAGCAACTCGGTTCCTGGTGGTGCTTTGCGGGTTCTGGCGACGCAGGCGACCCTGAACGGGTCGTCGAGGAAGCCAGGTTCTCGTAAAGCGCCGCCAGGGGCCGA
>JASLMK010000089.1 GCA_030746555.1 Planctomycetota bacterium | reverse complement strand
TTGCGGGTTCTGGCGACGCAGGCGACCCTGAACGGGTCGTCGAGGAAGCCAGGTTCTCGAGAAGCGCCGCCAGGGGCCGAGAGGCCGTCGAAGACGGCCGGTTGCGAAGTCTGGTGTGCGTGTTCATGAATCATCCGGGCTGGCCGGAAGCCCTCGCGGGCGGCGAACCCCTGATCGGGGGAATCGGGCTCGCGGGCGGCCTCGCCGCCGCGGCCGGCTCAGCCCGCCCGCCGGTGGGCGGGGACGGCCTCGGCTCCGCGCGCCATCGCTTCCTCCATCCGCCCGCGGATGCGCTTGCGGGCGCGGAACATGATCATCTTCATGTTCGACATACCCACGCCGAGGCGCTCGCAGGTCTCGGTGTAGCTCAGCCCCTCGACCTCGACCAGGGTCAGGGCCAGGCGGTCTCGTGGAGAGAGCTCGGAGAAGGCGGCGGCGTACTGGATCAGGAGGAGGACCCACGCCCGGCGCAGCCCGGCCCGCTCCTCCTCGCCGCAGACGAGGAGCGCCGGGTTGGCGCGCGAGTCGGCCGGCTCCTGCAGGGACTCGGGGAGGCTGTCGAGGGAACCGTGCCGCCGCCGGCCCAGGTGCTGGCGGGCGACGTTGTGGGCGATCGTGCGCGCCCAGGCCCGGAAGCTCGAGGGATGGCGATCGCGGAAGCCCGCCGCGTATCGGTAGATGTTCACGAAGGTGTCCTGCAGCACCTCGGTGGGGTCGACGCCGGCGGCGGTCCCGCGCAGGCCGAAGGAGATCGAGCGCAGAAGGGTCGGCCGAGCGATGGCGTGCAACGCCTCGAACGCGTCGTCCTCGCCGCGGTCGCGGAAGAGGGCCATCAGACCGGTCTCCAGGCGTGCCCTGTGGTGCTCCTCCGTCTCCCCCTCGGCGCGCGCGGGGTCCACCCCCCGTCGGGACAGACGCCGCCCCAGGGCAGGCCTGCCGGCCAGGGGATCAGCGGGGAGGGCGACGGTTCCTGCGGGGCGGGGGCTGGTTTGCACCCCGACCTCCGTGCAGCCGCCGTACCACTCCCGCACGACGGATCGAGGAAACTCGTAAACTACGTGTTTTCAGTAACTTCCAGCCCCCTCTAGCGGTCCTGAGGGAGCCGCCCCGCGCCCGCGCGTTCCATCCTCGTAACAGCCTGTCCCCGTTCCCCGCCCCGCCTGCGGGGCGGCGGGCCGGCGGGCGATTGGGGGCCGCGATGGAGTAGAGTGGGATGCGGCTCGCCGACGGCCGCGCCCACACCTCGCCCCCCGCCCTCGCCCCCCACCCTCGCACCGCGAAGCCTCCCCTAGGGAACCGTGATCCACTGTCCATCTCCGGCGACGACCTCCGCGCCGCCACCCTTTCTTCCCCTGGGCAACGACGCCGAGACGATCGCCATGATCGTCGCCGCGACCTGCGCCTCGGTGTTCTTCGCGACCCTACGGGCCTCCTTGCTCTACGCGCACACGCCGCGCGTCCTGGGGCGCTCGGCCACCGAAGCCGGTCGCGCCCGCATGCTGCGTCTGTTGGGGCGCGTCGAGCGCTGGTCGACGAGCGCCGCCATCGGAGAGGTCGCGTGCCAGGTGGTCCTGCTGGCCGCGCTCCTGGCCCTGTTCGCGGGCGATCGGGCACCGGGATGGGGCGCGCTCGGCCTGGCTCTGGGTACGGCCGTTGCGCTGCAGCTGTTCAGCCGGGAGGTGCTCTCTACCGCCTTCGCGCGGCGCTTCGGCGATTCGATCCTCCTCCGGGTCCTCCCGGCGTTCGCGATCCTGCAGTGGCCCCTGCAGCCGATCGTCGTCGCCCTCGAGTGGAGCCGTCGAGGCCTCCTGCGCCTGTTGCGGGTGCGCGCCGACTCGCGGACGGAGCGCGAGCTCGTCGAGGGCCTGCGAGAGGTGATCCAGGACACCGGACGCGACAGCGACCTCGACGACACCGAACGCGAGTTGATCGAGAACGTGATGGAGTTCCGGGACGTTGACGTGGCGGCGGTGATGACGCCCCGCACGGAGATGGACGGCATCGACCTCGGCGACGGCTTCTCCGGCGCGGTCCGGGGAGCAGCCGAGAGCACCCACAGCCGCATCCCCGTCTACGAGGACAGTCTCGACCACATCGTCGGCTACGTCTCCGCACTCGACGTGGTCAAGGCCCTCGCCGAGGGCGAGGGGGAACAGTCCGACCTCGGCGCCCTTCTGCGCCCGGCCTTCTTCGTCCCCGAGACCAAGCACGTCTCGAGCCTGCTGACGGAGTTCCGGCGCGAGCGCCAGAAGATGGCGATCGTCCTCGACGAGTACGGCGGGACCGCGGGACTGGTGACCCTGGGCGACGTCCTCGAGGAGATCGTGGGCGAAATCCAGGACGAATTCGACGCTCCCGAGCAGGCGCCGTTTGTCGAAGTCGAGCCGGGCGAGGCCCTGGTCGACGCCGGCTTGCACGTGAGCGAGCTGAACGAGCTCTTCGGCGTCCGCCTGCCCGAGGAGGAGGACTTCGAGACGGTCGCGGGCTTCGTCCTCTCCGAGCTCGGGCACTTCCCCAAGCGCGGCGAGCACTTCGCCCACGACGGTGTCCAGTACGAGGTCCTCGAGGCCAGCGACCGGCGCGTGATCCGGGTCGGCATCCGCAAGCTCGAGCCGGGCCGGAGCGCCTGAGCCGCCCGTGGGCGCCGTCAGCGACCGAGCGCTCTGCCTGCGACGGTTCCCCTACTCGGAGTCATCGCTCGTCGTGCGCCTGTTGACCCGCGAGCACGGCAGGGTGCACCTGTTGGCGCGCGGGACCTACCGCCCGCGATCGAGGACGTATGCCCTGCTCGACCTGTTCGACACCCTCGAGCTGACCTGGACCCAGAACCCGCGGCGCGAGCTGGGCGAGCTGGTGGAGGGGCGCATCGTCCGCCGGCGCCGGGACATCCCCGCCTCCCTCCCCGCATTCCGCTGCGGCTCCTCGATGCTCGAGCTGGCGCACATCGGCTCGCTCGTCGGCCAGCGCGACCGCCCCCTGTTCGACCTGCTCGAGCGCTCCCTGGACCGACTCTGCGAGCCGGCGATCCCGGCCGGAATCACCGGAGCCGGGTTCGAGCTGGGGTTCCTCGAGGTACACGGCCTCTCGCCCGCCCTGACGACGTGCGCCTCCTGCGGGGGCGAGGCGCCGGCGAGCCCGCGCTCCCCGGCGCGAGCCGCCTTCTCCGCCGGGGCCGGCGGGCGCCTCTGCGCCCCGTGCGCGGACCAGGCGCGCGCCGCGGGCAGGCGCGTGGGGACCCTCCCCCTCGACGCCCTCGACGCCGCCGCGGTCCTGCGCCCCTTCGCGACCGGCACGGGCGGGCCCATCGAGTTGGAATCCGACCTGCTCGAGCGGGTGCGCGATTTCATCGCGCGCTTTCTCGACTACCATCTCGGGACGCGGCCGCGGACGCACCAGGCGTTCCTGGCTGCCGAGAACCGCAACGCTCCACGATGATCAGACCCGACGTCTCCATGCGCATCGCTGCGCTCCTTGTCGTGACCGCCCTGGCGGCCTGCTCGAGCAACACCCTGCGCCGCACGGGGGAAGTGCCCCGCCGCCTGAGCGCCGAGGACGTGCCCGCCGCCATCGCCGGAGCCGAGCAGGCCCTCGCGGAGGGACGCGCGGACGTGGCGCTGGAGTGGATGTACAGGGCCGGAGAGGTCCCCGGTCTGCCTCCCTCCCAGCGCAACCGCATCCAGGCCCTGCTCGAGGTGTCGGCGGACGTGCGCATCGAACAACTCTCCGGTGAAGACGCGGACCCCGGGGACCTCTCCGACCTGCTGGGCGTCGGCCTCCCGCGTCAGATCGCCGTCTCGGCCGGGATCCGTGCGGCGCGCATGTGGACCGAGCGCGGCGAGTTCCAGCGCGCGGTCGAGGTGCTCCGGCGCACCGACGAACTGTTCCCGACCCACCACGAGCGCGCGGCCGCCGGCTCCCTCTTGGCCCAGGCGGGGCTGGCCCTGTCCCACGATGACTCGGGGTTCTGGCTGTTCTACAGCGCGCGCGAGCAGGGGATGGCGGCCCTGGAGTACCTCGTCCTGCACTACCCGCACGAGCCGCTGGGAGCCCAGGCCTACTGGCGCCTGACCGAGATGTACGAGGAGGACGCCCTGTGGGCCACGGCCATCGACCGCCACAAGGAGCTGGTCTGGGCCTTCCCGGCCAGTGAGCTGGTCCCGGCCAGCCTGGCGCGGATCCCCGCCCTGCGTTTGGCCGCGCTCTCCAGCCCCGAGTACGACCGCGGTGCCCTGGTGCTCGCACGCTCGGAGCTCGAGGCCTGGCTGGCGGACTACGCGGGACACGACTCCGAGGGCGAGGTGCGCGCCGCCCTGACCGACTGCCTGCGGCGCCTGGCGGCCAGCGACATCGGGATCGCGCGCTTCTACGAGCGGGTGGACAACCCCTTCGGGGTGCGCCTGCACGCCGAGCGCGCCGTCCTCGAGGCCGAACGGGCCGGTGACGAGGGGCTAGCAGCCCGCGCCCGAGAGCTCCTGGCGGGCCTCGAGCCCGGCGACGGGGCTGACGACCTGCCGGATGCGGACGCCGAGGAGGAGGAGACCCGGTGACCTGGCGCCCGCCGGTGGCCGCGGTCTGCGCCTGGGCCCTCGCCGGCGCGGCGGCCTGCGCCAACACCCAGAGCGGCCTGACCCTGCCGGAGGGCTTCGAGACCGTGGGCGTGGCCCTGTTCCACAACGACAGCCGCGAGCCCGACCTCGAGCGCGAACTCCACGCGACCCTCTCGGAGACCGTGCGCGACCTGGTCGGCGCGCCCCTGGAGTCCCCCGGCCGCGCCGACGTCGTCGTCGACGGTCGTTTGGAGAGCTACGAGCGCCGGGGCGGCGTGCGCACGCGGGACAACGCCCTGCTCGAGAGCGCCGTCGTCGTCCGCATCGAGGCCCGCCTGGTGGAGCGGGCCGGCGGCGCCGTTCTGGCGGAGACCACGGTCGTCGAGCGCATCGGCTACGGTCTGGGCGAGTCCGCCGGAGAGCGCGAGGCCCGCGAGCGGGCCCTCCTGCGCGCCGGCGAGGACATCGTCCTGGACCTGTTGGGCGCGAACGACTGATCCATCCCCCCGTCGCCGGGCCGGAATCGGGCCCTGGACGCCCTCCAGCCCCGCCGAACTGCTCTAATATGCGGCTGGTGACGGCGCGCCGCGAGCGCCTCCAGAGCGTGCCGCCCCGAGTCGATAAGGAGATCATGCCCGCACCCAAGACGCCGCCGCAGGAGAAGGGACGGAGAAACCGCTCCGTAGGCTCCTTCCTGCTGTTCCTGTTCGTCCTCGTCGTCATCCTGGTGATGGTCGGCAAGGAGAACCTCGCCGGTCGCAAGGACCTCACCCAGGACGAGTACCTCTGGCAGCTCTACAGCGGCCAGGTCGACGAGCAGGCCTTCCGGGGCGAGAACCTGATCGACGGCAAGCTCGAAAACGGCGAGTCCTTCCAGGTCAAGTTCGCCGACCTCGCCTCCCACGAGCGCGAACTGCAGCAGATCAAGGCCGTCCGCAGCTACCAGCCGGTCACCGAGCGCAGCCTGCTGACGGGCATGGCCAAGGGCCTTTTCAGTCCGCGGCTGGCGCGGATCCTGACCGCCACCGAGGAGAAGGTCCTCGAGGGGACCGAGCCCGGCGAGGGTGCGTCGGAGGTCAAGCGCGACATGCAGCTGGAGAAGGTCCTCGTCCACGCCTACGCCAAGGCGCGCGCCGACGTCGCGACGACCGAGGACTTCGCCCTCGCGGACCTGCTGCCCGAGCACTCCGGGCTGGTCTGGCTCGAGGTGCGAGACGTCGATGATCTGGGCAGCTTCGTCACCCAAGTGCAGGGCGCGGGCGCGACGGTCGAGAATCTCACCTTCGACCGCACGGCGCGCAAGGGCTCGAGCTGGCACGACACCGACTCGTTCTTCGCGACGTTCCTGTTCATGTGGGCGCCGTGGCTGTTGTTCTTCGCCCTGATCCTGTTCTGGATGCGCCAGATGCGCGGCCAGGGCGGCCCCGGCGGCGTGATGTCGTTCGGACGCTCGCGGGCGCAGCTCTACACCAAGGAGAACCACACCAACGTCACCTTCGACGACATGGCCGGCGCGGAGGAGGCCAAGGAGGAGGTGCGGGAGATCGTCGAGTTCCTGAAGAACCCCGGCCGCTTCACGCGCATCGGCGGGCGCATCCCGCGCGGAGTGCTGCTCGTCGGCTCGCCGGGCTGCGGCAAGACCCTGCTCGCCAAGGCCATCGCCGGCGAGGCGGAGGTGCCCTTCTACTCGATCTCAGGCTCCGACTTCGTGGAGATGTTCGTCGGCGTCGGCGCCAGCCGCGTGCGCGACCTCTTCAAGCAGGCGCGCGAGAATACGCCCTGCATCATCTTCCTCGACGAGATCGACGCGGTCGGGCGCCGCCGAGGCAGCGGCATGGGCGGCGGCCACGACGAGCGCGAGCAGACCCTCAACGCGATCCTGGTCGAGATGGACGGCTTCGGGACGGACGAGGGGATCATCCTCCTCGCCGCCACCAACCGGCCCGATGTGCTCGATCCGGCGCTCTTGCGCCCCGGCCGCTTCGACCGCGAGGTCACCATCGACCTGCCCGACGTCAAGGGCCGCGAGGCGATCCTCGAGGTCCACCTCAAGAAGATCAAGGTGGCCGAGGGCATCGACACGGGCACCCTGGCGCGCTCGACGCCCGGCTACTCCGGCGCCGACCTCGCCGCGACGGTCAACGAGGCTGCGATCATGGCCGCCCTCGCCCGCAGTGAAGAGGTTTCGATGGAGCACCTCGAGGAAGCTCGCGACAAGGTGCGCTACGGACGCCAGAAGAAGACGCGCGCGCTGGAGGAGGAGGATCGCAAGATCACCGCCTACCACGAGGCCGGCCATGCGGTCGTGGCGTCGGTCCTCGAGGAGACCGACGGGCCGCACAAGGTGACGATCATCCCGCGCGGCCGCGCCCTGGGGGCGACGATGGTCCTGCCGGAGAAGGAGAGCTACCACATGCAGCGCAAGCGCCTGTACGGGCAGCTCGCGGTGCTGTTCGGCGGGCGCGCCTCCGAGGAGCACTTCTGCGGCGACATCTCCGCCGGCGCTTCCGACGACATCCACCGCGCCACCGAGATGGCCCGCGCCATGGTCACCGAGCTCGGCATGAGCGAGAAGATCGGACCGATCAACTACGCCGAGCGCCAGGGGAGCGACTTCCTGGGCACCGAGCTGCTGTCGGGACGCTGGCATTCCGACGAGACCTCGCGCGAGATCGACGAGGAGATCAAGCGCGTGCTCGACGAGTCCTTCGAGAAGGCGCGCGCGATCGTGCGCGACCACCAGGCGGAGATCGAGTGCCTGACGGTGAACCTGTTGGAGTACGAGACGATCTCCGGAGCCGAGATCGAGGGCATCCTCGCGGGCGTTCCGATGGAGGAGCTGCGACCCCCCGAGCCGGTCTCCGAGCCCGCCGAGGCCGCGGTGGCCGAGGTCGAGGAGGCGGAGGAGGAGTCAGCGTCGGCCGACGACTCCAAGACGCTGCCCGGCGACCTCTCGGGGGAAGCGGGGCTCTCCCCCGCCTAGGCGGAGCGGGGATCGAGTGTCCACCGCCGCGGCCGACAGAGAGCTCCTCTTCGGCGCGACGGCCCTCGCGCTGCGCCCGCGGGTGCTCGCGCTCGGCGACACCGGCGTGCCCGCCGAGGAGCGAACCGTCCGGATCTCCGTCCAGCCGCGTGGGCTCTCGGAGAGAGCGCGCGAGAGCCTGACGGGCCTGGACGAAGTGCGCTTCGCCCCCGGCCTCGGCACGTCTGACGGCGAGTCGGCGATCCTCACCTGTCCGCGTCCGCTACTCGCCGCCGCGGCGGAGGTGTCCGAGGAGGGGCGCGTGATGCTCGAAGCAGTGCTCTCGGTCGAGCGCCCAGCCGCGCCCCCGCGCCTGATGGGCGTGGTCAACGTGACTCCCGACAGCTTCTCCGACGGAGGGCGCTGGCTGGAGCCCGCCCGCGCCGTGGAGCACGGCCTGCGCCTGGAGGCCGAGGGAGCGGCCCTTCTGGATGTCGGCGGTGAGTCGACCCGCCCCGGCGCGCAGCCGGTGAGCGAGAGGGTCGAGCTCGAGCGCGTCCTGGCGGTCGTCGAGGGACTGGCGGAGCACGCGCGCATACCGATCAGCATCGACACGACCAAGGCCTCGGTGGCCCGCGCCTGCCTCGAGGCCGGCGCCACCATCGTGAACGACGTCTCCGCTGGGCGCGCCGACCCACAGATGCTGCCCCTGATCGCGGAGCGCGGCTGCGGCTTCATCGCGATGCACATGCGCGGGGAACCGCGCTCCATGCAGCGCGCGCCGCGCTACTCCGACCCCGTGGAGGAGGTCTGCGAGTTCCTGCGAGATCGCCTCGCCGCCTGCTTGCAGGCGGGAGCCGAACTGCGAAGAATGACCCTCGATCCGGGCATCGGGTTCGGGAAGCGGCTCCGTCACAACCTCGAGCTCCTCCGGCGGCTCCCAGAGCTGCGCTCCTTGGGCCGGCCCCTGTGTGTCGGGGTCTCGCGCAAGTCCTTCATCGCGCACGCGACCGGCGAGCTGTCACCGGAGGACTGGGAGGGCAACCGCCCGACCGGCACGCGCGACAGGCTGGCGGGAGGCGCGGCGGCAATCTGCGCCTGCGTGCTCGGTGGCGCGGAGATCCTGAGGGTGCACGACGTGGCTCAGATGGCCGAGGCGACGGCGGTCGCTGTTGGCGTGAGCCGCGGCGCGGGGCCGACGGATTCCAACGAGGACTGAACCCGTGGACCAGACCTACAAGTGGGCACTGCAGGTGGCGATCGTCGCCCCCGGTCTGTACCTGTTCCTGCGCTTCCTTCGCACCACGCGCGGCGGCGGAGTCCTGCGCGGTCTCGTCGTCGCCCTCCTGTTCGTGGTGATCGGACTGTGGACCTTGGCGAAGGAGCTGGAGCTCGAAGAGCTCAACCACCTGATCCGCAGCACGACGCCCTTCCTGGCGGTGATCCTCACGATCCTGTTCCAGCCGGAGCTGCGCAGGGCGATCGCACGGCTCGGAGAGCGCAACCGCTTCGTCAACCTGCTGCAGGCGCGCCGCCAGGAGACGCTGCAGGCCGTCGTCGAGGCGGTGAGCGCCATGAGCGCGCGGCACCATGGCGCCCTGATCGCGTTCCAGCGCGAGTCGGCCCTCGACGCCTACACCCAGAATGCGGTCAAGATCGACGCCGAGGTCCGGCGCCTGCTGCTCGAGGGGATCTTCCACCCCGGCAGCGCCCTCCACGACGGCGCGGTCGTGATCGAGGGCGACCGCATCGCTGGAGCCGCCTGCCTGTTTCCGTTGACCGAGAACATCGAGATCAGCAAGTCGACGGGCACGCGCCATCGCGCCGCCCTGGGGCTGACCGAGGAGACCGATGCGGTCACCTTGGTGGTCTCCGAGGAGACCGGCTCGATCGCGCTCTGCCAGCAGGGACGGATGGAGCGCCACATCGCGCCCGAGCGTCTCGAGCAAGCCCTGCGGTCCCGCCTCGAGGAGACCACGCAGGGAGCGGAGGGCGAGCCCGCCGAGGGAGCCAAGCGCCTCTCGCGCAGGCTGCGCATGGCGTTCACCCACGACCTCCCGCGCAAGGCGGCGGCGATCCTCCTGGCTGCGGGGATGATCTGGCTCGCCCACCAGGTGATCGTGGTCGACCGCGACCTGACCCTCACCGTCGCCATCGCCGAGCCCGGGGACACGACCTCCCCCGCGGCCGGCCAGCTGTTGATCCGCCTGCCCGACCGGGACGTCCAGCTCGTCTCCCCCGCTCCCTCCCAGGCCTTGGAGTTCGTGGTCTCCGGCTCCCGGGGACAGGTCGACCGGATCGGGTTCGACGTCAACGGCCAGCTCACCCTGGGTGCGGACGTGCGCGCGGGGACGACCGAGTTCCCCTTCGAGAAGATCACCTGGGACGTCGGGAACACCGGCGATCGGGTGGGCTTGGAGTTCCGCTGGAAGTCGGGCGCCGCTCCCCTCCTGCGCCTGGAGCGCCTCGAGCACCACCTGGTCACCCTGACGAGCGAGCACGTGCCGATCGACACGGAAGACCTGAACCCGCGCTTCCAGGCCCTCGCGGACGCCCTCGAGTTCACCGACCACACGGTGGACATCGAGGGGCCCAGGGCGCTCATCGAGCGCGTGGCCGGCGGGGAGCTGGCCTTCGAGCTCGAGCCGATCGTCCTCACGCCCGAGGATCGCACCGAGCGCCGGGCCCGCCTGCGCCTCGCCGAGGGCCTGCGCCAGCAGGGGCTGTCGATCGCGGACGATCTCCAGGTGCAGGTCACCCTGCGCATCGTCCCGGCCGAGCGCCTTCTGGTGGGTTCGATCGAGAAGGAGATCAGGGTCACCAACCTGGGCTCGTCCGACGAGAACCCCGCCCACTGGAAGGTCTTCGATCTGCACGATCCGGCGCGCTTTGTGATCCGCATGGCGGGCATCATCCCGGTCACCGAGGAGGCCGGTTCCCAGGCCTACGAAGAGAAGGAGCGCGTCGTGCGCCGCTTCGTCGAGGACCGGCTGAAAGTGTGGGTGGACATCTCCGAGCTGCGCGAGGCCGAAGGCACGACCCTCCCACTGCAGTGGAACCTGGTCGGCGACAGCTGGCGCGAGGGCCTCTCCGCCAGTCTTGGGGAAGCGCTCGACGACCTCGCGGAGCTCGAGCTGATCCTCGAGAGCGAGGGCATGATCAAGCTGCAGAGGAAGGAAGAGGGGACGGAGTGAACGCGACCGAGAACGACTGCGGGACGCTCTTCGGCACCGACGGAATCCGCGGGGCGGTGGACGAAGGCTGGCTGCGCGTCGAGCGCGTCTCGGCCCTGGGCCGCGCCATCGGAGCGGTCCTCGGCCGCGGCCTCGACGAGGGGGCGGCGCCCGGGGCGGTCTTGGGACACGACGGTCGGCGCTCCGGCCCCAAGCTGGAGGCCGCCTTGGCGAGCGGGCTGGCGAGCGCCGGCCTGGGGGCGACGAGCGCCGGGCTGATCACGACGCCGGGCCTGGCCCACCTCACGCACAGCGGGGGTTTTGCGCTGGGCGTGATGCTCAGCGCCTCCCACAACCCCGCGGGTGACAACGGCATCAAGGTGCTCTCCGCCGCGGGCGACAAGCTCGCCGACGAGACCGAGCTCGAGATCGAGCGCGTACTGCGCGCCGACCTCTCCCCCGAGCCCGCGGGTACGCCTCCGCCGGTCGATGCTTCCCTTCAAGAGCGCTACCTGGCCCACCTCTCCGAGAGCGCCGGTGCCGGTCTGGACCTCACCGGCCTGCGCATCGCCATCGACTGCGCCAACGGAGCGGCCAGCCGCCTGGGGCCGCGCCTGTTGGAGGGCACCGGTGCCGAGGTGATCGCCCTGTTCTCCGAGCCCGACGGCCTGAACATCAACGAGGGGTGCGGGTCCACCCATCCGACCGCGCTCCAGGCCCGCGTCGTCGCCGAAGGCGCGGATCTGGGGGTCGCGCTGGACGGCGACGCGGATCGCTGCCTGCTCGTGGACGAGGCCGGCGAGCTCGTCCACGGCGACGGGATCCTGACCCTGCTCGCCCGGCACGCGGTGGAGGCCGGCGCCTGGCCGGACCCGCGCATCGTCGCCACGGTGATGAGCAATCGAGGCCTGCACCGCGCCCTGCGCGAGGTCGGCGTGGAGGTGGTCACGGTCGGCGTCGGCGACCGACGGGTCAGCGAGGCCCTACGGCGCGAGGAGCTGCCCCTGGGCGGTGAGCAGTCGGGACACATCATCTTCGGCGCCGACAACCGCTTCATCGGCGACGGCCTCTACACGGCCCTGCGGGTGCTCAGGGTGCTGCGCGAGAGCGGGCGTCCCCTCTCGGAGCTGGCCTCGCCCTACCGGCCCTTCCCCCAGGTCCTGGTGAACGTCCCCGTAGCGGCCAAGCCCGACTTCTCCCGGCTTCCCCAGGTCGAGGCCGCCGTGCGGCGCATCGAGTCCGAGCTGGCCGATGACGGCCGCGTCCTCCTGCGCTACTCGGGGACGGAACCGCTGGCGCGCGTGATGGTCGAGGGGCCCGACGAGGACCGCATCGGAGCGCTGGCCGCCGAGGTCGCCGAGCTCCTCGGCGAAGCGATCGGCGTCGCCGGCGAGGCTCGATGACCCTCGCCGCCCTGGAGACCTCCACCCGCCGGCCGTCGGTGGCGGTGAGCGGCTCGGGGCGCACCCTCGTCCGAACGCTCTCGGGGGATCGTGCCCACGCCAGCGACCTCGTCCCCGCCCTCGACGAGCTGCTGAGCGAGCTCGACCTGGCTCCGTCCTCCCTCGCAGGCGTGCTCGTCGGCACCGGCCCCGGGAGCTACACCGGCCTGCGGGTGGGGATCGCCACCGCCCGCGGCCTGGCCCGCTCGACCGGCGCTCTCCTGCGCGGCGTGCCCTCGGGGGAGGCGCTCGCTTTCGAGCGACTCGAGCCCGGCGACCGCTGCATCCACCTGCTCGACGCGCGCGGGGGGGAGCTGTGCTGCGCCGTCTACGAGCGCCTCGCCGAGGAAGTGCGCGTGGCGAGCGCGCCGCGCACCCTCACGCCAGCCGAGCTGGCCGACTGGCTGCCGTCGAGCCTGCCGATCTACGGCGAGCGGGGAGTGGCGGACGCCGCGAGCCTGTCCGAAGGGGAACGGGCGAGGTTCGACGACGAGGTGCCTCCCGGCGCCGGAGCTCTCCTGGTCCTGGGGCGGCGGCGCCTGGACACCCTGGGCGGGCAGGCGGCCCACGAAGTCGAGCCGCTGTACCTGCGCCCGTTTGCAGCGCGGGCGCGCCGACGCTGAGCGCCGTCTCGGCGCGGACGCGCGCACCCGATCGGTGCGTTTCCTCCGGTCCCCGCCGAAGAAACAGCTACGCCCCGGGCGCGGGTCTGCGCCCGGGGCGTTGTCTGTCGTGCACGGGCCCGGAGCCCGTGCCCGCCTCTCTCTGAACCGGGGTCCGCGGCACCGGCCGCACCCGGCGGGGCGGGAGGCCTACAGGTCGTGGGGCCGCAGGGTGCGGCGACCGTTCTGGGTCGCGCGCTGCTCGGCCGACCAGATCATGCTCCGCACGGCCTCGTCGAGGGCGTTGTAGAAGTCGCCGGAGACGTTGATCCCAGCAGTGGCCTTCGTGCGCGACTTGCTGATGATCATGTTGATGGGCTTCTTCTTGCTCGCCTTCTTGCGCGAGGTCTTCTTCTTTGCCTTCGGCTTGGCCTTGGCCTTGGCTTTGGCCTTGGCCTTGGTCTTCTTCTTGGCGGTTTTCTTGACCATGTTTCTGAGGTTCCTTTGGGAGGTCCCGTTTCTCGGGACGGATGAGGTAGCGACGAAAGCGAGTCGCACCGACTCACCCGCGCACGAATTGGAGGGCTGAGAATGGCGACGCCCGGATGCCCTGTCAACACGGATGGGCCGCGAATCTGGCGGTTTTCGGGGGGATTCGAGCCACGTCGGTACGGCGCTCTCCACCCACGCCGCGCGTGTCGAGCACGTTGGTTCCACCCCCGCCGCTTGCTAAGTTGCCCGACGTGACCGACCGACGATACCGAGTCTGGGCCGACGTCGATCTCGACGCATTGACCCACAACCTCGACGTCGTCCGCCGCCGCGCGGGCGCGGGCGTGCGGGTGATGTTGGTGGTCAAGGCGGACGCCTACGGGCACGGAGCCGTCGTGGTCGCCCAGCACGCGGTACGCTGCGGCGTCGGCGCCCTCGGGGTGGGGACGGCGGCGGAGGCCTTCGAGCTGCGCCGTGCCGGCTTGACGGTCCCCGTCCTGGTGCTGGGGACGATCGTCGACGGCGAGGCCAGCGCGGTCATGCGCCACGACATCCAGATCGGCCTCCACTCCGCGCGCGAGATCACCGCCCTCCAGGAGACCGCGGAACGCAAGGGCCTGACCGCGCGCGTCCATCTCAACGTGGACACCGGAATGGGCCGGCTCGGGGTCCTTCCCGATCGCGCGCACGATCTGCTGGGGCGCATCCACTCAGCGCAGAACCTCGATCTGGCGGGCGTGATGTCCCACATCAGCTCCCCGCGCGGCGCCCTGGACGAGGCGGCCGCTCGCCAGGCAGAGCTGTTTCAGCATGTCTGCGGCAAGGCGCGAACAGCGGGCCGTCTCGCGGGCTGGACGCACATCGCGAACTCGGCCTGGCTCTTCACGGCGCCGGGCCCGCACCTCGACACGGTGCGCCCCGGAATCAGCGCCTACGGCGTGCTCCCCGGCGACCTTCCTGGAGCGGACGAGCTGCGCCCGGTCATGTCCATGCACTGCCAGGTCGCCTTGGTGAAGGACCTTCCCCGCGGCGCACCGGTCGGCTACGGCTCCACCTGGCGCGCCTCGCGGCGAGCACGCATCGCGACCCTCTCGGTGGGGTACGCCGACGGCGTTCCCTGGGCCCTGGGGAACCGCGGGGAGGTCTGGGTGCGCGGCGCACGGGCGCCCATGATCGGCAACGTCTCCATGGACTACGTCACCATCGACGTGACCGACGTGCCGGGGGTCGCGCCCGGTGACCGCGTGACCCTGTTCGGGTCGGCCGGCGCCCCCACGGTCGAGGAGGTCGCGCGCCGCGCGTCGACGATCCCCTACGAGGTCACCTGCTCGGTTGGCCGCCGCGTCCCGCGGATCGTCCGGGGCGGCGAGGAGCTGCTGGTGCCCAGCACGGCCCGGCCACACTCTGGCGCGGGGATGGGCCGGGAGCGCGGGGCGATCGAGCGCGCCGCCCCCGGAGAGCTCGCCACCAGAGTCGGCCCCGCCGCGATCCTCGAATGAGCCGCATCAAGACTCTCGCGGCGCGCCTGGGCCTGGGCCTGGGCTGGCTCGTCCTCGTGCTCCTCGCCGCCCTCACGGCGGTCGAGGAGAGCGGGCTCTGCGAGCGCTGGCTGCTCGAGCTCCTCAACGAGCGCCTGGGTGAGGCCGGCGCGGAGGTGGAGATCGAGGACGCCGACTTCCGCTGGTTCGAGCCCGGAGTGGTCCTGCACGGGTTCACGGCCCGCGGAAGGGGACGCCTGATCCGGCTCGAGCGCGTGCACATGATCGTCGGCCTCGACCCCTCTCGCGGCCTCGCCCTGCGGTCGGTCGAGATCGACGGCGGCGGCGTGCTCGTGGGGCGGGACCTGACGCGCGTCACGAGGGGCCTTCTCGACCTCTCCGAGAGGCGCACCCCCGGCGTGGCGATGGCGGGCTCCGGCGCCCTGCCCCAGGTCCAGGCCCGTGGGGTAGGGATCGCCGTCGAGGGACCCGCGGGCGAGGAACTGGAGGTCGGGCGACTCGATCTCTCCCTGACGCGCGCGGCCGGCGGGCAGTCCGCGCTGGAGGGCCGCCTCGCCCTCCCGCGCTCGCCCTACGCGACGGTCGCCTCAGCGATCTTCCTGACCGGCCACGGCTCGGAGGAGAGCGGCTTGGAGTTCCGTGCCACCGGACGCGAGATCGACCTTCGCGCGGTGGCCATCCCGGAGGCGGGGTTCCTCGATCCCATCCGCGCCCTCGAGCCGCGGGGCTCGGTGATGGTGGAAGGCAGGGGAAGGGTGAGCGTGCGCGGCGACTTCCCGCCATCGGGCCGACTGAGCGTGAGCCTGCGCGAGGGAGCGGTCCTGCCGCCGACGGGTGAGCGCCCCATCGAGCAGGTGGAGCTCGACCTGTTGGCCATCTTCAGCCCCGACGACGACGACCCCCTGTGGGCCCCCGAGGCGTGGGACGCGCGTGCGCGCTTTGGAGGCGTGTGGGACACCAACCCATTCGGCGGCGGAGCGCGAGCTGGCGTCGCGGCGCGAGAGGGCCTGGTCTTCGAGAGTTGGGCCGAGCTCTCCGACATTCCGTTCGACGAGGGCACGCTCGAGCTGCTCGGACGGCCGGAGTGGCTGGAGCAGCCTTGGAGGGCGTCCGCCCCGAACGCCAGCGCCAACGTGACCCTCGGCCTGCGCTGCCACGACGACTGGAGCCCGCCGGAGAACCCGCTCGGGCACCTCGAGTACGTGGCGCTCGTGAGGTCCGCAGGAGAGGCTACGGGCACGTGGCACGGCTGGCCGACGCGCGATGGGGAGCCGCCGATCGCCTTCCCCCTCCCGATCACCTGCCGCGACGTGAGCGTCCTCTTCGCCCACACTCCCCGCGTCCCGCGCCCCGACTGCGTCGGGATCTCCCTCGTGGGGAACCACGCCGCCAGCAAGCTCTCCCTCGCCTACCAGGCCTGGTCCCCGCCGGTCGACATGCCGCCCTTCGCGCCCGGGTTCGGGCGGCCCGAGGAGGACCTGTCCCTGAGGTTGCGCGGCGTGGCCATCGACGACGAGATCCGCGAAGCGATGGGAGGTTTGGCGGTCCTCGAGGGGCTGGCCGACATCGAAGAGCGCTACGCCCCCGACGGGGGGCGGATCGACGTTCGCGTCCACCTCGCCAGGCGCAGCGGCCTCGAGCGCATGGCCGCCGAGGTGGTCCTCGAGCTCACCGACCTCGACGCGACCTGGAGCCAGCTCCCCGCACCGCTCCACGGAATCGACGGGGTGATCCGGTACGTCGACGACGGGCGCGGTGACTCCGCCGTCGCGGTTGCCCTGGAGGGCAGCCTGGACAGCGCCCCGCGCGCAGCCCTGCGTGCCCGCCTACGCCGCGAGGGCGACCGAGTCGCGCCCGAGCAGTCCGGCACCACGCTGGAGATGGTGCGCCTCGAAATCGACGAGATCGACCTCGCGGGAAGCGACCGGCTCATCGTGGACGCCCACCTCGAGGGCGTCGGCCGGACGATCGCGGCCTTCGCTCCCGAGGGAGCCGCGAACCTGCTCCTTTGCCGCTCGCGCCGCAGCCTCGCCGGAGATGCTCTGACGACCGTCGAGCTCCACCCGGCATCGAACGTGCGCTTGCGGCCGGCCGCGTTCCCGCTCCTGGCTCAAGACGTGCGCGGGCGCGTGCTCGTGGAGGTGGTCGAGCCTGGATCGTCGGATCCGCAGATCGAGGCCGAGCCCCTCGTGGCCACCGTGGTCTCGCCCCTGATCGGGCGCTGGCGGGAGGACATCCCCGTGGCCTTCACCGCGGCGTTCCCCGCCGACCTCGACGGTCGTGCGGTGATCGCTGGCGCCGCCCTGCGGCCCACCGACGACGCCCTGCTCGCCGATGTGCGCGCCGCCCTCGGATCGCTGACCGACGCCCCCGAGCTCCTGGGGGCCTCGGCCGACGTCGAGCTCCTCGGTGCGCTGGACTTCCGCGCCGAGGTGCACATCCCGCGCACCCAGACTCCTCCCTCGACCGCCTACCGATTCCACCTGCGCGCGAACGAGCTGCGCGGCAGCGAGGGTTTCCTCCTGACCGACCTGGCAGGGCACTTCGACCTCCAGGACACACGCCTGGTCGGCGACGGCCTGAGCGCTCGACTCGGCTCGACGCCCGTGGAGCTCGGGCACGCTGAGCTCGAGCTGGGCCACGGCACCTACCGCCTGCAGGCCGACTTCGCCTCCGGCGAGGTCCCCCTCGACCGAGAGCACCTGGCCTTCTTCCTCGACGAGGAGACCCTTGCCGCCCTGGTCGACGACCTCGACTGGCGCGGGCGCGCCGAGGTCCCCTCCGGCCGATTGGTGTTCACCCAAAGCCCCGGCGGACCGCCGCGCCTGGAGGTCTCCGGGGACCTGCTCCTGTCCGACGTCTCCCTCGACCTGGGGCTTCCGATCACCGTCGGATCGGCTTCGGCACGCGTCGAGCGACTGATCATCGAAGACGATCAGGCACGCGGCTGGGGGACGATCCAGGACCTCTACGGCCACGCCTTGGGGCGGGAGGTCGGTCCCGCGCGCATGCTGCTCAGCCTGTATGGCTCGCGACTGAGCCTGGACGAGCTCGACGGGACCTTCGTCGGAGGCCGGCTGTCGAGGATCGACGCGGCCAGCGCGTCCGCCGCTCCGCGTCCAGGCCCGGCGTTCTCCGTGGACCTGCAGGCTCCCTACCCGTTCCAGCTCGGCGTGGCGCTCGAGGAGGCCGACGTCGGCGAGCTGCTCGAGGGTCTGTTCCCCTCCACCGTCGCCGACCGAGGCAACCTGACGTGTGACCTCGAGCTGTCCGGTTCGCTCGATGATCTGCTGTCGATCCAAGGCAGCGGATCGGGTCGCCTGCGGGAGAGCCGCCTGTGGTCCGTCCCGGTGTTCCGCGACCTGTTCACCCAGCTCGGCTTCGAGCGCACGGCCGTCTTCGACGAGATGAGCACGCGCCTCGAGGTCGCCGACGGCATCGTGCACATGGAGGACATCGTCGTGCACAGCCCGATCCTCAAGCTGATCGGCCGCGGGACCCTGAACATGGACGGAACCCTGCACCACGACCTCGCCATCCGCTACAGCCTCGTTGACAAGATCAAGCCGCTCACCCAGCTGATCTACTTCTTCCAGAACACCCTCCTGGCGGTGTCCATCCGAGGTGACATGGTCCGCCCCGTCGTCGTCCTGCAGGGCGCGTTCACCTCGGCCTTCAAGAGCGTCGACGACCCGTTCCGCCGCCTGCCGGTCCCTCCGCTCTCCTCCCTGCCCGCGCGCTTCTGAACGCGCTACACTCCCGCCATGGTTGACGAGCACCTCTTCGCCGTGGTGATGGCGGGCGGGAGCGGCACGCGGTTCTGGCCGGCGAGCACGCGCTCGCGGCCCAAGCAGTTCCTGGCGGTCGCCGGCGAGCGACCGATGATCACGGAGACCGTGGCCCGCCTGGAGGGATTGGTCGCCCCCGAGCACACCCTGGTGGTGGCGGGAGCCGAGCAGGCCGGGCTCGTGCGCGAGTGCCTGCCCGACCTCGACCCCGCCAACGTCCTCTTGGAGCCCGTCGGCCGCAACACGGCGGCCTGCGTCGCACTGGCGGCCTTCGAGGTGGAGCGGCGCGATCCGGCCGCCGCCCAGGTCGTGCTCCCCGCCGACCACGTGATCCGACCGGCGGCGAGCTTCCAACGCACGATCACCGCCGCGGTCGCGGAGGCGCGCCGCGACGGTCGGCTGGTGACGCTCGGCATCGTCCCCGACCACGCGGCGACGGGCTACGGGTACATCGAGCAAGGCGAGCGCCTGGCCGAGCACGACGGAATCGTGGCGCACGAGGTCCTGGGCTTCGTCGAGAAGCCCGACGCCGAGCGCGCGGCCGCCTTCCTCGCCTCGGGGAGCTACCGCTGGAACGCTGGGATCTTCGTCTGGGAGACGGCGGCGATCCTCGACGCGTTCCGCAGGCACGCGCCGACGATCCACGCGGCACTCGACGGCGTGACCGGAGTCGAAGCACTCGCGCTGGCCTACGAGGACCTGCCGGCCCTGCCGGTGGATGAGGCCATCATGGAGCGAGCGGAGCGCCGCAGCGTCCTGGGGATCGACTACACCTGGAGCGACGTCGGCTCCTGGCCGAGCCTGGCGGACGTGCTCGCCCAAGATGCCGACGGCAACCACGTCGGGGGCGGCGAGCGCCTGGTCGCCCTGGACGCGCAGGGCTGCGTGGTCCACGGCGACGGCGGACTGACGGCGCTCATCGGCGTGAGCGACCTGGTCGTCGTGCGGGCCGGAAAGACGACCCTGGTCTGCCCCCGGGAGCGGGCCCAGGAGGTGAAGGCGATCGTTGCGCGGCTCGCCGAGAGGGATCCCGAGAGCCTCTAGCCCGGGTTATTCATGAAGACGTGCGCCAGACACAGCAACTCGGTTCCTGGTGGTGCTTTGCGGGTTCTGGCGACGCAGGCGACCCTGAACGGGTCGTCGAGGAAGCCAGGTTCTCGAAAAGCGCCGCCAGGGGCCGA
>JASLMK010000088.1 GCA_030746555.1 Planctomycetota bacterium | reverse complement strand
TGAAGGGAACCGTCCTCAGGTTCATGGCGAAGTCCGCCGGGGAACGACGGCGGTACTCGAAGAGCTGCTCATCCGGGGTGCCCCCGCACTCGATTACCGTGTCGTCCGCGAGCTCCTGGAAGAGGAGGGAGCCGTCGAGCTCGTACCAGATCTCCTCCACGTCGGCGGGACCCATCCACTCCCACGCGGCAGCGAAGACGTGGGGATACTTGGCCGCGCTCATGCTCGACTGCAGCCCGCCCATGGACGCGCCGGTCAGGTAGATGCGCTCCTCGTCGACCGCGTAGTTCTCGACCATCCAGTCGATCAGGTCGATCAGGTCGTGCTGGGCCGCGCGCGCCGCGAGCGAGGTCTGCCCGTCGCTGCGCTCTCCGTGGGTGTGGGGCGCCACGGCCAGCCATCCGCGGGAGTTGGTCTGCTTGTAGACGCCGTCGATGGCGGAGTGGGCGTCGCCGCCCATGCCGTGGCAGGAGAGGACGAGGGGCACGGGGACCAGGGGGTCGTAGCCGTCGGGCACGTGCACCATCGACCACGTGGGCGCGCCGTCGTAGGAGGAGACGAGGTCGATCCGGAAGGGCTCGTCCAGCGCGTGGACCGGCGCGGCCCGCGAGAGCACGACGATCGCGAGGGAGAGGGCGAGGGACGTCGGACGTCCGCCGGCGGATCGGGTTGTCTCATGCATCATCGGAGGGCTCCATCTTGCTAGAAGGGGTGACGTCACGAGACTAACCCCATCCCATCGTCTCCACCGGGGGACGACACGGGTCGCGCGCGCCGCGCCGGCCGCTACACTCGCCCCGCCATGCGGATGATCATGCGCGCCGCCCTCGCCGTGCTCCTGCTCCTGGCCCTCGCCGAGACGGTCTCGCGCGTGGCGATCGATCGCCTCGACCTCCCCGCCGTGGAGGCCGACCCCTTCTTCGGCTTCTTCGGCTTCCAGACCTTCTTCGAGGCGGAGGACGTGGGGCCCGGGGAGCGCTTGCGCACCCGCCCGAGCAACGTGGACGACTCCATGATGCGGGCGCTCGCCTTCCAGCGCCGGGCGAGGCCCGGGGACCTGCGCATCGTCTGCGTGGGCGGCTCCGTCACTCGAGCCGAGTTCCCCTTCCACATGGGGGACGTGCTGGGGGCCGGCGCCGGGCACCCCGGGGTGGCGCCGCCCGCGCCCCACCACGAGATCGAGGTCGTCAACGCCGGCTTCGGCGGGATGGGCTCCACCCGCCTGCTCCTGCTCGTGCGCGAGCTTCTCGGCTACGACACGGGCCTGCTCGTGATCTCCTCGGGGCACAACGAGTTCCTCGAGCGCAACTTCTACCGGCCGCTCCTCGAGCGAGGGCCCTGGGTCCTGAGGGCCCAGTCGATCCTCTACCGCTCGGCGGCCGCCCGCCTCCTCCGCGCCGGGCTGCGCCCCGTGCGAGCGCTCGTGGGAGCCGATCCCGACGAGGCGGTCTCGCCCCTCTACCGTGACATGGAGAACCGCCCCTTCCCGGGCCGCGAAGGGGGCGCCGCGCCGTCCCACGGGCCGATTCGGGAGCCGATCCGTATACGGATCCGGGCGACGTCCCAGACCTCGACCCCGTGCTCCGCAACTACGGCCTGAACCTCCTCTCCATGGTCCGCGTCGCCCGCGCCCGCGGAGTCCCCGTCGTCCTCGCCACGCTCCCCACCCAGCCCGCGGTGCACTCGGGCTTCGTCCGCCCCCAGTGGCCCGACCCTTTCCGCCCCCACGTGGAGACTCCGTGGGTCCGTGGGCTCGAGGGCATCGGGCAGGAGGTGGACGTCGCCGCCGCCCTCAACCTCCTCGAGGCCGGGGAGGCCGCCGCGGCCCTCGCCCGCCTCGACGCCGTGGCGCGCACGGACCACCCCATGTTCCCGGTCTGGCGGGCCGAGTGCCTGGACTCCCTGCGCCGGGCGGAGGAGGCGTGGGCGGAGCGCTTCGAGGCCCTGCGGCGGGTCGACCCGGCCCGGGAGTGCAGCGTCCAGAACGTGGTCATCCGCGCCGTGGGCCGCATCGCCGGGGCGCGGGTCGTCGACGTCGTGGAGGGGATGCGGGCGTCCGGGGAGGCCATGGGAGACCCGCTGGGCGAGTTTCTCTGGCAGGACGGCGTCCACCCCTCCTTCGAGGGCTACGCGCTGATGGGCGAGGCGGTGGCGCGGGGCCTGGCCGGGTGGTGGTCCGAGGGCGGCCTTCCGCCCGAGCCCGCCGAGGACGACCCGGACCTCGCGGAGGCGCTGCTGCTCCGGGCGATCGCCGCCGCGTCCGATCCCCTCGGCCGGGGCGGGGACTGGCTGCTCGATCCCCACGTGGTCGTGCGGGAGGCGGGCGCCAGGGCCGCGGCCTCGCCCCTCCGCCCGGGGGGAGACACGATCCTCGCGCGGCTGTGGGAGACGGCGAACGAGCCCGAGGTGAGGACGGCGGTGCTCTGGGCCATGGGCCGGCGGGCCAGCGCCTCCTCGGCCGCTCCCATCCTGGAGGGCCTCTCGGACGCCGACCCCGGCGTGCGGCTGGCCGCCGTGCGGGCGGCGGGGGCCGCCCGCCTGAAGAGCGCGCTGCCGGAGCTGGAGGCGCGTCTCCCCGCCGGCGCGGCGAGCCCCCCGGAGCGTGCCGCCGCTCTTCGCGCCCTCGGTCAGATCGGGGGACGGGCCGCCGTCGAGGCGATCCTGCGCGCGTGCGCCGCCCCGCCCGCGGAGGATGACGCACGCGATTGGGACGACACGTCCTTCGCCGCGGCGGCGGCCTTCGCCCTCGGGAGGACGGCCCGGCCCGAGGCCGCGACGACCCTGGTGGGGCTCCTGGACCACCCCGAGCCCCGCGTCATCGAGAACGCCCTGTGGGCCCTCGCCCTGGTGGCGCGCTCCGGCCTGCGTCCGATGCCGGGCTTCCCGGTGCCGCGGACGGGCGGCTGCCGGCTGCCACCGGAGGGCGCGTCCGCCCCTGGGCGGGAATACCCGGATCGCGACGGCGACGCCGGCGCCGGCTGGTCGAGGGTCACGCAGGCTGCGGCACGCCTCGTCGGCCACCCCTGGCCCCCGGTCCACGCGGCCGCGGTCACCCTGCTCGGCGTCCTCCCGGGCGGCGCCGGGCGCGAGACGCTGCTGCAGGCTCCCGAGGGCATGCTGCGTGGGATCGACGGCGACCCGTACGTCGCCGCCATGACGCGCGTCGTTCGTCCCGATGACGCGGCCGAGCTGGCGAGGGGATTCCGGGGGACGTCGCCGGGCTTCCTGCCCCTGCTGGCCCTCGTCGATCCGGCCGCCGCCCGCGGGCTGGAGCGGTCCCCGACCTCCCCCGCGCACGACCCCGCCCGACTGGTCGCCAGGGCCCGGGCGGGGGCCCCGGACGCACTCACGGAGATCCGCGCCGAGCTGGAGGCCCTGGCGGACCCGGAGGCGGGCGAGATCCACTCCGGGCTTCCCCACATCGGCTGGTACCTCGAGACCGTCGGCATGTGCCCGGCGAAGAGCCCTCGCTCCAGCTGGAGCTCACCGCCGCATCGGCCGCTGGCCGCATCGCGCAAGGGGAGCGCCGCGGCGCGCGCGTGCCTCCGGTGGATCCACTCGCACGGGTGGACCCGGCCCCCAGGGAAGGGCGGG
>JASLMK010000087.1 GCA_030746555.1 Planctomycetota bacterium | reverse complement strand
AAGGGAGTAGGGGTTCGATTCCCCTCCTTGGTACCAGCCCCGGCTTGACGTGACGGCGTCCACATCCGACCCGCTCGCGAGGGCGCTCCTGCCGGCCGTGATGCACGGTCTGAACAACGCCACCCAGCTCCTCTCGGCGCTCAACGCTCTGGCCGGGCGCGACGACGACGACGGGTGGCTCGAGAAGCGCAGCGCCGACCTCGCCCGTACCTCGCGGGAGATCGAGGACCTCGGCTACGTGCTCGCGGTCCTCGCGGCGGCTTCCGGGGCGGACCTGTTCGGCGAGCGACGCGAGCCCCGCGGGCTCGAACTCGTCCTCGATGCGCTCGCCTCCGCCCTGCGGCTCACTGGTGCGGGCCTCGCGCCGGCGCCGCCGTCCCTTCCGCGCCTGACCACACCGGTGGGGGAGGGTTGGGAGCTCCCGTGGGCGGTGGGCACGCTGCTGTGGGCCAGCGCCACGGACCTCCCTCCCGATGCGATCCTCCCCTGGTCCCTCGAGCGGCGCCCCCAGGGATGGATCCTGACGGCCACCTGTCCCGCCGGCCCGAGCCTCGCGGCCGCCGCAGGCCGCGTCCACGCCCGGCTCGCCGGCGCGGGCCTGGAATCGAGGACCGACGGCTGGAGCCTGTCCCTGCCGGCCGCGTGGTTGCGGCCGGGCGAGGGACTGGCTCCCCCCGTCGAGGTCAGTTGAGGACGGCCCGGGAGCTGCCGACGAATCCGCTGCCGCTGCCGTCGAGCAGGAGGGCCTGGAAGACCAGGGTCCCGGCGAGGTGGCCGGGGTCGAAGTAGGTGAACTCCCCGACGCCAGCTCCGTCCACGGCCGAGAGGAACGGCAGCCGTCGGATCGACGCCAGCGGAAGGCCCGTGTGGAAGAGGAAGCCGGGGAACATGCCGTAGGAGGTCTCGTCGGGATCGTAGGCGCCCTGGGGCCCCCACAGCACGAGCATGGCGCTGTTGGGCAGGGCCTCGGTGACCCGGAAGGTGACCGCCGATCCGTTGGCGACGAGCTCGGCCCGCGGGCGGTGGGACCGCACGTCCACGATCAGCCCCGCGTCGAGGTCGTTGTAGTGCAGGGTCACGCCGCTGTCGGGCTGCCAGGCATGGAAGTGGCCCGTCGTCCCCGTCGCGCGCAGCTCGACATTCGAGAGGTAGTTCGAGCTGGTGACCGACGAGCCCACCAGATCCCCATCCGGCGCGAACTCCAGGAGCCGGCTCTGGCTGCCGAACACGGCCTCCGCCAGGACCAGGCTGCCGTAGACAGGATCGACGGCCAGGGCCGCGCCGCCGTCGAGGCCGGAGTGGAACACCGTCGCGTCCCCCAGCGTCAGGGTCGAGCCCGAGGCGAGCTGGTCCGCCGTCCAGAAGACGATGTCGGTGCTGCCGGGAGGCGCGGGGAACTGGGCGGAGGCCGTCGCGTAGTAGAGGTCGCCGTCGTTCGAGAGGGCCACGGGGCCGGAGGCGCCGGGCACGGAGATGATCGGCTGGGGCGCGCCGCCGGTGAGGTCGAGGCGGTAGATCTCGTTGGTCCCGCACAGGCAAGGCGAGGCGCTGATCAACGCGCTGTCGGCGCCCTCGAACACGGCGTCGTAGTGGAAGGGGATGTTGGCCACGGCGGACAGGCCGCTGCCGTCGAGCATGACCTTGTAGATGTCCCCGAAGGTAGACTCGCCCACCAGGGCGTAGGTCTCGCTGGGATCGGACTCCACGAAGCTCGTGAAGACGAATCCCGGGAGGGCGCCGAGGTTCATCAGGAAGCCGCCGGCCTCGTCGTAGAGGTCGATGCTGACCCCGTCGAAGGTCACCCGATCCCCGTTGTTGAGGGTGTGGTAGGCGGCGAAGGACGCCGGCACAGGCTGTGAGCCGGTCACGGCGAAGCCGGGGGCCACGGTGTCCTGGGCGGCACCGGGAGCGGTCGAGAGGAACGTCGCGGCGGCGAGGCTCGCGAGGGCCCGCGAGGGCCGGGAGGTGCGTGCGGTCTGCATGGATGGATCTCCGTTCGAAGTCGCGTCGAAGGCCGACCTCGGAAGGGTGCAGGCGGACGATCCACCCGGCACAGGCCCATTCCGCGAGGCCGGTTGCCAAATGCTCCCCTGGCGGATGTCCTGACTCGTCGCTCTCTCCGGCGCACCCGACCTTCCCGGGGCCGCCCCTGATCGGGGCGTCACCCAGTGGTCCGACCGGTCTGGAGGGTCCTTCGACAGGATCCTCCCGATCGCTGGCACGTCGGCGCACGACTCACAGTGGCGGGTCCGTCCGGGATTCTCACCCGGTTCCCCGCGCAGGGTCGCTCTCTTTGTCAGGCCGCGACCCTACCGCCGTCGTCGTGGGCCGTCAATCGCCGCCGTGCGCCGAGCTCAGCCCCCGCCCGGATCGTCCTGCGCCCCGACCGGCGGGGGGCTCCCGTCGGGGGCGCCCTCGCCCGCCAGCCAACGGCGGATCCCGAGGCGGTCGAGGGACGCCTCGTCTAGGAGCACCGGCAGGTTGGTCGAGACCGAGCGGGCCAGCCCCTCGCTCCAGGTGCCCGCCAGGCTCTCGGCGGTCCAGGGCTGCGGGCCGAGGTAGCAGAACCCCATGAGGATGGCGGCGTGCAGCAGCAGGCCCGTGACGAGGCCGGCCACGGCGCCGCCGAAGCGGTCGACGAGCCCGAGCTTCATGGCCTCGATGCTGCGCTTGCCGAGGATGCCCAGGAGGCTCGCGAGGAGCAGACCGACGATGAAGACGCCGATCCAGACCAAGCCCTGGGAGACGTGGGGTTCCAGGCCGCTGGTCTCCTGGAAGGTCGAACCCCAGCGCGGGGCCAGCAGGCGCGCCAGGGCGACCGCCGCCACCAGACCCACGAGGCGGATGACCTGCCACCACAGACCCCGCACGGTGCCCAGGACGACGAAGACCACGCACAGCCCCAGACCGACGAGGTCCAGCCAGTGCAGGTGGAGCAGGGCGCCCAGGGCTTCCTGAAGCGCGTTGGGTTCGGATTCGGCGTTCATGGGGCTCGGTTCGGGGTCACCGGCGGCTGCCGATGGTAGAGGCGGGGGCGGTGGGGGGCGTACAATCCATGACTGGCTCGGCCGCGCCCGGCCGGACCAGCAACCTCTCTATCGGCAGTGATCCTCGACGAACACACACTGGAACGGGGCCTGCTCCTCTTCGAGGCGCTGATCGACGAGGTCGAGGACCACACCAGGGCCCTCGAGGCCTCGCGGGAGCGATTCGGGCCCGCCACCGGGCACCGGACCGGGGATTGGGGAGCCGGCCGCCGCCACCTGGAGTGGTTCCTGTTCGAATCCGGCGGCGCCGAGGCCCTCCTAGGCGCCTGGCGTGAGAGGGCGGACCCGGAGCTGGAGGCCCACGCGGCCTGCTTTCTGGAGTCTGAGGTAGGCCTGTTCGTGGTCGAGGAGGTCCGGCCCGACGGCACCGCGGCCCTCGAGGACGTCGCCGGACTGGGGACGTTCCTCCTGGCCGAGAGCGCTCCAGAGGGTGACGTCTCGGTGGGGGATCTGATCGTGGGGCGCCTCTACCCCCTCGGCGACGGTCGACACCGGCCCTCGCCCGCGGCGAGGACCCTCCGCAGCCCCCAGCTTTTGACCGCCCTCCGGCGCGACCTCAGCCGCCTCCGGGAGGAGAACGACCAGGCGGTCCTGCGCATCTCCCAGGCCGAGCTGGAGTCCATGTTCTTCGGCCCAGGGCCCGGGCCCGGCGGGGGACCGGGAGGGATCGAGGCCGCCCGCGAACAGGCCGAGCGCGACGCGTTGGCCTGCCTCGTCGCCGGCGGCGTGGAGGACTCCGAGGCGGCGGAGCTCGTCGCCGCCTTCCGCTCCATGGCCTACGACCCCCTGGTCCTCGCCCCCGGAGCGGACGACCCGCTCGCCGCCGTCCTCGAGCGCCTGGCCTTCGAGAGCGAGGTGGACCTCGAGCGGGCTAGGGTCCTGCTCCTGGCCCTGTGGACCCAGCCCGTCTCGCAGCCGACCGAAGTGAACCCCTCGACGCCGACCCCGGCCCACGCCGACGCGGCCCGCGCCCTCGAGGAGTTCGACCGCGCCCGGCGTGCCGGCCTGGATGTCGACTCCTCGATCGCGGCGCTCGAGCGCCAGCTGGGTCTGGACCAGCTCGACGAGGACGAGGAGCCCGAGCGCGAGGCCCCGGACTTCCCCGGCGTCGTGGCGGCCATGATCGAGGAGTTCCTCTGGGATGTCGCGCGCGAGGAGGGCCCGGACACGGCCGCGACCTTGGACTCGGTGCGGTTGCTCGGCGAGTACGCCGGGCACGTCGGCGTGTTCGAGAACCTCGGTTCACGAGACCTCCTGACCTTCTGCGCATTCTGGGTCCTCGAGCGCGGCGGACTGGCTGACGCCGCGGCGGCGCGGCGCCTCCTGGACGCCGTCGGTCGGTTCTGTGTGTGGGCCGAGGAGCATCACGAGGTCCGCCTGAGCTCGACCTTCTCCAAGGGCCTGGCCGAGCTCGCTTTGAGCCTCCCCAGGATCGTGACCGCCAACGGACTGCTCCCCGAGCCGGCCGAGGGGGCAGCGGGCGAGGTCTGGGAGGTCGTCGGCGTCGAGGGCCCGGCGGTACGCCTCGCCGGACCCGACGGTGCAGAGCAGCGCGCCGCGGTGCGCGCCGATCTGGCCGCCCACCTGGCCTCTGGCGACACCCTCAGGGCAGAGGTCGACCCGGCGGGCGGGGTGCGGGTGCACCGCTGCTACCCGCCCCAGGCCAAGGCCCTGTGGCCGGCCCGCAGCGCCGGCGGCGAGCGCAACTGACGCGCCGAGCAGCCCACGCACTCCGACGAGGTGAGTGCGGGTGGCGCTCCACACGGGCCCCGGCGCGATCGGGTTCGCTTTGAAGATCGCCGTCACGGTCTCGGGCGGCGCGCAATGCGTGGGGAACAGGTCGAGGCGACCCGGCCCTAGCCCTCGTCCGAACGTCCGATAATGTACGTTATGTTGCACGGTGGCCGTCCACCCCGGCTGGCCCGCCGCGCCCTGGAGTCCGGGGAGGCGCACTCTTTGCGCCGGATCCCCGGGGACCGGCGCGATCTTGCAGGCTAGGATCGCCCAACCCATGGCCACCAAGTACTGCTTCAAGGACGCGAGCCGCGTCTGTGACCTGACCTGCAAGGCGGCCTTCGAGGTCGACGACCCGGTCGACAACGTGGACTGCTACTTCATCTGGCTCGCCTACCACTTCGGCGAGGGCTTCTACGAGATCAAGCGCTCCCTGGAGAGCGGCGCCGCTCCCGGCGGACTGTCGGGGCCCGGCCCCGGGAGTCCCGGCCCCAAGGGTCCCAAGGGTTTCCCGAACAACTGACCGCACGCGACGATGATCCCGACACCCACGGTCCCGGCCGCCGGTCCGACCCGCGCCACCGCACTCGACGCGCTTCCCCTGAAGCCGGAGGCCGGGGCGTGCTAGACCGTCTACGGCGGGCCCTGGGCTCCTCGATCGGCAGCAAGGCCCTCATGGCCTGTACCGGCCTGCTCCTGATCGGCTTCCTCATCGCACACCTCGCGGGCAACCTGCTGCTCTACGCGGACTCCGAGGGCCGTGCCTTCGACGCCTACGCGTCCACCCTCGAGAACAGCCCGCTGCTGCCCGCCGCCGAGGCTGGACTGGCGTTGTTGTTCTGCGTGCACATCGTCCTGGCCGTGCGGGTGCAGCGCGCCAACCGCGAGGCCCGGGACGTCGCCTACCGCGCGCGCAGCTCGCACGGTGCGCGCACCCCGGGGTCGGCCACCATGGTCGCCACCGGAGTGATCGTGCTCCTGTTCCTCCTGGCCCACCTCTACGACTTTCGGATCAACCGCCCCGACGGCGACAGCCTGGCGCTGATCGTCCGTGAGCGGCTCGCCTCGCCGTCGGGCCTTGCCGTCTACTCCATCGGGGTCGCGGCGCTCGGCCTGCACCTGACCCACGCCCTGCGCAGCGCCCTGCAGACCCTGGGCCTGCACCGCCCCGGCTACGAGGGCCTCATCGACAAGGCAAGCCTCCTGCTCGGCATCGTCCTCGGCCTCGCGTTCTGGTCCTTCCCCCTCGTCTTCTTCCTGGGAGGTGCGGCATGAGCGCGGCTTCCGACCGACTCGACGCTCGCTGCCCCGGTGGCGACATGGCCACGCGCTGGACGCGCCACAAGTTCGACCTCGACCTGATCAACCCGGCCAACCGGCGGGGCTTCCACGTGATCGTCGTCGGTACCGGGCTCGCGGGAGGCTCGGCGGCCGCCTCCCTGGCGGAGATGGGCTACTCCGTGACCTCCATGTGCATCCAGGACAGCCCGCGGCGCGCCCACTCGATCGCCGCCCAGGGCGGCATCAACGCAGCCAAGGCCTACCGCAACGACGGCGACAGCGTGCACCGGCTGTTCTACGACACCGTCAAGGGCGGCGACTTCAGGGCGCGCGAGTCGAACGTGCACCGGCTCGCGGAGGTCTCCAACCAGATCATCGACCAGTGCGTCGCCCTGGGGGTGCCCTTCGCCCGGGAGTACGGCGGCACCCTCGCCAACCGCTCCTTCGGAGGGGCCCAGGTGGCGCGCACCTTCTACGCCCGCGGCCAGACGGGGCAGCAACTGCTCCTGGGCGCCTACGGCTCGCTGATGCGCCAGGTCCACGCCGGGAGGGTCAACCTGCTCCCCCGCCGTGAGATGGTCGAGCTCGTCGTGTCCGGCGGAAACGCCTGCGGAGTCATCGCCCGAAACCTCGTGACCGGGGAGTACGAGCGCCACGCCGCGGACGCGGTGCTCCTGTGCACCGGGGGCTACGGGAACGTCTTCCGCCTCTCCACCAACGCGCAGGCGAGCAATGTAACGGCCGCCTGGCGCTGCCACCGGCGGGGAGCCTTCTTCGCCAACCCCTGCTACACCCAGATCCACCCCACGTGCATCCCCGTCTCCGGCGCCCACCAGTCGAAGCTGACCTTGATGAGCGAGAGCCTGCGCAACGACGGCCGGGTCTGGGTGCCCAGCCGGGCGGGCGACGAGCGCGCGCCGGGGGACATCCCCGAGGCGGAGCGCGACCACTACCTCGAGCGCCGCTACCCGAGCTTCGGGAACCTCGTGCCGCGCGACGTCGCCTCGCGGGCCGCCAAGCGCGTGTGCGACGAGGGCTTCGGCGTCGGGGCGACGGGGACCGCCGTGTTCCTCGACTTCGCCGACGCCATCGCCCGCGACGGCCGGACGGCGGTCGAGGCGCGCTACGGCAACCTCTTCCAGATGTACGAGATGATCACCGGCGAGGACCCCTACCGGGTGCCGATGCGCATCTTCCCCGCCGTCCACTACACCATGGGCGGCCTGTGGGTCGACTACAACCTCGAGACCACCGTGCCCGGCCTCTTCGCCCTCGGCGAAGCCAACTTCTCCGACCACGGGGCGAACCGCCTCGGCGCCAGCGCCCTCATGCAGGGCCTCGCCGACGGCACGTTCGTCATCCCCGCGACCATCACCGCCCACCTCGCAGGGCGGTCCTTCGAGCGCGTGGACGTCGGTGCTCCCGCCTTCGCCGAGGCGGAGGCCGAGGCCCGCGCGCGAAACGATCGCATCCTGGGCGTGGGCGGCGGCTCTACCGTCACCAGCCTGCACCGCGAGCTGGGCCAGTGCATGTGGAACCTGGTCGGCATGTCCCGCAGCGCCGCTGGCCTCGGCGAGGCGATCGAACGGGTGCGTGAGCTGCGTGACCGCTTCTGGGCCGACGTCCGCGTCCCCGGGGAGGCCAACCACCTCAACCCCTCCCTGGAGCACGCGGGCCGCCTGGCGGACTTCCTGGAGTTCGCGGAGCTGCTCGCGACCGACGCCCTCAGTCGGGAGGAGTCCTGCGGGGGCCACTTCCGCGAGGAGCACCAGACCGCGGAGGGCGAGGCCCTGCGAAACGACGAGGACTTCTGCCACGTGGCCGCCTGGGAGCACGGCGCCCTCGGATCCACGCGCCACACCGAGCCGCTGACCTTCGAGGAGGTCCACCTCGTGACCCGGAGCTACAAGTAGATGGCCGCCTCCCCCACCACCCTGCGCCTGACCCTGCACGTCTGGCGCCAGGCCGGCCCCGAGCGTCCCGGCGGCTTCGAGGTGCACCACCTCGCCGAAGTGTCGGTCGACATGTCGTTCCTCGAGATGCTCGACATCCTCAACGAACAGCTCCTCTCCCAGGGCCGCGATCCGTTCTGCTTCGACCACGATTGCCGCGAGGGAATCTGCGGCATGTGCAGTCTGGTGATCAACGGCCAGGTCCACGGGCCCGAGGCGGAGATCACCACCTGCCAGCTCCACATGCGGCACTTCGCCGACGGCGACACGATCGTGATCGAGCCCTTCCGCGCCCGCGCCCTGCCGGTCGTGCGCGACCTCGTCGTCGACCGCTCCGCCCTCGACCGCATCATCGCAGCGGGCGGCTACATCTCCACCGACGCGGGCTCCGCTCCGGAGGCCAATGCCCTGCCGGTTTCCACGGCCGTTGCGGATGAGGCCATGGACGCCGCCGCATGCATCGGCTGCGCCGGTTGCGTGGCCGCCTGTCCCAACGCCTCGGCGATGCTCTTCACGGCGGCCAAGGTCTCCCATCTCGCCTTGCTCCCCCAGGGAGCACCGGAACGCGATCGCCGCGCCCTGGCCATGGTCGAGCGCATGGACGATGAGGGCTTCGGAGGCTGCACCAACGAGCGCGAGTGCCAGGCCGCCTGTCCCAAGGCGGTCTCGGTGGCGCACATCGCGCGCCTGAACCGGGAGTTCCTACGCTCGTCGGTTCTGGGCCGCTCTTGAGGGAGGGGCTCCCGGGTCCACCCCGAGGCGCACGACACAGCGCGTCCCCACGCCGGGCAGGGAGTCGATCGACAGGCGTGCGCCCAGGCCGTCCATGCACTCGAACAGGCTGACGGTGCCGTAGCCAAAGCCCCCGCTCCCGCTCGCGCCGGCTCGCAGCCAGCCCTCGTCCCCCGGCTCCATGCCCCGACCGCCGTCGGCAACCACGATCTGCACACCCCCGGGCTCCCGCTCGATGGACAGGGAGACCGTCTCGCCTCTCTCGCAGGAGTCGATCGCGTTCAGCAGGAGGTTGCGCATCGCTCTCGCCAGCAGGCGCGGAAGCGTCCGCAGGCAGGGAGCATCGGACAGGTCCACTTCCAGGCGTACG
>JASLMK010000086.1 GCA_030746555.1 Planctomycetota bacterium | reverse complement strand
CAGAACCCGATCGAGCAAGAGGGCACCTACCCGCTGCCCGAGGCGCAGCTCGACCGCTTCATGTTCATGGTCCAGGTCGGCTACCCGACCGTCGAGGAAGAGCGCGAGATCCTCAAGCGCACCACCGGCGGCGAGGAGGTCGATCTCGAGAAGGTCCTCACCGGCGAGGAGCTCCTCGCCCTGCAGGAGGCCGTGCGCGCCGTGCCGATCGCCGACCACGTCTACGACTACGTCCTGGCCCTCACCCGCGGGACGCGCGTGCGCTCCACCGACCCCCTGCCCTTCCTGCGCGAGTGGGTGACCTGGGGCGCCGGGCCGCGCGCCAGCCAGTTCCTGGTCCTGGGCGCAAAGGTCTGCGCCGCCCTCGCCGGACGCGAGCACGTCGCCGTCGAGGACGTCCAGAGCATCGCCCACCCCGTCCTGCGCCACCGCATCCTGACGAGCTTCTCCGCGGCTGCGGAGGGCATCACCTCCGACTTCATCGTCGATCGCCTGCTGGAGGAGATCGCGCCGGGCGGCGAGGTCGGCGCCGGCGTCCCCGGGCTGGCGGACGCTCCCGGACAGGCGAGCTAGGCCGGGCGCGGCGCCATGAGCGGCGGCTCCCTCGACCCTGCGGTCCTCGACAAGCTGTCGGGCCTCTCCCTGGTGGCCCGCACCCTGGTCGAGGGCTTCATGGCGGGACACCACCGCTCCCCCCACCGCGGGAGCTCGGTCGAGTTCGCCGAGCACCGCGAGTACGTCCCCGGGGACGAGCTGCGGCGCATCGACTGGCGCGTGTTCGCGCGCTCCGAGCGCCTGGTGGTCAAGGAGTTCGTCGAGGAGACCAACCTGACGCTCAGCATCCTCGTGGACGCCTCGGAGTCGATGGCCTACGGCTCGGGGAGCTGGACCAAGTTCGACTACGCGCGCTGGTGCGCCGCCGGCCTGGCGCACCTGACGCTCACCCAGCGCGACACGGTCGGGCTGGTGCTCTTCGACGAGAGCGAGCGCAGCAAGGTGCCGCCGGCCAACGGCGCCGCGCAGCAGAAGGCGGTCATCGAGACCCTGGAGGGCGCCGAAGCGGGCGGGCCGACGCGCATCGGCGAGGTCCTCGGCTGGCTCGCCACGCGCCTGCGCCGCAAGGGGATCGTGGCGGTCTTCTCCGACTTCCTCGACGACCCCGACGCGATCACAGCCGGCCTGCGGCGGTTGAAGTACGACGGGCACGAGCCGATCCTGTTCCAGGTCCTCGACCACCAGGAGCTCGCGTTCGACTTCGAGACGATGCTCAAGCTCGACGGCCTCGAGGGAGCGGGCACGCTCAAGATCGACCCCAAGGCCATCCGCGCCGCCTACCGCGAGGAGCTCGGACGCCACAACGACGAGCTGGCGCGCCAGGCGCGCGCCCTCGACCTCGACTACGTCCTGCTCGACACCTCGCGCGGCGTGGACGCGGTCCTCTCCACCTACCTGGCGCGGCGCTCGGTACGCGCCGGAGGTCGGCGGCGCTGATGGGCGGCGCCGCGCACCTGGTCCCCGCCGCGCTGGTCGACGGCTTCGTCCATCCGGCCCTGGCCGCGGGCGCGGCCCTGGCGGCGGTGCCCCTGGTGATCCACCTCTTGAATCGCCAGCGCCACCGCCCCCTGCCCTGGGCGGCGATGCGCTTCGTCCTGGCGGCCTACCGCAAGACGCGCCGGCGCGTCGAGCTCGAGAACCTGCTGCTGCTGCTGCTGCGCATGGCCGCCGTGGCCGCCCTGGCCCTGGCCGTGGCGCGGCCGTTCACCGGCACAAAGAGCCCGCTCGCCGGCTTGACCGAGAGCCGGCGCGACCTGGCGCTGGTCCTCGACGCCTCGGCCTCCACGGCCTACGGCGGGGAGACCGAGACGACCTTCGAGCGCATCGTCGGCCGCGCCCGCGAGCTCGTCGGCGATCTCGACGGCGGGCGCGGGGACCGGGTGCGCCTGATCGAGGCGGCGGCCTGGCCGCGCCTGTTGGCCTGGACCGACCCCGCCGAGGCCCTGGCGGTCCTCGACCTGCTCGACGAGCCGACCCACGAGCCCCTCGACCTCGCCGCCGCCCTCGGCGAGGTGCAGCGCCTCGCCGAGGAGGAGGCCGCCGGAACCGGACGGAGCGCCCTCGAGGTGCGCCTGCTGTGCGACCTGCAGCGCCACAGCTTCCTCGATGTCGACGCTCCCGCCGACGGCGGCGACCGCGACCCGACCGCCGCCGAGGCGACCGACGACCCGCGCCTGACCGACGTGCTCGACGCCCTCGAGGAGCTGGGGGTCACCGTCGCCGTCGAGGACCTCGGCCCGGCCCTCCCCCGGCCCCCCAATCTGGGGGTGGTCTCGGTCGTGACCGCCGGCCCCATCGCCGGACCCGGCGCTCCCGGCGAGCTGCGCGTCGGCCTGCGCAACTTCGGCGACGAGACCCGCGGCGGCGTGCGGGTCGCCCTCATCGTCGACGGCGACCGCCGCCCGAGCCGGACCGTGACCGTGCCCGGGCGAGGGCAGGCCGAGGTGCTCTTCCCGCTCGTCTTCGGCGACACCGGAGACCACGCCGTGACCGCCGTCGTCGAGGGCGACCGCCTGGCCTTCGACGACCGGAGGGTGGCCATCGTGCGCGTGCCCGAACCCGTGCGCGTGCTGGTCCTCAACGGCGGTCCGGCGCGCGAGCTCGAACGCGACGCGGCCGGCTACCTGATGGCCGTGCTCACGCCCCTCGACGAGGACGGACCCGGCCGCTTTCGGCCGCCGGCGCCCTTTGTCGCCCGCGAGGAGAGCCCACGCGTCTTGGAGGACGAGGAGCTCGACCTGGCCCTGTTCGACGTGATCTGGGCCGTGGACGTGGACGGGCTCGCTGTCGAGGCGGTGCGGCGCATCGAGGAGCGCGTCGCCTCCGGCGCGACGCTGATCGCGGGCATGGGGCCGCGGGTGGACCTGGAGCACTGGAACGCACGCGCCTTCCGGGCCGACGGGAGCGGGTTGTTGCCGGCGGAGCTCTCACGGACCGTTTCGGCTCGCTCGACCGAGGGGAGCTACTACCGCGTCTCCGAGTTCGACGCGACCCACCCGATCCTGCAGTTCTTCGCCGACGAGCGCTGGCGGTCGTTCCTGACCGAGGTGCCCGTCCACGACTTCGTGGCAGTGCGCCCGGCCCCGAACGCGCGCGTGCTCGCCCGTCTCGACGACGAGGGCGCCCACCCCCTGCTCGTCGAACGCGCCTTCGATCGCGGGCGGGTGCTGCTGTGGACGACGAGCTTCGATGCCAGCTGGACGCGCCTACCGGTGCTCGCTCCCCAGGCGTTCATCCCCCTCGTCCACGAGCTCACCCGCCGTGGCGGCGACCTGCGGCCACCGCCCCTGCACGTCACGCCCGGTGCCGACGTGAGCGCCGAAGTGGACGGCTTCCCGCGCGGCGTGCAGCTCGTTCGGCCGGACGGGACGCGGCTCACCCTGGAGGGCGAGGCGGTCGAGCTTGGCGGTGATCGCTGGCACCTGCCCCCCGTGGTGGGCGCCCAAACCGAACGCGCGGGGCTCTACGGTTTGGCCTGCGAGAGCGGGGCCGAGGTGCTCTTCGCCGTGGAGCCCGACGCGACCGAGGGCGACCTCGAGCGCCTCGCCCCCGGTGAGCTGGAGGCGCTGCACCCGGCGTTCGAACTCCACACGCCCCGGACCGATAGGGAGGGCGAGAGCTCCGGCGCAATCCGGCGCGGTGAGCTGTGGCGCTGGCTCGCGGGCGCCTGCCTGTTCGCCCTCGTGGCCGAGGCGCTCTGGGCCGGCTGGATCGGGCGGCGCAGGAGGTCGGCGTGAACACGGCTGGCCTAGACGGCGCAGTCCAGGGCGGCGGGACCGGGGTGCGCGAGAGCCTGCGCTTCCTCGACCTGCCCGAGGCCTGGGTGCTCGTCCTGGTGATCCTGCCCCTGGCCGCCGCCGTCGCCTGGGTCGGCTACCGGCGCGAGTCGCTGCCGCCGGTGGCGCGCTGGTGCCTGGTCGGGCTGCGCCTGTGCGCGCTCCTGCTCCTGCTCGCCGTCCTCTTCCGCCCCGTCTTGGTACGCCGCACCGAGGAGGTGCGCCCGGCCGAGGTGCTCGTGATGATCGACGACTCCGCCAGCATGCGGCGCATGGACGCCTACGCCGGCGACGACGCGACGCGCGCGGCCTTGGCCGCGCTCGCCCCGCGCGAAGTGGGCGCGACGACGCGCCTGGAGCTCGCCGCCGCCGGGGTCGAGCGCAAGCTGCTCCGCATGCTCGAAGCGGGCGACTACGAGCCGCGCCTGTTCCGGTTCGACGAGGACGGCGCGCCCCTGCCAGACCTCGCCGCGCTCATCGGCCGTGGACGCGCCACGGGCCTGGGCGATGCCCTCGCCGAGGGCCTGGCGGCGCAGCGCGGGCGTCACGTGACCGACGTCGTGATCGTCTCCGACGGCCGCTCCAATTCGGGCGTGTCTCCCCTCGACGCAGCCCGCGGCGCCGCCGCGGCGGGCATCGCCGTCCACACCGTCGTCGTCGGCGACACGCGACCGGAGCGCAACGTGCTCGTCGAGCTCGTCGAGGTCCCCGAGGAAGTCCTCGAGGGAGACGAGATCGCCGTCACCGCCCGGGTGGTCGGTCGCGGCAGCACCGACCTCGGCTCGGTCTCGGTCCTGCTCGAGGAGCTCGACCGCACCGGCGAGCCCTCGCGCGTTCTGGCCGAGGAGCGCGCCGAGCCCGACGAGGGAGGAGAGCGGGTGGTGTTCCTCGCTCCTCCCGGAGCGCCCGAGCGCGGCCGCCGCGAGCGGCGCTTCCGGATCTCGGTCGCCCCGGTGCCCGACGAGACACTCCTCGACGACAACGCGGTGGAGTTCTCGATCCAGATCGCGCCAGAGAAGATCCGCGTGCTGTACGTCGACGGCTATCCGCGCTGGGAGTACCGCTTCCTCAAGGAGCTCCTCAAGCGCGCGGACGAGAACATCACAGCCCGCATGTTCCTGCTCTCGGCGACGCCGGACTTCCCTCAGGAGAGCACCTTGGGGACGCCGCCGCTCACCGCCGTGCCGACCGATCGCAAGCAGCTGCTCTCCGAGTACGACGTGATCCTGCTCGGCGACGTGAACCCCTACGACGTGTCCCCGGACCCGGCACGCTGCGAGGAGTTCCTGGCGGCCCTGCGCGAGTTCGTCGAGCGCGGGGGCGGCCTCTTGATGCAGGCCGGGGAGCTCGACAACCCGCGCTCGTACGTGGACACCGAACTCGAGGAGCTGCTGCCGGTGATCCTCGACGCCCGCGGCGCGAACCCCTTCGACGGCGACACGACCGTCGAGTTCCGGCCGACCCTCGAGGATCCCGGAGCGCCGCACCAAATCGTGCGCCTGCACACCGACGACGAGACCAACCGCGCCCTGTGGGAGAGCGAGGGCGGACTGCGCGGCTTCCACTGGTACTGGCCGGTGGCGCGCGCCAAGCCCGGCAGCCAGGTGCTCCTGCGCCACCCGGTGGCCGAGGGACCCTACG
>JASLMK010000085.1 GCA_030746555.1 Planctomycetota bacterium | reverse complement strand
GTGGTGCTTTGCGGGTTCTGGCGACGCAGGCGACCCTGAACGGGTCGTCGAGGAAGCCAGGTTCCGTAAAGCGCCGCCAGGGGCCGAGAGGCCGTCGAAGACGGCCGGTTGCGAAGTCTGGTGTGCGTGTTCATGGATCATTCGGGCTCGGGCATCGGGCGAGATCGCGCTGCTGCGAGGTCGCTCCACGCGGCCGGGAGGCCCACCCCGGCCGCTCACCCCCCCGGGCGAGGGGCTTCGCGGGCGCGGAAGAACAGGAGGTGCTGCCAGGGCAGGCCGCCGTACTCCCCCGCCACCTCGAATCCGTTGGCCTCCAGCTCCGCCAGCATCTGCGCCCGGGACATCTTGTGCAGGCGCTTGATGGGCACCTCGGGGTCCTCGGCGCGGAACTCCAAGAGGGCCAGACGCCCGCCGGGGCGCAGGGCCCGCCGCAGGGCCGCGAGGACCTGGGGCGGGTGGCTCAGCTCGTGGTAGACGTCCGCCAGGAGGATCAGGTCGCAGGAGGCCGGCGGGAGGCACGGGTCGGCGGCGGTGGCGACCACGCACTCGACGTTTTCCAGACCAGCGGCCGCGGCGCGGCGCAGGAGCTCGGGGAAGTACTCGGTCTGCAGCTCGACGGCCAGGACGCGCCCGGCCGGTCCCGCGCGGCGGGCCAACTCCAGGGTGTGGTAGCCGTTCCCGCACCCCAGGTCCGCGACCGTCCAGCCCTCCGCGACCTCCAAGGCCTCGAGCATCTCCGCCGTGCTCTCCTCCCGCTCGCGCTCGGTACGCAGGAGCCAGCCCCCCGCACTCCAGTGCATCGTGCGCGCGATGGTGCGCCCCATGTAGGTCTTCAGGGCGGGCCCCGGATCGGGGGGCGGCTGGGGCGCCGCCATGGCGCGGGGAGCGGGCGCGGGTGCGGCCGCGGGCCCGGAGCGGGGTGCGGCCTCGCTGCGACAGCCCGCCGCGAGGGCTGCGGCCCCCGCGAGGGCGAGGACGGGCGAACCGGCGCGTCGAAGATCCATGGGCGACCATTCTAGGCCCCCCCAGTGGCCGTTGCCCACGCCCGCCTCCCCGGCCCGGGCGCCCGAAGCGACCGTTCTGCGATCGAGCCCGCCTCCCGCCGGAGATGGGCTACACTTGGATGAGCGTTCTGTCGCTCCCGAAGGCGGGCTCCGCGCCGTCCGGGCCTCACCGCGGCCACCACTCCGAGAGGATCCACATGTCCTATCGACTGCTCCCCTCCGCCCTCTGCCTCCTGGCCCTGGCGGGCACCGCGTCCTCCCAGTCCCACGAGTACCGCCGTCAGGGCGGCCGCTGGCTGCGCACAGAGGCCAGCGGCACCTTCGAGGTCGACCCCCGGGTCGTCTCCGTGCGCTTCACCGCCGGCGTCGCCGACCTGGCCGCCTTCCGCGCCGCGGTCGGGAGCGATTTCGAGCGCCTCGACCTCGTGCGGGCGAACCACCTCGGCATCGTCGACCTGCGGATCGTCGAAGGCCGGGACGTGCTGGAGACGGTGGCCGCCCTGCGCGCCACGGGTCTGGTCGACTACGCCGAAGAGAACACCCTGGGCCGCTGGGTCGCCGACCCCAACGATCCCCAGTTCTCCGACCAGTGGGGCCTGAAGAACACGGGCCAGACCGGCGGTGACTTCGACGCCGACATCGACGCGGACTTGGCCTGGGACCTGGGGACCGGCCTGCCCTCGGTGGTCGTGGGGATCCTCGACAGCGGTACGGAGATCTCCCACGAGGACCTGAGCGCCAACGTCTGGATCAACCCGGGCGAGATCCCCAACAACGGCGTGGACGACGAGGGCAACGGCTTCGTCGACGACATCTTCGGCTGGGACTTCGGCAACGGCAACAACTCGGTCCCCGGACCCTTCTGGCACGGGACCTCGGTGGCAGGCGTCGTGGGAGCGACGACGAACAACGGCGTCGGCATCGCCGGCGTCGCCGGCGGCTTCGGCAACGGCGACGGCTGCCGACTGATGTGCCTGGGGGTCGGAGACAACGCTCCCAGCGGGGCGATCCTCGACGACGCGATCCTCTACGCCGCCGACAACGGCGCCGGAGTGATCACGATGAGCCTGACCGTGGGGCAGTCCAACTCGATCGACAACGCCCTCGACTACGCCTGGGACACGGTCGGAGTCTTCACCGACTGCGCCGCGGGCAACAGCGGCGGCTCGGTCGGCTATCCGGCGAGGCACGACCGGGTCGTGGCCGTCCCGGCCACCGACGACGAGGACGACCGGCCGAGCTGGTCGTCCCAGGGTCCGGAGAACTGGGTCGCCGCCCCCGGCGTCGACATCCGCATGCCGACCACGGGCAACGGCTACCACTACTCCAGCGGGACGTCCTTCGCGGCTCCGCACGTGGCCGGAGTCGCGGCCCTGTTGCTGTCGGCCCTGCCGGCCCTCGACAACGACTCCCTCAAGGAGATCCTCAAGCTCACCGCCGACGACATCGGCAGCCCCGGGTTCGACAACCAGACCGGCTGGGGACGGCTGAACGCCCACACGGCCGTGCAGCACGCCCTCGACAACGACTGCAACCAGAACGGGGTCTACGACCCCGACGACATCGCCAACGGGACCTCGGCCGACACCAACGCAAACGGCATTCCCGACGAGTGCGAGTGTCCGCCGCCGTCGAACTACTGCCAGACGGCCCCCAACTCCGCGGGCGCGGGCGCCGTGATCTCCTCCCTGGGCAGCCAGAGCGTGCCCGACAACGACGTCACCCTGGCAGCCACCGGCTGCCCGCCGGGCCAGCCCGGGATCTTCTACTACGGACCCCACGCGGTCCAGCTCCCCTTCGGCAACGGCTTCCGTTGCATCGGGGACACGGCCCACCGACTCCCGGTGGTCTACATCGACGGGCTCGGCCTCGCGCTCTTCGATTTCGACCTGCCGAGCGCCCCCAATCCGGGGGGCATCCAGCCCGGGGACGTCTGGCACTTCCAGTTCTGGTACCGGGACCCCCAGTCGTCCGGGCCGAGCACCTTCAACCTCTCCGACGGCAGGACCATCCCGTTCTGCCCGTAGACGGGCCGACGGGGGCACGAGCCGTCGCCGCGCTCGCCGGAGGGTAGGATCCGGGTCCCATCGACCCCAACCGGAGCCTCCCCATGCAGCGCAGCCTCCTCGCGGCGGCCTCGTCCGTCGTCAGTCCTCGGCGCTCTCGAGGGCGTCGTAGATCCCGACCAGACCCTCGCCGATGACCGCCCAGTCGTAGCGATCCTCCACCGTGCGGCGGCCGGCCGCGCCGAGGGAGCGCCGCAGGTCCGGGTCGGCGGCCAGGCGCGCGACGGCGTCGGCGAACTCGGCGGGCTCGTCGGCCAGGACGAGGTCCTCTCCGTCGACGCAGTCGATGCCCTCGGCTCCAAGGCGCGTGGAGACTGTCGGCAGACCCAGGGCGAAGGCCTCGAGGATCTTCAGGCGCGTGCCCGCGCCCAGGCGCAGGGGGACGACGCACAGGTCCGCTCGCGCCAGGTGCTGCGCCGGATCGCGCACGAAGCCGGTCACCTCCACGTCCGGATGGCGGCGGGCGCACTCGACGAGGTCGGGCGGCGGGTCCTTGCCGACCACCGTGAAGCTCAGGCCCTCGACGCGCCCCCGCAAGAGGGGCAGCACCTCGTCGATGAACCAGCGCGCGCCGTCGGCATTGGGCGCGTAGGCCATGTCGCCCACGAAACACAGGCGGCCGCCGGGGCCGGATGGGTCGGGCGGGCGCGCCACGAGCCGGGCGCAGTCCGCGCCGTTGGGGACGACCTCCACGCGCAAGGAGGGGTCGCGGGCGAGCACGAGCTGGCGCTCGGTCTCCGAGCAGACCAGGACGGCGCGCGCGGCGCGGAAGACCTCGGGCTCCCGCCGGGCCAGGAGGCGCGCCTCGCGCCGCTCGAGGGCCGTCATGAGCGGGTTGCGCGAGAGGGCGGCCGCCCGCTCGTAGAACACCCAGTACAGGTTCTGCGTGTCCAAGACGACCGGCGGGGCTCCTTCCGGCGGAAGGCAGGCGGCCACGTCCACGTGGTTGAGATGGACCCAGGCGAAGGCCTCCTCGGCGAGGAGGGCGCGGACGCGCCGGATCAAGTGGGGATTGCGGTTGTGGCGCAGGAGCGCGGAGTCCCCGAGCGCGAGGGCGGCGACCAGGGTCCGGGCGCGGCCGAGGACGCCAGGGGCCTTCACGTCGGTCACGAAGTGGACGGCGCGGCACCGCTCCCCCAAGGCGGCCCGCGCCTCGTCCTGGCCGGCGCCGCCCGCCCCCGTGGTGACCAGGGTCACCGGACGGCGCTCGGCCAGCGCCGTCAAGAGGTGGTAGGCGCGCAGGGAGCCGCCGTCGGTGGGCGGCCACGGGGGCTTCTGGCTCACGAACAGCACACCGGCGGGGCGCTTGTTCTCGGCGACGGACATGCGGGGATTGGAGACCGCGGCGCGCGAGAAAGCACGCCCTTTCCATGGCGGTCCGCGGCCGGCAAGCGCCCCGCTGCTACACTCCCGCGCCGTGACCGCCGCCAACCCATCCGCGCGCCGAGCACGCTCCCCCCTCCTGACGGTCTTCCTGACGGTCTTCATCGACCTCCTGGGGTTCGGGATCGTGATCCCGCTTCTGCCGGTCTACTCCAAGGCCTACGGAGCGAGCGAGCTCTCCCTGGGGCTCTTGTTCGCCAGCTTCTCAGCCATGCAGTTCGTCTTCGCCCCCTTCTGGGGGCGAGTCTCCGACCGCTTCGGCCGGCGGCCGGTGCTCCTGGGCGGACTGGTCGGGACCTCCCTCTCCTACGTGCTGTTCGGCCTGGCGGACTCGATGACCGGGCTCTTCGTGGCACGCATGCTGGCGGGCTTCTTCGGGGCGAACGTCTCCACGGCCCAGGCCTACATCGCCGACGTCACCGAAGAGGGCGAACGGGCCAAGGGCATGGGGATGGTCGGCGCCGCCTTCGGCCTGGGCTTCACCTTCGGCCCCCTGATCGGCGGGGAGCTCGCCGCCTGGTCCATCGGCCTGCCGGGTTTCGTCGCCGCCGGGCTCTCGGGCTGCGCGGCCCTCTACGGCTTCCTGCGCCTGAAGGAGCCGCCCCGAACACCCGAGGGCTCCTCGCGCTTGTTCGGCCTGCAGACGATGCGCGAGGTGACCGAGAACGGGCGCATCGGCTGCGTGATGCTGCTGTACTTCCTCGGCATCCTCGCCTTCTCGGGGTTCGAGACGATGTTCATCCGCTTCGGCCTGGCCCGCTTCCCGACGGTCTTCGGGATCGAGGGTGCCCTGTCCGACGCCACCCTCGACCAAGTCCTGGCCGCCGCGCCCATCGCAGGGCGCTACATGTTCTTCATCGGCCTGGTCGCCGCCGTGATCCAGGGCGGGCTGATCCGCCGCCTCGTCCCGCGTTTCGGGGAGCTGCGCCTGATCGTGGCCGGACCGATCCTGCTGGGTCTGTCCCTGGTGGTCATCGGCCTGGCCGCGGAGTGGTGGGTCGTGATCGCGGGCTGCGCTCTGATGCCCTTCGGCTTCGGCATCAACAACCCCTCCCTCAACGGCCTGCTCTCGCGCGCCGCCCCCGCCGCGCGCCAGGGGGCGATCCTGGGGATGAACCAGTCCCTCGCCAGCCTGGCCCGCGTCCTCGGCCCGCTCCTGGCCGGCGGCCTGTTCGGGGCCATCGGTCCGGGCGCGCCGTTCCTGGCGGCCGGAGCGATCCTGGGCCTGGCGGCGGGAATCGCCACCGCCTACCGGGCCCGTCACGGGGCGTCGTTCCGGGCGGACCCGCCCGCGGGCTAGCCCGCGGGCGATCTTTCGACCCCCCAGGGGTGTTGGGAGGCCCGGCCGTGCCTTAGCCTCGAATCAGGCCCCCCACGGTCCCGGCGCCGCCCGCGCGCGCCGCCGGCACCATCCGAGTCCCTCCGCGAGAGGATTGCTCCGTGCCGACCCCTTCCGCCCTCCTCGCCACCGTCCTCTGCCTGCTGCCCGCCGCCCAGGCCACTCTCCAGTCCCCCGCTCGGCCGCGGGTCGAGCGCTCCTCGACCGCGACGGCCCTGGCCCTCCCGGGAGGCCCGACCTTCCGCCGAACCACTGCCGAGGTCGGCGACGCCGTGCTCATCCCCCTCCCCGGCGGCGTGGGGGTGGCCGCGCGCTGGAGCGAGACCGACGGCGCCGGGCGCGCGGAATGGTCCGCCGTCAGCCTCGACGGACGGAGCTTCTCGCGCCCGCGGGAGGTCTCCTTCGACCTGCGCCTCAAGCGCGCCACCTTCGATCCGCTGGCGGGGGCGCCCGAGTTCTCCGACTCGATCCTGCCGCCCGCCGGCGAGCTCCACCTCGTCCAGTTCCGCACCTGGCCCCTGGAGGCCTACCGGGCCGACCTGCGCGAGCGGGGCGCGAGGGTGCACCACTTCCTGGCGGACCACGCCCACCTGGTGCGCATGGACGCGGAGCTCGCGGCCGTCGTCGCCGGCCTGCCCCACGTGCGTTGGGTCGGCCCCTACCACCCCGAGTACCGCCTGGAGCCCTGGCTGCTCGAGCAGCTCACCGCCGGAAGCCTCGATGGAGCCCTGCGCTGCTACGTGCAGGTCATCGAGAAGGGCCCGGCGCAGAAGCGCGTCGTCGCCGAGCGCATCCGTGACCTGGGAGGGACGATCGAGGCCCTGATTCCCGACGGCTACCGGCTGGAGGCGACCCTCGACGCGGACCAGCTCGCGGCGGTCTCGGCCTTCGACGAGGTGCTCTTCATCGACCGCTGGTCGGCACCCGAGCAGGACCTGAATCACGTGCGCAACATCGGCGGGGCGAACCAACTGGAGAACTCCACGGGCTTCACCGGCGAAGGCGTCGCCGGCGAGTGCTGCGACTCCGGCGTGCGCGAGTCCCACAACGCGTTCCAGTCCAATCCGATCCTGATCCACGGAAGCGACAGCTCGGACGACGACCACGGCACCAAGGTCACCGGCTGCGTCTTCGGCGACGGAACGGGCCAGCCCTCGGCGCGCGGCCTCTTGCCCGATGGCCAGCCGATCTTCGCCTCCTACTCCGGCCTGGGGAACCGCTACCAGCACACGGCGCAGCTGCTCGCCTCCCCCTACTTCGCGGTGTTCCAGACCAACAGCTGGGGGGGCGGCCTGACCACGAGCTACAACTCCACGTCGATGGAGATGGATGACATCCTGTTCGACTTCGACATCACCATCACCCAGTCCCAGAGCAACACCGGAAACCAGCAGTCGCGGCCCCAAGCCTGGGCCAAGAACATCGTCGCCTGCGGAGGCATCCGGCATCAGAACGACTCCAACCTGAACAACGACGCCTGGAACGGCTCCGCGAGCATCGGCCCCGCGGCGGACGGACGGGTGAAGCCCGACCTGTGCTTTTGGTACGAGAGCATCTGGACCACCGACGACGACTCCAACAGCGACTACACGACCGGCTTCGGGGGCACGAGCGCCTCCACGCCCTGCGTCGCCGGGCACGTCGGGCTCGTGCAGCAGATGTGGTCGGAGGGCATCTTCGGGAACGACCCCACCGGCGCCACGGTCTTCGAACGCCGGGCCAAGGCGACGACGGTCAGGGCCCTGATGGTCAACACGGCGACGTCCTACTCCTTCTCAGGGACCAACCACGACCTGACCCGCACGCACCAGGGCTGGGGCCTGCCGGACGTGGGGACCCTGCACGACCGGCGGGACGAGCTGTTCGTGGTCAACGAGGAGCACCTCCTGACCCACCTGGAGAGCCGCTCCTACGACCTCGTCGTCGAGCCCGGCCAGGGGAGCTTCAAGGCGACCCTGGTCTACCTCGACCCGCCGGGGACGACGAGCTCCTCGCAGCACCGCATCAACGACCTCTCCCTGCGCGTCACTTCGCCGACCGGGATCTCCTACTGGGGAAACAACGGCCTGCTGTCGGGGAACTGGTCGACCAGCGGCGGCGCCTCGAACACGATCGACGTGATCGAGAACGTGTACATCCAGGACCCCACGCCCGGGAGCTGGACCGTCGCGGTCTTCGCGGACGAGGTGAACGCGGACAACCACACCGAGACGACGGCGGTGGACGTGGACTACGCCCTGGTGGTCAGCGGCGTGCAGGAGGGCTCGGGCTGCGACGATCCCCAACCCTACTGCAGCGCGAAGACGACCTCTCAAGGTCTGGAGCCGCAGATCACCTGGAGCGGCGACGCGAGCATCTCCCAGAACGCCCTGGAGATCCTCGTCCAGAACGCGATCCCCAACCAGGCGGCCCTGGCGTTCTTCAGCGACAACCCCAACAGCCTGCCGTTCATGGGCGGAACCCTGTGCCTGGCGCCGCCCTTCTCGCGCACCTGGCCCGTGCAAACCGACCTGTTCGGCGACGCCTCGTGGATGCTGGACATCAGCGACCGCACCAGCGGGTCGACCCAGCACTACCAGGTCTGGTTCCGCGATCCGGCGGATCCGACCGGGTTCGGCGTCGGCCTGACCGCCGCCCTGGCCGTGACCTACTGCGAGTAGGCGCGGCGAGCCCTAGCGACCGCCGCCAGCAGGCGCCGGGCGCGCTCCTCGACGAGGTCGAAGCGCCCGGCGGCGACCTCGTCGGGGTCGAACAGGGGGGCCACGAAGCCCAGGGCGTGGGCGCCGGCGGCGAGGTGGGCGGCGGCGTTGGTCTCGTCCACGCCATGGGTGGGCACCAGGCGCAGGAAGGGCAGGGGGCCCAGGCAGGCGCGCACGACCGACGGTCCGTCCGCGGGTGCGGGGAAGAGCTTCTGCAGCTCGGCTCCCGCGCGCACGGCGCGCAGCATCTCGGTCGGCGTGTGGCAGCCCGGCATCGCCGCCAGCCCCAGGGAGCGGGCCTGGTCGATCACGGCCTCGTCGACGACCGGCGAGACCACAAAGCGCGCCCCCGCCTCGGCGGCGGCGCGGGCGTCCTCGGGGTCGAGGACGGTCCCCGCCCCCACGAGGAGGTCGTCGCGGCGGGAGAACTCGCCGATGCGCTCCAGCGCGCCGGGGGTCGTGAGGGTGAACTCGACGGCCCGGAAGCCGGCCCTCACCGCCGCCTCCATGGCACCGGCCGCGACCTCCTCGACGCTCGTGCGCAGGATAGCGGAGGCGCGCACCCTGCCCAGGAACTCGACGACCTGCGCCGCGCTCACGTCCGACCTTCGGCTCTGTTCGACACGGCTCCAGAGTAGTCTCGCCGGCGGGGCCCGCACAACCTCGCGGGCGGGGATCCCAGGGCCGCCGCGCTTCTCCGGCACGGCCCTCGCGGGCTACCCTGGACGCATGACGGAACTCATCGCGGCCATCGACCAGGGCACGACCTCCACCCGCTGCATCCTCTTCGACCCGACGGGAGAGCCGCTCGCCTCGGCCCAGATGGAGCACGCCCAGCACACGCCCGCTCCCGGGCTCGTCGAGCACGACGCCGGCGAGATCAGGCGCAACACCGACAAGGTGGTGCGCGAAGCGCTCGCGCACGCGGGTGCGTCGAAGGTGGTGGCGGTCGGCATCACCAACCAGCGCGAGACGGTCGTCTTCTGGAATCGGGAGACGGGCGAGCCCTGCGCCAATGCGATCGTGTGGCAGGACACGCGCACGCGCCAGCTGTGCGACGAGCTCGGCGCGGACGAGGGCGCCGAGCGTTTCCGCGCCACCTGCGGACTGCCCCTGTCGACCTACTTCAGCGGTCCCAAGATCACCTGGGCCCTGCGCCACGTCGAGGGCCTGCGCGCCCAGGCGGAGGCGGGGCGCGTGTTGTGCGGCACGATGGACTCCTGGGTCATCTGGAACCTCACCGGCGGCCCCCGCGGGGGCAGGCACGTGACCGACGTGACCAACGCCTCGCGCACCATGCTGATGGACCTGGCGAGCCTCGACTGGGACGAGGGCGTGCTCGAGGCCTTCTCGATCCCCCGCTCCCTGCTGCCGGAGATCGTCCCTTCCAGCGACGCCGAGGCCTTCGGGCGCACGGCGGCCGACGGCCCCTTCGGCGCGAGCGTTCCGATCACCGCCGCGGTAGGAGACCAGCAGGCGGCCCTCATCGGCCAGGGGTGCTTCTCCCCGGGTGACGCCAAGAACACCTACGGGACCGGCTGCTTCCTGCTGTCGAACACCGGAGAGCGACCGGTCACCTCCACCTCCGGCATGCTCACGACCCTGGCCTACCGTTTCGCAGACGCGCCGGCGGTCTATGCCCTGGAGGGCTCGGTCGCCGTGGCCGGCTCCCTGGTGCAGTGGCTGCGCGACAACCTGGGGTTCTTCGAGAACGCGGAGGAGGTCGAGGCCCTCGCCCGCACCGTCCCCGACTCCGGCGGCGTCTTCGTCGTCCCCGCCTTCTCCGGGCTCTTCGCACCCCGCTGGCGGCCGGACGCGCGCGGCGTGATCGTGGGCCTCACGCGCTTCGTCGAGCGCGGGCACATCGCCCGGGCGGCCCTGGAGGCGACCTGCTTCCAGACGCGCGAGGTGCTGGCCGCGATGGAGGCCGACACGGGCCTCTCCCTGGACTGCCTGAAGGTCGACGGAGGCATGGTCGCCAACGAGCTCTTGATGCAGACCCAGGCGGACTTGCTCGGCATCCCCGTCGTGCGGCCGGCGGTCATCGAGACCACCGCCGTGGGGGCGGCCTTCGCGGCGGGCATGGCGGTGGGCTACTACCCGCCGCCGATGGAACTGGCCCGCCAGTGGCGCGAGGAGCGCCGCTGGACGCCCGACCTCCCCGCTCCAGAGCGCGCCGAGCGCGCCCGCGGGTGGGACCGCGCCGTCGAGCGCAGCCTCGGCTGGGTCGAGTGAGCTCGCCCCCCGCCCTCACTTCGCGCCGGCACGCCAGGCGGCGAGGCGCTCGGTGTCGACGCCGGCGCCCCCGCACACGACGACGCAGACGCGCTCGTGGCCCGCGAGGACCCCGGCCCGCTCGTAGACCGCAGCCAAGGCCGCCCCGCAAGCCGGCTCGACGAGCACCCGATGGTCGGCGGCGAAGCGCACGCAGGCCTCCACCGCCTGCTCGTCGCTCGCGATCCACGAGCGCACCGGACGACGCCGGGTCCAGGCCAGGGCCCGCTCGGCGACGCGCCGCGCCCCGAGGCTGGTCGCTAGGGAGTCGATCCTCTCCAGGCTCACGGCCTCGTCCGCCTCCATCGCGGCCGCCAGGGAGGCGGTCCCGTCGGTCTCGACGGCCACGACCTCCACCTCGCCCCAGCCGACCGCCTCCAGGCCTTCCAGGACGCCGCACATCAGCCCGCCTCCGCCCACGGCCACGACCATGCAGTCGGGCCGCACCCCGGTCTCGGCGATCTCCTCCACCAGGCCGGCGTGGCCCTCCCAGACGAGCGGATCGTCGAAGGGATGGACGTAGACCGTCCCCTCCTCGGCAGCCAGCTCGCAGGCGCGCCCGTGGGCGTCGTCCCACACCGCGCCGTGCTCGAGCACCTCGCCGCCCTCGGAGCGGATGCGCTCCCGCATGGACTCGGGAGTGGTCGCGGGCACGACGACCAGCGCCTCCAGGCCCAGGCGCCGGGCGGCGTAGGCCACGGCCAGGCCGGCGTTCCCCCCCGACGAGCAGACGACCCGACGGCCCCCCCGCTCCCGGGCGGCGCGGCAGGCGGCGCCGTGACCGCGCAGCTTGAACGAGCCCGTCGGCTGCAGGGCCTCCATCTTCAGCCACACCTCCGCGCCCAGCGCACGCCCCAGGGGCGCCGACTCCCACAGGGGCGTCGCGACGTGGAGCCCGGCCTCGCTCACAGATCGAAGCCCGTCGAGCCCGCGTCCCGGCCGGCCTCGAAGCGCCACTCCTCGAGGTCGTAGCTCGTCGCCCGCGGCACGCAGACCATCAGCGCCAGGGCGCAGGCCCAGATCCCGCCCACCAGGGCCAGGGGCAACCACCACGGCAGCAAGCCCGCACCGGAGAGGTTCTCCCGCACCCCCTCCCAGGACTCCGCGGAGACGGGCTGGGTGATGACCTTCACCCCCCAGGCCACGCTGACCACCGAGTAGATGGCCCAGTAGTTGCGCACGAAGCGCGAGCGCAAGGCGGCCAGGGTGCTGAGCTTGAAGCGCGGCCGGAAGAGGTCCTCGGCCACCAGGGGACCCCATTGCTCCTCGGGGCTCACCGGGTCCCGGCGCAGGATCGGCCCGTAGAAGTTCTCCTCGATCATGCGCACCCGCGCGCGCCAGACGTCGGCGTAGCGAAAGCGGCGCGCCTCGAACAACAGGAACACGGACACGACCGCGAAGCCGCCGAGGAGGATCCAGTGGGAGTGGCGTCCCTCGTCGAAGGAGAAAGTCAGCAGCCCCGCCGTCGTCAGCACCGCCCAGTTGGTCGTGTTGTCCAAGCGCAGGCGCCAGGCGTTGGCGCGGTACAGCTCGCCTCGGTAGAGGTGAACGACGGCCGAGACGTACTCCTGCCGCGTGAGAGGCGTGCTCTCGTAGTCGACCCCCGACGAAGGGTCCCGCTCCAGGTCCGTGGCGCTCACGACGGGGCCCTTCGTACCCCCTGGCGCCACTCGCGGGCAAGGCTGCCGAGGCCGAAGTTGCCCAGACCGCCACGACCAAGCGAAGAGCGCGCCGGACGGCGAGGCCGTCCGGCGCGCTCCGTTCCTCGCGGGCCGGCGATCAGTTGAAGGTGATCGTGTGGCCGTTGGTCAGGTTGAAGCCGTTGCCGCAGGGGCTGCCGCTGGGGTCGCGGTACCAGCCCTGGAAGTGCTTCGTGTCGCCGGCAACCCAGTTGGTGTTGGGCAGAGGCGAGCCCCACGAGGCGTCGCCGTTGCTGTCGGGAACCCGCACGCCGTGGCGCTGGACGCCCTGGCCGGCGCAGCGCAGGCCGTCGCCGAAGGTGATGCCCAGGCCGCCGTTGATGGCGTTGTTGCCGCTGAACAACAGGGCCGGCTGACCGGCGATGAGGTTCGAGGCGTTGTAGCTCTGGTTGCCGCCGGCGGTCGTGTCGCCGGTGGCCGCGAGGCCGCCGCCGCTGCCGGTGCTGTTGCCGCAGCCTTCGCCGGCGCCGCCGCTGTTCCCGCAGGGGCAGGTCGTGCCGGTGCCGTCACCGAAGCAGAACGGGGTGCCGATGTCCTGGGGGCCGGCCGGATCGATGTTGAAGTCGTCGAAGTAGACCGGCGAGGTGTTGGGGAAGCCGGGGCCGTCGGGGTACAGGTCGAGGGCGTCGATCTGCAACGAGGCGTAGCTGTCCGTGCCGAACACGCCCATGCTGGGCGGGTAGCTGGCCAGGAAAGAGCCGTCGTAGTAGATGTCGACGTTGTCTCCGTCGAGGTCGAAGTCGCACTGGACCTCGGCCCAGGCGCCGAAGTTGATCGGGGCGGTGACGGTGCCGTTGGTACCACAGTCACACTCGACCATGCCGGCGTCCATGTTGAAACCGATCTGCACCGACCACTCGTAGGGCCCGAAGTCGTTGTAGTCGTTCATGATGATGTAGTACGTCTTGCCGACCGAGCCCGTGGGGCACAGGATCTTCTGCGTGACGCTGAACCCGCCGCTGCTCATGTCGATCGGGGGCAGGAGGTCGTAGTCGCAGATCGTGTCCGCGCCCACGGCGACCTCAGCCGACTGGGCGCCACCGCTGGCTTGGGAGTTCACGACGTTGCTGAACAGGGTGTTGTTCGAGTCCCAACCCTTCCAGCGGCCCTGGCCGTCGAGTTGTCCGAGCGGATACGACTCCATGTCGTCGCTCCAGACCTGCGCCTGGGCTGCGCCAGCCATGAGGGTCGCCGCGCCCACGGCCATAGTCCATTTTCTGAGATGCCACATCTTCGTTGATGCTCCTTGGAGGGATGAGTGAGGTTCTTGGGGAGGCCCTGCGAACGGGGCATGAGACCATGGCAGTGTACCCCGGTCCGGGTGAGCCCGCCAGGGGGCGGGACGGCCGGCAGGCCCCTGCCAGGCGCCCTCAGGGCAAAAACGTGATCGAGCGGCCGTTGGAGAGGTCGAATCCGCTTCCCCCGCCCTCCGGATCGCGGAACCAGGCCTGGAACTTCCAGGTCGAGCCGGGATGGATGCGGGAGGGGTTGGGCGGGTTGACGTGCTCGTAGTCGACGGCGCAGATCAGGTCGCCGAGGGGGTTCGCGGTCACGATCGCAAAGCGCACGATGCCCGCGCTCCCGCCTCCCACGCAGCGGAAGCCGTTTCCGAAGGGGATCTGGGTCTCCGTGGGCCCGTAGAAGAACACGCCGAACTGGCCGGGACTGACGTGGTCGGCCACCAGCACGAGGTCGTCGGTGCCGATGCTCGTGCTGCCCACCGAGTCCATGATGCTCGCCTGGCCGGTGGAGTTGGGCTCGGAGACGCAGTAGTTGTACTGCAGGCCGGGGGCCAGGCCCTCGGCCACGGTCAGGTACTCGTCGTGGAACGGCTGGCCCACGCCGATGGGCAGGGGCACGAGCTCCCAGGGATCGGTCTCCAGCCCCGACGCGGCGCGTAGCTGGAAGAGCTGGTCGACGACCGCCATCGAGGGTACCAGGAACTCGCGGTGGAGCTTGAAGCGCCGGCCGTCGGGCAGGATCAGGGAGTAGCCGACCTCGCGCTCGGCCACCGCCAGCTCGCGCGCTCCGTTGTCCTCGTGGAACTCCGCTCGTGACTCCTGCCGCTCGTGCTCGAGCAGGCCGATCGAGGGATCGGTGAGCACGGGCAGGAACGAGACGCCGTCCACGTCCCCGGCACCGCCCTCGACGAAGTCCATCGTCGACTTGAAGACGTCCACCATGTCGACGACGGCGTCGCTCGTCCGGCCCGGCTGCACGATACCCTCCCAGTTCACGATCATCGGGACGCGCATCCCTCGCTCGTAGACCGAGCTCTTGAAGCGCGCCTTCGGAGAGTCGAGCAGGGCGTCGTAGGTCGGACCGAGGTCGTATCCGTGGTCGTCCCGGGCTGACTCGAGCACGCGCTCGTCGGTGCCGTTGTCCCCCACCACGATGATCATCGTGCGGGAGCGGCGCCCCGGCTCCAGGCCGTCGACCAGGTTGCCCAGCTCCGTGTCGAAGGCCTCCACCATCGCGCCGTAGTTCTTCAGGATCGTCGGCGCGCCCTCCATGTAGGCGGCGGTGTTCACGAGTCCGGCGGGCGGCAGCTCGTCCCAGGGGGAGTGGCAGGCGTTGGGGGCGACCAGGGCGAAGAACGGCTCGTGCACCTCGTTGCAGAACTCGAGCGCTTCGGTGAACTGCAGGGTGGTGGCGTACTCGGTCAGCTGCTCGATCACCCCGTTGTCGTTGCGGTAGTAGTGGTAGTAGCCGCCCTGCGCTCCCGGCGGGAACGGGTGGTCGTCGAGGTTGCGGAAGGTGCAACCGAAGTCGGCGAAGCGGCCGCGCTGGGCGATCGAGTCCCAGCCGAGCGCGCCCGGCGTCCCGTTCCCGCCGGGGTCCATCTCGGGCGTCGACAGGCCGAGGTGCCACTTGCCGAACAGCCCCGTCCGCCGGCCGCCGGCCTGCATCACGTCCGCGATGGTCAGGTACACGAAGTTGGTGTCGCCGAACTCCGCCAGGCCGAGGGGGTACTCGCCGATGTGGTCGTGGCGGATGGAGGTCCCCACGCCGTGGCGCCGCGGGTACACGCCGCTCAGCAGGCTGGCCCGCGAGACCGAGCAGACCGGCCCGGCGTTGGCCTGGGTGAAGGTCACGCCGCCGTCCGCCAAGGCCTGCAGGTTGGGGGCGTCGACGTAGAGCAGGCTCTGGGACGGATCGGTCGTCCCCTCGTAGGGGTTGATCGAGTCGAACGGCTGCAACACGTCCACGGCCAGGTCGTCCGCCAGGACGACGATGACGTTGTAGGGGTTCTCGCACTCGTCGGGGATCGTGTTCGAGTTCGCGTCCACGCTCGTCCCGTCGGTCGTGTCGCACTCGTCGGGGGACCCGTTCTGGTTGCAGTCCTCGCTGGTGCCCCCTGCGATGTCGCAGGCATCGGGGATGGCGTTCTGGTTGCAGTCGGGGTCGCACTCGTCGGGAACCGCGTTCCCGTCGCAGTCGGTGCTGGTGCCGGCCGCCAGGTCGCAGGCGTCGGGGATCGCGTTCTGGTTGCAGTCCTGAGCGCCCCCACCGGCCAAGTCGCACTCATCGGGCAGTCCGTTTCCGTCGCAGTCGAGGCTGGCGCCGTTCGCGAGGTCGCACTCGTCGGGCACGGCGTTCCCATTGCAATCGGGGCTCGCCCCCGAGGCGAGGTCGCACGAGTCGGGAACGCCGTTCTGGTTGCAGTCGGAGCTCCCCCCCGCTCCGACGTCGCACTCGTCGGGGACACCGTTCCCGTCGCAGTCGGGCTCGCACTCGTCGGGGACGAGGTTGGCGTTGCAGTCGGAGCTGGTTCCGGCGCCGGTGTCGCACTCGTCGGGGACGCTGTTTTGGTTGCAGTCCTGCGAGATGCCGTTCGAGAGATCGCAGTCGTCGAGGATCCCGTTGCCGTTGCAGTCCGCGCTCGTCCCAGAGCCGAGGTCGCAGGAGTCGGGGACCCCGTTCTGGTTGCAATCGAGGGCATTGCCCCCGGCGAGATCGCACTCGTCGGGGACGCCGTTCTGGTTGCAGTCGAGGCTCGTGCCGTTGGCGATGTCCTGGTCGTCGGGCACGCCGTTGCCGTTGCAGTCGGTGCCCGCGCCCCAGGCCGGGCCGCAGGCCAGCACGAGACACAGCAACGCGCGCGATGAGGCTTGGAGACGCATCGGGGGGAACGGTCTGGGAACGGCTCGACGGCTCCTGCCGCGACCGCGGGGCCGCGGGGCCGCGGAGCCGGCGGGGGGCCGCCTGTGGCTTCCTTGAATCCTACCTCCAAGGCACCGATCCGGCTCGACCGGCCCCGCCGGACGGCCCTCCCATCCCCTCCCGAGCCCCGCCCGGGCGCCGGCCGGGCGCGCGTCAGGGCCCCGCGCCGCTCAGTGGCTCTCGCGCCCGACCCGCGCCCCGCGGCAGCCGACGAGGAAGTCGAGGTCGCAGCCGCGGTCCGCCTGGAGCACGCGCTCCACGTACAGGCCCTGCCAGCCGCCGGTCATCTCCGACGGGGGCGGCTTCCAGCTCGCCCGTCGGCGAGCGAGCTCGTCGGGGGCGACCGAGAGCTCCAGGCGGCGGGCGGGGACGTCCAGCTCGATCGGATCTCCGTCCCGCACCAGGGCCAGCGGCCCACCCGCCGCGGCCTCGGGAGCGATGTGCAGGACTGCCGTGCCGTAGGCGGTCCCGCTCATGCGCGCGTCCGACAGGCGCACCATGTCGCGCACGCCGCGCTCGAGCAGGCGCGCGGGCAGCCCCATGTTCCCGACCTCCGCCATCCCGGGGTAGCCGCGCGGGCCACAGTTCTGCAGCACCAGGACCGAGGTCTCGTCCACCTCCAGGGCCGGGTCGTCGATGCGCGCCTTGTAGTCCTCGATCGACGAGAAGCAGACCGCTCGCCCGCGGTGGACCAGCAGCTCGGGGGAGGCCGCCGAGGGCTTGAGGACTGCTCCGTCGGGGGCCAGGTTGCCGCGCAGGACCGCGATCCCGCCCTCAGCGCACAAGGGGCGGTCGAGGGGCCGGATGACCTCCTCGGAGTGGTTTTGCGCCTCGGCGCAGCACTCCCCCAGGGTGCGCCCGTCGACCGTCGGGGCCCCGGTGTGCAGCAGACCGCCCTCCGCCAGGGCGCGCAGCACCGCCGGCAGGCCGCCGGCGTAGTAGAAGTCCTCCATCAAGTAGCGCCCCGAGGGTTCGAGGTCCACCAGGGTCGGCACGCCGCGCCCGAGGCGGTCCCAGTCGTCGAGGGTGAGCTCGACGCCCACCCGCCCCGCGATCGCCACAAGGTGCAGGACGGCGTTGGTCGAGCCGCCGACGGCGCCGTTGACCCGCACGGCGTTCTCGAAGGCCTCCCGCACGAGGATCCGCGACGGCCTGAGGTCCTCGCGCACCATCTCGACGATGCGCCGGCCCGAGAGCTGGGCCAGGGCCAGGCGCCGGGAGTCGACGGCGGGGATGGCCGCGTTGTGGGGCAGGGCCAGCCCGAGGGCCTCCACCATGCAGGCCATGGTCGAGGCCGTGCCCATCGTCATGCAGTGGCCGGCGGAGCGGGACATGCAGGCCTCGGCCTCCAGGAACTCCTCGAGCTCCATGGTCCCCGCGCGCACCTCCTCGCTGAAGCGCCAGACCGCCGTCCCCGAGCCCAGCTCCCCCCCGCGGAACTTCCCGCTGAGCATCGGCCCGCCCGAGACCACCAGGGCCGGCAGGTCGCAGCTCGCCGCCCCCATCACCAGGGCGGGGGTCGTCTTGTCGCAGCCGCACAACAGCACGACGCCGTCGATCGGGTTGCCGCGGATCGACTCCTCGACGTCCATGCTGGCGAGGTTGCGGAAGAGCATCGCCGTGGGGCGCAGGTTCGTCTCGCCCAGGGACATCACCGGGAACTCGAGCGGGAAGCCGCCGGCCTCGAATACGCCGCGGCGCACGCGCTCGGCGACCCCGTCGAGGTGGGCGTTGCAGGGCGTGAGCTCCGAGGCGGTGTTGCAGATCCCGATCACCGGGCGACCGTCGAAGAGGTCGGCGGGATGTCCCTGGCTCTTCATCCAGCTGCGGTGCAGGAAGCCGTCGCGGTCGGCGGCGCCGAACCAGGCCGCCGAACGCAGGCCGCTGTCTCCTCCGCTCCCCATGGCTCAGCCCGCGAACTCGGCGGGCGGCAGGCCCGCGACACCAACCTCGGCGGCGAAGAGGCCGTCGGAGGCGGTCGTGACGTACAGCACGTCGAGGCCCTCGCCGCCGAAAGCGCAGCTGGTGACGTCGCGAGCGGGGATGGGATGGGTGCGCTCGACGGTCCCGTCGGGGGCCACCCGCGAGAGGCGCGCGCCGGCCCAGTGGGCGCACCACAGGAATCCCTCGGCGTCGTAGGTCATGCCGTCGGGCAGACCCTCCTCGGGCGCGAGGGTGCGCAGCACGCGCCGGCGGGAGAGGGCGCCGTCGGCGGGGTCGCGGTCGAAGGCGAGGATCGTGCGGGCCAGGCTGTCGTTGTGGGCCATCGTGCGCCCGTCGGGAGAGAAGGCCGGGCCGTTGGTCACGACGTACCCGGTGTCCACGCGCTCGACGGTCAGGTCGGGGGCGAGGCGGTAGAGCGAGCCGGTGGGCCGCTCGCAGGCGTCGTCCATCGTGCCGGCGAAGAAGCTCCCGAGGGGGTCGCACTTGCCGTCGTTGAAGCGATTGCCGTCCAGGTCCCGTTCTGGATCGGCGATCGGCTCGAGCCGGCCGCGCTCGAGGTCGCAGAAGGCGAACCCCGAGCGCGCCGCCGCGACCAGCCCGCCCCCACGGCGGAGCGCGACGGCGCCCACCTCCTCGGGCAGGTCGAACGCCTCGCGCTCGCCGGTCGCGGGCCGGTAGCGAAAGGCCCGGCGGCCCTTGATGTCGAGCCACAACAGCGCGCCGTCGGCGACGGACCACAGAGGCCCCTCGCCGAGGGTCGTGCCCGGACTCCAGACCGCGGTGACCTCCACGGGCCGCATCATCGGCGGCGCCGGGGCCGGGCGCAAGCGGGCGCGGCGGCGCGCCTTGGGGATCACGACTCCTCGTCAGCGCCGGGCTCCTCGCGCTCCCGGAGGGCGCGCGCGAGGAGGCCGCCGAGGTCCAGCCCCCACGGGCCGTCTCCGAGGTCCGCCTCCGCGACCGCCGCGGCGCCGTCGGGCTCGTCGGGCGGGATCGGCCCGCCCCCGCGGTGCAGCAGCGACAGGGCCACGCGTTCGGAGGCCACGTCGACCTCCAGGACGCGCACCCTCACCTCCCGTCCCAAAGGAAGGTGCTCCCGCACCGAGCGCCCCGGGCCCAGGCCCGTCTCGCTGTGGTGCACCAGGCCTTCCACCCCCGGCTCGACGCGCACGAAGGCGCCGAACTCGGCCAGGCGCGTGACCCTCCCGGCGACGATCTCGCCGGGGACGAGGGCCTCCTCGGCCAGGGTCCACGGATCCTGGGTCAGCTGCTTGCAGCCGAGCTCGATGCGCGCCCCGCCGTCGCGCACCCGCAGCACGCGCGCCCGGACCGCGGCCCCCAGAGAGACGACGTCCGAGGGGTGGCCGAGGCGCTCGTGGGAGAGGTTGGAGACGTGCACCAGGCCCTCGAGCCCGCGGCCGAAGCGCACGAACACGCCGTAATCCTCGATGCGCGTGACGGTCCCTTCGACGATCGGTCCGCCGGCCAGGGCGCTCACCTCCCGCTGGCGGTCGTCGGTGCGCTCGCGGTTGGCCACGAGCTTGCGCGAGAGGACCGCTCGCCGGCGCTCGCGCTCGACCTCGATCACCTCGCAGACCAGCTCCCGGCCGACGAGGGGCGCGAGGGGCTTCCCCCGCGGCAGGCCGCACTCGGAGCGGGGCAGGAAGGCGTGCAGGGAGCCGACCTTGACTTCGAGGCCGCCGGAGACGACGCGTGCGACGCGCGCGCTCACCACGCAGCCCGGCTCCAGGTCCTCCCACAGCCCGCCGCCGCCCTCCGAGCACAGGTGCAGGGCCCACAGGCCGTCCTCGGATCCGCCCAGGGTGAACTCCCCCACGTCCCCGACCCGCGGGGGCTCCACGAAGCGGCGCACCGACAGGACGCCCTGCATGCGCGGACCGAGCTCGACGAAGACGTCGTCGCCGTGGACGCCGACGATCGTCCCCTCCCACACCCTCAGGGTGTGGGCGCCGTGATCGGGGGCGGAAGACGGATCGGGCGGGGGCGGTCTCACGGTGCTCGACGCAACCTACGCACCCGCACGCTCGCGGACAAGCGGCCGCGGCGTGGCCGGCCGGCCCGCCGGGCCCGCGCTCAGGAGCCGAAGGCGGACTCCAGGCGCTGCTGGAGGGCGCCGCTGCCGAACTCCTCCTCGACGATGTCGCTGCCGCCGACGAGCTCGCCGCCGACGAACACCTGGGGCGTGGTCGGCCAGCTGCTGTAGCTGACGAGGTTCGCGCGCGTGTCCTCCTCGTCGAAGATGTTGACCACCTCGTAGGGGCGGCCGGTGCGGTTGAGGATCTCCATCGCGTGGGCGCTGAAGCCGCACATCGGCTGGAACTTGGTCCCCTTGGCGAACACCACGACCGGGTGGTTCTCGACGATCTGCTTGATCTGCTCCGTGTTCATCGCTGGTCCTTGGCCCCTCACGGGGTGCTGGTCTTGATCTTGAGGGCGTGGATGGCCTGGGTCAGGTGCTCGCCGCAGGCGGCGTGCACCAGCTTGTGCTGCTCGATCAGGCTCTTGCCCTCGAAGAGGGCGGAGACGATGCGCACCTCGAAGTGGTCCGAGGTCCCGGTCATGTCCCTGACCTCCACCTCGTCGCCCCGGAAGTGCTCCTCCAGTAGGCTCTTGAGTCCCTCGACGCTCATCAACGGTCCGTTCTCCATGGCTTGCTCCGGCGGCCCGCGGACGGCGGGCGCGAAGGGCACACTCTACTCTCTCCCTCGCGTGAGGGACAAGCTCCTCCCTCCCCGACATCCGCGCTCCACCATGGCCCTGATCACACGCCGCATCGGCCGCATCGTGCGCGGCAAGGCGACGCCGTTCCAGCTCATCGCCGCCACCGTCCTCACGGCCGAGCTCGTCTTCGTCCCCGAGCTCTCCCGGGCACCGGGCCTCGCCGTCGTCCTCGGCGCCCTCCTGTTGTGCGTGAACGCCAACCTCGGCCTGGCCCTCCTCCTGGCGGCCCCCCTGCGCCTGGCCGCCCTGGCGCTCATGCCCGTCTCCTTCGCCGCGGGCCGCCTCCTGCTCGACGGCCCCACCCGCGGCCTCTTCGAGAGGGCGGTGGATGCCCCCGGCCTCGCCTGGTGCGGGCTCGACCACTACGCCACCAGCGGCGGGCTCGCCGTCGGCGCGGCGGTCGGCCTCCTGACGGGCGGGGCCCTGGCTCGCGCCCTCGGCGGCCTGCGCCGCCGCCTGGCCAGCCTGGAGAGCGGCTCCGACGCCTACCGTCGCCTGACCGCCCGTCCCCTGGTGCGCCTGGGTCTGTTCCTGTTCGTCGGCGGCTCCCGCGGGAACCTGGCCTGGGAGGAGCTGGCGAGCCGCCGCATCGGCAACCCGATCCGGCCGGCGGGCGCGGTCCTCGTGGTCCTCCTGGGCGGGGGCGCCTTCGCCGCCCAGAGCGCCCTGGGAGAGGCGCTGGTGACCGGAGAGCTGCGCCGCGGCCTGGGGCGGCTGAACGGGGCCACGGTGGACCTGGAGGGAGCCAGCCTCGACCTCGCCGGCGGTTCCCTGACCCTGCGCGGTCTCGCCCTGGCCGACCCCGACGCCCTCGACCGCGACCTGTTCCGCGCCGAGACCCTCGACGTCGACTGCAGCGCCCGCGACCTCCTGCGGCGGCGCCTGCGCATCGAACGGGTCGTCGTGGCCGGGGCCTCCCAGGGGGAGCGCCGGGAGCGGGTCGGAGAGCGCCTGGCGCCGCCGGCGCCGGCCGCCGAGGACGATCCCGGCAGCGACGCGGCCGGCCCGGCCGGTCTCGAGGACTACCTGGGCGACGCGGAGGCGTGGCGCGAGCGCTTGACGACCCTGCGCCGCTGGCTGGAGGAGCTGGCCCCGCGGGAGGGCGCCGAGCGCGCGGCGGAGGCGACCGAGCCCGCCGGCGGCGCCCCAGGCACCGGCGAGACCCTCGCCGAGCGCCTCGAGCGCGAGGTGGCCGCCCGGGGCTACGCTGCCGTGCGCGCCCCGCACCTCAGACGCGAGGCGCCCGCGGTGCACGTCAGCGAGCTCGTCGTCGAGGACCTGCGCCTGGCCGCCCTGGACGGGCGCGCACTGCGGGTGGTCGCCCGCGACCTCTCGACGCACCCCGACCGGCTCGCGCAGGCGCCGCGCCTGGACGCCGCCAGCGCCGAAGGCGACCTCGACCTCGAGCTCGAGCTGGACCTGGCCGCTCCCGCGGGCGGCGAGGGAGCCGGGCGGGTGTTCTTCGCCTGGCGCTCGATCCCCGCCGAGCGCGTCACCGCGGCCCTCGACCCCGAGGACGGCCCGACCCTGACCGGTGGAACCGTGGACCTCGTCCTCGACGGGACCTGGAGCCCGCGCGGCGTGGGCTCTGTCGACCTGCCCCTGGAGATCGTCCTGCGCGACAGCGTCGTGCGCCTCGGCGGCGAGCAGGCGCCCCTGGAGCGTCTGGCCCTCGCCGTCGGTCTGAGCGGCCCCCTCGACGCCTTGGCGATCGACGTGGACCGCGAGGCCCTGGCCGAGTCCCTGACCGCGGCCGGCGCCCAGGCCCTCGCCGGCGCCCTGCGGGCCGAGGTGGACGCCGCCGTGGCCGAGGCCCGCGAGGAGGTCGACGAGGCCGTCGGCCAGGCGCGCGAGGAGCTGCGCGAGGAGGTGGACGAGGCCGCCGGGGAGCTCCGCGAGGAGCTCGACGAGCGGGCGGGCGAGCTGTTCGACGGCCTGCTCGACGGGAAGCGCAAGGGTCTCTTGCAGCGGTCCACCCCGGGCGGCTCGCGCCTTGGAGGACGGCGGTCGAAGCGCTCCGAGGACGGGCGCTGAGGCGCGGGGCGGCCCCGCCCACCGCCCTGGCCCGGCCCCCAGCCGGCCCGTAGAGTGAGCCCGTGCTCCTCACCGTGCTGATCGCCGCCTGCGCCCAGCAGGCCGCCGACACCGAGGCCTTCGCGCCGCGGACGCCGTCGCCCATCTGCCGCGACGTGGACGCCCTCGAGCGTGCGGTCGAGGGCGCGCGGCGCGGCCTGCGCGTCGGCCTGCGGCGCGGCCTCCTCGAGGGCGACGGGGAGCGGGTGGCGCGCGCCTTCGAGGCCGACGCCGCGGGCTGGCTGCCGCGGGCCGACCAGGGGCGCTCCCTGTCCACCGCGGGACTGGAGTTCACCTTCTTCGACCGGGCCAGCCCCGCGGGGCTCGACCGCGACGAGCTCGTCGCGGCCCTGCGCTCCCACCTCGCGGGCTGGACCGCCGTCGATCGCCTCGACCTCGTGCCGGGCGCCTTCCAGCTCGCCGAGGACCTCTCGCGCGCCACGGCCGAGCTCTCGCTCACGGCCAGCGGCTCCGGTGCCGACGGCGGCCGCGCCCTCTTCGAGGCGCGCCTCTCCTGCGAGCTGACCGCCGTCTCCAGGACGCGCTGGACCCTGGCCCGCGTGCTCTGGCTGGGGGGTCACGCGGGCCGCGGGAGCACCCCGGCCTTCGTAGACGTCAGCGCGCCGCGCGGCGTGGGCCTCCACCTCTCGCCGGCCAATCGCGAGCTCCGCCGCAGGCTGGTGGACGAGCGCCTGCTCGACGCCCCCGGTGGCGTGAGCGTGCTGGACTTCGACGGGAACGGCTTCGACGACCTGCTCGCGACGCACCGCGGCCAGGCGACCCGGCTCCTCTTGAACGACGGCCGAGGCGGCTTCGAGCCCGGGACCCTGCCGTTCCCCCAACCTGCCCAGAGCCCGGCGGCCCTGGCCTTCGTCGACCTCGACGGGGACGGCCTCGAGGAGCTCGTGGGCGGGCACGTCAGCCCCCTGGCCCCCGACCGCGCCGCCCTCGGTCTGTGGACGCGCGTCGCGGGAGAGTGGACGCGGGTCGAGGGAGCCCTGGAGTTCGCCGTGGAGCGCGGCGTGCGCGACCTCGACGTCACCGTGATCGCCCCCGCCGACTTCGACGGCGACGGGCGGCTCGACCTGTTCGTCGGCGTGCACGCCGACGCCCGCACCGACCGGGAGGGTGGCGACGTCTTCGCCGCCCTCGACGGCGGGGACGACCTCCTGTTCCTGCAGCGCGGGGAGCTCGCGTTCGCCGAGGAGTCCGACGAGCGCGGCCTTCTCGGGCGCGGCCGGACGCGCTGCGCCCTGCCCTTCGACCTCGACGGCGACGGCGCGGTCGACCTCCTCGTGGGCCACGACCTCGGCCCCGACCAGCTCTTCGTGAACGCGGGGGACGGGCGCTTCCAGGCGCGCGCCGAGCCCGCTCTGGTCGGGGTGTGCGCCCGCACGAGCTCGATCGCCGTCGAGCCGGGGAGCGAGCCGGGCTCGTGGGAGCTGTACCTCGCGGGCGCCTACTCTCCCGCTGCCGGGCGCATCACCGGGACCCTCGCCGGCCTGCCGGAGGCGGTGCGCTCCGCCGCCGCCGCCGCCGGAGCGGGGGGCCGCTCGTGGAGGGTCGGCCCCGACGGCGCCTGGACGCCCAGCCCCCGCGCGCCGGCCCTGGCGCGGGCCGGCCGCGCCTGGGCCTCGACGTACCTCGACCTCGACAACGACGGCTCGCGCGAGCTCCTCGTCCAGACCGGCGGCACGACCCACAGTGCCCGCCGCGCGCCAGACTGGGACACCTACCACTGGCGCCAGGTCGTGATGGACGCCCTCGCCGTCCACCAGGGAACGCCCCGGCGGGCGATCACCGCCGCCCGGGCCAGGGACTTCGAGGGCTCCCACGCCGGTCGCCAGCGCGACCGCCTGTTCCTCGCGATCCCCGGATCGCCGAGAGGGTTCGTGGACGCCGCCCCGCTGCTGGGCCTCGACCTCGAGCGCGACGGCCGCAGCGCGACGGCGGTGGACTTCGACGGCGACGGCGATCTCGACCTGGCCCTGTGCGGCCTCGTGGACTTCGTCCTGCTGGAGAACCGCGCGCCCCCGGCGCGCTTCGCCCGCCTGCGCCTGCGGACCGCGAGCGGAGCGCCCGCGGTGGGCGCGGTGGTGACCGTCACCGCGCAGGGCGCCGAGCAGCGGGCGCTGGTGCGCAGCGCCGCGGGCTTTGAGAGCAGCGTGCCATGCGAGCTGCACTTCGGCCTGGGTGCGGCGGAGAGGATCGAGCGCCTGGCGGTGAGCTGGCCCGACGGCGGACGCGAGGAGTGGAGCGACCTCGAGGTCGACCGCCGCCTCCTCGTCCGGTCGGGAGAGGCCGCGGTCGAGTCGCAGCCCCTGGCGAGCTGGCCCGCCGACTGGGCCCTGGCCCCCACCGACCCCGGCCTGGCCGAGCTCCCCGCCTTGGGCGTCTTGGGCCGCAAGACCCTCGTGCTCTCGGCCGAGGAGCCGACGATCCTGGCCTGGTTCGGCCCCGAAGACGCGGCGGTCCTGCCCACCTTCGAAGAGGAGGCGGCGGAGCTCGACGCCACGGTCTACCTGGTGCGCGCCGACCCGGGGAACGACGACTGGGTCGGCGTGCCCACCGGGGGCGCCGTCGAGCAGCTGCGCGGCGACCACGACCTCGTGGGGGCCGCCTTCCCCCCCGACGGTCGGGCGCGGCTGCCGTCGATGTTCGTCTTCGGCGCCGACGGCGGCCTGCGCCGCGCCGTCGCCGGCTCGCTCGACCTGTGGCGGCTGCACCCCGTGCTGGCCGCCCTCGCCGCGGAGCCCGACAGCGTGGCCGCCCTGATCGCCCTCGGGCGCCGCTACGCTGCGCGGGGTCGGGGCGAAGAGGCCCTGGACTTCTTCCGGCGCGCGCTGGCCGTCGACCCCGAGCTCGCCGAGGCCCACCACGAGGTCGGCCGCCTGTGGGTGGCCGTGGGTGAGGTCGAGCGCGGCGAGACGCGCTTCGCAGCGGCCTGCGAGCTCGACCCGGACCTGGCCTCGGCCCAGTACGACCTCGGGGTCGCCCGGGTGCGCCTGGGACGGCCGACCGAGGCCCTCGCGCCCCTGCACGCCGCCTGGCGCGCCCGCGGGGACGACCTGACGATCCTGCTCGCCTTGGGCAACACGGCGGCCCTGGCCGGGGACCACGAGCAGGCCCTGGAGGTGCTGGGCACGGCGGCCGGGGTCTTCCCCGAGAGCGCCGCCTGCTTCGAGCTGCGGGGCCTCGTCCTGCGGGAGCTCGGCCGCCTCGAGGAGGCCCGCGCCCACCTGTTGCGCGCCCTGGCCCTCGACGGAGAGCGCGAGCGCGCCCGGGAGGCCCTCGAGGCCCTCGACGAGCGCTGACCCGAGGGCGCGGGCGTCGGCGAGCGCGGTCTCCACGGAACAGGGGGATTCGCCTCGGTGGTTGGCCGCCGTCGCCCGCGGCGTAGAATCCCCAGCCCGCAACCGCCGCCGCCAGGAGTCCCTCGTGAAGATCCGCGCAGCCGTCCTCGAACGCTTCGGCGAGCCCCTCGCCATCCAGGATTTGGACCTCGCCCCGCCGCGAGCCGGCGAGGTCCTCGTCAAGGTGCACGCCTGCGGCGTGTGCCACACGGACCTGTACACCCAGAGCGGCGCGGACCCCAGCGGGTACGCGCCCTGCGTCCTCGGTCACGAGGGGGCCGGGGTCGTCGAGGAGGTCGGCGAGGGGGTCGTGGGCCTCGCCCCCGGCGACCACGTCGTGACCCTGTTCTCCCCCGAGTGCGGCGAGTGCGACCACTGCCGCAGCGGCCTGACGAACATCTGCACGGCGATCCGCGCCACCCAGGGGCAGGGCGTCCTGCCCGACGGGACCCCGCGCCTGTCACGGGACGGCGAGCCCCTGCTGCACTTCATGGGCACCTCGACCTTCGCCGAGTACACGGTCATGCCCGAGATCGCCCTGGCGAAGATCGACCCCGCGGCCTCCCTGGAGAGCGTCAGCCTGTTGGCCTGTGGGGCGACGACCGGCCTGGCGGCCGCCCTGTGGAAGGCCGAGGTGCGCCCGGGCTCGACGTGCGCCGTGTTCGGGGCGGGCCTGGTGGGTCTGGGAGCGATCGTCGGCGCGCGCCTGGCCGGCGCCGAGCGCATCCTGGCCGTGGACC
>JASLMK010000084.1 GCA_030746555.1 Planctomycetota bacterium | reverse complement strand
TTCGCAACCGGCCGTCTTCGACGGCCTCTCGGCCCCTGGCGGCGCTTTTCGAGAACCTGGCTTCCTCGACGACCCGTTCAGGGTCGCCTGCGTCGCCAGAACCCGCAAAGCACCACCAGGAACCGAGTTGCTGTGTCTCGTACACGTCTTCATGAATAACCCGGGCTAGGCTCGTGGATCGTCCGGTCGCAGTCCTCGCGCTCTGCATGGGCGCCGTCGCCTGCGACACGGGCGCAGGGCGCGGGGGTTCGGCGGGCTTCGAGCGCAATCCTCCGCCCGCATCCGAGCTGGAGTTCGGCCCGGTCGGGGAGTTCCGCCTCATCGAGAGCGGTGGGCGGGAAGTGTCCCAGGAGGATCTGCTGGGGCAACCTTGGTTGGCGGCGTGCATCTTCACGCGCTGTGGGACGATCTGCCCCGCCCTGACCCACCAGATGAGCTGGGCCCAGGAGCAGTTCGAGGGCACGCAGGCGCGGTTGGTGTCGATCAGCGTCGACCCCGAGCACGACACTCCCGAAGTCCTGAGCGAGTACGCCCGCGAGTTCGCCGGCGCCGATCCGGACCGCTGGTGGTTCCTGACCGGGGAAGAGGAGCGCATCCACGAGTGGATCCGCGAGAGCTTCCACCTCGCCGTGGCCAAGGACCCCGAGGCGGATCCGGCGCTGCTGGTGACCCACTCCTCCCTGCTCGTGGCCGTAGACGGGGAGGGGCGGATCCGGGGCTACTACGAGGGGACGACCCGCGAGGGCACGGCCGAGGCGGTGGCGCGGGTGCGTCACCTCGCCGGCGCTCGGGCACGGCCGGTTACCTGGCACCCCACGCTGAATGCCGTCCTCAACGCCGTGGCGGCCGTCCTGCTCCTGGGGGGCCTGCTCGCCATTCGCGGCGGTCGGCGCGAGCTGCACGCGACGTGCATGCGGGCCGCGTTCGTGGTGAGCGCCGGGTTCCTCGCAAGCTACCTGTACTACCACTTGCGGGTCCTGCCCGAGAGCGGCGGGCCCGTGCGCTTTGAGGGAGAGGGCTTCGCTCGCGGAGCCTACCTCACGCTGCTCGTCGTCCACGTCCTCGGCGCCGTGATCAACCTGCCGATGGTGCTGCGCACCCTCTGGCTGGCGAGGGCGGAGCGCTGGGAGGCCCACAAGCGACTCGCGCGCGTGACCTTCCCTCTCTGGCTCGCCGTGAGCGTCACTGGCGTGGCCGTCTACCTCGCGCTCTACGGCCCCGGCCTCTTTCGGTAGGATGGTCCGGCCATGACACCGTGCGCCGCCCGAACCGCAGCGATCCGCCTGTTGCTAGGCGCCTTCGCCCTCTGTTGGCTGGCACCGGCTGGCAGCACGTGAGAGAGCTGCCGGGAGGCGGTCGCCGCCCAGAACAGCGGGTTCTCCGACGGCTTGAACTACTCGATCCTGCTGCTCCTCTCGGTCGTGGTCCTGATCCCCAGCGCCTTCGCTCTGGCGATCTGGAACAGCTACCGCGTCGCCCGGCTGCGCGCTGGGGGAGGCGAGGGTGATTGACGCGCCGCCGAGTTCGCGGTCCGTCCGCTCCATGTGGGTGGAGACGGATCTGTTCACGCCCCTGGTGGCCGTGACCGAGGTGGGCGTTTGCTTCCTCGCCTTGACCTCGGATCGGGCGGAGCGGGGCCTGGCGGAGTGGATGGAGCGCCAGCGTCCGAGCGGGGATGCGGGCGACGGACTCCTGCGGAGTGCCGCGGAGCAGCTGCGCGAGGTGGCCGCGGGCCGGCGACAGGTCTTCGATCTGCCCCTCGACCTACGCGGGACCCAGTTCCAACGCACGGTGTGGGCGGAGCTGCAGCGGATCCCCTTCGGCAAGACGCGCACCTACGGCGAACTGGCCCGGAGGATCGGACGGGGGGGGGCGAGCCGCGCCGTGGGAGGGGCCAACGGCGCGAACCCCGTGTCGTGGGTCGTGCCGTGACACCGGGTCGTGGCCGCCGACGGGCTCGGCGGCTTCACCGGTGGCCTGGCGCTCAAGGAACGCCTGCTGGCCCACGAGGGCCTCTGAGGAATCCGGGCCTCCCCGCGCCACCGCGCACGCCTGGCGCGGTCCGGCGGGCGTGGCGACGCTCCGGGCGAGTTGGGAGGGACCGGCGCGCCTGATGGCCTTCGGCGCCGGGACCGCGGGGGCCGTCGCCCTGTGGATGGCGGGCGCTGTCTCCGGTGAGGAGCGGCCCGGACCGGGAGAGCCCCGCCTGTGGATCGCGGACAGGGGAGAGGGTCGTCTCGTCGGGCTGGACCGCGACCTCTTCGTCTCGCGGTGCGCAGACCTCACCCGGCCGGTCGCCCTCGCGGCCGGCCCGGACGGGGAGCTGTGGTGCGTGGTCAATCGGGGCAACGGCCCGTGCGGCCCCCACGGCCTGATCCTGGCGCGCACCGGCCTCGAGGTTCCCCTCGCCGGTCGGCCCCTCGGGCTGGCGGCAGCGGACGGTCGGGCCTTGGTACTCGTGGAGGGCGCGCGGCACGCGGAGGTCCGCGCGTTGGGGACCGACGGCGCGTCGCGACTCGTGGGCCGCGTGCGCGGTGGGATCTGCATCGCCGCGAGCGGTGACCGCACCCTCGTGGGGACCCGACGCGGCGGCCTCATCCTGCTCGATCGCCGCGGCGGCCGCCGGGCTCGCCTCGGCAGTGGAGACGTCCGGGCCGTGGCCGCGGGGCCGCGTTCCACCTGGTGGGCCTTGGTCGGCAAAGAGGGGACTCGCCTCGTGCACCTCTCAGAAGACCTGGGCGTCCGGTGGGTCGCCCCGACGGGCCTCGAGGAGGCAACCCTGGCGGCCGCGGCGGGGGCGGACTCGGCGTGGGTGGTGGGAGGGCGCAAGCCGCGGGCCCTGAGATTCGGTCCCGACGGCCGGCTGGAGCGGGACATCGGACCCCTCCCGATGGCGGGTCTGGTCGCCGGGCCGGTGACGGGTGACGGCGGCCTGTGGTTGCTGGCCCCCGGAGCGGTCTTGCGCGTCGACGGCGCAGGGCGCCTCCATCGCGGCCAGGGAGGGTTCGGGTTCCTCGTCGGTGCGGTCGTCGTGGAGTGCAACTCCACGCGGGGCGTCGCGTCTGCCGCCGAGTGAGCGGCGGGACCGTCCGCAGTGGAGGCTACGCGTCGACGTCGACGTTGGTTTCGACGTCCGTGCGCGAGACCGAGCGACGAGGGGGGGCGGGCGTTCCGCCCTCTTCGGCTGCCCTGCGCAGGCCGGCCAGGAACGCGGTGACCATGTTGGCCAGGTCCGGCCGGTCGTGATCGAGGGAGAGTTCGGCGAACTTGCGCAAGGTGGACTCGATGTGCTTGAGCTTCTTCAGCACGGGCGAGTCCTTGCGCTGCTTGGATTCGAGTCGTTCCTGGACCTTTTGGATCTTGCTCTGCAGATCCTCGATCAACTGCTCATCCGTGCGTCGGTTGTACTTCCTCTTGGCCATGGAGCGCTGTATGCAAAACCTCGGCGACCTCAAGCCACCTGGTGATGGACGTTTCGATTGGACTTTCAGATGCAATGCCCGGACGCATCTCATCCTTGACCTGCGGCGTGCCGAGTATATCCAAGTGCCGAGTATATCCAACATTGCGGGACTGTGGTTGATCTTTCGGCCTGCCAGGGCCTCTGGATTGGTGCAGTGGGGCGATGGCACGCCGCGGGCCCGGGCCAACCCTCAGGCTCGTCGATCGGGCGTGGCGTCCCCCAGGCCGCCTCCGTGCCGCCGCGGGGGCTCCGCCGGGGTGCAGTCCAGGGTCCACGGTGGGCGCCGGCGGGGGCACCTGATATGCTCCGGGGTTCCCCGTTCCGCGTTCCGCGCCCCGCCCAACCCTCGGATCCAGTGCACGAAGACATCGAGAGCGTCCTGTTCACCGAGAGCGAGATCGTCGCCGGCATCGACCGCGTCGCGGCCTCGGTCACCGAGGCCTATCGCGGTCGGGACTTCACGGTGGTCTCCGTCCTCAAGGGGGCCTGCATCTTCTCCTCCGACCTCATCCGGCGCATCCCGATCCCCCTCGAGCTGGCCTTCGTCTCCGCCTCTAGCTACGGAGACGGGACCGAGGCGGGGGAGCTGAAGCTCAACTTCCTGCCCACCAACCAGGAGATCGAGGGGCGTAACCTCCTCCTGGTGGACGACATCCTGGACACGGGGAACACCCTCAATCGCCTGAGCGCCGCTCTCGCCGAGCGCGGGGCGGCCGAGGTCAGCACCTGCGTGTTCCTCGACAAGCCCGCCCGCCGTCAGGTCGATTTCGAGGCCGACTTCCGCTGCTTCGAGGTCGAAGACCTGTTCGTCGTCGGTTACGGCCTCGACTACGCCGGCCGGTATCGCAACCTCCCCTTCGTCGGGGCCCTGCACCAGGCCGCGCTGGCGACGTCCTGACCGACGGTGCCCAGTAACGGAGCTCGCGCGATGAGCCAGCACATCGTCGTGCCCCGTGAGCGCGGGGGCATCGAGCTCGACGAGCTGTTGTGTCTGTTGTTTCCGCTCCTCAACAAGGGGTTCCTACGCGACCAGGTGCGCGCGGGCAATGTGCTCGTCGACGGCAACCCCGCCGCTGTCTCCCAACGCCTGCGGACCGATCAGGTCGTCTCCCTCGACATCGCCGAGGAGGACGCGCCCCAGAGGCCGGTGGGATCGGGTGTCTCGCCGAGCGTGCTCTACGAGGACGACGACGTCTTGGTGATCGACAAGCCCTCGGGGCTGGCCGTCGAACCCGAGCGGTGGGAGCGGACCCTGGCCTGCCTGTCGGGGGACCTGTTGGACCTCGCCTGCGAGCGCTCTGACCTCGCACCCGCCGAAGCGAGCGCGCCGACGGCGGGGCTGGAGTTCCGACCGCGCCTCGTGCACCGCATCGACAAGGGGACCAGCGGAGCCGTGCTCGTCGCCAAGCACATCGAGAGCGAGCGGCGACTGCGCGAGGACTTCGAGGGGCAGCGGATCGAGAAGCGCTACCTCGCCCTCGTGGAGGGGGAGGTCGCCCTCGTCGATGGAGAGACCGAGACGATCGACGCGGCGATCGCACCCGACCGGCGCCGCTCGGGGCGCATGCGCCTCGCCCCGGAGGGCAAGCAAGCTCGCACGCGAGTGCGCGTCGAGCGCCGCTACCGCGGGTTCACGCTCCTCGCCTGCGAACCGCTCACCGGGCGCACCCACCAGATCAGAGTCCACCTCGCAGGCCGCGGGTTTCCCCTGGCGGTCGATCCCCAGTACGGTCACCGCGACAAGCTGTTCCTCTCAGAGCTCAAGCGCGGCTATCGGCCCAAGCGCGGCCGCCCCGAGACCCCCCTCATCGACCGCCTGACCCTCCACGCCGCCGGCCTGCGGTTCCCAACCTCCACGGGAGAGCGCTGCGAGGTCGAAGCACCCCTGCCTGCGGATTGGCTGCGGCTGGAGAAGCAGCTCGCCAAGGTCCGGCCCCCCAGACCATGAAGCTCAAGCACTCACCCGGGGACTTTCGCGTCCGCGAGCTTCTCGACCCCGAATTCGTTCGGCGGACGGGCAGACACCGCGTCTATCTGGTGACCAAGCGCAAGCTGACCACCTTGGAGGCAGCCTCCCTCTTGGCTGACGCCTGCGGCATCGAGGCCCGCGCGGTGAGCGTCGCAGGTCTGAAGGACCGCCAGGGTGTCACGAGCCAGCACATGAGCGTTCAGGGCGGTCGCAGCGTGCGCATCGACCGTCCCGAGTTCTCGGTGCGTTCGGTGGGCTTCGCCTCCGAACCCCTCGCGGCTCGCCACAGCTTGGGAAACGGCTTCCGGATTCGTGTGCGGGACCTCGGGCACGCCGAGGTCGATCACCTCAAGGCGCAGGTGCCCGCGGTGACCCGCGTCGGGCTGCCCAACTACTTCGACGAGCAACGCTTCGGGAACCTCCGCCACGGGCAGGGCTGGATCGCCAAGGACCTGATGCTCGGCAGGAACGAGCGGGCCCTGCGCTCCCTCCTCGCCGCGCGCTCGCCCCGCGACGACCGTCGGACGGCGGCCTTCAAGCACGCCTTGGACGAGGGCTGGGGGGATTGGTCGGCCTGCCGCGACGTCGCCGGGAAGTTCGGCGCTCACCACTCGCTGTTCGCGCACCTCAAGCGCCACCCCGAGGACTTCGCCGGCGCCTTCCGCCACGTCTCGACGCGCGTCCGCCTGATCCATCTGTACGCGTTCCAGTCGGCCCTGTGGAACCGGGCCGTGGCGCGTTGGGTGTTCGAGCGCTGCGCGGCGGGTGACGCCTTCGTCGCCGATGGGATCGACGGTCCCCTGGTGTTCCCGACCGGAGCCGTCGCCGATGCGACAACCGAGGAGACCTTCCCCTTGCCCGGGCCGGGCCTGGAAAACGTCCCCGCCGGGCCGGCGCGGGCCTTGCTGGAGGACGTGCTCGCCGGCGAGGGGATGGTGGCCGATCAGCTGCGGCTCGACCTGCCGGGCATGCGCCTGAAGGGTGAGCCGCGCGCCCTGTGGCTTCGCCCGCGGCACCTGCGCGTCCGGGCTCCCGAGCGCGCCGTGGATCGAGGCCGCAAGGCCAGTGCCCTGCTCGAGTTCGAGCTAGGCCGCGGCTCGTACGCCACGATGGCCGTGCGGCGCCTGACCGCTCCGCATCGGCGCGTGGATCCGCGGGCGCTCGCACGACCGCACCTGCTCGATCGGTGCGCACGGGGCACTGGCGGCGGGAGCGACGCGCGCAGACGCGGGCAGGACGACCGTGAGAGCCGCGGCCAGCGTCGCGAGAGCGGCGGTCGCCGCGGTCGACGACACCCCGGTGGCGGTGGGGGCGGACCCGGAGCCGGGGACGGCCGACGCGGCGGGCGCCGGCGGGACGGCGATGATCGCAGGAGCCAAGGCGGTGGCGGCGGCCATCGCCGCCCTGGGGGCGGGGAGGGGACGGGTGCTATGATCCGGCGTGGCCCTGGTAGGAAGAGACGGGGAGACCGCTGAGGGCGGTGGGCCGCGCCCGGGTTCCCCTCGGGCTGGGGTGCTCATCAGGATCGCGATCCTCGCCGCCTGCGCGACCCTGTCGCTCCTCGCCCTGCGGAGCACGGTCTTCTACGCCGCGGGCCTGGAGCGCGAGTTCGAGATGCCCTTGGGGCGCGTCCTCTGGGCCCTGTACCTCTGCGCCGCTGTCGGCGTGGGAGCGGTCGGTCTGCAGCTCGTGGGCGTGGGCCGCGGGGCCGTAGCCCGCGCGGGCCCCGGCCTGTGGCGCTTCGCATTCTGTGCGCTCGTGGGTTTCCTGGTGTTCAACGCCGTGCGCCTCCAGCCGTACCAACCCCTCAACACCCTGATGGTGGCCGGACTCGCGGCCGGCGCCCTGGCCCTGGTGATCGTCGTCGGCGGACAGGTCCTCTCTCCGGCCGCGGCCCGACTCCTGCGGCCGCTCGACCTGCTCCTGACCAGCCTGTGCGTCGCGCTCGTCCTCGGTGAAGTCGGCCTGCGCGCCTTCGCAGCGGTCCGGCCGACACAGATCCTCGCCGGCGCCGACACGGCCGCGGGGAACCGCGTTGCGGGCAAGCGCCTCAGGCCGGGGGCCCTGCGCTTCGGCTTCCCCGCCAACGCCCGCGGCGACCTGGATGAGGACTACAACGGGCGCGAGGAGGGGCAGCGACTCGTCATCACGATCGCCGACTCCTACAGCACGGGCGTCGTTCCCTTCCCCTTGCACTTCACCTCGGTCGCCGAGCGCGAACTCGAGGACGAGGGCGTGATGGTCTACAACATGGGCTCTCCGGGAATCGGGCCGGCGGAGTACCTCTACCTGTTGTCCGAGGAGGCGCTCGCCATGCAGCCCGACCTCATCGTCGTCTGCCTCTTCGTCGGCAACGACATCTATTGCGCCGACCCCAAGCGGCGTCACATGGCGGGACGCTGGGCCCTGGACCGCGACCATCTGTACACGGCGCGCCTGATCACGCGCCTGCGCCGCCTCGCGGCCGAGCGCGAGCGGGCCGCGGGAGAGGGAGCGGGCGCGGGGCACGTGCAGGACGAGCACGCCGGCATCGAGGGTGTTGTCGACACTCTCGCCGAAGTCGCGGCGGAGTTCCCCTGGACCGCCGACGTGAGCCTGGAGCGCCCGACCTTCTCGATCAGTGGCTTCGAGGAGCTCGAGAGAGGGCGTGCGCACCTGATCTGCGACACCGCCCGCCCGTTCGACACCGGCCTGCGCAATTCCATGGCGGCCATGGCAGAAGCGGCGGGGGACACCCCCCTGGTCTTCCTGCTGATCCCCGACGAGTTCCAGGTGGAGGATGCGGTCTGGAGAATGGTCAGCGCGGGGGCTCCGGACACCTTGGACCGCCTTCTGCCTCAGCGCGTCATCACCGGTTGGGCGGAGGAACTCGGCCTTGGCGTCATCGACCTGTTGGGGGAGTTCCTCGCCGTCGAGCCCCTCGATGACGGGCGCCGCCACCTCTATCACTTCCGGGATTCGCACTGGAACGCGCGGGGCAACCGCCTCGGTGGGGAGATCCTCGCTCGCGAGGCGCGCCGCAGGCTCTCGCTCTGACCCGCGCAGCGATCGGCCGTCCGGTTCAGTCCGGCGGTCGGCCGCCATTGGCGGCGTGGGCGTCGAAATCGTCCAGGAGACGCTCCAGGGCCGCCTCGAACGGCTCGCCGAGGACCTCCCGCGGCGCTGCGTTCGCATCAGCCCGTTCGCGGTCCAGGCGCGAGAGCCAGCCCTCGAAGTAGCACAACAGCGCCGCCCGCCGAGTCTCGATGGCCTTGTCGCCCAAGAGCGCCTCGGCGAGTTGCAGGGTCTTCTCGTGCCCGGGGTCGATGAACCGCATCGCCTCCAGGGCCGTCCGGCGTTCCAGCCCCGTGGGTGCATGGATCCTCGCCTTGAGCAGGCCCAGGGTGCTTCGCGCCGGCTCTCCCATGATGCCCAGGGCCCATGCGGCGAGCAGGCGGGTGTCCTGGTCGTCGTCCCACAAGAGCTTCGAGAGCGGCTCCAGCGCGGGCTCGCCCATGCGTGCCAGCAGCTGCGCAGCAGGACGACTCGCCTTCGACTTGGGGTCCTCCACCACGGCGACCAACAGTCCCACGGCCTCTTGGGGATGATTGAGGAGCACTCCCTCGCAGAAGCTGCGCGTCGTCACGTCTTCCGCGCCCGACTCTTCGAAGAGCTCCACCACCAGGCCGATGTCCTCGGCCGCGACCCGGCGTGCAGACTCGCGCGCCATCTCCGAGAGGTGCGGCTCCGCCGAGCGCACGATCTCGAGCAGGGCGCGCAGCGTGTAGGGGAGGTGCTCGGGCTCGCCGTGGCGCAGAGCGTAGGCCGCCGTCATCCGCTGTTGCGCGTCTCCACGCTTGAGGTCTCCGATCCACTCCTTGGCCGTTCGGGCTCGCGGCAGCAGTAGTGCGGGGATCGTCAGGGCGACGACCCCCACGCCCAGCACCACCCAGTCCCGGCTGCCGCTTCTGTCCGCTCCCATGGATCGACCGTTCCCCTCGCTGCCATCCTAGCGAGCGGGGCACCGACCTGGAATCCGGCTCACGCGCCGCTAGGCTTGGGCGCCCCCCCGCGGGCCGATCCCGCACGGTCGAGGAATCAAGATGAGCGAGCAGCACGTTGTCGGCGTCATCGGAGGCTCGGGCCTCTATGACATGGAGGGCCTCGAGGACAAGAGCGAGGTCGACCTCTCCACTCCCTTCGGCGCTCCCAGCGACGCCTACCTGACCGGGCGGCTGGGGGACGTCTCGATGGTCTTCCTGCCGCGCCACGGTCGCGGCCACCGCATCAGCCCCACCGAGATCAACTCGCGGGCCAACATCTGGGGCATGAAGAAGCTCGGAGTCTCGCGCATCCTCTCGGTTTCGGCCGTGGGCTCCATGCGCGAGGAGATCGCTCCCGGGGAGTTCGTGCTCGTCGACCAGTTCATCGATCGCACTCGGCATCGCCCCGACACGTTCTTCACCGACGGCGTCGTGGCCCACGTCGCCTTCGCCGAGCCGATCTGCGAGGAGCTGCGCCGGATCCTGCTCACCGCCGCCGAGGGGGTCGACGTCACCGTTCACGACGGCGGCACCTACATCAACATGGAGGGCCCGCAGTTCTCTACCCGCGCGGAGTCGTTGCTCTACCGCTCCTGGGGTGTCGACGTGATCGGGATGACCAACCTGCAGGAGGCGCGCCTCTCCCGCGAGGCGGAGATCTGCTACGCGACCATCGCGATGGCCACGGACTTTGACTGCTGGCACGAGGGACATGACGACGTCAGCGTCGAGACCGTCGTCGCCACCGTGCACCAAAACGTCAAGAGCGCGCGGGATCTGATCCGCGCCGCCGCGCCGCTGGCGGCCGGCATGGGCGAGACGCCTTGCGAGAGCGCCCTGGCCCATGCGATCATGACCGCGCCGGAGGCGATCTCGTCGGAGGCTCGACTGCGCCTGGAGCTGTTGATCAGCAAGTACGTCTGATCGCCGAAGACGCCGCCACGGCTCGACCATGGCGCCTGCTCCCCGACCGCTTCGCACCGCCGCCGCGTGCCTGTTCGCCGGCGGGTGCCTCGCACCCGACCTGCCGCCCCCCGCAGACCTGTTCGTCGGCCCCGAGTACTCCGCCACCAGCGACCACGCCGGCGGTCCCGGGGTCCTGATCGCTCCGACCGGGCCCGCGCGCTTCGCGGGCGGGATCCTCGAGCTCTTCGACGGGCCGTCGAACCAGGCCCGCGCTCGCTCCTGGGCAGCGGCCGGGGTCGACCCCGCCGCGACCCTCCGTGAGCTCGGCGTCACCCTCGAGGCGGCGGGCTTCGGCGCCCAGCCGGGACTGAGCCTGGGTGTGAGCCTGGCGGCGGAAGGGGGAGCTCCCTTCGTCTTCGCGACCATCGAGGGTGCCACCCGTCCACACGAGGCAGTCGTGCTCGTCGCCCACACCGGCTCGGAAGCGACGGCGGAGGGGGGCGCGCACGGTGCCGCGGCGCAACTGGGGTTGGCCCTGGTCCTGGCAAAGGCCCTGGCCGCCGACGAGCTCGCGGCCCCGGCGCGCTCGGTGCTCTTGTTGTGGGGCGCCGACCCGGCGGCGACCCGCACCTGGCTGGCGAGCGGGAGCCACTACGTCGTGGCCGCGGTCCATGGCCACGGCGCCCTCGCGCCCCCGCCGGCGGCCCTGCACCTGGAGCGCGCCCTCGAGCTCGGGCCGGGGGGGGAATCGGCGGGGGCGGGGCCGCGGCCCGACGGCCTGGCCGTCGTCGCGCGCTGCGCCCAGGCGGACGTCGCCCGGCTGGCGGGCGGGCTGGTCACCTCGGAGGGGCCGTTCTCCGATGGGGGCGCACGGCGCCCCTTCGTCGCGGTCGGCGTGCCCAGCGTCGTGTTCCGCGTCGCAGCCGATGAGGCGGCCGGCGAGTCCCTAGGGCGCCTGGCCGCCGCGGCGGGCGCGACGGCCCTGGCCCTGGCGGATCCGCTGCCGGGGGATCTCGAGCGCTACCTCCTGACCAACCGCGCGCAGCTCGATGCGCGCGTCAGTGCGGCGACGGCTGCGAGCGACGACTCCTTGGCCCCGCGCTGGCGCGAGCGCTGCACCCGCGTGCGCCACTGGTTCCGCGCCCTGTGCCTGGGCGGGGGCGGCTAACCCGGATGATTCATCAACGAAACCTCGCGCAGCGCTCGCACCCGCAGTGGCGCGAGATGAGGGGTTCCTCCCCCGTGTCTCCTTCGTCGCCGGCGACATAGCCGAGCTTGGCGAGTTCGCGCAGGAGCTCGGGATCCCGGCTGACCTGCTTCACCCAGTCGTGCTCGCGCGGCTTCAGGAGCCAGCCGACCAGGCCCGTCCGCAGGCGTTTCGCCATCTCGGGTTCGGTCTCCACGAGGGAGCGTTCGCAGCCCGGGTCGTCGGCGAGGCGGTAGAGCTCGACATCGTGGCGCAGGAAGCGCACGGTCCCGTAGGTGGGCTCGTTGTCGCGCAGTTGGAGGATGAGGTGCCAGCCGTCCCAGGTGATCGCGGCGGACTCGTTGTGGGCGGCGAGGGAGTAGCGCGGCCGGCGATCGGGTTCACCCTCCAGGACGGTGCGCAGGCTCTGTCCTGGGAGGTCCCCCGCGGGGAGTCCAGCCAGCTCGAGGAGCGTCGCCCCCAGGTCGATCTGGCGCACCGGCCCGGCCACGCGTGTCCCCGCCGGAGCCTGGGGCCAGGCGAGGATCAAGGGAACGTGGATCGTGTCGGGGTAGAGGCCGCCGTGGTCGTAGTAGATTCCGTGGGCGCCGAAGGACTCACCGTGGTCCGCAGTGACCGCCGTGATCGCCTCCGCGAAGCGCGGATGCTCCAGGAGGCTGCCGAGCTCGAAGTCCAGGTAGGAGACCTCTCCGCGGTAGAGCGCCGAGGGATAGGCCGGATCGCGCAGGCCCTCCAGCTCCGGGGGCATCTTCATCCGCGGGAGGGCGTCGCCGGCAAGGGCGGGGTCGAACGGATCGCGCCCGCTCGGCCAGTAGCGCTCGAGGTACGGCTCGGGCGGCGCGTAGGGGCCGTGGGCGTCGAACAGGTGGAGCCACACGAAGATCGGAACGCCGCGGGCCTCGTCGAGCCAGCCGCGCACGAAGTTGATCGTGGTCTCCGCGTCCCGGGGTCGGCCGGGCGAGGCCATGCGCGCGAATCCCTGGCCCAGGCCGCTGGTCTTGTGCTCGAGGTGGCGCGCACTCGTCGCGGCGAGGGTCAGGTAGCCCGCGCGAGCGAACTCCTCGGCGAGGGTCGGCGCCTCGCCGGAGAGGGTCGTGTAGTTGTTGGTGATCCCCGTCACCCGCGGGCTCGTGGCCGTCATCAGGGCGATGTGCGAGGGATTGGTGACATTGGTGGACGCAAAGCAGTCCTCGAAGAGGACGCCACGCGCCGCGAGGGCGTCGAGGGCGGGCGTCGCGACCTCGACCCCCAGCTCCGCCGCGCCGAGGTGGTCGGCGCGGTGGGTGTCCGAGGTGACCAGGAGCACCGTCGGCGGCGTCTCGGAGCGCTTGCAGAGCATGGGGACGGCGAGGGCGACGAGGGCCTCATCGGGCACCTGTTCGAGCTCGAATCGGAATCGCACGGAGGGGCCGGAGAGGGCCGCCAGGTCCAGCAGTCCCGACTTCCAGCGGTCGTCCCCGAACGCCGGAAGGCCGAGGGCGAGCACGGCCCGCTCGCCGTTGCCGTCCTCTGCGGTGACCAGCAGTCTGCCGGGCTTCGCCTTCAGTCCCACGCCGGGGGGGACGGCGTGGCTTACGAGCAGGTGAGCGCTCTCGGGCACCGCCGCGCGCGCGATCAGGGGCCGGCCCGCCGCCAGGGTGACCGCAAGCCGGGACTCACCGTCGCTCTCGACCAGCTCGGGCGGCCCCCCGTGAGGCGGCAGCAGTTGCTCCCGCGGCAAGTCGATCAGGCTCACACCGTGGCGCAGGCTGACCGGTCCCCCTCCCAGGAACGACAGCACGAGCTCGTCGAAGGGCTCGTCGTGGTGGTGGAGCTGGGGCATGGGGATCTCGATCGTCCGCGGCTCGACGTGGCGGCCGACGGGCACGAACTTCGAGTTGAGCGTGCCCCAGCCCTCGCGCACCAGGTGCGCCGAGACCTGGTGCGCCTGCCAGGTCGCCAGCTCCAGGGCGATCGAGTCCACACCGCGCGGGTCGATCGGACCGGGGATGCGCAGCCGCTTCTGGCGCGCCTCCCGGAGCAGGAGGCTGCGCGCGGCCCCCTCCTGGCGGGGGCGGAGGAGACCCGTGCCCTCCACGACCTCCCAGGGCTCCAGCTCCGGCGGCAGCTCGAGGAGCATGACGCGCGGGGGGCGCCCGGCGGGTGCCGGGGGACCTAGCGGGATCAGGTCCAGTGCCCAGGCGCCGGTCGTGGGGGCGGCCGGCGCCGGTTCGGGGGTGTCGTCCCCGCCGCAGGCGGCCATGGCGAGGGCCGAGACCAGGCCCGTGAGGACCGAAGCGGACGAGCGCGGGGCGGGGACCATGGCGGCAGGCGGACGGGAGAGGATACGCGATGAGCCGGGCCGACTCTCCCCCCGACCGCCCCCGCGGGGCCGCCAGCGGCGAGAAGCGGGTCGACCTTTGTCGGCGGTTGCACCGATAGGCGATACTGGCGCGCCGCGTTCCTGCCCTTGGGGACCGCGTGCGACCCGGAGTGAGCATCGCAACCCACAGCGCAGGACGATGGTGGAGAGTGGCGGGGGTCGTCTTGTGCGCGGCGGCCTTCGGCGCATCGCGGGCGGCCGCCCAGGCGGAAGCCGCGGGCACCGCGGAGGTCGCTCCCCCCGATGGTGGGCACCGCGGCCCGCGCGTCGCCGAGGGTGCGGGCGGGCCGGCCCGCTTCGTTCCCGCCCTCTACCGAGCCTTCGACGCCGAGCGCGCCATCGCCGACGCGGCGTTCGCCGACCGCTGGTATCGAGCGCCGGGCAACGAGGGCTACGAGGCGACCCTCGACCACCTCGCCGGGCGTCTGCGCGCGGCCGGATTCGGGGCGGTCGAGCACCTCGAGCTGCGCATCATCGAGACCGAGATGAGCGCGCCGGCCTGGACGCCCAGGAGCGCCAGCCTCGTCTTGCATCGCGCGGGGACCGAACCCGAGCGCCTGCACGGCTTCGACGAACCCGCCGGCCGCGACCGGGTGATGCTGCCGATCAACGCACCCTCGGCCGACGTCAGCGGCCCCGCGGTACTGAGCCTGGGCGACATCGAGGAGGGCAGCCTGCTGGTCACCCTCCAGCCTCTCTCGCGCAACATCCTGCGCCGCGCGGAGAAGGCGGGAGCGCGGGCGGTGCTCTCGGCGGCGGTCTTTCCTTTCACCGTCGACCCCTCCGGCGGTGACCGCCACCTCGACGCGATCTTGTTCCGCAAGGTGGCCCCGGGGACGAGCCTCCCGGTGGGGCAGATCTCGCGGCGGACTTTCGATCGACTCAGCGAGCTCGTCGCGGACGGCGTCCCTGTCTTGCTCACCTTCAAGGCAGAGGTCGACTTCCGCGAGAGACCCCTGCGGACGCTCGTGGCGGAGATCGTCGGGCGCGAGCTCCCCGACGAGGCGGTGGCCATCGCCAGCCACGTCCAGGAACCCGGCGCCGGGGACAACGCCAGTGGCATCGCCGGCCTGGCGGCGTCGGCCGTGTCCCTCGTCGGCCTGATCGAGAGCGGCGAGATCGACCGCCCCGAGCGCACCCTGGCGTTCATCTGGGGCGACGAGATGCGCCAGAGCTCCGTCTGGTTGGAGCGCACCGAGCGCAAGGCGGTCGCTGGGATCTCCGCCGACATGCTCGGCCAGTCTCCAGAGCGCACCGGCGCAATCGCCCTGCTCGAGCGCGAACCCGACCCCGGAGCGCTCACGCCCCTCGCTCCCGACGCACACACGCCCTGGGGAGCGGGCGAGGTCACCGAGGAGGACATCGCCCGCCCCAGCGGCCTGAACCTCGTGGCGCGCACGGCCCTGGCCGACGTCGCCCGTCACGTCGGCGGCTGGACCACCTCGGAGAATCCCTGGGAGGGCGGCAGCGACCACGACGTGTTCCTCGAGCACGGCATCCCCGGCGTCCTGATCTGGCACTTCACCGACTACACCTACCACACCGGCCTCGACCGCATGGAGATGCTGGACGGCGAGGAGCTGCGCCGCAGCTGCACTGCGGTCCTCGCTACGGCCTTGGCCGTCGCCGCTCCCCGTCCGGCGGACCTCGAGCGCTACCTCACCAGCCTCGAGCTCGAGCGGGAGCTGCGCGTGGGCGCGGCCCGCGCCGCGGGCGAGGAGCGCGTCGAGGAGCACTGGAACCGCTGGTCGGCCGGTGCCGCCCGCTGGTTGAAGCAGCTCTGCTGGTAGCCCTCCCCGAACTCGACAGAGGATCCCCATGTCCGGCCCGTCCCGTGAGCTCGATCGCCGCCACTTCATGGGCCTGTCCGCCTCGGCGGCGGCTCTGGCCTGCACCTCGACCGCCGGCCGGGCGGAGGAGGCTACGGCGACGATCTCGGCCGCGCCCCGCCCGAGCCGAGCTCCCGCGGTGCTCGTGGGCAGCCGCAACTGCCTGGCGGGGATGAAGGCCAACTACCCGCGCCTGGTGGCGGGCGAGGCTCCCCTCGACGTCGCGATCGACGTCGTCAAGGTCGTCGAGGCCGACCCCGACGACCGCAGCGTCGGTCTGGGGGGGCTGCCCAACGAGGACGGCGTCGTGCAGCTCGACGCCGCGGTCATGGACGGCGCGACGCACAACTCCGGCGCCGTGGCGGCCATCGAGAACATCCTCCATCCGAGCGAGGTCGCGCGCCTGGTCATGGAGCGTACCGACCACTGCATGATCGTCGGTCGCGGCGCCTACGAGTTCGCCCGCGCCCACGGCCACCAGCACGTCGAACTGCTCACGCCCCCCACGCGGGAGATCTGGCTGCGCTGGAAGGAGACCATGAGCGACCGCGACGATCGCCTGCCCCCTCGCGGGTCCTCGAAGAAGAAGCAGGCTTCGCGGTCGCGCGAGGAGGCCGAGCTGCTGGCCGAGGCGGACGCGATCCTGCGTGATCGCCCCACGGGGACGATCCACTGCTCGGCACTCTCGACCGCGGGTAAGGTCGCTTGCACGACGACCACCTCCGGCTTGGCCTGGAAGATCCCCGGTCGCGTTGGGGACTCGCCCGCCGTCGGCGCGGGCCTGTACTGCGATGCGGAGGTGGGCAGCGCGGGAGCGACCGGGCGCGGGGAGGCGGCGATCCTCTCGGGAGGCAGCCACGCGGCCATCGAGCTCCTGCGGGGAGGGGCGAGCCCCCTCGATGCGGGGATGGAGGTGCTGCGCCGCGTCACGCGCCAGGCCCGGCGCGCGGCCGCCTGGCAGCCGGGGCTGGTCGACGGCGCGGGCGTGCCGACCTTCGGGCTGAACTTCTACGTGCTCGGCCTGGACGGAGCGATCGCCGGGGTGACCCTGCGCGGCGGCGGCGAGTTCGCCGTGGCGGACCCCGACGGGGGACCGCGCATCGAGCCGCTCGTCGCGCTGCACGAGACCTGAGCCGTGCCCGCGCCCGGCAGGACGTCAGTCGTTCTGCATCGAGCCGCGCAGCTCGTCGGCGTCCAGGCCCCCGTCGCCATCGGCGTCGAGAGTCGCGATCACCGTGTTGATCCGCACCGGGAGCTGGACGGGGCGCAGGAGGGCGAGCAGGTCGTCGGTGCGGATGCGCCCGTCGCGGTCGAGGTCGAGGCGCAGGAAGTGGGGCACGGGCCCCCGAATGCGCGGCGGCAGGGGCGAGATCAGCTTGGCGTCCTCGCGGGCGGAGGGTTGACCGAACAGCTCGGCCAACGAGCCCGCCTTCTCGAGCACCTCGCCCGAGGCGGTGGGCTTGATGGACTCGGGAAGGGCGTCCGACAGGGAGCCCTCGCGCGGGGTCGGCGGCTGGAATGCTCCCAGGCGGCGGACCGTGTCGAGGTAGACGGCCAGGAACTCCTCGCGCAGGACGCGCCCGTCGCGATCGCGATCGTAGGCGAAGAAGCGAGTGCGACTGACGTCGAGGGCCGCCGACGCCTCGCGGAAGCTGATCCAGCCGTTCTCGTCGTAGTCGCAGACCTCGAAGTAGGCGTTCCCCAAGGTCGCCTCGGGCGTGGGCTCCCCGGCCTCGTCCGTCCCCCTCTCCGCACCCCCGTCGCGGGCTCCGCGGCCCAGCGCGGGGCCGGCTTCGCGGTCCTGTGCGTGGGCCGTGGGAGCGCCGGCGCGCAGGGCGCCGAGGGTGGTGGCGGCGAGGGTCGCCAGGGCGAGAGCGGGCAACAAGCGGGGGTGCGTCATGGGCTTCTCGAAGACGATTGTGGGTCGCGCGGGGGAGGATTGCGAGTCCCCGTGGGCTCGGACCCTCCCTGGATCGGCTCCGTCGGCCCGCGGGCTGGAGCCTGCGGGCGCAAAGCGTGGATCCCGCCGCCCTCAGCCCGCGACGATTCCCAGGAGCGTCTCGCTCACCCGCTCGACCTGATCGGGTGTCAGGAACGGGTGGATCGGCAGGCAGAGGACCTCGCGCGCCAAGGCCTCGGCGATCGGCAGGCTCCCCGGTCCAAAGCCCCAGACCCGCGCCGCCTCCTGGAGGTGGACGGGCAGCGGATAGTGGACGCCGACGAAGACACCGGCCGCGCGCAGCCCGTCTACGGCGGGGTCGCGCCGCTTCGCGTCCACGCGCACCGTGTACTGGTGGAAGGCGTGGCCCCGAGCGCAGACCCGCGCCAGGGGTCGGACGGCGTCGCTGCCGGCGAAGGCGCTGTCGTACTGCGCGGCGACCGCCCGGCGGCGCTCGTTCCACGCCGCCAGGTAGGGGAGTTTGACGTTGAGGACCCCGGCCTGCACGGCCTGCAGGCGCGTGTTCGTGCCGATCTCGCCGTGGCGGTACTTGGCCGTGCTGCCGTGATCCCTGAGGCGGCGCAGGCGGTCGGCGGTCTCCTCGGAGTCGGTGAGGACCATGCCGCCCTCCCCCGCGGCGCCGAGGTTCTTGGTCGGGTAGAAGGAGAACGCCGCCGCGTCGCCGAGTTGGCCCGGCGCGACGCCGTCCCGTCGCGCTCCGTGGGCCTGCGCGGCGTCCTCGAGCAGGGCCAGGCCGTGCTCGTCGGCCACCGCGCGCAGGGCACCCATGTCGGCGAGTTGGCCGTAGAGGTGGATCGGCAGGATGCAGCGCGTGTCCTCCTCGATCGCCTCGGCGACCCGCTCGGGGTCGAGCAGGGCGGTCTCGGCCTCGACGTCCGCCAGGATCGGTCGGGCGCCGATCCAGGCGATCGCACCGGCGCTGGCGAAGAAGGTGAACGGACTGGTCACCACGCCGTCTCCGGGGCCGACGCCGAGGGCCTTGAGGCCAACGATCAACGCATCGGTGCCCGATCCGACACCCACCCCGAACTCCGCGCCGTGCAGGCGCGCAAAGTCACGCTCGAAGGAGGCGACCTCGGGCCCGAGCACGTACTGACCGCTGTGCAGGGTGCGCAGGACGGCCTGGTCGAGCTCCGCCCCCAACTCCGCGCGCTCGGCGGCGAGGTCGATCGGCGGAATCGGCGTGGCGGTGTCGGGGAGGCTCACTTGAAGGTCGTGTATTCGCCCGCGGCGAGTCGGCGGCAGTAGTCGTCGTACTTCGCCTTGACCTTCCCGCTCAACAAGACGACGCCGACGATGTTGGGCAGCACCATGCCGAAGATCAGCAGGTCGCCGAAGTTGAGGATGTTCTTGGCGGTGGCCACGGATCCGAAGACTACGAAGACCACGAACAGGAGCCGGTAGACGATCGAGCTGTTGTCGCCGAACAGGTAGGCCCAGCAGCGCTCGCCGTAGTAAGACCACGAGATCATCGTCGAGTAGGCGAAGAGAACGACCGCCACGGCCAACACGTAGGGCATGAACGGCAGGACGTGGCCCATGGCGGCGGACGTCAAGGCGGCGCCGTTGTCCCCCTTGATGTAGCCGGCCATCGCGCCGGCTTGCTCGCCGAACACCTCGGTCGTCGGTGCGTAGGCGCCGGTGATGACGATCACCAGGGCGGTCATGGTGCAGACCACGATCGTGTCCACGAAGGGCTCGAGCAGGGCGACGATGCCCTCGCGCGAGGGGTGGGGGACGCGGGCCGCGGAGTGGGCGATGGCGGCCGAGCCGATGCCCGCCTCGTTGGAGAATGCGGCGCGCTTGAAGCCCAGGATGAGGACTCCGAGGAACCCGCCGAACATGGCATCGGGCGCGAACGCGCCCTTGACGATCGTGCCGACGGCGGCGGGAACCGCCCCCAGGTTCATGAGCAGGATCGCGATGCACGCGAGCACGTAGATGCCGCACATGAAGGGCACGATCTTCTCGGCCGTCGCGGCGATGCGCCGGATGCCGCCCAGGGTCACGATGCCCACGGCGACGGCCATGAGCAGGCCGTAGACCATCGGATGCTCGGCGAACCAGGGGATGACGTGGCTCACCGCACCGACGGACTGGCTGACCTGGAAGGTGTTGCCGCCCCCGAAGGAGGCGCCGATGCAGATGACGGCGAAGAGGGCCGCCAGGATCTTGCCCAGCCCGCCGAGGCCGATCTCGCCCAGGCCGCGCGAGAGGTAGTACATCGCGCCGCCCATGATCCGTCCGTCGGGACGGGTCTCGCGGTACATCTGGCCCAGGGTGCACTCGGTGAACTTGGAGGCCATCCCGAGGAAGCCCGCCAGGATCATCCAGAACGTGGCGCCGGGGCCGCCGGTGCCGACGGCGATGGCAACGCCGCCGATGTTGCCGAGGCCGACGGTCGCGGAGAGGGCGGCGGTCAGGGCCTGGAAGCTGGTGACCTCGCCCTTGGCGTCGGGATCGTCGTACTTCCCGCGCACGACGTCGATCGCGTGCCCGAAGGAGCGCAGCTGGGGCAGGCCCATGCGGATCGTGAAGAAGATCGCCCCCAGGACGAGGATCACGACCGCGATGGGGAGGGTGGGACCCTCCATGACGGGAGCGCCCGCGGCGTCGAGCACCGCGACGCCGTCCTCCATCTTCGCCTCCTGCAGCGTCCCGAAGGAGATGTCGAAGAAGATGACCCTGACCATGGTCGCGTTGACCTTGCCGAACATGGCGTCGACGTCGAAACCGCCCGCTTCGTCCGTCTCCGCTTCCTCGACGGCGGCGCCCCCGCCGTCCTGAAGGAGGGGGAGGTCGCTCGCCAGGGCTGTCGGCCCCGTCACGAAGGCGAGGGCGAGCACGAACAAGGCGCACAGGGCGCGGGTGTGGATGCGCATGGACTTCCTTCGAGGAGGGCGGCGGACGGAGGCCGAGAGCTTGCCAGGGCGGCTTGGGGAGTGCAAACGGCAGGGGAGGCGAGGCGCGGAAGGGAATCGAGGAGCGGTGCGCTCCCTCTCCGCTCGGTCCCGTAGTCTGTTCCTCCGCAATCCGAGGAGACCCGACCATGCATCGCATCCTGCCGCTCCTGTCAGCCCTCCCTGCCCTCGGCCTCTGCTCGCCCCAGGAGTCCGCCGCTGACGAACAGGGCGGCGAGGTCTGGACCCAGGAGCAGCTCGAGGCGGCCACGCGGCGCATCCAGGGCGATGTCGAGAGGTTGCGCGGCGCGAAGTTCCTGCGGCCGGTGGAGGTGCGCATCACCGACCAGGCCGGATTCCTCGAGCACGCCCTGGAGCGGGTCGAGAAGGTGGTCCCCGAGGGGACGATCGAACGCGACCAGGCGATGGCGCGCATGCTGGCCCTGGTGCCGCCGGACATGGACGTCTGGGCTGAGACCCTCGCGGTGCTCAGCGACGCGGTGGGCGGCTTCTACGATCCGGGGACCGACACCTTCTACTTGATGGAGTCCTTCACCGGAAAGCTGGCGGAGATCATCCTCGCGCACGAGCTGACCCACGCCCTCGACGACCAGCTCTTCGGCATCGACCGGCCGCTCGTCGAGCGCGCCGCGAACGCCGACGCCTCCTCCGCTTTCTCGGCGGTCGTCGAGGGTAGCGGCACGGCCCTGATGGGCTTGTGGACCATGCAGCACATCGGCGAGATCCCGCCCGAGGAGCTCGCCGCCGCCAGCGAGCTCGGCGCGGGGGCGATGGCGTCGGCGCCGCCCTACCTGTGGAAGCCGATGCTCGCCTCCTACCTACAGGGACAGCGCTTCCTCAATCGCGGCTACCGTCACCTGCGCCGTCAGGGGAAGTCCTACCTCGACGTCGTCGCGCACGCCTTCGCCGAGCCGCCGCTCTCGACCGAGCAGGTGCTCCACCCCGAGAAGTACTGGGACGCCGAGCTGCGCGACGACCCGCGCGCGATCGCCCACCGGCTCGACGCCTTGCCTGTGGGTTGGGAGCCGATGGGCTCGACGGTCTTCGGCGAGCTCCTCTGGGCTCTGGTCGTGGCCGACGAGAGCGAGCGCGCGCCCCCCGACTTCACCGACCCGATGGCCGCCAGCACGATGGTCTTCACCAACGAGGCGGCGACAGGGTGGGACGGCGACCAGGCCCTGCTCCTCGCCCGCGGCGCGGCGCGCGTCCTGCACGTGGCGACCCTGTGGGACGACGCCGCCGAGGCCGCTGGATTCCGCACCGCCCTCGAGGCGCGGCGCGGAGGGATCGCCGCTTCCCTCGCCGCTCTCGACGCCGACGGGGCCGGGTCGGGTCTGCTCTTCGCCGCCGCGCCGGCCCCAGACGGTGTCACCTTCACCCTCTACCACGGCCTCCCGGAGGCCGAGCTCCCCGCCCTCCTCGCGACCCTCGCCCCGCCCGACTCGGCCGGGGACTGAGCGGGATCGCGGCGCCGGGAACCCTCAGGAGCGCGGGCGCCAGAGGGCGGCGTCGAGGGTGGCCCAGAGGTGGACGATCCAGCCGAGGACGAAGATCCACAGGACGCCGGAGAGGACGAACAGGACCACGGCCTTCAGGAATCGGCCCTGGACGAGCTGGCCGAGGCCGGGGAGGAAGAAGCTGCACAAGGCGGCGATGACGTTGCCCGTGCTTCCTTGTCTGGTCATGGGCGCTCCTCTGGTCTTGGGACGGACGGGTAGAGGGCCTTCCGGGCCGTCGGGAGCATGTTAGCCCGGATGATTCATGAACACGCACACCAGACTTCGCAACCGGCCGTCTTCGACGGCCTCTCGGCCCCTGGCGGCGCTTCTCGGAACCTGGCCTCCTCGACGACCCGTTCAGGGTCGCCTGCGTCGCCAGAACCCGCAAAGCACCACCAGGAACCGAGTTGCTGTGTCTGGTGCACGTCTTCATGAATGATCCGGGTTAGCTCGACGGGAGTGGGCGATGCCAGGGTCCTCAGCCGAAAACGCGCCGGGCGCGGGAGGAGGGGCCGGGGAGGCCGCCGGCGACGCGGCCCTGGAACAGGAACGCCCCCTCGATGCGCCAACCGGGGCGTGGAGCGGGCAGGCTCTCGGCCGCCAGCTGCCAGGGGCTGACGAACAACTGCAGTGGACGCCCCGGCGCGTCGACTTCGAGCAGAGCGACCGCGCGGTCGGTGAGTGGGTTGGTCAGGTGGCGCAGGGTGCGCACGCGGGCGGAGAGCTCGACGCAGCCCTCGACGGCGCCATCGGTCCCGTCGAGGAAGCGGGCCGCCCTCGCGCAGGCTGGATCGTCGTGAGGATCACGGGCCAGTCGAATCCGGGCGCCGCGCGGTCGTTCGAGCACCCGCGGATCGTCGCCGCCGTCGTTGGGGCCGACGTAGGCCACGTCGAGGGCGAAGCCGGCGCTGCTCACCGCGAGCACCTGGCCGGGCCGCACCGACGAGGGCAGCCGGCGCGCGTCGGTGAGCCAGGACGCAAACGGGAAGCTCCCCGGCTCGGCCTCGGCCAGCTCCCCCTGGGGCGGAGGCGGGTTCGCCACGCCGGTCAGGACGGCATCGTAGGGGGAGTCGGTGGCCGTGCCGATCGAGGCCACCGCGACGCGCAGGCGGTGGGGGACGCGGAAGAAAGGGAGCAAGGAGAGCGGCGCGGCGTCCGTCTCCCCGTCGAGCCGCAGTTCGAGGCCGCCGGCCAGGGGCAGGCGTCGGTGCACGCCGCCGGGGCCGCGCCAGGGCGCCGCCTCGCCGCGCTCGTGCACCAGCTCCGCCAGGGCGCGCTCGTCCGTTCCGGGCGGAAAGCCGATGCACTCGAGCAGGAAGTCCACGGCGAGGAGTGTCGGCGAGCGCGGTGCCCGGGGCAACCGCGACGGCGGCGGTGGGGCAGGCGGCTTTGCTAGGATTCGTCGCTCGCGCCCCTCGCCCACCGATTCCGCATCCAGCCGCTCCCATGACCCAGACCCCCCGCGCGAGGGCCGGCCTCGTCCGGCTCCTGGCCCTGGCCTGTCTCCTCTCCTGCGCCTGCCGGGGCAATCCGAGCAGCGCGAGGCTGCGCGCCCCGCGCCCGGCGGCCCACGCGCCGCGCGTCGAGGGGGTCGACGTGGAGCACCTCTTCCTCGATCTCTCTCTCGAGCCGGCCGAGCGCTGGCTGGAGGGCACCTGCACCCTCACCCTCACGGCCTCCGCCGCCGTCGTGGACGCCTTCGAGCTCGATCTGGTCGGCCTCGACGTCTTCTGGGTTCGGGATGCGGACGGTGCGCCCCTAGATCACCGCCACGCCGACGGGCGGCTGTGGATCCGACCGCGTCGCCCCCTCGCACGCGGAGAGCAGCTGGAGGTCACCGTCTCCTACGGCGGCTCCCCGCGGAAGGGTCTGTGGTTCTGCGCCGAGCGCGAAGGCGTTCCGACCCAGGTCTTCACCCAGGGCGAGTGCGAGGACGCCCGCTACTGGTTCCCGTGCATGGACTACCCGGCCGAGCGCGCGACGAGCGAGCTGCGGGTGACCATGCCCGAGCACTGGACCTCGGTCGCCGCGGGGGAGCTCATCGCAGAGCGGATCGCCGACGGAGGTCGCACCCACCACTGGCGCATGAGCGCTCCCCATCCCAGCTACCTGGTCACGCTCGTGGCCGGGGAGTTCGCCGTCGTCGAGGATGTCTGGGACGGCATCCCCCTCGCGACCATGGCCGCGCCGGAGCACGCTGCCTGGATGGAGGCCGCCTTCGACCAGACCGACGAGATCCTGGCCTTCCTCACCGAGGTCACCGGCAGGCGCTATCCCTACGCGAAGTACTCCCAGGCCTGCGTGGAGAACTTCCCCTTCGGCGGCATGGAGAACATCTCCGCCACCACCCTGACCGCGGCCACCTTGACCGACGAGCGCGGGAGGCGGGATCGTACGTCCCACGGCCTCGTCGCCCACGAGGCCGCCCACCAGTGGTTCGGAGACCTTCTGACCTGTGCGAACTGGTCGCACATCTGGCTCAACGAGGGTTTCGCGACCTACATGACCGCCCTCTACTTCGAGCGCACCCTGGGCGTCGACGACTTCCGTGTCCGCATGCGCGATGCGCAACGCTCGTACATGGCCGGGGATGTGGGAAACGGGCGGCGCCCCACGGTCCACGACGTCTACCGCGAGCCGATGGACCTCTTCTTCGGCGGCCACACCTACGCCGGTGGTGCGGCGCGCCTGCACCTCTTGCGGCGCGAGCTGGGCGATGAGGCGTTCTTCGCCGGCGTCCGGCGCTACGTCGCCGACAACGCCGGTCGCGGCGTGGTCACCGCGGACCTGCGACGGGCGATGGAGCTCGCATCCGGGCGGGACCTGGGTCGCTTCTTCGAGCAGTGGCTCCACAGCCCGGGCTTCCCCGAGCTGGAGGTCGAATGGAGCTGGACCGAGGAGCGCCCCTGGGTCGATCTGGTGGTGCGCCAGGTGCAGAGCACATCGGACGGCACACCGCACTCGTTCGACCTGCCCCTGGACGTCGAGGTCATGGGCGCGGCGGGCGCCGTTCTCCACGAGCTGCGCGTCGAACGTCGGGAGCACCGCTTCACCCTGCCCGCGGAGCGTCGCCCGCGCTGGGTGCGCATCGACAAGCACGGTTGGGTTCCCATGCGCCTCTCCGTCTCACGCTCGGCCGCCGAGTGGCTGGCGATCGCCGAGGCCGACGACGACGTCAACGGTCGCCGGGACGCTGTGGCGGCCCTCGGTCGTCTCGCCGCGGAGCGGGAGGCGTCGGAGTTGAAGGAGATCCTGCGCGATGCCCTCATCGAACGCCTTGCGGGGGACGCTGCGCCCGCCGTGCGCGTCGCGGCGGCGAGGGCATTGGGCGCGTACACCGACGGTCTGGCTCGCGACGGCCTGGCCTCCGCCGCCGCCGCGGACCCGCGGGCGTCGGTGCGGGCGGCGGCCCTGGGAGCCCTGGCGTCCTTCGGCCCCGAAGACGCCCTGGCCGAGCTCGCGCGCGGGGTCTTCGAGGAGGGCTACAGCTGGGGAGTGATGAAGGCCGCTGCCGGGTTGTTGGTGAGCGCCGACCCGCGCGAGGCCGCGGCCTGGATCATCGAGCGCCTGGACACGCCCTCGCCCCACGGCGTGCTCGAGGCCGGGCTCGTCGAGGTCCTCGGCCGCATGAGCGGGGGGACGATCACCGCCGTCTTGCTGGAGCGTGCCCGAGACGAAGACGCTCCCCAGGCCGTGCGCTCGGCGGCGGCGACGGCCCTGGGCTTCCGCGGGTTCGGCGACGACGACGTGCGCGCCTGCTTGGTGGGGCTGCTCGACACGCGCCTGTACCGGCTGCGCCAGGCGGCCGTCGCGGCCCTCGGCGTCCTCGACGACGAGCGGGCGCGGAGGCCTCTGGAGGCCCTCTATCGTCGCAGCGTCTTCCCCCGCGAGCGCCGGTCCCTCGAGCGCATCCTGGACCTCGTCCCCTGAGACGCGCACGCCGCAGGACAGACGCTATCCTCTGGTCCCACCATGACCTGGATCGAGACCATCGCGCCCGAGCGAGCAGAAGGGCGCCTCAAGCGCCTGTACGAGGGGGCCGTCGTGCGCGCCGGACGCGTGTTCCAGATCGTCCGTGCGATGAGCATCTCGCCCTCGATCATGAACTCCTCCCTCGCGCTGTACCGCCGCATCATGTTCGCCGACGAAGGCCTGAGCCGCATCCAGCGCGAGCTGTTGGCCGTCGTCGTCAGCAGCTCCAACGACTGCCACTACTGAGCGCACGCGCACTCGTGGGATCTCCGTGACGAGATCGCCGAAGAGGCAGACGAGGAGGTGGCGGCCTTGCTGGCCGCAGTGCGAGCCGACTGGCGCGAGGCGGACCTCTCGCCGGAGGATCGCGCGCTGTGCGCCTTCGCCGAGCGGCTGACGCACCACCCCTCCGAGATGGGCGAGGTCGACGTCGCCTCCCTGCGCACGGCGGGCTTCGACGACCTTCAGATCCACGACGCGATCCAGGTCGTCTCCTACTTCAACTACATCAACCGCGTGGCGGACGCCGTGGGCGTGGATCTCGAAGAGGAGATGCCTGCCGACCCGCGCCGCTGAATCTCCAGGAGGTCGGGATCCAACGCAAGGCGCCCCGTCCGCCGGCCAGGAGGACAGGGCGCCGTTCGTCGGCCCCGTGGGCGGTCGCGCCGCGAAGCCTCAGTTCTCCGGTGCGGCTACCTTGATGTCGCGGATGTCGTCGACGTTGAAGTCGACGCTCTGCTCCTGATCGATGTTGATCAGGCGCCCGGTCCCCTTGAAGGGGTTGAAGATCAACGCTCCCGCGATCACGCGGCCGTCCTTGAAGTGCAGCGTGACCTTCGCGGCGGTCCTGAGGTTCAGGAGCACGTCGTAGATCTTCTCCGGCAGGAGCTCTCGGCCTTTCTTGGCGGAAGTCGTCACGGCTGGTTCCCCGTTTCCTTCTTGTCTGGTGATGCGGTTCTGTTCTGGATCAGTGGACGGAGGCGGTCTCCGGCGCGAGCCACCCGCCGACGCGGTCGACGAGCATGCTCGACCAGGTCTCGAAGTTCGCGCCCTCGGCCGAGCGCCGTTCGAGCTCGTCGACATCCACCAGCCTGCCCTCGAGCTGGTCCGTCTCGCGGATGTCGACGTTGCCCTGTACCCCGACCAGCTGTACGAGACCTACGTGGACGGCCCCCACGGCGTTGGCGTCATCGTTGAGAATGCCCAGCGGTCGGGCTTCCCAGGGGCCCTCCAGGTGCAACTCCTCCTCGACTTCCCGCCGCGTGGCGGCGTGCAGGACCCGCTCGAGGCCTTGGGAGGCGTCGACCGGGTTGATGTGCCCGCCGACCCCGATCGAGAGCTTGTCGTGCAAACGCTCCTCGCCGCCGGTCCCCAGGCGGCGCATGAGCAGCACCTCGTTCCCTCTGGCTACCAGGGAGTAGGGAATCACCTGCTTGAGGCGCGGCTCGCGCTCGGCGTGGCGGCGCTCGATGAAGAAGCCGTGCTCGAAGGCGCGCGCCGCGAACTCGGCGTACACCATCCCCGCTCCGAAGGGCGTGAAGCCCTGCGGGTAGCACTCGGGGAACAGCAGCTCCCTGGGGACGACGAAGACGAATTCCATGCTCTGGACGGACGATCCTTGGACGGGGTGCCCGGATCGGGCGCAGCGGTGAGGTCGAGCGGTGAAGTCGAGACGGCGGGGCTCGGTGGCGGTGGGCGGTCCGGGGATCCGAGGCGACTAGGCCGGCGGCCAAGCGAGGCTATCAGATTTCTCCGGTTTCCAGGGGGTTCTCGACCATCTACCCGCCTCCTGACTCAGGAGTGGGAGAGGACCGGATCTCCGTGGGTCGAGCCGATCTTAGGGGCGGTGCGAGGGGGCGCAAGTCGGGAGAGGGCGGGTGGTGTGGCGCGAGAGGACCTGTAAGCCGGATCCTGTCTCCCTCCGAGGAGGGCGACGGTCATTTCTCTGGGGCCGGACTCGCGCCCGGCCTCGAACGACCTACCCGGAGGGCCATGGCCGCGGGTCGGCGACGCTGGGCCCTCCCTATTTGGTCTTTCTCCAGGTGGGGTTTGCCGTGCCGGCCCTGTCACCAGGACCGCGGTGCGCTCTTACCGCACCTTTTCACCCTTACCGCGGCCTGCCCGGGGGCCGACCGTGGCGGTCTGTTTTCTGTGGCACTTTCCCTGGCCTCGCGGCCGGTTGCCGTTAGCAACCACCCTGACCCGTGGAGCCCGGACTTTCCTCCCCGCGGGCGAGGCCCGCGGAGCGACCGTCCGGTCCTCTCGCGCCGCGCAGATCCTACCCCGCCGCGGCCCCGCCGCCAGCCTCCACCTCAACGGTGGCCGCCGTCGGTACTTGCGACATCCCAGAAGGCGCCTCGCGGAGGCTAGAATCACCGCCCCCGCCGACTGCGGAAGCCATGCACCGAATCCTCCTCTCCACAGCGGCCGCCCTGGCGGCGCTCGCCGCCGCCGGAGGCGCCGAGCCCCGCCACGCCGCTCCCGACGACGCCGAGGTCGCGGCGCGCTTCTCGCGCACCGTGCTCACCGGCGACCTCGAGCAGCGCCGGGAGGTCCTCGACGCCCTCGTCGCCCTCGCCGTTCCCGGCCAGGCCGAAGTCCTCGAGGCGGAATTCGCGCGCGTGTCCGTCAAGCTGCGCGGCGCACGCGACGCGGCCTTCCGGGCCAGCTACGCCCTCGACCGCCAGCGGGAGCTGATCGCGCGCATGGAGCTCAACGCCAAGCGTGACGCAACCCTGGAGGAGCACCTCGAGCCCCAGCGCGAGCGCCTCGCGGAGCTCACCGAGGAGCTCGCCGAGCAGCGGGAGATCGTCGCCGACCTCGATCCCTGGTTCGACCTGCTGGGGGAGGGTACCGGGCGGTTCTTCGGCGCCCTCGCTTCGGGGAAGCGCAAGAAGATCGAGGGAGCTCTCTGGGACACCCTCGAGGACGAGGCCGCGGAGTTGACCGAGCGCCTCGCCGCCCTGGAGATGCTGGCCTGGGGCGGCTCGGACGGGACGGCCGTCAGCCTGCAGAAGCTCATCGTCGAGCTCTGCGGCGAGAGCGGCAAGCTCAAGCGCAAGCTTCCGCGCCTGATGGTCGACGTGCGCAAGTTCGAGCAGCGCCTCCAGCGCGAGCAGGAGCAGCTCGACGGTAGGACCAGCGCCGCCTTGATGGAGCAGTACAACCGCGCCAAGAAGGAAGCGGCGAACATGCAGCGGCGTGTGACCCACCTCAGCTTCATGGCCGACGCGGCGGTCGCGGCCGGCGCGCGCGGGCTGGCCCGGGAGGAGGGCAAGGTCCAGGAGCGATCCGTCACAGCGCTCCTGCGCGCCCAGAAGAAGGGCAGGGACGGGGCACGCCAGCGGATCCTCGCCATGCTCGGGGGGACGGCCGACGAGGGGATCCGCGCCCGCCTGCGCGGGATGCTCTCCGAAGAGGATGAGGCCAGCGCCCGCGCATCGATGATCGACGCGCTCGCGGCCGGCGGCGACGGGGAGCTGGCGGGGCTGCTGCTCGGCGGAAGCTTGCTGACCGACGAGAGCTGGCACGTCCGTGCCCGGGCCGTGGCGGCCCTGGCGCGGCTGCGCTCGCGGGATGCGGTGGCCGTGCTCGTCGAGCGCCTGGAGGCCGAGGTCGGCCGGGTGCGGACGGACGTCCACAGCGCCCTGTGCTCCCTCACCGGCGAGGACTTCGGAACCAATGTCGAGCTGTGGCGGCGGTGGTTCGCCGAGCACGGCGAGGAGTTCGCCGTGCCGCCCGTGGAGGAGCTGGAGGCGCGTGCCAGTGAGGAGGCACGCGAGTCGGTCGGCATGACCTTCTTCGGCATCCAATCGGACAGCCGCCGCGTGCTGTTCGTCCTCGACCTCTCGGGCTCGATGGAGTTCTCGATGGTCCCGCGCAAGAACCCCACCGACGATCCCGGCAAGCCCTACGACCGGCCGCGCAAGGGCGAGATCTCGCGCTTGACCGCGGCCAAGCGTGCCATCGTGAAGTCTCTGGGCGGCGTCGAGGACGGCTCGCACTTCAACATGATCTTCTACGCCTCAGACGTCTGGACCTGGAACGACGACCTCGTCGTGATGGACCCCGATACGCGCTCGGAGGCGATGCGCTTCTGCGAGTCCCTCGAGGCGGTCGGCGCGACGAACATCTACGGGGCTCTCAAGGTCGCCCTCGAGCAGGCGGGTGCCAAGGGCGGGGACGAGTGGAGCGAACCGCGCATCGACACGATCTTCTTCCTCTCCGACGGCCGCGCCACCGTGGGTCTCTCGACCGACGCGGACGAGACGCTCGCTTTCGTGCGCGAGCGCAACGCCACGGCGGGCATCGTCATCCACACCATCGGGCTCTCAGGAGCGCAGGACGCCTACCTCCTGCGTTCCCTGGCCGAGCAGAACGGTGGTTCGTACACCTCGCGCTGATGGCGGGCGAGCGACGGGAGAGCTCATGAGCGACGAGCAGTTGTTCCCCGTGAACCTGGAGCTGCGCGAGTCGGACGCGAGCGGCGAGGTCGCCTCGGGGCTGAGCCACGCACCCGGCGGGATGTTCCTGCTCTTCGTCCAGGAGCTGGCCGCCCGCGGCGAGCCCAGCGGCGCCGCCACGATCGTGCACGATGCCGGAGGTCACGGCGGGCGCTACGTCGAGCTGGCGCGGTCTCTCGCGGCGCGCGGCTGGGCCGTCTCCCTCCCCGACCTGCGAGGGCACGGCCGCAGCGAGGGCGCGCGCGGCCACTGCGCCGGCGAGAACGAGGTCGTCCGGGACCTCGGGGAGGTGCAGGCCCATCTCGCCTACATGGCGCCCGACGTGCCGCGGGTCCTGATCGGGGACGGCCTGGGGGCCCTCCACGCCCTCGCCGCCGCGTCCGCTGACCCCGACGTGCGCGCCCTCGTCCTGCTCGCGCCCCTCCTGGCGCCTCGGTTCGAGCCTCCCACCGCGCCCGGCGGGCTCAAGCGCCTGTTCAAGAAGGTGGGACCGACCTCACCGGGGCGGACCCTCTTCGACGGCGAGCTTCTGACCTCCGACGCCGAGCAGGCGCGGGCCTGGGAGGAGGACGAGCTCGCCCACGACACGATCACCCTGCAAGCCATCGAGCAGGCCGAGCGGGCCGGCGCCGGGGCGGCCGAGCGGCTCGACCGGCTCGGTGCCTCCGTGCTCGTCTTGCAGGGCGCCCAGGACCGCCTCGGGGATCCCGAGAGCGTGCGCGCCCTCTCCGGGGAGGGTGTCGAGGTCCGCCTGTTCGATGGAATGCGCCACGATCTGCTCCACGAGACTGGGCGCGCCGAGGTCATCACGGGCGTGGTGGACTGGCTCGGCGAGAGGGTCGGCGAAGCGGGTTGAGTTGCGGACCGCGGAGCTCTCCGCGAGCCTCACTCCCGGCCCGAGCCCTCCTCGCCGCCGTCGATCCAGTCGCGCAGGATCACCAGGGCGCTCCAGCTGTCGCGCACCGCGCGCCGCCTGGAGGCGGGGACCCCCGCGTCGCGCTGGAGTTCTTCGGCGACCTTCGTCGAGAGGCGCTCGTCCTGCAGGTCGATCGCGACCTCGGGCAGGCGCGCTCGCAACCGCTCCACGAAGGCGCGCACCTCCCTCGCCCGCGGCCCCTCGCTGCCGTCCATGTTCACCGGCAGGCCGACGACCAGGGTCTTGACTTCGCGCTCAGCGGTGAGCTCGGCGACGCGCTCCACGAGCTCGGTTCCGTCCCCCGCGCCCTCGAAAACCTCCAGAGGGCGAGTGGCGATGCGCAGGGCGTCCGTGGCGGCGAACCCCGTGCGGCGCGCTCCGTGGTCGATGGCGAGGGCGGAGGTCTTCATGGCGGGAGGCGCGCCTAGCCCGGGTGATTCATGAACACGCACACCAGACTTCGCAACCGGCCGTCTTCGACGGCCTCTCGGCCCCTGGCGGCGCTTTTCGAGAACCTGGCTTCCTCGACGACCCGTTCAGGGTCGCCTGCGTCGCCAGAACCCGCAAAGCACCACC
>JASLMK010000083.1 GCA_030746555.1 Planctomycetota bacterium | reverse complement strand
CCAGGGGCCGTCGCTCCAGGGGCACGCGGGCGATCTCGAAGGCCTGGAGCAGCGCGTCCTCCGCGCCCCCATCGCCGGCCGCCAGCACCACCCCGGAGTAGGCGGGGTCCTCGTCGTCGAGCAGGCTGTGGCAGCCCAGGTGGACGAGGTCCGCCTCCGGCGCGTGGGCACGGTATGCGGCCTCGCCGGCCTCGCGCCCGGTGAGCCCCCGGACGGGACCGAGCCCCTCGAGGCGTCGCAGGTGCTCGATCTCCTCATGCGCGCCGGGTAGGGGCGGGAAAGCCTGTGCCGCTCGCCGGTCCGGCGAGGCGGGGTCGGGGGGGTATGGCTCGGGGTCGCCCAGCGCCAGGACCTCGAGGGTCGCCCTCGCGTCGACGGCCGGGGTCAGCCGAGAGTCGAGCAGGCTCGCCGACGGTCCGTAGACGAGCTCGAAGCGCTCCGCGAGGTACTCGGGCGCATCGAAGGGACGGTCGGCCGTCGCGGGCGTCCAGCCCTCCTCCCCGGGCAGCCGGAGCACCAGCATCTCCAAGGGGAAGCCGTGCAAGGGCCCGGACGGAGCCACGGCGAGCCGCCGCACGCCGCGGAGCCAGGGCAGCGCCGGCCCCACGAGCAGCTCCGCCAGGTCCCGCAGCAGTCGCGGGGAGAGCGCGAGCAGGGCGTGGGGGCTCGGCCGCTCCCGGAAGAGCCGGAAGGGGCGGAGCACCTCCCGCACCCGCTCCTCCAGGTCCTCCCGTCCCGCTCCCAGCCGGAAGCTGCGCACTCGGTCCCGTCGAGCGACCCACAGGTAGGTCTCCTCGGAGGTTACGAAGTACTCCAGGAGCGCTGTCTCGGGGTTGCTCGCGACCCGCTCCCGGGCCTCGGCCAAGGGGAGGGGAGGGACGAGGCCCTGCTCGGCGGCGTACACGGGATACCGGAGCTCCACCGCCTCGACGAGGCCCGCGTGCTCGCGGCGCAGCCTGGTCTGCTCTCCCTCGAGGGTCCTCACGACGTCCGCGCGGGAGGACTCCCCCGCCCGCGCCCGGAGCAGGCGGTCCTGCAGCGCCCGCAGCCGGTGCTCCACGCTTTCGAGCCGCTCCGCGTCGGGGCCGGGGACGGCTGATCCCCGCGAGCCCGAGCAGATGGTCTCGAGCAGGGCGCGACCCTTCGCACGCTCCGCCACGTCGAACGCGCGGGCGATGCGCCTCGCGTCGGGTGCGGGCGCAGGTCGCAGGAGGAAGCCGACCACGGCTTCGAAGAGGGGGTAGGCCCGCTCGATGAGCTCCGCCCTCCGGATCTCCGGGCCCACCTCCCGCAGCCAGCGTTCCAGGTGCTCGATCGCCGCGGCGAAGCTCTCCTCCGCCTCTCGCGTCGACCCGGTTTCGGCCAGACAGCGCGCCAGCGCTCCCCGGGCCTCGCCGATCAGCAGCGCCTCTCCGGTCGGCTCGATCAGCTCCACGGCGCGGCGGGCGTCCTCGAGGGCGCGATCCCTCTCGCCGCGGTCAAGCCACAGCAGGGCGCGAACGCAGAGCGACCCGCTGGACAGGCGCGGCTCCCCGGCGTCCCGGCTGAACTCCAGCGCGGCAGCGAGCAGCTCGAGGGCCCGCTCTCGCTCTCCGGCGCTGGACAGGATCGAGGCCAGGTTGATACGCGTCGTCGTGCCCAGCCGGTCGTCGCCGAGCTCCTCGTGCAGGGCGAGGGCCGCCTCGTGGCTCGCCAGGGCGGCGTCCACGTCCCCACTCCAGCGTTGAACGGCACCCAGGTTGGCGAGGGTGAAGGCCTCCAGTCTGCGGTTGCGGACCTCGCGGTGGATAGCCAGGGCCCGCTCCCCGTACTCGAGCGCGCTGCGGGCGGAGCCCGTCAGGGACTCGAGTATCGCCAGGTTCGTGAGGGCGATCGCCTCGCTCCTCCGGTTCCCGAGCCGGCGGTGGATCCGGAGCGCCTGCTCGAAGAGCTCGCACGCCCGCGGCGTGGCGCCCCGCTCCAGCTCCAGGGCGGCGAGGTTCGCCAGGGTGCGGCCGAGGTTCGACTCGTCCCCCAGCTCCTCCTGCAGGTGGCGGGCGTGCCCCAGCAGCAGGTTCGCCCGGTCCAGGCGGCCGGTCTCGTACAGCACCAGCGCGAGGTTGCTGAGGTTGATGGCCTCCACGCGCCGGCTTCCCACGCGCCGGTTGACGAAGAGCGCCCGGCGCAGGCTTCGGCGGGAGCGACGGTACCGGCCGGTTTCGAGCTGGAGGAGGCCCAGGTTGCCGCGCACGTGGCCCTCGCCTCGTGCGAATCCTGTCTCCAGCGCGATCGATATCGCTGATTCGTACAGCGTTTCCGCGGATGCGGTCTCGCCCGTGGACGCGCACGCGAGGCCAATACAGTCCATCGCGAGCAGGGCGCCGCGACGATCACGGAGCCGCCAGAGGCTCCGCGCCGCCTCGCGGGCGCGGCTCGCGCATTCGGCCGCCTGTCCTGTCATGCTGAGGTGGCGCGCTCGGATGTGATCGCCCCAGGCGGCGGCGCGGGACGGGCCTCGCCGGGCGTCGTCCACCAGCTCTCCGACCTCGGGCCACCGGCCCAGCGCACCGAGGAGGCGGCTCCGCACCCGCACGACGAGCCAGTCGAAGCCCCGTTCGTCGCGGGCGACGAGCGAGGCGAGCCGATCCACCAGTGGCGCGGCGACGCGGGGGTCCCGGTCCACGAGCCGCTCGGCGAGGGCGATCGCGGCGAGGGTGCCGGCCTCGTCGGGCGAGTCGCCGCGCTCCGCCGACAGGAGCGCCTCGAGCTCGGCCCTCGCCCGGTCCGGGCTG
>JASLMK010000082.1 GCA_030746555.1 Planctomycetota bacterium | reverse complement strand
TCCAGGTCCGGTGGGGCCGAACGCGCCGGGACGGGACGGTCGGAAGGCCGGCCTGATCGGAACGCAAGAACTCAGCGGCGGTCGAGACAGCGGAGGCGGGCAACCGGCCGCCAGGGCGCGGGCAGCGGGCGCGAGCTTGGTCTGGGAGGAACGCGCGGAAGTGGGTGGCGGTCCTTGGGCCCCGGCGGGGCGTCACTGCACCGCCGGGGTGCGGGCGGGCCCGTACCGGGCGCGTTTTCGGGGTGATCGACGAACGGCCGCTGCGGGATCCTCGGTTGGTCAGGGAGAAGGGAGGACCCGGGAGGGGAATGCTCGCCCCCGGCCGCGGAACACGGATCCGCTCGGATCCCGAATCGTCCGTTCGGCGGTGACCGAGTCGCTCGGCAGGGCCCGGCAAGCAGAGGAAGGTAGGAAACCCAGGCAGGATGCTCCGTGTACGTGACGGTCGCATGCGGCGCCGTGACGGCCCTCGAGAGGCCGTCGCCCCGGATGCGAGCGGGCATCGACGCACAGGACGAGCACCGGACACGAAACCTCAGAACACGACCGCCCGCTGGCGGGACCGTAGACCCCCGTGGGGGTCTCGGCACCACATCGGGCCGGACCGGCAACCACTGGACCGGCAACCACTGGGCCGGCAACGAGGCGGCCCGGAGCCCGGGCCGTAGGGTGGGCCACGATGCAGTGGGCCGCGATGAAGTGGGCCGGAATGAAGTGGGCCGGCAACCGAAGTTGCCGGCCCGAGGGAGAGAAGAGTATCCGCCAGGCTTCCCGGGTGCCTGCACCGCTCGCAAAGTGCGGCACCTCCTGGCGGAACTCGCTGCGCTCTCTCGCGCCCGAGGGCTCTCAAGTGCGCAGACCTGATCTTGGCGAGTTTCGTTACGGATGTGGAGTGTTTTTCTCTGTAACTTGCTCCGAGTCGCCCCGGGCTGGGAGACGGCGCCTCCCGTCGCCCCGGCCCCGGAACAGGCTGGAGCGATGCGAGTACCGGGTTTTCAGATCGAGATAGACCCCGACGGTCTCTCATGGCGCCCCACGGGGGTGCCCGGCGTTTCCTTGGTGCCCCTGCACCCCTCCGCGGGTGATCTCGGGGCCGCCCGCGAGGCAGGGGGGACGGCTGTGGACTCGACGGTCCTGATCCGCATGGAGCCGGGCCACGGGTACCCGGCCCACCGCCATCTCGGCGTGGAGGAGGTCCTCGTCCTCGATGGCGGCTACCGCGACGAGTGCGGCGTCCACGAGGCGGGGAGCTTCGTGCGCTACGCCGCCGGCAGCGTCCACGCCCCCGTCGCCTGCGGCGACCCCGGCTCGCCCGCGGGACCCGGCCATCCCGCCTGCGTCCTGTTCGCCGTGGCGCGCGAGGGGATCGAGCTCGTGGGGGAGTCGGCGTGCTGAGTCCGCGCCCTCTCCGCTCTCGGGCCTGAGGCCGGTCCCGCCGCCCGTGGAGGGCACGGCCGCGCCTGGGGTGTCGGGTGCGCCTCGGGCACCGGTCCGCCGTGCGACCGGAGCGTCGAGGGCGCGGGAGGGGAGCGCTCGGGGGCGGGGCGTCCGAGGTCCGTGGTACAGTGGTCGGTGATGGATGGGACCCGAACCAGCGCCCAGGCGCCCCTCGACCGGCTGTGCAGTGCCCTCTCGGCCAACCTGGCGACCGCCGGGGGGCCGACGTCGGTCGCCTCCCTGCTGGCCGAGTACGCCTCCGCGGAGGGGGACTGGCGGGACTGCGCCCGCTTCGTGGAGAGCGCCTACACGCGCAACCTGATCTACAAGGACGAGCACTACGAGCTGTTGGCCCTGTGCTGGTCGGCCGGCCAGGAGAGTCCGATCCACAACCACATGGGCCAGCGCTGTTGGATGGGCGTCTTGGAGGGGCGCGTCGAGGAGGTCCAGTACGATCACCCCGCGGGCGAGGGCCCGCTGGTCGAGAAGGGGACGCGCACCTTCGAGCCCGGCCAGGTGGCCTTCATCTCCGACGAGATCGGCCTGCACTTGGTGCGTCCGGCGGACGGTCGTCCTGCGGTGAGCCTGCACCTGTACGCTCGTCCCTTCGCGACCTGCCGGGGCTACGACCCGGCGACCGGCGCCGAGCGCGAGCTGGCCCTGTCCTACCACTCGGTCCGATCCTGAGCGAGCGGTCTGGGGTCTGGCGTCCCGGGAGCTCGGCCTCCCCGGCCACCGCGGTCCCCGGCGAGGGTGCGAGCGGGCTGTGACCCCCGGACCCAGCTCGGCCGCTGCCGGGCGGGACGATCCGTACCCGCCGAGCACGCCGCGAATCCCCCGCCCCCAGCGCCGCGGACCCTTCCTCCGCGAGTGCCACGGACTCGCGACATCGCGAGCGTCCCCGACCCTCACCCCTCGGGCGTCGTCGGACACGAGCCGGTCGAGGGTCGTGGCAAGAAAAGAGCCGGGCGCGTCCATCCCCCCCGGATGAACGCGCCCGTAACTCATGGGGGGGGATTCCCCCTCTCCTCGGCGAGGTACTCTTCGTCCCCATCGGGCCGAAGCGCTGTTCGCGAGAAGGAACCGGCCGCGGGCGCGGCCCGTTCCACAGGGGTAAACGCCTTTTCGCGGCGATCTGTCGCCAGGTTCCCGAAAAAACATCCGGCCCCCCTCCCACCGGCCCCCCGGCCGCCGGCTTGATCCTCTCGAGACCCCCGGCTAGGCTCCTCGCCCCCGTGGCGGAGTAGCTCAGTTGGTTAGAGCAGCGGAATCATAATCCGCGTGTCGGGGGTTCGAGTCCCTCCTCCGCTACCACCATCGGGCCTCTCGCTATCGCCAATGGGGTCACCCTGGTCAGGCACAGGCACCCGACTGCACCCGACTGTGTCCTCCGACGCCCAGCAGGACGCCCAGACACTCGAGTTGCCATTGGGGTCAAGAGCGGTCGTTCCGGTGGCGCTCAGGGCGACGCTCTTTGCACCCGGTTGAGCGAGGTCGGGGAGGGCTTGGAAGCGGGTATTCTGTCTTCCATGAGTGATCCCGGAGGAGGCCGTTCGACCGCCGAGGAGGTCCTGGCTGCCTTCCTCGATGAGCACGCCGAGCCTTCGGCCGCCGAGGTCGAGGCCCTCTGCGCCGAGCACCCCGAACACGCTTCCGCCCTGCGGCTGCTGCTCGCCGCCCACCGTGACGTCCAGGCTGGCCTGCCGGACACGTTGACTGCCGAAGAGCGGGCACAGCAGCAAAAGTCGCGCGAGGTCGACACCGGCACAGGCGGCTCCTTCGAGGCCGGTCGCACGGTGGGGGACTTCCTGCTGGTGCGCCTGCTCGGCCGTGGCGGCATGGGCGAGGTGTGGGAAGCGGAGGAGCAGTCACTGCGACGCAAGGTCGCGCTGAAGTTGTTGCTGCCGGGCCGGGTGAGCGAGAAGGCCATCGACTTCTTTGCCCGAGAGGCTCGCGCGGGAGGAAAACTCACTCACCCCGGAATCGTCGCGGTGCACGGCAGCGGCGAGATCGACGGCGTGCACTGGATCGCCATGGATCTCGTGGAGGACGGCGCGTCCCTCGCTGACTTCCTTGAGGAGGTCCGGGGCGAGGCCGAGCTGCCGAAGGACTACTACGGCCAGGTGGCCGACCTGATGGCAGAAGTGGCGGACGCCATGGAGGTGGCCCACGGGGCAGGAGTGATCCACCGCGACCTCAAGCCCGCCAACATCCTGATCAGTCCCGACGACACGCCCAAGGTCGGTGATTTTGGGCTGGCGCGGGTGGAGAGCGAGCACGGCCTCTCCCAGACCGGTGATTTTGCGGGGACGTACTACTACATGAGTCCCGAGCAGGTGATGGCCAAGCGGATGGGGATCGACCACCGCACGGACGTCTTCAGCCTCGGGGTGGTGCTGTACGAGTTGCTGTCGTTGCAGCGCCCCTTCGAAGGGGACACGACGCACCAGATCGCTCAGAAAGTGGTGATGGTGGATCCTGCTGATCCGCGCACGCTGCGCTCGCGGGTGCCCGATGACCTGGCAGTGATCTGCGCCAAGACGATCGAGAAGAATCCCGACCATCGTTATTCCACGATGACCGAGCTGGCGGCGGACATTCGACGCCACATGGCCCACGAGCCGATCCTGGCCAGGCCTCCGACGCTGGTGGTCAGGGCGACCAAGTGGGTGAGGCGAAACCCGACGAAGAGTGTCGCCGGTGCGGTGGCCTCGGTCGCGCTGGTGGCGATCTCGACCCTGGCCTGGCAGCTGAGCCAGGAGAAGGAAAAGCTGGCCGAGACCAACCAGCAACTTCAAACCAAGACTGAGGAGGCCGAGCACAACGCCGATCTGGCGACTGATCGCGCCGACGAGCTCGTGGTGACGAACGAGGAGCTGCGGGTGCAGCGGCAGGAAGCGGAGGACGCTCGGGTGGAGGCCGCTTCGGAGCGGGACCTGGCGACGCAGCGGGCCGAGGAGCTGCAGCAGGTATCGGACTTTCAGGCCGGACAGCTCTCGGGGGTCGATGCGCAGGCCATGGGCCTGACGATCCGGGCCATGGTGCTGGAGCGGTCGCGGGCTGCGGGGGAGCGGGCGGGGCGAGCGCCGGAAGAGCTGGCGGAGGAGCGGGCCGCGCTCGAGGAGCTGCTGGCGGGCGCGGACTTCACCGGGCTCGCGCTGGGGGTATTGGACCAGGAGGTGTTCGAGGGAGCGCTGCGAGAGCTGGAGGGCTTCGGGAACCAGCCGCTGGTGCAGGCGCAGCTGTTGCAGGTAGTGGGAGACACGCTGCGAGAACTGGGACTCCTGGACCGGGCCGCTTACCCGACTGAACAAGCGCTCCATATCCGCAGGATTGAAGCTGGGAACGAGCACCCCGACACATGGACCTCGATCAACAGCCTGGGGCTCCTGCTCCTGGACCAGGGCCGGCACGCCGAGGCCGAGCCACTCTTGCGCGAGGCGTTGGAGGGCAGGCGCCGCACGCTGGGCGA
>JASLMK010000081.1 GCA_030746555.1 Planctomycetota bacterium | reverse complement strand
GGAGTGGACGAGGGCGAAGACTCCCCCACGACCCAGACAACCTCCGAAGAGTGACTCCGGGCCGAGCCCACGAGCTCCCCCGCCGACATCCTCCTCCTCACGGCCTGCGCGACCGGGGAACCGGTGTGATCCCGGCTGACTCCACCCTGCTCCTCCCCGAGTAGACCTCTTGCGGACTACCGCAGGGTCTCGAGGTAGGCGAACAGGTCCGACACCTCCCCGGGCGCGAGGGATTCGAGCAGGCCCTCGGGCATCAGGGAGAGGGAGTCGAAGCGCAGGCTCTCGATGCGCGCGCGCGACAAGCGCAGGTCGGGGAGCTCGGTGCGACGCAGGAGGATCGCGTCGGGCTCCTCCCGCGCCAGAAAGCCCGTCAAAAGGAGCCCGTCGTCGGTCCTCACGACGAGGGTGCGGTAGCCGCTTTCCACCCCGGCGTTGGGCGTGAGGATCGAGCGCAGCAGGCCCTCGCGTCCCTTGGCAGCGACGCCGTCGAGCGCCGGTCCGATCTCCGTACCGGCGTCGCCTACGGTGTGGCAGACGCCGCACATCCGGGCGAAGACGGCCTGACCGCGGGGCGCGTCGCCCCCGGCGGCGGCCAGGGTACGGTAGACGGCGAAGCGCTCCGCCTCGGCGCGGGCCTCCTCGCGCGTCACCGCCGGCGGAGGGTCGTGCGCACCGACGATGCGGGCGTTGCCCGACAGGGTCGCCCGTGCGCCGGGCAGGATGAAGCGCGGACCCTCGCCCGCTCCCGCACTCGCCTCCAGTCGCAGGCGGAAGCTCGCGCCGATCTCCTCCGCCGTGCGGGCGCGGTCCCACAGGCGCACCTCCGCCAAGGCCCCGGTGGTACCGGTTCCCGGGGTCGTGCGGCCTATGTCGAGGCCCTCGAATCGCCCTGGAGTCGCCGTCGTCGAGGTCTGGTCGAGCTCGCCGTCGAGGAACAGGCGCAGGATGCCCCCGGCGTCCCGGGTGAGGGCGACGTGGGTCCAGGTGTCGGGGCGCACGCGCCCCTCGGCGACGATCACATCTCCCAAGCCGCTCCCGCACCACAGGCGAGGGCGGGCGTCGTGGAAGTTCAGGTCGAAGTCCCCGCTCCCGCACAGGAGTCCGTCGGCGTTGGTGAGCGGCTCTGCAAAGCGCACCCAGGCCTCGACCGTGAAAGGCCCGGAGAGGGCCAGGTCGGTGTCGGCGAAGTCGCCCCCGCCGCCGTCCAAGTACAGGACCGGCGTGCCCTCCTCGGCGAGACCCGCGGTGACGGCGGCCAGCGCGGGGTCGTCTCCGAGCTGGGTCGCGAGGCGCTCGAGCAGCGCCCGGTCGAGGATCGACGGCGGGAGCGTTCCCTCCCCCAGCGCAGCCACGACGCGCCGCGCGCCTTCGCGTCGAGCGACGAGCGCCGCGGTGACCGCGCGTTGCGTGGGGCGCTCCAGCATCGGCCACAGTTCCTGGGTCAGGGCGAAGGCCTCCTCCCCGCCCAGGCCGGCCAGGGCCGTGGCCGCACGGCGGCGGACGGGTCCGGTCGGGACGCTCGCCAGGGCGAGGTCGTAGTAGAGTCCCCCGTCGGACGCGCCGCAGGCGACCAGGGCCTCCAGGCAGTCGAGCACCTCCGCCCGGCCACCGTCGAGGATCGCGAGGACCTCGTCCTCCAAGGCTCCCAGGCGCATCACGCGCGCGCCGCGCAGGAGCAGGCGGTCGCCCTCCTCGCCCGGCGCCTCGCGCCGGTGGGCGAGCAGGGACGCGGTGACGCTCTCCGCCAGCAGCGCGAGGTCGTGCACTTCGGCCAGTTCCAGCACGGCTGAGAGGGCGTCCCCGCGCTCGGCAGGGGTCGAGAGCCATCCTTCGACGGCAGCGCGCACCGGCGGGTCGCCCAGGTGAGGCGCCAGCAGGGCGAGTTCCTCGCCGCTCGGCCCGCGCCCGCCGCGGGCGAGCTCGCGCGCCACGAACTGCGCCCCCACGAGCCCCTCCAGGCAGACCAGGGCCAGGGCACGCCCGGAGTCGGAGAGCGCGCCCTCGGTCTCCAGCAAGTCCACGAGCGCTGGCGAGTCACCCTCCAGCGCAACGCGCAGGCGGCTGCGCTCGAAGGCGACGTCCGCCTCGCGCGCCGGGGAGGGCCGGGGCGCTGCGGGGTCGCGCTCCATGGCCAGGAGCAGGGAGACGGCCTCGGTCCCCAGGCGCGGCAAGCTCGCCAGGGCCCCGATCGCCGCCAGGCGCACGCGCAGGTCGACCTCGTCACGAACCCAGGCCAGGCGCCGGGCAGCCTCGACCGATCCCTCGCCCAGACCCTCGGTGAGGGGCGCGACCAGGCGCGCCGCCTCGCGTCGCAGGGCCGGCTCGGGGGAGCGCGCCAGGGCCGCGAGCAGCTCGCCGTCGAGGAGCGCGAGGTCCTCCAGGGCCCACAGCGCCAGAACACGCTCCCCGGTCCGCTCGCCCGCGTCCTGCGCCAGGCGCGCGAGCGCCGGGCCGAGGTCGACGGCGCGCCGGTCGGCGATCTGGTGCCAGGCCGCCCGCGCTACCCAGGTCGAGGGGGAGCGCAGCAGGTCGACAAGCTCCCCGTCCACCGCGGACCCCACGTCCGTCGGCGTCCGTCGGTCCTGGCTCTCGTGCCGGATGCGCCAGATGCGGGTGCGGTGCTTGTCGCGCTCGGGATGGTCGCGGGGGACCTCGTTGTGGGAGATGATCGGGTTGTACCAGTCGACGACGTACAGGCAGCCGTCCGGACCGAAGTGGATGGCGACCGGACGGAAGTTGCGGTCCTCGCTCGTGAGCAGGTCCTCGGCCCGCTCCAGGGAGAGGTCGCCACCGTCCGGCCCTCTCCGCGTCACGCGAATGGCCTGGATCGCCGACAGGATCGGGTTGGCGATGAAGAAGGTCTCGTCCCAGGGCGCGGGGAAACCGTCGCGGTCCTCCGACAGGGCCAGGCCCGAGAGCCCGGTGCCCCCCATGCGGAACTCGGCCGTCCTGGGTCGCCAGGGCGAGTGGGGTCGGGCCTTCTGGTTGCCGATGCCCGGGTAGCTCGCGCCGTGCTCGAAGGGCACGAGCGGGTAGCCGAGGTCGTTGGCCTCCTGGATCCACCTGTCGCCCCCCCGGTCGAGGACGAAGCCCCAGATGTTGTTCAGGCCGACGCCGACGACCTCGAAGCGGCTGCCATCGCGCTGGAAGCGGCCGACCTTGCACTTGTCGAAGGCCACGACCTCAC
>JASLMK010000080.1 GCA_030746555.1 Planctomycetota bacterium | reverse complement strand
GGTGGCGATCGATCAACTCCCACAAGAGCGGGGCATCGGGCGTCGTGTGGGAGGACTCGCGCCGCTCCCCACCCCACAGGCGGTGGCCGGCGGTCCCCAGGACGGCCGGACGCCGACCGGCTGCGGCGAGCAGCTCTCCGGTGAGGTGGGCCACGGTGGTCTTGCCGTTGGTGCCGGTCACGCCCACCACGAACATCCCGCGCGCCGGCTGGCCGCGCAGGCGCGCCGCGATCGGTCCGACGAGGGCGCGCGCGGCGGGATGGACCCACAGGGGCGCGTCGACCTCGAGCGCGCGCGCGGCGAGCACCGCGCCGGCCCCGCGCGCGAGGGCGTCTGGGATGTGGCGGGCGCCGTCCTCGCGCAGGCCGGCGAGGGCGGCGAACAGGTCCCCGCGCTCGATCCGCCGACTGTCCAGCTGGATCCCCCTCATGCGCGGCCCGCTCCCGTCGAGCTCGCACGCTCCGCCGAAGGCCTCGACCAGCTCGGCCAGCATCACCGCCCTCCCTCCGACGCTTCCTGCGCCCATGGAAGGTCCAGTCCGTTCGTCTCGCCGTAGTGGGGCTCGAGGGCGTCGCCGGCCCGTGCCAGCCCGACCGGATGCCCCGCGCGTGTGAGCCCGAGGGCCTCCTTGAGCAGCTTGATCGCCGCCGGCCCGGCGACCCGGGAACCGAACTTCTCACGCCCGCGGGGCTCGTCGACGACCACCAGCACGAAGACCTCGCGCCCCTCGCCGGCGACCGATCCGACCAGGGCGATCGAGGAGGTGTAGCAGGACCGTCCGGGATGGGGCGACGGGCGACCCGCGAGAGCGCCGAAGGGAACCCAGGCGGGGTCCTCGCGCGCCAGACTCGCGTTGTGCTCGTTGCGCTCCAGCTCGAGGTGCAGGCAGACTTCGCCGGCCACCTTCTGCGCCGTGCCGGTCTTGGCCCCCAAGACCAGCGGCGTCCCAAGCTCCGCCTCGCGCGCACTGAGGTGGCGGCCGGTTCCGTACTCCGCGGCGCGCGCCATCATGTCGCGCACCTCGGCGCAGGCGGCGGCGGAGAGGACGCGGCGCGGGCGCGGCGTCTGGAGCAGGTACGCCTCGCCGCCCCGCTCGACCCCTCGGACCAGGCGCAGGGGCAGGTAGGTTCCGCCGCGGACGACCGTCAGCAAGCCGGCCGCGTGCTGGCAGAGGGTCGCCCCGAGTTCGTGGCCGAAGGCGACCGAAGCGTGGGTGTAGGCGCGCGACCACGGCAGCGCCGGGAGGTGGCCGACGCTCTCCGTCCCCACGCCCAGCCCCTGCCTGCGGCCGTAGCCGAGGCGGTCGAGGATGTCGTGGAGCGAGGCGTCGTCCACGCGCAGGCCGATCTGCACCAGGAGTGCGTTGATCGAGAAGGCCAGGCCGTCGCGCGCCGGCTGCAGACCGCCCGGCGGACCCTCGGCCTCGTGGATGACGCGCGTGCTGTTGGGGATGCGGTAGTGGCCGTCGTGGGTGTCGAGCAGCTCGACCGGATCGACGAGGCCGCGATCGAGAGCGGCCGCCATCACGATCGCCTTGAAGGTCGAGCCGGGCGTGAACGTGTGCCAGGTCGGGAGGAACTCGCTGACGGTGTAGGGGCTCGCGGCGTCGAGCGCCAGGACGTCGCCGCTGGCCACGTCCACCGCGATGCCCATCGCCAACGCCGGGCGGTGCTCGTCGACGGCGTCGGCGAGCAGGCCGCGCAGGGTTCCCTGCAGGGCGGCGTCGAGGGTGGTCACGACGCGCGGCGTCTCGCCCTCGCTCTCGTCGGAGCGGTAGTAGCGCCGCGGACGGCGGTGCACCGGCCAATGACGCTCGAAGTCGTAGGTCGCCTCGCGCCCCGCCACGAAGCTCCAGTCAGGCTCTGCGAGGATCCCGGCGCACAGGCCTTCGAGGCCCGAGAGCGGGTGCTTGTGGTCCAGCATGCGACGGATCGCGCGCCGGTGGTGCTCGAGGTGCTCCGCGGAGCCGCCGCCTTCCGGCTCGCCGCAGCATTCGCTGACCACCCGTCGCACGGCCGTGGCGTGGTCGATGTAGCGCCAGGAGCCGATGACCTCGAAAGGCCGCTCGTCAACGGCCACCGCGGACTCGCGCACCGGGTACACGCGCTCGTGGTGGAAGCCGAGGTTCATCTGATGCTCGGCGACGCGCTCCTCGTCGAGCAGGGCGGCGAGTGCGGCCACGCGCCCCGGCGGGAGTGAGTCGATGACGACGCGGTCCGCGCAGGGCATCAGGGCGCGCCAGATCCGCGCGCGCTGGCGCTCGTGGGCGACCCACACGTCCCCCGCGATGCGCTCGGGTTCCGCGCCACCGCGCATGGACCGCGCGAGGCCGTCGGCGATCTTCTGGGACCAGCGCCGGGGGCCGGGGGTGCGTCCTCCCACGCTGTGCGCCTCGCGCATCGACCGCGACATCACGAGCGCCGGAGTCCACTCGATGCGAACGAGGGGCGGAGCGTCCCGTCGCGGGACCAGGCGCATCCCCTCGCCGAGGTCCAGCTCCTCCAGCCACGCGTGGACGCGCGCGGCCTGCTCGCGATCCAGGTCGAATGCCGGATCGGAGACGGTGATGCGGCCGTCCACGGCGTCGGGCAGCATGCGTGCGAGGAGCTCCCCCGCGCCCGCCTCGTGCCCGAGGGTCGCCGCGATCTTGCTCGCCATCGCCGCGGGCGTGTGCGCCTGCCACATGGCGCGCGGCGACATGCGCAACTCGATGCGCTGCACCGAGCGCGCCAGGGTGCGGCCGGTCCGATCGGTGATGTCGAAGTCGGGTGCGGGCAAGCGTTCCCGCGCCCCGTGGTCGGGCTGGGCGTGGGTCGCGTCCAGAGCGAGCAGGCCGCTCTTGACGGCGACCAGGCCCAGCATGAGGCCCACGACCATGAAGGCCGAGACCGGGCGCAGGCCTGACGCGGACTCGAAGGAGCCGTGCCTCATCGGCTCGGCCCCTTGTCTGCTCCCGCGAGCTCCTCGAGCTCGAGGTCGAACTCACGGGCGAGGATCGCAGCCTCCAGGGACTCGTTGCCGGCCTCGACGAGGTCCGAGCGCCGCTTGAGGTCGTCGAGCTCCTCGGCTCGCCGGTGGTTGAGCGACTGGATGGAGGCGGTCGCCAAACCCAAGGCGAGGGCCGCCGCCGAGACCGTCAGGGAGAGCACGGCGCGCGTCACGGCGCTCCCGTCCTTGCGATCTCGTCCGAGCGCCCGCACCGCTGCTCGCGCAGGCGCGTGGCGGCGCGCAGGCGCGCCGAGCGCGCGCGCGGGTTGCCGCGCACCTCGGCGCCCGACGCCGTCAGGGGCTTGCGGGTCAAGACGTCCCACCGGCCCTCGCGCCCGCCGCGCTGGAGGAAGTGCTTGACCGAGCGATCCTCGCCGGAATGGAACGAGATCACCGCCAGCCGTCCTCCGTCGGCCAGCCAGTGGTCGGCGGCGGCGAGGCCGCCGAGGAGCTCGTCGCCCTCCTCGTTGACGGCCCGGCGCAGGGCCTGGAAGGTGCGCGTCGCCGGGTGGGTGCGGCCTCCGGCCCGGCCCATCGCCCGCGAGACGATCTCCGCCAACCCGCCGGTGCGCTGGAACGGAGCCCGCCGGCGCGCCTCGACGATGGCGCGCGCGATGCGCCGCGCCCCAGACTCCCCGCCCTCGAAGTAGAACAGGTCGGCCAGGTCGCTCTCGTCCCAGGTGTTGACGATGTCCGCGGCCGTGCGGGGCCGGTCGGGGTCCATGCGCATGTCCAGGGGACCGTCGGCGGAGAAGGAGAAGCCGCGCTCGGGACGGTCGAGGTGCAGCGAGCAGACGCCGAGGTCGAACAGCACGCCCAAGGGGCGGCCGATGCGCTCCTTGCGGAGCGTGCGCGCGAGCTCGGAGAGCCGTGCCCGGCGGAAGCGCACGCGCTGGCCGAAGGCGGCGAGGTTGCGCCGTGCGAGGTCGAGGGCCTGGGGATCGTGGTCGAGGGCGAGCACGCGCACGCGCGGCGCGGCCTCCAGCAAGGCGCGCGCGTGTCCGCCCGCGCCGCAGGTGCCGTCGACGATCCAGCCGTCGAGCTCGTCGGGACGATCACCGACCAGGGCCTCCACGACCTCCGTGGGGAGCACGGGCACATGGACGTCGGTGGCGCGTACTTCGCGGTGATCCCTATCGGGCCCCCCCGTCGCACACCCGGTCGCCCTCTCCGCGCCCTGCATCCCCACCCCCTCTTTGTGTTCGTCGTCGTGTCTTGGTTATGAATCTCGATCGCCGAGCGGCTGCCGGCACAGGACGGAATCGAGCTCGTCGTAGTCGGCGTCGTGTTCCGCCTCGAGCCTCTCCCAGGCCTCGACGGGCCAGATCTCGGCCCGGTCGTCCACGCCCACCATCACGACCTCACCCTCGATCCCGATGCGCGCCTTGAGCTTCTCCGGCAGGAGCAGGCGGCCCGACGCGTCGAGCTGCACGCGCTTGGCCTTGGAGAAGAACATGCGCTGCTTGTTGCGCATCTCGCGCCCCGAGAAGGCGAAGCCGTCCAGGCGCGCACGGACCTCCGCGAAGCCCGCCTCGGAGAAGAGGAACAGGCAGCCCTCGAACCCCAGGGTCAGGAAGGCGATCACGTGCCCCTCGGCGTCGAGGCCGAGGGCCTGCTGGAAGCGCTTGGGGACGAAGACGCGGTTCTTCGCGTCGACGGTGTGGCTGGAGGAGTCGTAGAACATCACCCCTCCAGCGAGCGCCGAGATTCCAGATCGACACGGGCGAGCCGCCAGCGCCACTTTCCCCCACTAAGCTCCACAAAGGTTATCTTTGACTCCACCGCCCCTGCCGACAACAGGCAGGTGGGACAAATCGGCCTTCGCGGGGTCGGCAGGGTCGATCGACGGCCCGAGGCCTCCACTACATCTGGGGTCCGGAGCTACGAACTCGCCCGTAGACCACCACATGTGGGGGGCGGCGGGAGCGTGTCCCGAAATCGGGTCAGGCGTCTTTTTCTCGGGCGGCCGCCGGGTCGGCCGCTTCCCCGCCGGTCTCCTCGTGCTCTCCCGCGGAGCCACCCGCGCCTTCGCCTCCCTCTGCGCCGTCGAGGACCGCGCGCAGGCGAACGGTGAGCTCCTCGAGCTGCTCGGGGCGGAAGTCCCGCACGGGGACCTCGAGCTCCTCCTTGCGTCGCGGCCGTCGCACGAGGAGGTACTCGCCCTCCCGGGCGCGCCTCACCCGCAGCAGCTTCAGCTTGCGCTTGCGCATCAAGAGCAGGCAGACGAGGTAGCGCAGCTCGACCAGCCGCTCGCCATCGCGCCCCTCGAGCTCGACGAACAGGCGCTCGAGGGAGGCGAGGTCGAGGGCCAGAGTGCGCTTGCGTCCGCTCTCGTAGCGGGAGCACCACCAGAAGAGGTCATCGTCGCTCGCCGGACGCGCCTCCCAGCAGGGAGCGCAGAGGTCGCTGCGGCCAAGGGTCTCCTCCTCGACGGCGAGCAGGGAGGTGTGCCGCTCGCCGTCGTCGAAGGTGCGCTCGCACCCGGTGCACGCGCCCTGTTTCTTGCGGAATCGCCAGGAGTCCATGGATCGGTTGGACGCCCAGCGCCCACGGCGAGCCTACGCCAATGGGGAGCGGTGTTCACCCCCCGGACACGATCTCAACCCCGCGAGCGGACGCGCCCTCTGAGCTCCCCGCCGTTCACCGACCACCACGCACGCCAGCTGCGCGGGTCGAGGGGCACTTCCGCTCCGGTCAGCCCCCTCAGGGCGGCATGGGTCGCGCGCAGGGGGCCGAGGCCGGTCGCGTCACGGGCGAGCGCCTCGAGCTGATCGATCAGGGCCGGCACGGCGCGCGGGTCGCCGAGTTCGACGAGCCCAGCGCAGGCCGCCTCCCCCACCGCCGGGTCGGGATCGAACAAGGCCGCCTCGAGGGCGAGGCGGGCGCCCTCGCGGTCGCGCCCCCGGGCCGCCCGGGCGCCCAGGGCCCGGGCGCACTCGGCGCGCACGGACCACTCCGGGTCGCCGGCCAACGCGCCGCGCAGGGGCTCGTTGGCCTCGTCCTCCCGCGCGCGGGCGTGGGGCAATCGCCCCAACAACTCCGCGGCGCGGCGCCGCTCCTCGCGGTCCTGCGCACCCAAGCGCGCCGCCGTGGCCACCGCAACTTCGGGGTCGTCCATGCGGGCCAGCACGTCCCCGGCCAGGAACGAGACGACGCTGTCGGCCACGACGACCATCTCGACCAGGAACGGCGCGACGGCCGGCCCCATGGCGACCAGATCCCGCCGAGCGCGCTCGAAGGGCCCGGGGAGCTGGCCGCGGCGCGCCAGCGCTCCCTGGGCGTAGGCGCCGACCATCACGCGGAACAGGTTGTCACCGAGGAAGCGCGTCAGGCGCGGGTCGCCCAAGGCGGCCTCGCGCCGTCGCTCCCAGGCCTCCCCCCCCGCGGCCCAGTCCTCCCAGACCGAGCGCTGCAACTCGGGCAGCTCCTCCACGCCCACGACCCGGCCGCCGTCCCTCGGCGTCGTCGCACAGCCCACTCCAGCGCCGAGGCCCACGACGAGCGCCGCGAGTGCGAGGACCCGGCGCTTCAAGGCGACTCCTCCCGCGTCCTGCGCGCGCGAAGCTCCTCGTAGAGCGCGACCAGGGCGTCGACATGCTCTGCGCGCGAGGGCACAGGCGGCGGCGCTGCGCCGAGGGCGTCGAGCAACTGCGGAGCCTCGATGAAGCGCGCGAGCTTCTCAGCAAGGTCGCGCGGGTCGCCCATCCGGAAGTGCTCGCCGCCCACGCCGGGTTCGACCAGTTCCGCCATGCCGCCCAGGTCGGAGACCAACAGAGGCGTCCGGGCGGCGAAGGCCTCGAGGATCACCAGCGGCGCGTTCTCGAACCACAGGCTCGGGACGACGACCAGGTCGGTCGAACGCAGACGCTCGGCCACTTCGGTCCGCTCCACCTCTCCGCGCAGGTGCGCTCCCACTTCTGCCGCCTGGGTCGCGAGCCGGGCCTGGTAGGCCGGCTCGTGGCGATCGGAGCCGTACAGCTCCAGCACGGCCCGCTCGCGCAGGCGCCCCTCGAGCAGGCCCCAGGCCTGCAGCAAGAGGTGAGGCCCCTTGAGCCGGATCAGGGTGCCGAAGAACGCGACCCTCAGGCGCGGGCCTTTGGGCGGGCGCGCACCTGTGCCGAACAGGCCGAGATCCGCGCCGGTCGCGAGGTGGTCGATGCGCTCGGCCGGCAGGCCCCACTCCACGAGGCGCTCGCGCAGGAACCGGCTGGGCGAGAGGAAGCGGTCGACGCGGCACAGGCCCGCGTCGAGCAGCGTGGCCCGCCGCTCCTCCAACAGGGACCGGCGCTCGGTCCGGGCCTCGCCGTCGGGCTGCGGGTCGCCCAAGGTTGCCCGCCCTGCCTCCCGCCTTCTCCACAGGCCGCCGGCCCGCCGCGCCGCCGGGCCCAGGTCCAAGCCGGTCCAGCGGCGCACGGCCGCGACCCAGCCGGCGACCCGGCGCTCGAGGGGAGTGAAGGCGAAGGGAGAGCCCAGGGTGCAGCCCGCGCAGCGGTCGAGGTCCACTTGCTCGCACAGGCTCCCGTCGGCGTGCACTCGCTGGCCACGACGCGGGCAGGTGAGCCAGTAGTCGTGCAGGGTGAACGCGACCGCCGCCCCGCGCGCAGCCCGCTCCAGGCAGCCGGCCGACAGGTACATCAAGTGCTGGAAGTGGACGACCTGGGGACGCACGCGCTCGAGCACGGCCGCGAAGGCCGCCTCCGCGGGCGGGTAGCTCCAGGTCTGTTCGAAGGCGTCGTAGTGGAGGTTGTTGACGAGCTCGAACACCGCCACGCCGGCGTGCTCGCGCTCTACCACCGAGAGGTGCTCACGCGAGATGTCCTTCTCGACCGCGAACACACACACCTCGTGGCCACGCTCGAGGAGGCCCGCGGCCAGGTCGGCCGTGTAGACCTCCGTGCCCGCGGTGTGCCGCGGCGGGAAGCGGTGACTGACGAGTAGGATCCTCATGGCACGCCCCGCGAGCGGGCTGCTCCATCACACCGAGCGCGCCCGCCGGTTGCCAGCGTACAAGCCCGACCTCGCCGCTTTGCGGCGCTTCAGACTCCCGAGCGCAGGTAGCGCCGGGCGCGCGAGGAGACCCAGTCCGCCGCCAGCACGATCACCGACCCCAGACCGATCAGCAGCAGCATCTCGTCGTAGTAGAGCTTCGCGCGCGCGTCCTGGATGTAGAAGCCCAGGGACACGACGCCCAACATCCCCAACACGGTCGCCTCGCGCACGCAGGTCTCGAAGCGGTAGAAGAAGTAGAGCAGGTAGTTCCCCAGGGCCAGGGGGAACACGCCGGCGGCCAGGATCGACCGCCGTGAGGCACCCAGGCCCCGCAGGGAGCGCAGAGGGCCCGGCTCGAGGTTCTCGACGGCCTCGGCCCCCAGGCGGCCGAGGATCGCGCCGTTGTGCAGGGCCAGGGCCAAGACCGCGGGCCAGGCGTGGTTGGGGCCGAGCACCGCCAGCAGCAGGAACGCCAGGACGTACTCGGGGATCGAGCGCATCACGATCATCCCCGCGCGCACGATCAGGCGCAGGGCGCGCCAGGCAGGGCGCCCGCCGCCGGCGGCGGGCTCGACGGGGCGCTCGGTGGCGACCGTGGCGGCCGCCAGGGGCGCGAGACACCCCGAGAGGACGCCCGCCAGGGCGATCGCCACGGTCGCGATGGCCACGGTGGCGACGGCGGCCTGCAGGCCTCGCCCGCCCAGGACCTCCCCCGCCCAGCTCCAGGCGCCGGCCAGGTCGAATCCCTCTCCGCGCAATGGGAAGGGGACGCTGTCCTCGGTCAGGAAGCGCACCAGGTTCTCGCGCCGGCGCGCGGAGAGGAAGTCCCCCGCCTCGACGGCTCCCGAGCACCAGACGTAGGCGGTGCACAGCCCACCGACGGCGGCGCTGGCCCGCACGAAGCGGCTCCTGGGTCGCGCCCGGTGCAGGCGCCGCAGGCGCTCGCTCATCGCATCACCACCCTGCGGCGCAGCCGCGAGCTCCACAACTCCAACAGGCCGACCAGCGCCAGGAGCGCGTACAGGTAGGTCCACACCTCGCGGTAGTGCACGTTCTCCGCGGACAGGCGCAGGTAGTAGCCGATCGTCGGGTAGCCGAAGAACCCGAGGATGGCCGAGGAGCGCACGGCGCACTCGAAGCGGTAGAACGCGTAGGCGCTCATGTCGCCCATGGCGCGCGGCAACAGTCCCCACGCGAACACGCTCACGCCCCTCGCGCCGATGGCGCGCAGGCTGCGCACCGTGTCCCGTGGGCACTCGTCGAGCATCTCGGAGAAGACCTTCGCCAGGGTGCCGCCGTAGGGAATGGCGATCGCGATCACGGCGCTGAAGCTGGTGAGCCCCAGGGCGGCGAGCAGGAGCACGGCCCACAGCAACTCGTGCACCGAGCGCATCAAGGCGATCGTGACGCGCACGCTCAGATGAACGGCGGCGAGGACCCGCCGCACCGGGGCGCGGGCTCGCGCGCGCACGGCACACTCGCGCTCGTCGTCTTCCCACCACGAGCGGGCGCCGAGGAACCCCAGGACGACGCCGATCACCAGGGAGAGACTGAGGCCCGCCACGGCGAACACGACGGTCCGCCAGAGCGCACCGGCCACCCGGGCCAAGAGCGGAGGAGCGTCCGCGGGGACGTCGGAACCTTCGTAGGTCAACGCCGGGGAGAGGGCGCCCTCGAGGAACAGCCGCAGGATCCCGCGCCCAGCCTCCCCCGGGAGGGCGTCGGAGGGAGCGAGCCCCAAGGTCGCCCAGGCGGCGGCGGCGGCGAGGAGTAGACCCAGGAGCAGCCGTCCGCGCCGGCTCAGGGGGGAAGGACGGGCGGCGAGGGTCTCAGCCGACACGCTCGTCTCCCTCGAGCTGGTAGAGGTGACGGAGGTCGTCGTCGGTAACGTCCTCCCGCCGCCGGTCGAAGACGACGCGCCCCGCGCGCAAGCCGACCAGGCGTCCGACGAGCTCCCGCGCCAGGTCGATGTCGTGCAGGCTCAGGATCAGGGTCAGGCCCTCCTCGCGCGCGACGGCGAGCAGGAGGGTGAGGGTCTCCCGTGCTCGCGCGGGGTCGAGGGCCGAGAGCGGCTCGTCCGCCAGGAGGACACCCGCCTCCTGGTAGAGAGCGCGGGCGATGGCGACGCGCTGGCGCTCGCCCCCCGAGAGGGTGTCCACCCGATGGAAGAGCTTCTCGCCGATCCCGAGCCGATCGAGGATCTCGAGGACCTCGGTCAGCTCGCCGCGCCGCGCGTGGATCAAGGGGCGCAGGCCGGCCAGGGCGCCCCGGCGGCCGAGCCGACCCGCGAGCACGTTCTGCGAGACGCGCAGGTTCCCCACCAGGCCCAGCTCCTGGGGGATCAAGCCGATGCGCGAGCGCAAGGCGCGCAGGCGCGCCGCCGGCAGGCCGCAGAGGTCCTCGCCGTCGAGCCGCACCGTTCCGCTCGTCGGGCAGACCATCCCGTTGCACAGGCCCAGGGCGGTGGACTTGCCCGCTCCGCTGGGCCCCACGAAGGCCACCACCTCGCCGGGTTCGATCTCCAGGTCGACCTCGCGCAGGGCCGCGCTAGCGCCGTACTCGACGCAGACGCCTCGCAAGCAGAACCCCGTGGCCGGAGAGCTCATCTGGGCATGGTAGGCGGCGTGATCCTCAACGCAGAAGGTCGAGCTGCTTCGCCAGCTCCGCCAAGGGGGCGAACTCCTCGTTCGAGGCCGCGATCAAGCCCTCCTCGCGCTGCAAGGCTGCCAAGAGCGCGGGGTCCTCGATCCCCAAGAGAGCGGCCTGAACACGTTCGGTGAACCCGGCGCCGAAGGTCCGCTCGAGGTCGGGGTGGGCCGTCCAGTTGTAGTCGGGGTAGGGCGGCGTCTCCCAGACGACCCTGCAGCGCCCAGGGTCGATGCGCCCCTCGGCCACGAGGGACTCGTAGACCTTGTAGTTCAGCACGCCCGCCTCGAAGGTGCCCTCCTGCACCAGGAGCGCCGTCTTGGCGTGGTCCCCCGAGAAGCTCATCTCCTCACCGGCGAAGAAGTCCCGCGGCGCCATCGAGGTGTGCTCGCGGATCCAGTGCTCCGGCATCAGCCGGCCCGAGGTCGAGGACTCGGAACCGAAGGTGAAGGTCCGGCCCGCCAATCCCTCGGGGAAGGCGTCCGAGGCCTCGATCCCGGTGCTCGCGTTGGCGACGAAGTAGGAGCGGAAGCGGGGATCGACGGCACCCTGGGCGATGGCGCGCGCGCCCTCGACCGCCGCCCGGGCTCGGACGCCGGTCAGGCCTCCGAACCACGCCAGCTGCACGTCGCCGTTGGCGAAGGAGGCCACCGAGGCGGCGTAGTCGCTCGACGGGACATAGCGCACATCGACGGAGAGGGTCTCGGTGAGGTGCCGGGCCAGGAGGCCGTACTTCTCCTCGAGTTCGGTGGAGTTCTGGTCGGGGATGGCGCTGAAGCGCAGGACGGCCCCGCCCGCTTCGGCATCGCCGCCGCAGGCGCAGGCGAGGAGACAGCCAGAGAGCGCGAGGGAGGATCTGATCGACATGGTCGGTGTGATGAGGGAAACGGGAGGCGAGAAGATACGCTGCACCGACGACCGCGCACGCCCTCTCGGTCAGGGAAGTGCAAGAACCGATGCGCCGCTCACCCGCGCCGCCGGCCCAGGCCCAGGCGCGCGACGGTCCACCATCCCCGGAGGATCGCGTCGAGCGTGACGGCGACCACGCGGCGCGAGCGGCCGCCGGTCAGGGCCGGGGTGAGGGTCAGCGGCCCGCCGACGAGCAACTCCCCGTCACCCAGGCGGCGCTCCACCGCCAGCGCGCCTAGTGCGCCCCGAGCCTCGCGCGCGCTGCGCACGAACTCGCGCTTGCCCCTCAGCCAGGCGCCGCCGTTCCCCTCGGCGAGGGCGAAGCACAGGGACGCGACCTCGTAGACGGCCAACCCCGGAGCGGCGCAGAACAGGGTCCACCCACCCAGATTGCGGGCCAAGAAGCGCCAACGATTGCGCGCGTGGTAGAAGGTCCGGCGCTCGGGGTAGCGCGGCCCGGCGCGGAAGCTCACCCCCGCGGTTCCGTGGCGATGGCGCACGAGCGCGTCCTCGACGCTGAGGACCTTCCAGCCGCGGACGCGCACGCGCCACGAGAGGTCGAGGTCCTCGAACAGGATGAAGTAGGCGTCGTCCCAGCCACCGATGGCGCCGAGGCGCTCGCGGTCGCAGAGCAGGGCCACCGCGACGGCGCAATCGACCTCGACCACGCCCTCCCCTGCCGCCTCCGCCACGGGTCGGTAGAAGTTGCGCAGGGCGATCAGGCCGGTGTAGTGGAACGCTCCCCCGTCGTAGTGCACGCGCTCGGGGTCGTGGTCGAAGACGCTGCGCGGCTGCACGAGGACCGCCTCCGGCTCCGCCGCCGCCGCCGCCGCGAGCTTCTCCAAGAGGTCGGGGGCGACGACCGCGTCGTTGTCCAGGGCCAGCACCCAGCGGGTGCTGGCCCGCAGCAGGCCCTCATTGCGCGCCGCCGCCGGCCCGTCGTTGTGCTCGCGGGCCAAGACGCGCACGTGCGGATAGGCCTCGCGCACGAAGTCGACGGAGCCGTCGGTGGAGGCGTTGTCGACCAGCAACACCTCGGCGACGTTGCCGCGCAGGGCGCCGATCGCGTCCAGGCACGGCCCGAGGTGCTCGCGACCCTCGTAGTTGCACACGACGACGGTGACCGGACCGATTCCCGTCTCCTCGTCGTGCATCATCAGCGCAGGGGAAGCTCGAAGTCGTCCGCCCGCACCGGGCGCCGACGCCGCAGACAGTAGGGAATGTTCGCCGCCACCGAGAGGGCGGCCTTGGAGACGATCCACCAGGCCCCGGAGGTCTCGCGCAGAGCCGCCGCGGTCCCGATGGTGCCCACGGCGTCGGTGACCTCCCCGCGCTCCTCGCTGCTCCGGCTGCGAAGGAGAACGCGAGAGAGGACGAGGATGGGCATGCGCGCCAAGTCGCTCGCCGGAGCGTACTTCAGCATCGAGAGCCAGGCGTTGCGCGCGTGGAAGTAGAGGCTTCGCGCCCCGGGCTTGAGGCCGAAGGGCGTGCGGTGGAAGACCTCGACGCCGGGGTACTGCAGGACGCGGTAGCCGAGGTTGAGCAGGCGGCAGGTCAGGTCCCGCTCGTTGCCGTAGATGAACAGCCGCTCGTCGTAGAGCTCCGCCTCCCTCAGGGCCTCGGTCCAGGCCAGGGAGGCGCAGCCGCGGAAGGTGGACATGTAGCGCTCGACGTTCACGCCCGGGGAGTCGCGGTAGCTCTCGGGCATCCCCGGCTCGACGACCTTGCTCGACAGGACCGCCGTCGTCTCCGGCTCGGCGACCAGCCGCCGCGTCGCCTTCTCCAGCCAGTCCGGCGGCATGACGATGTCGTCGTCGAGGATGGCCGTGAGGGGCGTTCGGCTGGCCCGGAAGCCGATGTTGAAGGTCTCGCAAGCGCCGAAGCGCGAGTGAGGCATCTCGATGAGCGTCACCTCGGGGAACTCGGCGCGGACCATCTCGCACGTCCCGTCCTCGCTGGCGTTGTCGACGACGATGACGCGCGCGAATGGCAGGCGCTGGGCGAAGAGAGCGCGCAGGTTCTCGCGCACGTCGTCGCGCTTGTTGAAGGAGGAGAGAACGGCGGTCGTTGCCGGCAGGCGCTCCCCCTCCGCCGCGGTCCAGGCCCGCTCTTCCAGCTCTCGCCCGACTCGTGCCCACTCGCTCGAAGTGGAGACGGTGAAGGCCTCTGCGCGGGCGATGTCCCCGCGCCCGAGCGCCGTGGCGCGGTCGCGAGCCCGCGCGCGGGCGGCCAGCACGCCGCGAGGTCCGTCGAGGGCCCGCACGGCCGAGCGCTTGGCGCGCCAGCCGCGCTCCAGGTCCAGGAGCTCCCCCGCTCCCGGGGCGGCACGGCCGCCGTAGATCCACAGCGTGCGCTCGGGGCCGTCCTCCAAGGCGGCCCCGACCGCCTCTGCCGCGCGCCGGCGCGCAGGATCGACCGCCGCCGCCGAGGGGACCAGGAGCAGGGTCGGGGCACGCTCGGCGCAGGCCCTCTCCACCGCCGCCGCCGGATCGTCGGAAGCGTCGGCCCGCACCGTCTCCACCCCCAGACGGCGCAGCGGATCCGCGAGGGCGGCCTCGATCGCCGAGGGGTCTTCGGTCGGCCCGGCCAGCACGAGGACCGCCGGACTCGGGCCGCGCCGGGCGGCCTCGAGGAGCGCGCCCCCACAGCGCAACAGGGCGTCGTTCACCTCGGCGACGACGCACAGGGTTCCGCCCGCGGCCGGCGTCGGATCGATCGGAGGCGGGACCGTCTCCCTCAAGGCACGGAATCCGCGGTGGACTCGTCCGTGAACGTCAACGTGCCGGCGAGGGTCGAGCGGATGTACTGCAGGATCGCCCGGGCCCTCACCGGGTTGTCCGCGCTCTCGACCCAGTCCGCGTGGTCGAGCTCGAGGGGACGCGCGATGTTCTTGTTGATCTGCCGCTCCACGCGCACGCCCAACAGGATGCGCCCCGGCGCGACCGGCTCGTAGCGCACGTGGGCGCGTTCGCGGAAGCCCTCGCCGCTGAAGGGATGCAGGTCCGGCTCCCAGACCGAGCTCGCCAGTCGCTCGAGCGGGTCGAAGCCGCGCACGACCACGTGGAAGCCCTGGGCCTCCATCGCCAGGCGCGAGACCTCCGCCAGGACGCGGTCGCTGGGACCGGGGACCTCGTCCTCGACCCACTGTGCGGGGGGCGCGGAGGCGCAGGCGCAGGCGAGAATCGGGAGGAGAGGGAGGAGTCGCTTCATGGCGGCACGGTCTCAGGAGAGCGGGGCGTCGGACGGAGCGTCGGTCGAGCTGCGCAGGACGAGTCGGATCGGGATCTCGCCGAACTCCAGCTCCTCGCGCAGGCGGTTGGAGAGGTAGCGCAGGTAGTCCTTGCCGAACAGCTTGCGGTCGTTGACGAACAGCACGAAGGTCGGCGGGGCCACCTCCGCCTGGGTAGCGTAGCGGATGCGGGCGCGGTAGCCGCTCGAGCTGGGCGAGCGGGCCTCGAGGGCTCGCGCGAGGACGCGGTTGAGCTCGCCGGTCCCCACGCGCCGGCGCGCCTGGGTGAACAGCTCCTCGGCGACCTCGAGCACGCGCTCCACGCCCTGTCCGGTCTTGGCCGAGAGGAACCCGATCGGCGCGTAGGCGATCCCCGGCAGCTGGTCGCCGATGTACTCGCGGAACTGCTCGGGCTCGAAGCCCTGCGCGAGGTCCCACTTGTTGGCGGCCAGCACGACCGGCTTGTAGTGGTCGACGACATAGCGCGCAAGGCGCTTCTCGATCGAGGAGAAGCGCTCGGTGACGTCGAACAGGAGCACGACGACATCGGCGCGCCGGATGCTCTTGTGGCTGCGCGCGTCGCTGTAGAACTCGACCGCGTCCTGCACGCTGCTCCTCTTGCGCACGCCGGCGGTGTCGATGGCGACGAAGTGCCGGCCGTCGCGCTCGAAGATCACGTCCACCGCGTCGCGGGTCGTGCCGGGGACCTCGGAGACGATCACGCGCTCCTCCCTGGCGAGGCGGTTGATCAGGGTCGACTTGCCCGCGTTGCGGCGGCCGACGACCGCCAGCTTCATGGCCGGGTCGACCATCGGAGAGCCCTCGAAGGCCGACGCCGGCAGGAGCTCGACGATGCGCAGGTAGAGCGGCTCGAGCCCCTCGCCGTTCTGGGCGCTGATGACGAACGGGCCCTCCCCGACACCCAGGGCACGGAACTCGTCGGCGCCGAGCCTGTGGAGGTCGGACTCGGCCTTGTTGGCAACCAACAGGATCGGCAGGTCGATCGAGCGCAGGAGGGCGGCGACCTCCCGGTCGAGGGGCGTCAGCCCGTCCCGCACGTCGACGAGGAACAAGACCAGCTCGGCGGTGGAGATGGCGCTCTCGATCTGCTCGGTGACGTGCGGTCCGAGGTCGTCCCGGTCGACGATGCCCACGCCGCCGGTGTCGATCACCTCCACCCAATGCTGCTCGCTCCCGCCGAACAGGCGCGCGGGGACGGCGATGCGGTCGCGGGTCACCCCGGCGGTCGGCTCGACGATCGAGATCATGCTGCCGCACATGCGGTTGAGCAGGGTCGACTTGCCGACGTTGGGGCGGCCGACGATCGCGACGCGCGGCAGGGGGGCTGTGGAGGGGGCGGACACGGACGGGCGACTCTACACCGACGGGGACCTCGACCGACGCGCCTAGTCGACGCCGAGCAAGGGGTGGACCTGGGGAACGAGGCGGGTGGTGAGCCCGACCGCCTCGGCCCGCTCGACGAGGGCCAGCAACAGCGCGCGGTCGGGGGCGCGCTCCCCGCGCCCCGGCGTGATCGGCTGCAGGACGACCCTCAGGCGGGGTGCGTGGGCGACGAGGTCGCGGAGCAGGGGCTCGAAGTCGGCGACCGTCCGTCCCGCGGCGACGGGGAGCTTGGCGCAGGCGTCGGCGTCGGCCACCAGCTCCAGGGCGGCCCGGCGCACCGCGCGCCATTCGCTAGCGTCCTGCGGTGCCCCGACCTCCCCCACCGGCACCGGCGGCGCGAGGTCGGCGGGGAGCTTCACGTCCAGGCTGACGTGCGCGAGGGGCCCCACGAGCCGGGCGAGGGCCTCGGGGTGGGCGCCGGCCGTCTCCAGGTGCACGCGCCGAGGCGCGAGGAGCCCGACGAGGACCTCCAGGAAGTCTGGATGGACGAGGGGCTCGCCGCCGGTGACGCTGACCGGGCGCGCCCCCCCCGGATCGGCCTCCTCGACCCAGGCGGCGACGCGCTCTGGGTCGGCGAGGGCGGGCTCGCTGCGCTCGCCCCCCGCAACCGCGATGCGCGCCGGGCGCAGGGGGTCGATCACCCACGAGTGGGGCGTGTCGCACCAGGCGCAGCGCAGGGGGCAGCCGGCCAGGCGCACGAAGACCTGGGGCTGGCCGACGAACGCCCCCTCTCCCTGGATGGAGGCGAAGACCTCGAGGACGGGGGCCTCGGACATGACGCTGGGCCGGCGCCGCGGGCGGTCGGGCCCTCGAGGGCGAGCCGGCCGCGAGGCGACGGCGAGAAACCGCGACGCGGGCGGGCCGCTACTCGGCGGCCGCTTCCGTCTCGCCGTCGGCGGGAGCTTCCCCCGCGGCATCGTCACCGCCCTCTTCGGCGGCCTCGGCCTTCTTCTTGGCCACCTTGAACTTGGTGCGCACCTTGGGCAGCCCGTAGACCGAGTCGGACTCGGCATCGAACTTCCCCGAGTCCTGCAGCTTCTGCAGACGCTCGATGCGCTTGAGCACGCTCCGCTCGCCGACCAGGGAGTCGGCGCCGCGCAGGCTGGGATGAATGGACATGACAGTCTCCGGATCAGAGGGATCGCCGGCCGGGGGGAGCGCCGCCCGCGGGGGCTAGCGGTCCACCAGGTCGTCGATGTTGACGAAGTAGGCGCCCGCGAAGGCGCCGGTCTCGCTCGAGGGAGGCGGTCCGGGAAGAGCCCGCAGGCGACTTCGGTACTCGGACAGCGGCCCCTCGCGCGTGGGCTCCGCACCGACGCACAGGACCAGCTCGTTGCCCTGATCGATCGGGGCCACGGCCGGGAGTCCCAGGTCGCGAAGGTAGCGGTAGGTGGCGAGGGCGCGCAGCCATCCACGGGGTGTGTTCCCGTAGTAGATGGCGCGCACCGTGAAACGGTTGGACTTTTCGAAGAACCGGCGGTCGTCGACGGTCAGGTCGCCCGCGGCCGCCGCTCCTCCCGCGCCCGCGGGAGCTTGGTCGGTCTCCACGGCGGAGCCCGACGCGGCGACGGCCGGGTCGCCTGCCTCCGACCTTGGGGAGGGCTCGTCGGGCGACGCGCCTTCCGGTTGGATGGAGGGATTCCCGCTCGGCGTCTCCAAGTCCGCGTGTCCGGAAGCCGGCGTCAGCGGTGCGGAATCGGCCGGGCCTCCTCCGGCCTCGACCGTCGCATCCTGCCGACCCAGCCAGTACGCGGCGGCCGCGACGAGGACCGCGAGGACGGTGCCGACCACGATTCGGGTCGACCCCGGCAAGCCCTCGGAACCGGCGGCCGGGCCGCCCGAGAGCGCGGGCCGCACCGAGGCGGCAGAGCTCTCCTCCTCGGACGCCGTGAGCGCCTCCAGCATGTTCCTCTTGCGCGGTCCCATGGGGTGGACACCCAGGGAGCCAAGCGGGGATCGCGTTGTCAATCCCGATCTCCCCGGATGGGGCAAAGCCCTGGCCGCGGGCCTCTCCGGGTCGAAATGGGCGACGCAGGATACGGCGCCGCCGGGTCGCGGTCAACGCCCCGCTACCCCTGGCGCACCAGGTAGATGTTGGAGGTTTGGGCCAGGGGAAAGGAGCGCACGACGGCGCCGGTGTCGGCACGCAGGACGAGCACGCGCCCCTCGGTCTCGATGGCGACGAGCTGATCGTCCGCCGCCAGGTCCAGGGCCCAGGCATCGGCCAGCCCCTGCGGCGGCGCGTAGGCCGTCCAGGACCACAGGGGCGGGATCGTGGGATCGAGGTCCAGGCGACCGGCCCAGCCGGCTCCCCCCCACCCGCAGGCCACGACGAAGGTGTCGTCGCCGGCGACGTCCACGTCGAACACCGCCGCGCCGAGACCGGCGGGAGGCGCGCTGTCGGGACCGATGTTCTGGATGCCCGGCAGGTGCGGGTTGTGGTCCATCCAGCTCAGGGTGGCGAGGTCGAAGCGCGCGATGGCCGAGGGCGCTCCCCCGCCGCGCTGGATCGCGACGATGACCTGAGACTCGTCCGAGGTCACCGCGGCGCTCGTCACGATCGGATAGGGGCCGCTGACCGGAACCGGACCCTGGTAGAGGACCTGCATGTAGGTCGTGCTTGCGGGGTCGGTGTCCACCACGTGCAGGTGACGCACGAGGGCCGAGAGCACCGCCGCGCGGTCGCCACCGCTGGAGAGGGCGAAGCGCTCGACGATCGGGTTCGCGGTCAGGTTGTGGGTGGTGGCCACGACCTGCAGGTAGGTCGGGTGGGTCGGGTCGATGTCGATCGCGAGCAGGGCGCTCTCCGGCCCGGGGACGGGGTGGGCGAGCACGTAGAGGAGCCGCCGGGCCTCGTCGGCGTGGACGTCGAACGGCCCGCTCCCCAGGGGGTCGTAGACCACGCTCCAGGTGGGATGGAAGCCCGACAGGTCTCCGCGGGTGAGGGTCGCGACGGCCGAGTCGCCCCCGGCGAGGTACAGCTCACGTCCCTCGTCCGCGAAGGCGCCACCGGTCACGTTGTTGGTCTCGGCCTGCGTCGCGCTCCAGACCTTGCGGTCGCGGGCGACGTCGAACAGCCAGGCCGGGTCCTCCGGCCCCAGGATGGAGGAGCCGACGAACAGGAGGTCCCCGGCGGGCCGGGCCGCGCTGTGCAAGGGAGACGAGGCGGGGAGCGTGCCCGGGCGCGGCGCGAGGCTCGGCCGGGTGGCCGGGGCCGGTCCCAAGAGTGCGGGCGCGGGCCCGCTCCACGAGGCCGAGTGTCGCGCCGCGAACGGCAGGGCGCCCGGCGACGAAGCCTGGAGGGCGCGGGCGTCGGGAGCGGAGAGGGAGAGGAGAAGGAGGCCGAAGAGGGCCGGAGCGGAGGCGGTGGAGCTCATGCGGGAGTTTCCGATCGTCAGCGGGGCACGGTGGTGGACCGCGGGCCAGCGGCGGGGATCCCATCCTACTCCGCCCGCACCGATCACGCGGCCCCGCCCCGGCCGGAGAGCCCCTCAGGGGTCGAGGGCCCCGAGAGCACGGCGGCTCTCCTCCGCCCAGGGACCGTCGGGGGCGCGTTCCAGGTCCGCCGCGAGGACCGCCCGCGCGCCGTCGGCGTCGCCCGAGCGTGACAGGGCGCGGGCGAGGTTGAGGTGCACGGGCTCGGGGAGCTCGACGCCCCCGGCGCGGGCGTCGGCGAGGACCCTCGCCCAGTGGCGGGCCGCGCCCTCGAAGTCCTCGGCGCGGAACAGGACGACGGCCAGGTGGTTGCGCGCGGCCAGCCGACCCGGATCGAGATGCAGGGCGCGCTCGAAGCGCTCGGCGGCGACCGAGAGGTCATCGCGCTCGTAGGCGGCCAGCCCCTCCTCCTCCGCGGCGGCCGCCGCGCCCGCGAGGATCGTCGCGCCGCTGCCCAGCTCCTCGGGCGACAGCCCCAGGTCGCGTGCGCGCACGAACCGCTCCAGCCCGCGCTCGCGCTCTCCGCGCACGATCGACGCCAGGGCCGCCCGGCGGCAGAGCATGGCCAGCTCGGCCTCCAGGGGCCGTCCCTCGGCGACGAGCTCCTCGAGGATCGCGAGGGCCTCCTCCAGCTCCCCGCGCGCGCCGCGCACGTCCGCCAGGAAGCGCCGTGCGTCGACGTCGCCGGGGTCGAGGGCCACGGCCCGCAGGGCGTGGTCGAACGCCTCGGTGGGCGCCCGGGCCGCGAGCGCATCGCGCCCCAGGAGGAGGTGCGCCTGGCTGCTGGCCCGGGCGGTGAAGGGCAGCTGTGGGTCGGCGGCGCGGGCCTGCTCCAGGAGGCGCAGGCCCGCTGCGGCGCCGCCCTGGCCGCACAACAAGACGACGGCCTGGGCCCGCAGGAGCTCGGCGGTGGGCCCGCAGGCCTCCCGCCCGCGCTGCAGCTCGGCACGCGCGGTCTCCAGGCGCCCGGCGGCGGCGTGCAGCTCGGCGGCGGTGGCGTAGACCCGGGGATCGGCGCCGTCGACGGCGCGCGCCGCCTCGATGCGCCGCCCGACGCGGGTCGCGTCCCCGGCCAGGGCCGCCGCCCGGGCGCGCAGGAGGTCCAGCTCCACTCCCAGGTCCGCGGGCGGGTCGGCCAAGAGGGCGCGCGCACGCTCGAGGTGGCCAAACTCGAGCAGGGAGCGCAGCTCGACCGCCCCGGCCGCGCTCGACCGCGCCCTGGGCGCGAGCGTCGCCTCGCCCCCCGCGCGCAGCGCCGGCGCCTCGCTCCCCTCGTCACCGCAGGCCGCCGCCGTCAGGGCGGCGAAGAGCAGGCCCGCCCCGGCTGCGAGCCGGGCGAGCCGTCGTGTGCGCGGCGTCTCCATCGGCGCGGCATTCTACACGCCCTCGCGCCCGCGGTCGCCGCGCGTACAATCCCTCGCGTGGGCAGCGTCCGCTTCGTCACCTTCGGCTGCAAGGCCAACCAGTACGACACGCAGGTCCTGCGGGAAGCCCTCGCGCGCCGCGGCTGGCGGGAGGAGGAGCGCGAGGCGGACCTGGTGGTGGTCAACACCTGTACCGTGACCGCCGACGCGGGACGCAAGGCGCGCAAGCTGATCCGGCGCGTCGTGCGTGAGCGCCCCGGCACGAAGGTCTGCGTCACCGGCTGTTTGGCCGAGAGCGAGCCCGATCTCCTGCGCGAGCTGCCCGGCGTCGAGTGGGTCCTGGGCAACGGCGACGCCAAGCGGCCCGTCAACTTCCTGCGCCAGCTCGGCTGCGAGGTCGACCCCGAGGAGCTGGGGATCCCGGCCGGGATCACCGAGTTCGCCGGGCACACGCGCGCGTTCCTGAAGATCCAGGACGGCTGCGACCGCTCTTGCTCCTTCTGCATCATCCCACGCGTGCGCGGGGCGAGCCGCTCACGCCCGGCGGCCGAGCTGGCGGCCGAGGTGCGCCGCCTGGTCGAGGCCGGCCACATCGAGGTCGTCCTGTGCGGCATCCACATCGGCCACTGGGGCCGCGAGTGGGGCCTCGAGCCCGCGGACCTGCTCGAGGTCCTCGTCGCCGTCGAGCCGCGCGACGAACGGGGCGCGCCCCTGGCCTTCCGCCTGCGCCTCTCCTCGATCGAGGCGACCGAGGTCTCCGGGCGCCTGGTCGCCCTGATGGCCGCGCGCCCCGAGCGCATCGCGCCCCACCTGCACATGCCCCTGCAGTCGGGGGACGACGGCATCCTGGCCGCCATGAACCGCTGGTACCGCATGGACGCCTACCACGCCGCCTGCGACGCGATCCGCTCCGCCCTCGACCGGCCGGCCTTCACCGCCGACGTCCTGGTGGGCTTCCCCGGAGAGGGCGAGCGGGAGTTCGCCAACACCCTGGAGGCCGTGCGCGCCGTCGGGTTCTCGCGCGTCCACGTCTTCCCCTTCTCTCCCCGTCCCAAGACCGCGGCCTGGGACCTGGGGCCGGCGGGGCCGCCCGAGCAGGTCCGCGAGCGCCGCGCCCGCCTGGGGGAGGTCGCCGCCGAGGTCGGCACCGCTTGGCGCCGGGGGCTCGCCGGGGCCGCCGAGCAGGTTGTGCTCGAGGGCGCGGGCGGCCTGGGCGGGCGCTACCAGCGGGTACGCCTGGCCCCGAAGGACCTCGCCGAGCGCGCCTCCGGCCTGGTCGAGGTGCGCCTGGAGGCCCGTGAGGGCGCCGGAGGGGTCGAGCTCGTCGGCCACCGGGCCGAGGCCGCGAGGGTGGGAGGGGCGGCGTGAGCCCCCAGGAGCGGCGAGCGGAGGAACCGGCGGGCGAGATCGCCCTCCTGGCCGCCGCCCTCGCCGCCCGGCTCGATCGGCGCCGCAGGCGCGGCACCCGGCGCCGGCCGGAGGCCTCCCGGCCCGAGGGCGCGGGGGACCCCGGCGCCGAGGGAGCCCGGCCCGACGGAAACGGGCGAAAAAGGGCCGAAAACGCCCAAGAAACGCCCGAAAACGGCCAAGAACAGGCCGATTTCGACACCGAAGCGATCAGGGGCAGGGCCGCCGCCTGCCCGGACCTGGAGACCCTGCGGAGCGAAGTGGCCGCCTGCCGGGCCTGCGGTCTGTGCGAGACCCGCACCCAGACCGTCTTCATGGACGGCCCCGAGCGCGCCAGGGTGATGTTCGTGGGCGAGGCCCCCGGGGCCGACGAGGACCGGCGCGGGGTGCCCTTCGTGGGCCGGGCGGGGCAGCTGCTGACCGACATCATCACCAAGGGGATGGGCCTGGAGCGCTCCTCGGTGGTGATCGCCAACGTCCTCAAGTGCCGTCCGCCCTCCAATCGCGACCCCAGCAGGCGGGAGAAGGAGCTGTGCACGCCCTGGCTCGAGCGCCAGATCGAGCTCGTCGACCCCGAGATCCTGATCCCTCTCGGACGCCACGCTTCGGGGCACCTGTTGGGCTCGGAGGCCTCCATGGGCGCCATGCGGGCCCGGGTGCACGACCTCGCCGGCCGGCGAGTGGTGCCTACCTACCACCCCGCGTTCCTGCTCCGCAGCCCCGAGCGCAAGCGCGACTGCTGGCAGGACATCCAGCTAGCCATGGCGGAGTTGGACCTGGGCGGAGACCGCTGAGCGCCTCCTGGCCCGGTTACTCCCGCCCCGGGGCCGGGTAGGGAGCCCGTCCGGGCCCGGCGCGAGGCCCTGCGGCGCAAGTGCCCGACCCCTCGGGGCTTGTTGACCCTCCGCAGCCCTGCCGCTATCCTCCCCGGCTCTCTGATTCCGGGTGCCCCAACCCACGGTGACGACTCCTTCCGAACCCCGCGCGGGTCGGTTGCGGCGCGAGCGCCGGTCGTCGGTCGCGGGGAACGTGCACCGGTCGCGCCGCGGCCGTTCCAGCACCTTCCGATTGCGTCTCGATCTCACCTCCCCCCGATCCCCATTCCAGAGGCCGGCGGGCCCAGCCCCCTTCGGCCTTTCGAACCTCCCCTGCCCCAGCAAGGCTCGAGTACCCATGCGCACGCGCACTCCGCACCTGCCGCTCATCGCGACGGCCCTCTCCGCTTGCTTGTCGACCCTGGCCTGCCAGGCGACCGAGACCGCACCCACCTCGGAAGCCCCCACCTCGCAAGCCGAGGGACAGCCGCAGGCCTCCACAGCGACGAGCGACGTCGCGAGCGCCCCGACGGCGCCGCGCGTCGAGACCTCCGCCGCCACCACCGCGGCCCAGGACCAGGAGTTGGCTGACGACGCCGCGACCCTGCAGGTCAAGCAGCAGCAGCGTGCGTTCCTGAGCGGGCGCTCCATCGAGCAGGGAGACGCCCTCCTCGAGCAGGCCGACCTCGACGGGGCCCTGCGCGAGTTCGCCTACGCGATCTCCGTCGACCCGACCAACGCCGAGGCGCGCGAGCGCTTCCAGAAGGTGGAGGCCCTGCTCGGCGACCGCAACGCCGTGGCCGCCGACGTCCTCACCGACGAGGTCGACCGGGAGCTGGTGCGCCGCGCCCAGGCCCGCATCGCCGCCGAGCGCGCCGACACCCTCGGCGACGCGGCCATGGGCGAGGCCGACTACGAGTCCGCCATCGCACGCTACCGCGAGGCGCAGCTGATCCTGCGCTACCACCCGCTGATCGCCAGCGATTCGATCGACGAGCGGCTGGTCACCGGCAAGCTCGAGCGCGCCGTCGAGCTCTCCGAGGAGGCGGCCGCCGCCGCCGAGGAGCAGGCGGCGAACCTGGCCCAGAAGGCCCGGGACGAGGCCGAGCGCCGCGAGCGCGAGCACCGCGAGAACATGCTCGTGACCCTCTACTCCGAAGCCAACGCCGCCTTCATGGCGACGCGCTACGCCCGCGCCGAGGCCCTCTGCGAGCAGATCCTCCTCCATGACGGGGAGAACGAAGCCGCCACGGCCCTGCGCGACATCGCTCGCGAGTCGCGCCACATGGCCACCGAGCGCCGAAACCGCCGCGACTACCGCGAGCAGTGGCTGCGCACCTTCGAGGACCTCGACACCCTGAACGTCATCCAGAACGAGGCGGTGCTGTTCGACGACCTGCGGCGCTGGCGCGACGTCCAGGAGCGCAAGCCCCTCGAGTTCAGCTCCTACGGCGGGACGGAGGACGAAGAGAAGGCGATCGTGCTCGAGCGCCTCGAGCAGACGCGTCTCGCACCGAACTTCGGAGGCGAGGACGATGAGGGCGCCGCCCTCGAGGATGTCGCCGCGTTCCTGCAGAGCCTGACCGGAGTCAACTTCCTGGTCAGCACGCGGGTCCGCGAGGACCTCGACGAGGAGGAGACGACGATCCGCCTGCAGCTGCCCGACTACAGCGTGCGCAAGATCCTCGACATCATCGCCGAGACCTCCGAGAGCCTGCGCTGGAAGGTCGAGGACGGAGTGGTGAAGTTCGTCACCTCCGAGGAGATGGTCGGCGGACAGGTGCTCAAGTTCTACGGCGTGAACGACCTGATCCACCCGATCCCCGACTTCCCCGGGCGCGAGATCAACGTCCAGCCCTCCGGCGGGATCTTCCTCGAGGAGGAGGACCTCGAGGAGCGCGAGTCCAACGTCGTCACCGCCGACCTGCTGGACGAGCTGATCCGCAACAACATCGCGGTCGACTCGTGGAACGACGACCCGGCCAACAGCCTCCAGATCAACGAGATGGGCGTGATGGTCGTGAACCAGACGCCCGAGGTGCACGAGCTGATCGGACAGCTGCTCGAGGACCTGCGCGAGGCGACCGGCATCATGGTCGACATCAACGCCCGCTTCCTGACCGTCGAGGACAACTTCCTCGAGGACATCGGCTTCGACTTCCGAGGCCTCGGCCAGCCCGGCCTGGGGACCAACGAGTTCCTCAATGACTTCGGCGACACGACCACCCAGGGCGAGCTCGGCACCGAGATCGGCCAGGCCACCGACCTCGGGGCGTTCTACGACGAGGGCGAGGACGGAGACCTGCGCGCCAGGGTGGAGTCCCTGTACGACATGACCCTGGGCGACGAGGACGTCCTGCAGGCCTCGGGCGGGCTCAGCTTCCAGTGGGCCTACCTCGGCGAGACGCAGATGGAGCTCATCCTGCGGGCCGTGAGCAAGTCCGAGCGCGTGGAGCTCGTCTCCCAACCGCGCATCCTGGTCTCCAACACCGGCCGTGCCAACCTGTCGGTGCTCAACCAGGTCGTGTACGTGAAGGACTTCGACGTCGAGATCGCCCAGGCGGCCTCGATCGCCGATCCGATCATCGACGTGGTGCAGGACGGGGTGATCCTCGACGTGCGCCCGGTGGTCTCCGCCGACCGGCGCTTCATCACCCTGGAGCTGCGCCCGACCGTGGCCACGCTGCAGCGGCCGATCGCCGAGGCCGTGACGACCCTGGGCTCCCAGAACTCGGTCACGATCCAGCTACCCGAGGTGAAGATCCAGCGCGTGCGCACCTCGATCCCGATGCCCGACGGCTCGACCGTCCTGCTCGGTGGCCTGAAGACCTCCGACAAGAAGGACCAGCGCTCGGGCGTTCCGATCCTGAACAAGGTCCCCGTGCTCTCGGCCTTCTTCGAGCGCAAGGGCACCTACTCGGCAAACCGCAAGCTCCTGATCCTGCTCAACGCCAACATCGTCATCCCCGTCGAGGAAGAGCCGACCCCCGCGCAGCTGGGGTTCTGAGCCTTTGCCTCCCGCCCGCTGACACCTCCCGGATCGGCTCGGTAGCCGCCGGCCGCCCCGCGGATAGAAGATGTCAGGCCCCGGCGGCGGCCCCGACGGCCTGCGCCGGGGAGGGACACCTCCCCCACTTACCCGACGACCGCTCCCGCGCGAGGCCGCGGAGGCCGGTCGCCGAACCTGCCGCCAACCACCAGAGCGAGCCATGAATCGTCGCTGCTTCCCGTTCCTTCGCGCACTCCCCTGCGCCCTGGTCCTCGCCTCCCCCGGCCTAGCGCAGAAGAGCGACGCCCAGATCCAGGACGACATCGCCTTCGCCAAGGGCCTCGCCAAGGACTGGGGATTCGTGGAACTGGCTACCGAGGTCATCGAGGGCATCGAGCGAGACGGCGTGACTTCGGCCCAGCAGGAGCGCCTCGGGGTCACCCGTTGCGAGATCTTCGAGGTCGGCGCCCTCAACGAACGCGACCGGGTGCGGCGCAACGAGCTCTTCGCCCAGGCTCTCGACGCCTTCTCCCGCTTCATCACCGAGAACCCCACGTCGAGCTCCATTCCCGATGCCCAAGCGGGCTTCGTTCGCCTCTCCTCGACCTTCGCGCGATCCCTGGAGATCTCCATGGAGGACGCCGTCGGTGACGAGGTGGCCGCCTTGCGAGAGCAGCGCATCGCGGTCCTGACGAACGCCGTGTCCAAGACCGGCGAGCTCATCAGCGAGGTCAAGGCCATCGGGAGCGCCGACCGCAGCGAGGAGCAGAAGCGCAAGCTCTACGAGCTGATGCTCAACCGCGGGCGGATGCTCCTGGACATCGGCCGCACCCAGGAGGACGGCACGTTCAGCTTCGAGCAGGCCAACCAGGTGCTCGAGGAGCTCGTCTTCACCGTCGGCGAGGGCACGCCGCCGGCCCTGCGCGCCTACGACTTGATCGGTCAGGTCTACGCGGCGCAGGAGGACTGGATGGCGGCGCGCGACTTCTTCCAGGCGGTCGTCGAGCAGGCGATCCCCTCGGACGAGGCCGAATGGAAGACGATGATCGACGACCTCGATCTCGGCCCCGGCGACAAGGAGAAGCGCTGGCTCTTCGTCGAGCTCTCCACCGAGGGGTTGTGCGACGCCCTGACGGCCATGGGCGACACGGCCGGCGCCTGCCGCTACGCCCTGCACCTGTACAACACGCAGAAGCGCGAGGGCTTCTCGTTCTCCAAGCAGCTCGGCTATCCCTCCCTGCTCTCGGCGGCCAGGACGCTGCTCGACTCGGGAGGTTGGATCGGCGGCACCCTGGCCGCGGGGGACTCGCGTTGGTTCGCCAACGAGGAGGAGGCCAAGCAGGCCGTCTCCAGCCGGCGCAAGCGCTACCCGGCTGCCGACGTCGCCCTGCGCATCGCCCAGCAGGTCAACAGCGAGAACCGGGGCAACGTGCTCCAGGTCCGGGCCCAGAAGGTGATCGCCGAGGTGATCGCCCGCTCGGGCGCCGAGGTCGCCACCGACGTGCTCTACGAGGCGGCCGAGGGAGACTACAACGAGCGCAACGACGTGCTCGCCCTGGAGGGCTTCCGGCGCGTGCTGCGCTCCCTGGAGGGCAAGGACGCGGCCGCGCGCACGGAGTTCGGGCCCAAGACCTTCTGGCGCATGGGACGTACCTACCAGCGGCTCGACCTGCAGCTCGAGGCGGCGCTGGCGTTCCGCGAGGGTTGCACGGCCTGGGTCGGGGACCCCGAGTACGACAGCCCCAACGCCCAGGGCTTCTACAAGGCCATGGAGACGGTCATGCGCACCTCTCCCGGCGACCAGCTGATCAAGGGGCTCTACGAGCAGTCCGAGAACCTCGCGGCGCAGTTCGTCGAGGCCAGCAAGGACGACATCCTCTACACCCAGGGCGACAAGGCGCGGCGCAAGAAGGACTGGGAGGCGGCGATCGCCAAGTTCGCCCAGGTCAGCCCCTCGGGGAACAGCTACGAGAAGGCGCTGGTCTGGACCTCCGTCTCCCACTTCCGCAACGGCGACGCTGAGGAGGCCGAGCGCCTCCTCACCGACTACGTCGAGCGCTTCGTGGCGGACCCGATCAACGATCCCGGCAGCAGCCAAGTCAAGCTCGCCAAGCGCACCGACGCCCTGACGACGGCCGGCTTCTACCGCGGGTACATGGCGACCCTGCAGGCCCAGGCATCCGCCAAGGCCGACAGCGTGGCCGGGGTCGGCGATCCGGCCCTGTGGCAGCGGGTGATCGACCTCGTCGGCGAGTACTACACGCGCTACCCCGACCAGTCGAGCTACACGCCCTGGACCATGCAGATGGTCCTGGAGGCCAACCTGAGCCTCGGCGACATCCCCGCCGCGCGCTCGATGTACGAGCACATGGTCGAGGACTACCTCGACAGCAAGCGCACCGGACTGGCGGCGCTGATGTTCTACAAGGCCCTCGACGCGCGACGCGCCAAGGCCTCCGAGGCCGGCGACGACGCCGGAGCGACGGAGCTGCTGCGCGAGATGGCGCGCCTGCTCCAGCTTGGGAACAAGGTCGCCAGCACGCCGAACTTCGGCAACCTGCGGGCGGAGTCCAAGCACTGGATGGAGCTGGAGGACTGGGAGACGGCCGCCGTGCTCCTCGAGCGCATCCACTCCCAGTTCGAGGGCGCCGCCGATCACGCGGTCGACATGGCGAAGTACGTCCGCCCCGATCTGTCCCACGCCCTGCTCGAGCTCAAGCGCGTCGACGAGGCGCTCGGCATCCTCGACGCCCTCGTCACCGATGAGGCGAACCTCCCGGCGAAGCGAACGCTCCTGGACCACGCCCGCGCCATCAGCGGCTGGGTCGAGGGCACGGGCAACGAGATCGTCGAGGTGCCCGGCGCCGGAACGACGCCCGAGGAGTTCCAGAAGGCGATCGACACGGTGCACGCCATCTCGCGCAGCGGGGGCGTGGAGAAGTGGGCCTGCGAGTGGTACGGGTACAAGTTCCAGATGGCCTACACCTACCTGGCCTGGGCCACCGCCGAGGGCGGCCCCCAGGACAGCCGCAAGCGCGCCAGCGCCAAGGGGCAGCTCCAGCCCCTCGTCCAGGAGCTCGGCTCCCAGTTCCAGGGGGGCGACGGGGTCCCGGGCGTGGACGCCACCTGCCAGGACGCTGATCCCGAGCTGGCCCGCGCCCTCGGCGGCGACGCCCTGCGCAGCCGCATGTTCTGGCTCTGGACCAAGGTGCAATGAAGTCCCTTTCGAGCCCGACTCCCCCGCCCCCCTTCGTCCGCGGCCGCCCGCGCGCGGGGCGAGAGGTTGATGCCTCGGCGCCTACCGCTAGAATGGCCGCCCACTTCGCCATGAATGGACCCTCCGCCACCGCCCGCGCCCGAACGGGCCGCCCCCCCAGCGGCGCCCTGCGCGCCGCGCTCGTGCTGTGCGGCCTCGCCGCCTGCCTGGTCGCCGGTTCCCCTTCCGCCTTGGCCCAAGGCCGGCTGGACGCCGTGTCGGTACGCAACTCGCGCGGCGAGCTGCAGGCCATCGCGGGCAAGGTCCTCTCCAACACGCTGACGGAGGTGCTCGTCGAGCGCGAGGGCAAGGAACGCACCTACGACGCGGACAAGGTCGAGCGCATCGTTTGGGGCGACGCCTCCAGCCACTACCGCGAGGGCCTCAAGTTCTACGAGCGGGGGGACTTCCAAAACGCCGCGGACAAGTTCGCCTTCGCCGCGGAAAATGACGAGCGTGGGGTCGTCCAGGCCTCCGCACGCCGACTGGCCGGTGACGCGCAGCTGCGCCTGGGGTTCGCCGACCCCAGCCGCCTGGCCCTCGCGCAGGCGGAGTTCGATCGCTTCCTCATCGACTTCGCGAACGGGCGCGAGCTGCCGGCCGTGCTCATGTCGCAGGCGCGCGCCAGCCTGCTCGCCGGAGACGAGGCCGCGGCGGCCGAGCGCTACCGCGCCTTGTTCGAGAGCGGCTCGGGCGACGCGCCGACACCAGGCTACCCGCGCCTGTTGTGCCTGCGAGCCGGCCTCGCCGCCGCGCGCGCTTCCACCGCGACGGGCGAGACTCTCGTGGCGCGCGAGTTGTACGGTGCCCTCGAATCCGGCGTCCGCACCCTGTTGGCCGAGGCGGCCGAGGGGAGCGAGGAGCACGCGCAGCTGGTGCGCCTCGCCGCGGGAGCCCAGCTCGGTGAGGGCTTCGTCCTGATCGCCTCGGGACAGGCGAACCAGGCCCTGCCGTTCTTCAACGCTCGGGGCACCTCGGCCAACGGTTCCGACCCCAGCCTGCGCTTCGGCGCGCGGCTCGGCATCGGGGAGGCCCACCTGGCCCAGCGGGACTACTCCAGCGCCCGGGTGGCTCTCGCCGGCGTGGCCGCCCTGGACCACACCGACAGGGATCGCGTGGCCCGCGCCCTGGTCGGCCTGGCCGAGTGCTACCGCAACCTGAGCACGACAGATTCGACCGCGGAGGCGAAACGGCGCCTGAACTACGTTGTAGAGCAGTACCCCGACACACCGTGGGCCCGCGTGGCGCGCGAGACCCTCGCCTCCGGCTTCTAGCCCGGATCATTCATGAACACGCACACCAGACTTCGCAACCGGCCGTCTTCGACGGCCTCGCGGCCCCTGGCGGCGCTTCTCGAGAACCTGGCTTTCTCGACGACCCGTTCAGGGTCGCCTGCGTCGCCAGAACCCGCAAAGCACCACCAGGAACCGAGTTTCTGTGTCTGGTGCACGTCTTCATGAATAACCCGGGCTAGCCCGACCACGGGGCGCGACCATGCGCGCCTCGCTCTCTTTTCAAGCGTCGTCTTACCACGCACCGCCCCAACCGGCGGTGTCCCTCACCCCCGGTGAACGGTCGACTCCGTCGACCCGAACCACCGGTCCGAGGCGCAGTCCGCCCCAGGCGGGCGACGAACCGGACCGCCCCAGGATCCCCATCCACTGAGACTCCAAAGGAGTTCGCTGGCATGCACTTTCGAGAGGCTTCCAACTACCTGGCCCACACGACCTGCCGTCTGGCGGCCAAGGCCCTGCCCGTCCTCGCCGTCGCTTCGGTCACCATGGCTCCCCTGTTCGCGCAGGAGGCCCAGACCGAGTCCGCCTTCGACGTTTTCAAGAAGGCCGGTGTCGTCGGCATGCTCATCGTCCTGCTCTCGGTGGTCGCCCTCGCGGTGATCTTCGAGAACGTCGTCTCACTCAAGCGCGACAAGCTCGCGCCCCCGGAGTTGATCGACGAGGTGCAAGCACTCTTCGATGAGGGCCAGTACCAGGAGGCGATGGAGCTGTGCGAGAACGAGGCCTCGTTCTTCACGCGCGTCTGCGGCGCGGGCGTGGCGAAGATCGGCCACTCCTTCGAGGTCATCGAGCAGTCGATCACCGAGATGGGCGACGAGGAGTCGATCCGCCTACACCAGAAGATCGGCTGGCTGGCGCTGATCGCCAACGTCGCCCCCATGATGGGCCTGCTCGGCACCGTGGGCGGCATGATCAAGGCGTTCAACACGATCGCTTCCTCGGGCGGCCAGGCCAACCCGGCCGACCTTGCCCAGGGCATCTCCGAGGCGCTCTTGACGACCATGTTCGGCCTGTGCGTCGCCATCCCCACCTCGGCGTTCTTCGCCTTCCTGCGCAACCGACTGGTCAAGGCCATCATCGAGGTGGGCGCGATCGTCGAGGACCTCTTCGAGCGCTTCCGTCCCGACCAGGCCTAGGCGACCGAGCTTCTGGTCCGCGCACAACACCGAGCCTCACCATGAACCTCGCCCTACACGACCCGGAGACGGACATGGACATGGACATG
>JASLMK010000079.1 GCA_030746555.1 Planctomycetota bacterium | reverse complement strand
CATGGGCGTGCGCAGGGTGTTGAGGTAAATCAGCCCGTTGTCGCCGAGGGCCACACTGACCTCAACAGTCCCGGGCAAGTCGCGGGAAACCAGGATGGTCCCCGTCGCTCCCTCCAGGCGATAGAGCCGGCCGCCGTCTTGGAAGGTGGCCACGTAGATGGAGCCGTCCGGTCCGACGACAGGACTGGCGCGCATGGTTCCATCCAACTGCGTTGACCACAGCAAATCACCGGGAGCTTGGGCAGCAGCCGTTGAGGAGATGGCGAGGACGAGGAGAGCGCTTGCCAGCTTCATTAGGTATGGAAGGGCCTTTGGTAAAGGGGGCTGATGACTGCCCTCCTACCAACAGGCAAGGGGACCTCTGGTTACGCCCTTTGTTCCCCCCGTACGGTGTCGCACACTCATCGTCACTTCATCGGCACGAGAGTGCCGCACACCTCCCACCTCGCCCGGACGGTCCGCCCGCACGCACGGTGCCGTCCGCCGCTGTGGAGGTCGGGGGGCGGTCAGGGGCGGGGCGTCCGTGACTAGTAGACGCAGAACACGTGGTCGGCCTCGAGACGGTAGAGGCTGAGGACGAGGCCGTCCTCCTCCTCGGCGCCGATCGAGAGGCGACCGTACACGGCGAGGGGGACGATCGAATAGAACTCGCAACGCTCGTCGTCGGCGAGGGTCACGTAGAGGAAGTGGTTGAGCTGGGGCGTTGCACCGAAACAACAGAACTGAGGGTCCGCCACCAGGGTGAACTCGCTCACGCCGTCGGCGTCGAACATCATCGGGTTCATGAAACCCTCGATCGCCACCAGACGACCGTCGAGGGCGAGGACGTCCTCGGGGAGGTCCGGCGCGGTCACCTCGCCGTCGGTGCGCAGGAAACCGGGGAACTCGAAGTCGGTCAGGGTGGCAAAGTCGACCCACTCGTAACGGGCCGCCTCCTCGGGAGAGAGGAGGTCCTCGTAGTCCGCGCCGAGGTCGGAGGCGACTTCGGAGGCCGCGGGATCCGCGGCGGGGCCGCCGGCTGAGGAGCCCGCCGCATCGGCACCAGCGGGCGCGGCCGGGCCGCCCGCGGCAGTCGGATCACCGGAGAGGGACGCGCCAGGGCCAACGACGACCCCCGCGGCAACGGCGGCTCCGGCGGGCTCCGGATCAGGCTCTCCGCCGGCGGCGGAGGCGGTTCCAAGAGCGCCGGCGCGCTCCGCCGCACCGACGGATCCGGCCGCGCCCGAGACTCCCGCGGCTCCAGCCGCAGCGCCCGAGCCGGCGGGCACGAACAGGGGAGCCCCCCGCACCTCGCCGATCACCGCGGGGGCGGGGTCGCCGCCGCCGCAGGCGGCGGCGCAGGCGAGGGCGCCGCAGAGCGCACCGGTCCGCACACGCATCGCCATCGCACCCACCCTATCAGGAGGTCGGAGCCAGATGGGTCGCCACGTCGGTCCGGTAGGCCTTGAGCGCGGGGACGACGCCGGCCAGGGCGCCCAGGGCGACCAGGCCCGCGGGGGCGAGCCACAGGACCGGGTGGGCGGCGAAGACCTCGAGCACGACGCCGGTGCGCTCGCGCACGAGGGCCGAGGCGCCGGCGAGGATCGCCGCGTGCACCACGAGCCCCGCCAGGCCGCCCGCGAAGGCGATGGCCGAGGACTCGCACACGATGGCGGCGAAGACCGTGCGACGACGGGCACCGAGGGAACGCAGGATCGCGAACTCGCGCCGGCGCTCGTTCATCGTGTTGTAGAGCGAGGCCGTCACCGAGCCCGTCGCCACCGCGACGACCAGGTAGGCCACCATCGTCAGCACCCGGTGCATCCAGCCCAGCTTGTCGAAGAGCTCCGCCATCACCCGCGCCACGGGCCAGGCCAGGGTCGCCTCCTTCTGTTGGTAGTTGATCTCGCGGAAGAGGGACGCGCCCATCATCCCGCCCTTGAGCTGCAAGAGGACCGCGCTCACCTCCTTGTGCTCGTCGGGGATCGGCTGGGACGGATCGGCGTGGTAGTCCTCGCCGCCGCCGCGCAGGACGTGGCCGCCCATGCGGAACACTGCCTCGATGGGGATCCACACCACGCGGTCCGCCGGCGTGTTGGTGGGCTCGAGGACACCGACCACCACGAAGTCCTCGTCGTGGTCGTGGGCCCCCGCCTCGATCACGCCGTGGGCGGGCTGAAAGTGGGCGCCGTAGGCAAGGCCGGTGCGCCGCGCCACGGCGCTGCCGATCACCGCCTCCCGGCGGCCGGGGTCGAACAGGCGCCCCGCCCCGACAAAGCGCGCCTCGCCACCGTGGGAGAGGGCGAAGGCGTCGGGGACGGTCCCCACGATCCGGTGGCCGCGGTAGCTGTCCCCCACCGCGTAGGGCACCGCGGCGGCGACCCGCGGGTCGGCGGCGACGCGCTCGTAGAGCGACCAGGGGACGTTGCCCGGCGAGGTCTCCAGGTGGAAGACGGCGTTCAGCACGAGCTGGAGCTGGCTGCCCCGCGCCCCCAACACCGCGTCGAAGGACCCCGAGCCCCCCCCGAAGGCCCCGCGGGCCTGGCGCTCGATCGAGAAGATCGCCGTCACCAGGCCGCAGGCCAGCGCCAGCGAAGCCACCGTCACCGCCGTCGAGAGGGCGTGCTGGCGTAGGCTGCGGCGCACGATCAGGAACAGGGCCCTCACGGCGAGACCTCCCCGGCCCGACGCAGGCCCTCGAAGGACTCGACGCGCCCGAAGCACTCCAAGATCCCGCGATCGTGGCTGACCAAGAGCAAGGCCGAGCCGGCCTCGGCCGAGACCGCGCGCAACAGCTCCAACGCCTCCCCGGCGCGGGAGGGATCGAGGTTGCCCGTCGGCTCGTCGGCCAACAGCAGGCGCGGGCGGTTCGCCACGGCGCGCGCCACGGCCACCCGCTGCTGCTGGCCCACCGAGAGCTGGCGCGGGCGGTGGTCGAGGCGATCGGCCAGACCGACCTGCTCCAAGAGGGAGCGCGCCCGCCCCAGGTCGGGGCCGGGGCCGAAGTGCATGCCAAGCAGGACGTTCTCCAGGGCGCTGTAGCCCTGCAGGAGGTGGAAGCTCTGGAACACGTAGCCGATGCTCCGCGCCCGCAGGCGGTCGCGCCCGGCCTCGGAGAGAGCGGCCATGTCCTCGCCGTCGATCAGGATGCTCCCCGAGTCGGGCTCGAGGATCCCCGCGATCAGGTGCAGGAAGGTCGTCTTGCCCGAGCCGCTCGCCCCCTCGACGGCGACCTGTTCCCCCTCGGCAAGGGAGAAGGAGGGCACGTCGACGACCTTCGTCCGCTCACCGTCCGGGGCGGTGAAGGTCTTGGCGAGGTCCTCGACGACGAGGACCGGCCCGCGGGGAGCGGAGTCGGACGCGGCGGACATGGCCGGGAAGGATACGGGGTCGCGCCGACCGTGTCTCCGCCGACCCCGGCTCGAACACGCTCCGAACCATGGGATGCCGCCGGACTCGTCCGGAGAGTCGCGGCCCCCCCGCACACCGCGGCGCGGAGTCCGCCCCAACCCGGCTCCAGGTCCGTGCGGCGGTGCCCGCCGGCCCCGTCCCCACCCGGGCGCGAGGAGGGGATCAGAAGGTGATCCGGTCGCGGATCGAAACCCACACGCCGTGGCCGACGACCACGTGGTCGAGGAGCGGGATCCCGATCAGGCGGCCAACGCGCGCGAGGCGGCGGGTGACGTCGAGGTCCTCGCGGGAAGGCTCGGGATCCCCGGAAGGATGGTTGTGGGCGACGACGACCGCCGCCGCCGCCTCGGCGATCGCGGGACGGAAGACCTCGCGCGGGTGGACGAGGGAGGTGGTCAGGGTGCCCTCGCTCACGCGCCGCACCGACCGCAGGCGGTGCTTGCCGTCGAGCAGCAGCACGTGGAACGTCTCGACCACCAGGCCGCGCAGGCGCGGGGCCATCAGGCCGTGGACCGCCTCGGGGGAGCTGACGTCCGGCGCGCCCTCCCAGCGCGCGCCCTCGACGTGACGGCCGAGGGCGAAGACCGCCGCCAGGCGCCGCGCGCGCCGCGGACCCAGGGAGCTCGCCGCCGCGATGCGCGGCCCGCTCGCCCGTGAGAGGGTGAACAGGTCCATGCGCTCCAGGAGCGCCTCGACCCAGGAGTCTTCGCCGCTCGAGCACGCCCGGTCCCCCAGGGCGGCGCGCAACAGGCACGGGAGCTCCGCGGACGGCTCGGCCGAGCCCCGCGAGAGACCCGCGCCCGAAGCGGGCGCGGCACCCGCCCCGACGCCGGGCGGGGTGCGGCCCAATGCCGCGATCCCCCCGTCCCCAGGCGCCTCGCCCCTTCGACCGCGCTCCGACACTCCCTCTCCCCTTGCCTCTTGTGACCGTCGCTTCCACCCGCCTCGCTCGCCCCACCGAGGGAGAGCGGACCCCGCCGCGCAAGACTCGGACCGGCGCGGCGGACGTGGGTGTCAGGATTCCCGACAGCCCCGACCTCGGCCGCGGGGGGCCGGGAAGACCACGGCCGGGACGCGAGGGGCGCCGGGCGCAGAAAAGCGACGAACTACGCGTCGCATCCGCCGCGAGAAGGCGTTCAAACCAATGAGCGCCGAGGGAAGCCGCCGCCGCGCGACCCTCACCTTGCTCCGACCCCTACTCTCGCGACGGCCTCCGGTAAGGAAGCCGTAAGGCCCAGACCCCATCAAGGACATCACACCACCGCCATGGACGGATGGATCGGCGTCGGCTTGCTCGTACTGTCTTTCTGGATCTTCCAGGCGATCGTCTTCCTGGTCTCCTACCGAGTTTCCCGCCGCACGGAGGGCTAGGGGGGCAGCCGCCGCAGGGGAGCGAGGCTCACGCGCTCCACCAGGGCTGTGACGGCGGCGCCGCCTCGAAGCGCAAACGCTCGTCGCGCGTGGGGTGGTCGACCTCGATCGAGCGGGCGTGCAGGGCGATGCTGCGATCGGCCAGACCCTCGGGGGCGCCGTACTTGACGTCTCCCAAGAGCGGCGCTCCCAAGGAGGCGCAAGCGACGCGCAGCTGGTGCGGGCGGCCGGTCAGCGGTTCGAGCTCCAGGAGCGTGTGCGCGCCCAGCGGACGCAGGGCGCGCCAGCGGGTGCGCGCCAGGCGCGCGCCGGCACGCTCGGCGGACAGGCGCTCGACGCGGTTGCGGCCGGCGTCCTTGACGAGCCACTGCTCCACCTCGCCCTCCTCGCCCTGCGGCCGACCGATGACGACGCCGAGGTAGCGCTTGCGCGCCCGACCGTCGCGGAACTGCTCCGCCAGGCGCGCCGCGCCCTTGCTCGTGCGCCCGAAGACCACCACGCCCGACACGGGGCGGTCGAGGCGCTGCACGACGCCGAGGAACACGGCGCCGGGCTTGGCGTAGTGCTCGCCGACCCAGGCCCGGGCGCGGTCGAGGAGGCTCTCGTCGCCGCCGGAGTCGGGCACGCACACCATCCCCGCCGGCTTCACGCACGCCAGCACGTGGTTGTCGGTGTGGAGCACCTCGAGGTCTACGGTCACCGCCCGAGCTCGATCCCGCGCCACCAGCGCGCGCAGAAGCCGGCGGGGAGCAGGCGCGCGCCGCCGGCCTCGGGCAGGGCCAGCTCACCGGCGGCGATACGGCCCGCGGGGAGGTCGGCCAGGAGGTTCTCCAGCGCCAGGGGCGAGAAGCCGACGGCGTAGGTCGAGAGCACCAACAGGGAGCGCTCGGCCAGGAGCGCACCCGCGGTCTCCACCAACTCCGCCAGGTCATCCTCGAGCTGCCAGCGCTCGCCCTTGGGGCCGCGGCCGTGGTGCGGCGGGTCGAGGAGGATCGCCTCGTAGGCGCTGCCGCGGCGCCGCTCGCGCCGGGCGAAGGTGAGCGCGTCCTCGAGCAGCATGCGCACGGGCGCCCTGGCGAGGTCCGAGGCGGCCAGGTTGTCGCGCAGCCAGGCCAGGGCCGTGCGCGAGGCGTCGACGTGGGTCACGCGCCAGCCCGCCGCCGCCGCCAGGACGGAGGCCGCGCCGCTGTAGCCGAAGAGGTTCAACAGGCGCGGCGGCTCGTCGCCGAAGCGGGGCCGGGCCCCGCGCAGGAGCTCCCAGTTGGTCGCCTGCTCGGGGAACAGGCCGACGTGCTTGAAGGGGGTCGGGCGCAGGACGAGGCGGGCGGGGCCGTAGGACACCCTCCAGGCCCCGCCGTCCTCCAGGAGGGACACGCCGCGCTCCCCGCCGGGCTCCCAGCGCCCGCCGCGGTCGGACTCGCGCACGAAACACAAGTCGGCGCGCTCCCACTCGGCCCCCAGGCGCTTGCGCCACAGGGCCTGGGGATCGGGGCGGCGCAGGACGACGGAGCCGAAGCGCTCCAGCTTCTCCCCCCCGCCCGCGTCGAGGAGGGCGTGGTCGTCGAAGGGAGGGTGCTCGAAGGAAACCGGCATCGGTGCGTGAGAACATACCCCGCCCTGCGCAGGAGAGGTCTGCCGCGACCGGTTCCCGCCCGCGCGCCCACAGTGGTACGGTCCTTGCCGTGTCCCCCGAGCCCGACGGCCCCATCCCGGTCCCCACCGTCCAAGGCGGTCCGCCGGCACCGAAGCCGGCCTCCCCCCGCTCCCCGTCCACTCCCTTGCCCTCCCCGCACCGCCTCCCCCTGCTCGCGGCCCTGGTGGCCGCCGGCTGTTCGACCACCCGCGACCTCGCGAGCGTGCTCGACCCCTATCGGGCGGGCCGGGTCGAGGCGGCGGCGGACCTGATCGCCTCGGAGGAGTTCGAGGCCCAGCGCTCGAGCGGGAGCGACGGGGTGATCTGGCTCCTCGAGGAGGGCAAGGTCCTCCAGGACGCCGGTCGGTTCGAGGCCTCCGAGCGCGCCTTCGCCCGGGCGGACCGGCGCATGCGCGCCTTCGAACGCACCGCCGAGATCAGCGTCACCGACGAGCTGGCCGGGATCGTCGCCGGCGACGGCCGGCGCGACTACCGCGGCCGGGGTTGGGAGAAGATCCTGCTGGAGGTCTACCGCTCCTTGAACGCCCTGGCCCTGGCCGACCTCGAGGAGGCGCGCGTTTTCTCCCGGCGCGCCTTCGTGCGCCAGGCCGAGGCCGTCGCCGCCGGAGCCGAAGAGATCGAGGCGGCTCGCGGCGCCGCGCGCTCCAGGGGCATCGATCCTCGCGAGCTGCTGGGGCAGGAGCGCGTGCGCGAGCACGCCGAGCGCGCCGCGACCCTGGTCACGCCGGCCTACGCCGACTACGCCAATCCCCTCGCGAGCTTCCTCGCCGCGCTCTTCGCCTGGGTCGACGGCGACCTCTCCGCGGCGCGGGTCGACCTGGCCAAGACCGCCGCCATGGTGCCCGGCCATCCGACCCTGGAGGCGTTCTCCGCCGAGGTCGGCGCGCGCGCGGCGGCCGCGGGCTCCGCGGGCCGGGTCGTCGTGCTCCTGGAATGCGGCCTGGCCCCGCTGATCGTCGAGGACAGCGTCACCGTAGCCTCCGACAACGGCTGGTCGCGCCTCGCCGTGCCCGCCCTGGCGTTCTGCGAGCGGGAGGTCGCCGGCCTGGCGGTCGAGAGCCGCGGATCGAGCGTGCGCACGCTCCCTCTGGCCGACGTCGACGCCGTCGTCGCGGCCGATTTCAAGCGCCGCCTGCCCGGCATCCTCCTGCGCGCCCTGACCGCCGCCTTCCTCAAGGAGGCGGCGACCACCCGCCTGCGCCACGACCACGGCGACTGGGGCGCGGTCCTGGGCAGCGTCTGGAAGCTCGCCACCTCGGGCGTCGACCGGCGCACCTGGTCGAGCGTCGGCGCCCAGTTCCAGCTCGCCCACCTCGACCGTCCAGCCGACGGCCTCGTCACCCTGGCCGCCCTCGATCCCCACGGCGGCCGCCACCTCGTCCACGACGTGGAGCTCCCCGACGACGGGGTGGTCCTGCTCCTCGTCCGTAGCGCGAACCTGCTCTCGCTCCAGAGCCACGTCCTCCCCCTGACCCAGAGACACCCGACACCTCAACCATGAAGCACCTCCTCTCCGCCACCGCGATCCTCGCCGCCGCAGCCGCCTGCGCCACGCCGCCGGTGAACACGGTCGAACCCGCCCCGCCCCAGCCAGCCGGCCGCGAGGTCTGGATCACCAAGATCAACAAGAGCTCCACCCTCGAGCACAGCGTCGCCGTGCAGAGGGCCCTGGTCGACGAGAGCGAGGGCGTCCTGCGCGTCCAGCTCGAGGTCGCCAACGAGAGCGAGAGCGCCCAGGACTTCCGCTACCTCTTCGAGTGGTTCGACGGCGAGGGCCTGAAGCTCTACGAGGCGACCGAGGGCTGGCGGCGGGAGACGATCGCCCCCGGCCAACACCAGTACCTGCGCGCCAGCGCCTCGTCCCCCGAGGCCGCCGACTGGCGCTTCACCGTCCAGAAGTGGTCGCGCTGATCCCTTCCCACCGAGAAAGAGTACCCAGATGAACCGACTCCACCTGACCCTCTCCGCCTCCTGCCTGGCCCTGGCCACCTCCTGCGCCAGCGGTCCCGAGCGCATCGATCCGCACTCCGACGAGGCGGTGACCTCGATGGGCGTCGACTACTCCGAGCTCGTCGAGTGGGCGGACACGCTCACCCGCCGCATGCTCGACAGCGGCTTCCTCGACAGCGGCGCCTTCGGCGAACAGCCGATCACGATGGTCGTGAGCGACGTCGAGAACAAGACGGACCTCTCCCAGTTCCCCAAGGAGGTCGTCCTCGCCCGCATCCGCTCGGCGATGCTCGGCTCGGGCAAGGCGCGCTTCACCACGGTCTACGGGGACGACGCGATCGACCGCATGACGCGCGAGACCCAGGACAAGTGGGAGGACCCGCTCTTCGACGCGACCCAGATCCCCGAGGGCGGCCAGGCAGCCGTCGCGCGCCTGTCGGTTCGCACCCAGATCCTGTGGGTCCACGCCCAGGCGGGAAGCAGCCGCCAGAACACCTACGAGGTGCGCATGTGGGTCACCGACGTCGCGTCGGGGACCGCCGTTTGGGAGGGCCTGTCCGACCCGATCGCCAAGAAGTTCACCCGCTCCAAGGTGGGCTGGTAGGCCGCGCCCGACCACCCGCCGGGGCGAGGCCCTTGCGCGGGCGGGCGGATCGGCTACAAGGGCGCGATGCACGACCCTGGCGTCCTGCGCGTCGGCACGGTCCCCTACCTCGTCGGCCGGCCCCTCGACTCGGGGCTGGGCGAGGAGGAGGGGGTCGAGCTGGTCGAGGCGGTCCCCGCGCGCCTGGTCGACGGCCTGCGCGAGGGGAGCCTCGACGTCGCCCTGGTGAGCTCGATCGAGCTGTTCCGGCGCGAGGGCTACGCCTACCTGCCCGGGATGGCCGTGAGCGGCCGCGGCGCGGTGGCCAGCGTCCAGCTCTTCTTGCGCCGGCCCGTAGAGGAGCTCGCAACCGTCGCCCTCGATCCCTCCAGCCGCACGGCGGCGACCCTCGTGCGGGTGCTCCTCGCCGAGCGGGCCGACGGCGGCCCGGAGTTCGTCGAGGTCCCTGTCGGCGAGGACCCGCGTGCCGCGGGTTGCGACGGATGGCTGCGGATCGGCGACGAGGCCCTGCGCGAGGTCGCCGCGGCGGACGCCCCGCCGGTCTTCAATCCCTCCCAGCAGTGGTGCGCCCGCACGGGCCTGCCCTTCGTCTTCGCCGCCTGGATCGTGCGCCCCGGCGTCGACGCCACGCCCTGGCTCGCCGCCTTCGAGCGTGCCCGGGCGCGCGGCACGGCTGCGATCGCAGAGCTCGCGGCACAGGCCGCGGACGCCTGGAACCTGTCTCTGCCCTTCTGCCTGCACTACCTGGCCGAGGAGTGCGTCTACGAGGCCCTGCCCGACATGCACGCGGCCCTGGTGGCCTTCCGCGACGCCGCCGCGCCCCTCGGCCTGTGCACGGCCGACTCCGACCCGGCGGTCGTGGGCGGCTTCCATCCTCCCGCGGGGGACTTCGCCCCGGCTCCATGTCACCGCGACTGATCGAGGAGCGCCGCTGCCCCCACTGCAGCGCGGAGCTCGCCGAGGAGATCCCGCGCGTCTGCCCCGAATGCGGCGGCTCCCTGCAGCGGCGCTACCTGGGGATCGGCTGCCTCTCGAGCAAGCCCCTCGTCCTGCTGCTGGCCTGCGCGCTCGCGGTCGCCGCGGACGCCTGCCGGGGAGAGGCGGACGGGGCCCGGACGGCGGCGGCGGTCCCCTCCGAGGTGGACTGACTCCATCTCCCGGCGCCCCAGGCGCTTGGGACCGCATCTCCCTGGGCCGTTGCATCCTCGCGGCGCCGCGCCTACAAGGGGAGCCCACCCGCCCCCGACGCCGTCGACGCCCGCGAGGATCCCCTTGGACCGTCCCAGCACCTTCCACACGCCCTCGCTGTTCGGCGAGACCGAACGCGACACCACCGTGGCCACCAAGAAGAAGAGGACGAAGAAGCGCGTCGGGAAGACCGCCAAGGGGACGGCGCGGCCGGCGGCCAAGAAGAAGAAGAAGGCCCGCGGCAAGGCCACGGCGGGGAAGAAGAGGGGAGCCCGGGCCGGCGGCGGGGGCGAGGAGGCCCGCCCGGCCTCCGCCGGGGGCTCTTCCCCGCGGCGCGCGACCGCCGAGGTGATGGCGTCCCGCCAGCGCGAGATCTCGGTCTCGGAGTTCTTCACCAAGAACCGCCACCTGTTGGGCTTCGACTCGCCCCTCAAGGCGATCCTGACGACGGTCAAGGAGGCGGTCGACAACTCCCTGGACGCCTGCGAGGAGGCGGGCATCCTGCCCGAGATCTCGGTCGAGATCGCCTCGACGGGGACCTCGACCTTCCGCGTCGCGGTCGAGGACAACGGGCCGGGGATCGTCAAGGAGCAGACCGCCAAGATCTTCGGGAAGCTTCTCTACGGCTCGAAGTTCCACAAGCTCTCCCAGAGCCGCGGCCAGCAGGGGATCGGGATCGCGGCGGCGGGGATGTACGGCCAGCTCACGACCGGCAAGCCGGTGCGGATCCTGACGCGCACCGGCAGCAAGCGCACCAAGGCACACGAGTTCCTGCTCACGATCGACACGGCCAAGAACAAGCCGGACATCCACAAGGACACGGAGGTCGACTGGGACCACGGCCACGGCACGCGGGTCGAGATCGAGATGGAGGGGCGCTACCAGAAGGGCATGCGCTCGGTCGACATGTACCTCAAGCAGACGGCCATCGCGAATCCGCACCTGACCCTGCACTACACCGATCCGACCGAGGCGCAGGTGACCTACGAGCGGACCTCGCGCGACCTCCCGCCGGAGACGTCGGAGATCAAACCCCATCCCCACGGGGTCGAGCTCGGCCGGCTGATCGCCATGCTCAAGGAGACGCGCTGCCGCTCCCTGTCGGGGTTCCTGCAGGAGGAGTTCTGCCGCGTCGGGCCGAAGGTGGCCAAGGAGATCATCAAGAAGGCCGGCCTCTCGGAGAAGTCCTACCCCACGCGCACCGCTCGCGGCGAGGCCTCGTCGTTGCACGAGGCCATCGAGGGCACTCGCATCTCCTCGCCGCCGACGACCTGCATCGCGCCCATCGGCGAGAAGCTCGTGCTCGCCGGACTGAAGAAGGAGATCGACGCGGACTTCTACGTGGCCGCGACGCGCCCGGCGGCGGTCTACCGCGGCAACCCCTTCCAGATCGAGGTCGGCCTGGCCTTCGGCAAACCCGGCGGCGTCGGCCTGGAGCTGACCGAGCAGGGGCGCATCAAGAAGAAGGCCAAGGTCGAGGTGACCGAAGACCTCGTGGGCGCGGCGGACGAGACCATCCGAGTCCTGCGCTTCGCCAACCGAGTGCCCCTCCTCTACCAGCAATCGGCCTGCGCCATCACCAAGGGCGTGATCCAGACCAACTGGCGCTCCTACGGCCTGCAGCAGCCGCGGGGGGCGCTCCCCGTCGGCCCGATGGTGCTCTTGATCCACATCGCCAGCGTCTGGGTGCCCTTCACCTCCGAATCCAAGGAGGCCATCGCCTCCTACGAGGAGATCCTCAAGGAGATCAAGCTCGGCCTGCGCGAGTGCGGTCGCAAGCTCGGCACCCACGTGCGCAAGGGCAAGCGCCTCAAGCGCGAGTTCGAGAAGCGCAGCTACATCGAGAAGTACATCCCCCACATCGGGATCGCCCTGCAGGAGATCCTCGACCTCCCCGACGAGAAGCGGGACGACACCACGGCCACCCTCGAGGACGTCCTCCACAAGAGCCGCAAGTTCTAGCAGTCATGGCGAAGAAGAAGGCGGCCAAGAAGGTCGTGAAGAAGAAGGCCGCGCGGAAGAAGACCAAGGCCAAGAAGACCAAGGCCAAGAAGACCAAGAAGGTCGCGGCGAAGGCGGTCAAGCGGGCTCCGGCTCAGCTGGACGAGCTCGACGTGAAGACCCTCGACTTGATCGAGTCGACCGCCAGGCGCGTGCGCTCGTCCATCGACCGGCGAGTGCTCCCCGAGCTGAAGTTCCCGATCCGTTCGCTCTCCAACGTCCAGTACAAGAAGGAGGTCGGCTACTTCGAGCTCGGCCGCGGCCGCAAGGCGCGGGCGCTGTCGGTGAACACGGTCAAGACCTTCGCCCAGACCCTGCGCCTCATGTCCATCTCCAAGGACATGGTCGAGAACCACGACTTCGCCACGAAGCGGGAGGCGTACTACGTCAGCAAGAACTGGGGCGACTGCAAGTTCAACGAGCAGACCGAGTCGGACGCGGTGATGGACGACATCGAGGCCCTCGCGAGCCTCGACGGCCTCTCGCGCGAGCAGCTGCGCTACTACCCCGAGGAGCACGGCGGCTCGGTCGCCGGGAACCTGGTAGTCATCGACCGCGACACCGAGACCGGCGGGCCGATCGAGATCGACTGCACCTCGTTCGGAACGGGCTCCTACTCGATCCCCCACTCGGTCGAGCACCTGCAGTTCGAGACCAAGGCCAAGTTCGTGCTCGCCATCGAGACCGGCGGCATGTTCCAACGCCTGAACAACCACAAGTTCTGGAAGTCCGCGGGGTGCATCCTGGTCGAGATGTCGGGGGTGCCGACGCGGGCGACGCGGCGCTTCATCCGGCTCTTGAGCGAGTCCAAGCGCATCCCGGTCTACTGCTTCGTGGACTGCGACCCCTACGGCATCGCCAACATCTACCGCACCCTGAAGGTCGGCTCGGGCAACGCGGCGCACATCAACCGCTTCTTCTGCGTCCCCAAGGCGCGCTACCTCGGCGTGACGCCCCAGGACATCATCGACTTCAAGCTCGAGGACGCGACGCACCCGCTGCAAGCCGTCGACATCAAGCGGGCCAAGGACGCCCTCAAGAACGACCCCTTCTTCCAGGCCCACGCGCCCTGGAAGAAGGCCTTCAGCCAGCTGTTGAAGATGGGCGTGCGCGCCGAGCAGCAGGCCCTGGCGAAGTGGGGTTTGAACTTCGTCATCGAGGAGTACTTGCCGCGCAAGCTCGCGAGCAAGAAGGACTTCCTGCCCTGAGCGGGGCGCTCCACAGGTCGGCTGCCCGTCAGGGTCCCCCCCCCCGGGCGAGGGGCCGTATCCTGGGCGGGACCATGATCCATCGATTCCTGCCTCTCGTGGCCGCCGCCCTGGCGTGGTCCGCCGTTGCACCCGCCGACATCGCGTGGCGCGAGGACCTCGATGGTGCCCTGGCTGGGGCCCGCGCCGACGGCCGGGTGCTGTTCGTCTCGGTCACCTCCGCCAACGAGGCGCGCAGCGAGAACGCCGTGGAGCTGTACGGCGAGCGCGCGGTCGTCGCCCAGGCCGAGCACACGATCAACCTCGCCGCGTGCAACGACGAACACAAGGCCAAGGGCGAGTGCCCGCGCCTGGGGAGCGGGAGGTGCGCCGACCACCGCCGCAACTTCAGCACTGTGACCGAGTCCGTCCTGATCACCAACGCCGAGGATGAGGTGCCGGTGCCCCAGCACCTGTGGATCGCCCCCGACGGCAAGGTGCTGATCGACGTGCCGTGGGAGATCACGGTCGAGGAGCTTCTGTGGTGCTTCGCGACCGCCCGCCGCCGCGCCGGGGAGCGGGACGTCGAGATGCCCGAGGACGCGCGCCCCCCGCGCCGCCTCCAGCTCGGCGCGGTGTGGAAGCCCTGGGAGGAGGCACGCCTGGCGCGCGGGTTGACGCCCGACGAGCTCGAGGAGCACCTCAAGCGCATGAAAGGCTCGATGGAGTACTCCGAGGCGCTCCTGGCGGACTGGGGGCGGGTGCTCTTCACCGACGAGGAGGAGGCGGTCAAGTACGCCCGGGTGCAGTTCGGAGCCCTCGAGTACCTCGGAGTGGACACGGTCGTCACGACCCTGACCGGCATCGGGATGAACTCTCCGCCGGCCTACTGGGAGGTGTTGGAGTACTTCACCAAGAACGGTGACGTGCGCATCCGCAACGCCGCGGCGGTGGCCATGGAGGAGCTCGCGGCTCCCGCGGCCCGCAAGGCGGTGGTCGCGGCCCTCAAGAAAGAGAAGGACCCGGCGATCGAGAAGAACTGGTTGAGGGCGGCCGGTGCCTGCGGGCGCGACGACAGCGGCGTGCGCAAGCTGCTCGTCAAGAGCGCGACGCGCGAGAAGGACCCGGCGTTGCGCCGCAACGCCCTGATCGCCCTGGGCTACCTCGCGCCCCACAAGACCGTGCGCGCGGCGCTGGAGGACGCCCTCGGCGGGGACGATGAGGAGGACCGCCTGGCCGCCGCCTGCGCCATGGCCCTGACCCGCGACGCCGCCTGGCTCCCGCTGCTGGAGGAGGCCGCCGCCGCCGACGCCCCCCGGCGCGCCGACCTCGCCCCCGCCATCGCCGTCCTCGAGGGCGCCAACCTGCGGCGCATCGCCGAGGTCTTCGGCCGCGTCAGCGGCGACGAGTCCATCCGCATCCGCCTCTTCTTCGGCGAGGTCCTCCCCGATGACGCCGGGGACGAGGAAGGGGGCAGCGACGGCTGACACGAGGGGCGCCGTAGCAGGGGGAGCCGCGATCGGTCCGGCGCCCGGTCAGCTCGGCTCGCCTCCGAAGTCCCGCCGGCGGGGGGCGGGGGCGCGTGAGGTGGGTTGCGCTCTCCTGCTGGCCATGGCGAGCCCCGACGCGGTCGCGGGCGACCCCGCTCGCCGCCCCGAGCTCCCCTGGCCGGAGTGGGCCTGGTCCCACTGGGTCTGGGAGGACGAGAGCACGCAGGAGAGCGCCCTCGCGCTCGTCGACGGCTACCTGGAGCGCGACATTCCCGTCGGCGCGATCATCATCGACTCTCCGTGGGAGACGGCCTACGGCTCGCTCGAGTGGGACCCGGAGCGCTTCCCCGACCCGCGCGCGATGATCGCCCGGCTCCACGAGCAGGGAGTCCGGGTGATGGTGTGGATCGTCCCGGTGGTCAACGTCGACACCCAGCCGCTCTACTCGGAGGGCTGCGAGGAGGGGTTCTTCATGCAGCGTGGCCCCGACGGCGCGCCTGCGCGCTTCGAGTGGTGGAAGGGCACCGGCAGCCTCATCGACCTGTGGAACCCGCGCGCGCTGGCCTGGTGGCGCGGGCGCCTCGACCGCGTCCTGGACCTGGGGGTCGACGGCTGGAAGTGCGACGCTGCCGAGTACAACGCCTACCTGCACGGCGCCGCCTATTCGCCGGGCCTGGGGAAGAAGGCGTCCCGGCTGGAGTACTCGCGGGCCTACACCGGCGGCCTCTTTCGCTACACGCGTGAGCGCCTGGGCGACGACCGGATCATCACGGCGCGTCCGATCGACAACTACGGGTTCCGCATCGGCGGCGACCTCGTCGCCTTCTCGGAGCGGTCGCTGAACCGGGCCGGCTGGGTCGGCGATCAGGACGCCACCTTCCGCGGCCTGCGAGCCGCCCTGGACAACATGTACTGCTCGGCCGAGTACGGCTACCTGGCCTTCGGCTCGGACATCGGCGGCTACCGCGAGGACGATCGCCACGTGCACGGGCGGTCGAAGGAGCTGTTCCTGCGCTGGGCGCAGCTGGGCGCGTTCTGTCCGGTGATGGAGAACGGCGGCGGCGGCGAGCACCGGCCCTGGGCGTTCGACGAACAGGCCTGCGGGATCTACCGCGGCCTGGTCGAGCGGCACCTCGAGCTGGGGCCCTACCTCCGCGAGCAGGCCGCCCTGGCCTTCTCGGAGGGGCGCAGCGTGATGGGCTTCTTGGACCGCGAGACCTACCGGTTCACCCTCGGCAGCGACCTGTTCGTCGCCCCGATCCTGGAGCCGGGTACGCGCCACGAGGTGGCCTTCCCCCAGGGAGCGGACTGGATCTGGCTCTACGGCGCCCACGAGCGCTTCGAAGGCGGACAGCGCCTCGAGTTCGAGTTCCCCCTCGCCACCTACCCGGCCTACGTCCGCGCGGGATCGGGGCTCGAGCGCGAGTGGCTCCCCGACCGAGAGTGACCGCCTGCCGCGGCGCGTCCGGGCTCTCAGCCCGCCCGCGACGCCATCGCCTTGGGGAGGCGACCGGCGAACCGCCGCACCCGCCACCACCAGTACGCCAGCGACTGCCGCCGGCGCTGGAGGCGCCTGGCGAGGGGCTCGGTGTGGCGCTCGCGCCGATTCCTGGCCACGATCCAGCCACGGCTTCCCCCCCCGCTGCGGTTGCGCAGCCGCACGGTGAAACCGGCTCTCTCGAGATGACCCGCCAGCTCCCCGACCGAGTGCCCCTCGCAGAGATCGAGGTGGTAGAGCGCGACCACGAGATCGAACTTGCGCAGGGTGCCGTGGGAGGCTCGGAGCAGGATCTCGAACTCCGCACCCTCGCAGTTGATCTTGAGGAGGTCGGCGCGCTCGATCCCGGCATCGGCGCAGAACTCCGCCAGGGACTGCGAGGACACCGACTCCGACGACTCCGAGACCCGAGCCGTGATCGTGTGGCCCCAGTTCCCCGAATCGAGGTTGTGGAAGAGCTCGACGGTGCCGGTCGTCCCCGCGATCGCCAGGTGGTGAGGGTGGACGTTGGAGAGGTCGTTGAGGGCGATGTTCCTCTGCAAGAGGGAGAAGCTCTCCCGGCTGGCCTCCACCGCGTGCAGGCTTCCCCGCGGCGCCTTGACGCCGACCCACAGGGCGAAGGCCCCGATGTGGGCACCGATCTCCACCGCCGAGAAGGCGGGGTGGAGCACCAGCTCGGGAACGTGACGGAGGTAGACGTCGTTCTCGAAGCTGTGCGCGATGACCCTTTCGTCGGCGCTGTGCTCGCGGTAGAGCACCTTCACGCCGTGATGTTCCAACAGGGCTTCCATGGGGTCTGGGTTGCTGCCCAGGGCGGTCCGCCCCACCTGGGCTAGAGTTCGTCGTACTCCCGAATCCGGTCGCGGTGTCGGGCGAGCTCGCTGGCGTAGGTCACGCCCAGGGAGTCGGCGTGCTCCGCGGCCCAACGGGTGAGGGCCGTCGATCCCGCGGGCTGGGAGTCGGTGACCAGGATGTCGCGCCGTCCGAAGAGGACCGCCGGGCGCAGGACGGAGTGGGGCAGGCCGGTATCGGCCAGGGCCCGCTCCAGCTCCGCCTTGCCCGCGAAGTACGGCAAGGGCGAGTCCGCGCTGGGATTGGTGATGCTGACGTGCACGACCCGCCCCACCCCCGCGCTCCTCGCCGCCTCGAACAGGGCGCGGGTGTTGCCGATAGCCAGATCGTGGGTGAACGAGCCGTGATCGAATCGCACCCAGTAGGTGTTGACGAGGACGTCGGCACCCGCGAGGGAGGCCCGCAGCGCCTCGGGTTCGTCGAAGTGGAACGGCGAGACCGCCACCCGCTCCCCGAAGGGATGGGTCCGATCAGGCGAAGCGGTCAGCGTCCGCACCGCGTGCCCCCGATCGAGCAGCCGCTGCGTGATGAACCTGCCGGAGTAGCCGAAGGCTCCGGTGACGACGTAGGTGGCCATCGAAGCCACCGTACGACAAAACCGGCTGTCGGACCTTCGAGAAGGCCCGGCAGCCGGTCCCTTGGTCCGGATCGACTGGGCAGCCCTGGTCGAGCGCGCTCCTCCCCAAGAGGGCGCTCGCGTCTCGTGCCCTGAAGGCGATAGCAGGCTCCGTCGATGCGACCTTGCTACCGCCTACATCGGCAGCCCGGGTCCGTCCCGACCCCGGCAAACGCGGAATCGTCGGGGTACGACCCGATTCCGGCCCCCTCGCGGCGCCTCAGGGATCGTCGTCGGGCTCGTCGGTGCCGCCTTCGTCCGCCCGCTCACGCGCTCGGGCGTCGAAGGCCAGGACGGCGCGCTCGAGGTCCGCGGTGAGGGGGCTCGAGAGCTCCACCAGGCGCGCCGATGCGCGCAATGCCGCTGCACGATCCCCTCCTGCCAGGGAGACGAGCCCGAGGTTGAACCAAGTCCGCTCGTGACCCGCATCCAGGGCCAGGGCTGCGCGGTAGGCGGCCGCGGCATCCTCGAAGCGCCGCTGGGCATGGCGCACGATGCCGAGGTCTGCGTGGGCGTCGAAGTGAGCCGGATCGGCAGCGATCGCGCGCTCGAAGTGACCGGCGGCCTCCTCCAGGCGCCCGGCCCGAGCCATCGTCCGGCCGAACTGCACGTGGACTTCGGCGGGGGATCCCTCGCTCACGTCCATGGCGGCCAGATCGAACTCGCGCGCCGCCTCCGCCAGGCCGCGGCGGCGGAAGCGAGCCGCGTAGTAGGCGAGCGGCGCCGCGGTCGGCGGTGCGAACCAACGCCCGGCGAAGGGCACGGCCGCGTCGCGCCGCTCGGCCGGATCGAGGTCCAACAGAGCGAGGTCGGCCGTCACGCGCTCGGGGGACACACGACCCAGATACAGCACGCACAGCCGTCCGCCACCGTCGACGAGGAACGACGCGGGCAGGGGCAGGCGTCCCTCGCTGTCGAGGACCGCGCCGTGCAGGACGTCGAGCACGTCCAGGGCGGCGGCGTCGGCGAACAGGCGCGCGAACGGCCACTCGATCCCGTCCAGGAAGGCTTGCGCCTCGCCGCGGGTCGCCTCCTCGTCGGCGCAGAGCGCCGCGACCCCCAGCCCCGCCCCGGCCACCGACGTGGCCGCCGCGGACCACTCCGACAGCTCGGAGCGGCAGGGCGCGCACCACGACGCCCAGACCGAGACCCACATCCCCGCGCCGGTCCCCCCCGCGCCGGCGGGAGGTACGCCGAGCAGGGACGCGGGGCGACCGGCCTCGTCCGCCATGTGCAGGGTCGGCACGCCCACCGGAGCCGACAGCACGATGCGCCGCGAACCGCCGGCCTCCCCAGGCGGGAAGGCCGCCGGCGCCAGTGCGCTCGACGGGGAGGGCGGCGCCCATTCCCGGGCCACGCCCGAACCCTCGACGAGCACGTAGCGACGGTCGCGGGCCAGGGAGTCGAAGCCCTCCGTCGTCCCGTTCGGCCAGCGCACGAGCGCCCGGGACGGCTCCGCCGCGCCCAGGCCGAAGTGCAGCCAGCGGCTCGACTGGGAGAGGAAGCCCTCCCCCGCCCGCGCCGTCCGGATTCGTCCCGGCCCCCCCTCACCCCGGCACTCCAGGCGGACACGCGCCCCGATGGCGGCGGTGTTGCCGCCACGGCCCTCCAGGCGGAAGGCGACGAACCCCGCGTCGGAACGCCCCTCGTTGAGGAGCAGGCGGGCGCGCGGCCCGGTGCGGTTGGTGACCAGAAGGTCGAGGTCCCCGTCCCAGTCCCAGTCGATGAGCGCGGTCCCGCGACCGTCGTCCTCGTGATCGAGGCCCGCGACGAAGGAGGCGTCGACGAAGCGCTCGCCGCCGTCGTTCACCAGAGCGCAGTTGCGCTCGTGGCCGCTCCAGGAGAACCCGCGCCGCAACAGGGAGTTGATCGCGTACCACCCCGCCAGGTAGCGCGGGTCGGCGTCGCCGGCTCCGCGAGGCGAGTGCGACACGACCTGCCGCCAGAAGAAGCTTCACAAGTCGTCGGAGCGATGGTTGGTCACGAAGCCGTTGGGCACGAAGAGGTCCTGCCAGCCGTCGTTGTCGAGGTCGACGAACAGCGCGCCCCATGCCCAGCGTCCCATCTCGGCGCCGGCCGCCAAGGTGACGTCCTCGAAGGTGCCGTCGCCGCGGTTGCGGAAGAGGCTGTTGCCGCGAGCGTGGCGCCGCAGACCGGCGCGCGTCTGTTCGTCCCCGCCGGGGCGGAACTGGCGCTGGTAGGCCACCCGGCGCCCGGCCGAGGAGTACATGTTGCTCACGTACAGGTCCATGTGGCCGTCGCGATCGAAGTCGGCCCAGGTCACGCCCATCCCCGCCGAGAGGTCCTCCACGCCAGCGCTCGCCGCCACGTCCGTGAAGCGGCCGCCTTCGTTGCGGTAGAGGTTGTTGCGCCCGAAGTCGTTGGCGACGTACAGGTCGCAGTCCCCGTCGCCGTCGTAGTCCTCCCAGGCGGCGGCGAAGCTGAAGCGGGTGTTGTTCGCGTCGAGCCCGCGCTCGGCGGTGGCGTCGCGGAACGCGAAACCGCCTTCGTTCTCCAGCAGGAGGTTCGCCTCGCCGTTGTTCGCGTCGTGGTAGGGCACGGGCGCGGTCTCGTCCGCGTAGGGCGAGACGTAGCAGCAGACGTACAGGTCGAGATCGCCGTCGCCGTCTGGATCGGCGGCCGCCAGGGACATGGCGAAGGGAGCGTCGTGGACCGCGCGCGGAGTGAACACGCCCTCGCCGTCGTTCGCCAGGAGCACGAGCCGATCGCCCATCGCCAGGGCGAGGTCCGCGTCGGTGTCGCCGTCGAGGTCCACCAACAAGGCGCTGGTGGACAGGTCGAGGAAGTCGACGCCCGCGGCGCGCCCGCCCTCGACGGTCGAGCCGTCGGGACGGCGCAGGAACAGGAGGTTGGGCAGGCCGCCGGGCTGGGGCAGGTAGACGTCCTCGAGGCCGTCGCCGTCCACGTCCCCCACCGCCACGCCCTGGTGGCCGAGGGCGGAGACTTCCAAGAAGGCGTCGAGGCGGGAGCCCCACGCCTCCACTCCCCGCCCCAGGCGGGCGTCCACGGCGGGGGCGGTCCCCAGGGCGGAGCGGGCGTGGTCGGCGAAGAGAACTGTCGGCGGGCCCGTGACCTCGTCGAGGGTCTCGACGCGAAGGCGGCGCAGGAGCGGCTCGCCCCCATCCGGCGGCGCGGTCCACTCGCACACCCACACGGCGTCGTGCTGGCGGCGGCCGGCGGGGGTCGTCCCGTGGGCGCTGACCCGAGCCGTGATCCGCGCCCCGGCCTCGTCGGCCTCCACGGCGATCACCTTGACCTTGGGCGGCGCGGGAGGGCCGGCTCCCACCCGTCGCGCCCAAGCGCCCAGGGCGGCGGCCCACTCGGCCGATCCCAGCGGCGGCCCGTCGGGCCTCTCCGAGCGGGCCGGAGCCGCACGCAGACGAAACGCGCCGCGCACCCGCGCGGGAGTGAGGTCGGGGAGGGGGGCGTCGCCCTCGAAGTCGGCGGCGAGGAACCGCTCGACCGCCACCGGGTCGTCCCCACGCCACAGGGCCAGCAACGCCGACAGGCGCTCGCCGACGCGCGCGGCGAGGGCCTCGCCGGCGTGCTCGTCCGTCCCGACGTCGAGGAAGCCCAGGCGCTCGGCCAGGGCCGCCTCCCGCTCGGCGGCGAGCCTACCCCTCAGGCGCGCCGCGCCCTCCTCCTGGCCGAGCGCGCCGGACGCGGGCACACAGACGACCAGGACGGCCAGGCGGGCTCGCAACGACGCGCCGGCGCACCTGGGGACCGACGACTCAACCACCGCCATTGGGCTCCTCCTCCAGAGCCAGCTCGAAGCAGGCCGCCTCGAGGTCGTTGCGCACCAGGAGGTAGGGCGCGGCCAGGGCGGGGCTGTTCCAGGTCTTCTGGTCGAGGGCGTCGGCGCGGGCCAGCTCGTGGTGCCCGTCGCTGACCGCCTCCACGAGCACGAGCGAGCCGTCCTCGGCCCCGACCAGGAGCAGATCCTCCACCAACAGCAGCTGGCCGTGGCCGTAGCGCCCGCCCTTCCAGCTGCGCCGCCCGCGCTCGGCATCCACGCAGGCCAGGATCCCGTCGTCGAGGCCGTAGAGGTGCCCCTCGCGCAGGACGAAGTTGGCGAACTTGGCCTTGAGGGCACGGCTGTGCCAGACGCGCTCGACGGTGAACGCTCCCGCCTCGTCGCGCCCGACGCGCAGGCGCTCCGCGCCGACGCCGTAGCCGCTGGAGAGCACGAGGTCGTCGGGCCCCACGGGCACCGGCTGGGCCACGTTGGGGTTGCGCTCCGACCAGGGGTGCGTCCACAGGACGCGCCCGTCGCCGGGGTCGTGGGCTGCGACCGACGAGGAGTTGAAGATCACGATCTGCGGCGTGCCTGCCAGCTCGAGGAGCTTGGGCGAGGAGTAGCCCGCCCCGTCGTCGCCGCCGCGCCAGGCGACCTCGCCGGTCTCGAGGTCATAGGCCACCAGGGAGTGTCCGTCGGGCCCGCCGGCCGAGACGACGACGCGCCCGCCGACGACCAGGGGAGAGCAGCTCGTCCCCCAGGTGTTCATGCTCCCCCCGTTCTCGACGACCATCGAGTGCGACCACAGCGGCTCTCCGGTCGCGAGCTCCAGGCAGTTGAGGATGCCCGTCCCGCCCACGGTCAGCACGCGCCCGCCGTGGATGGTCGGCGTGGCCCGGGGGCCGATCCCGCCGATGACGGAGTCGAAGCGTGCCTCGTCGGCGTGGCTCCAGCGCACCGCTCCCGTGAGCAGGTCGTAGCAAACGACCAGCTCGCTCCCTTTACGCTGTTCCTGGGTGATGGCCGCGGAGCCGCGCACGGCGAACCCCGACCAGCCCGGGCCGACGGCGCGACGCCACAGGAGCCGGGGCGGGTGCGCCTCCCAGTCGCGGGCCAGGCGCACGCCGCGCACGACGGCGTCGGCGTCAGGGCCCAGGAAGCGGGGGAAGTCGAGCGAGGCCGAGGCCTCGGGGGCGGGGGCGGCCACTTCCGCTTCGGGCGAGGAGAGGCCGGCCTCGGGATCGGCCGCCAGACGCCAGCGCAGCAGCGGGATGAGGTTCCCGCTGACGCCGCGAACCTCGAAGAGCCCTCGCCCCGCGAGGGCGAGCAGGGGCACGCAGACCAGCACGGCGAGGCGCGTGCGCGCCCGGAAGCGGCTGAGGAGCACGGCCCAGGCGTACAGCGCAGCGCCGGTGCACAGCAGTGTCCCGCCGGCGGCCATGACACGCTCCTGGCCGGTCGCCTCGCGCACGAGGCCGTTCCAGGCCAGGACCGCGGCCGAGAGGGCCACGATCGCGCCGGCGATCCACCAGCGCACCGCTCGTCGGGAGCCGGTGGTGCTCATTACGTCCAAGCTACGACTTCCCCGCGTCCCTTGCACGCGCGCCCCCCTGGCTCACCCCTCGCCATCGGCGCCTTGCGCACTACGATCTAGGCTCGCCCCGCCCCACCCCCCCAGCCGACCCCGAAGATCAGCCGTGAAGTACCCGTCTGTGACCCTCTCGTTCCTGGCCCTCTCCCTGTCGCTCTGCGCCTGCGCCTCGGCCCCGGCGGGCTCGACGAGCGGCCCCGACGAGGAGAGCGTCGGCGAGGACCTCAATCAGCGCTTCCTATCCGACGACCTCGACGTCCAGCGCTTCACGCGGGTCTTCGAGGGCGAGTCGCGAGAGGTCAGCCGCCAGCGTGAGCGCATCCTCGCCATCCTGGGGATCCGGCCCGGCATGGCCGTCGCCGACGTGGGCGCGGGGACCGGTCTGTTCCTCGGCCCGCTCAACGAGGCCGTCGGCCCCGAGGGCGTCGTCTACGCCGTCGACATCTCCCCCGGGTTCGTCGAGCACCTGCGCGAGCGCGCGCGCCGGGAGGGCCTCGAGGCAGTCGAGGTCGTCCTGTGCGGCGAGCGCTCGTCGGCCCTGCCCGAGGAGTCCGTCGACGTCGTGTTCGTCTGCGACACCTACCACCACTTCGAGTACCCCCGATCCACCGTCGCCAGCCTCCACAGCGCCCTGCGCGACGGAGGCAGCCTCGTGGTCGTCGACTTCGACCGCATCCCCTACGTCAGCCGGCCCTGGATCCTCGGGCACGTCCGCGCCGGCCGGCAGGCCTTCGTGCGCGAGATCGAGGCGGTGGGCTTCGAGCTCGTCGACCGCCCGCGCGTGTTCGGACTGCTGGAGAACTACGTCCTGCGCTTCCGCAAGTCTTGAGCGATCAGTCCCAGCTCGCGGGCGACGCCTCACCTCGCAGGCCGCGCCCACACAACAGGCTCGCGGCCCTGGCCCTGTCCCTCCTGACGGCCCTCGCCCTGGGCGAGGTCGGGGTGCGCTCGACCATCGGCAGCCCGCTGGCGGAGCGGACGCCACTCCTGCTGGTCCGGACGCACCCGACGAGAGGGTGGGAGATGCTGCCGGGCGAGGTTCACTACACCTACCACCATGCCGTCGCGGTGAACTCCCTGGGCCTGCGCGGGGGCGAGGTGGCGCAGACCAAGGGCGTGGAGCGGAGGATCCTCGTCTTGGGGGACAGCCTGGTCTACGGTCAGGGCGTCGGCGACGACGAGACCGTGCCGCACTACCTCGAGCGGGCCCTGCGCTCGGCAGCCGGCGGTGATGGGGCCTGGCGCGTGATCAACGGCGGCCTGCGCGGCTACGGGACGGCCCAGGAGTTGGCGCTCCTTGACGAGCTGGCAGAGCGCATCGATCCCGACGTCGTCGTCCTCGTGTGGTACTGGAACGACCTCGCCGAGCCGCCGGTCGAGCGCGTGGCGGAGCGGCTGGCGCCCTGGGAGGCGGTCGCCTTCGACCTCGGTGCGCCGTTCGCGGGCTCCGCACGCCTGCGATGGCGAGCGACTCAGGTGCTGCGGAAGAGCGCGCTCCTGATGTTCCTGCACGATCGCTTCAAGGCTCGCAGCGGGGGCAACCAGGAGCCCACCCTGAAGGAGCCCGTCGCCGAGGCCGGCTTCGAGCGCCTCGCGGCTCACCTCGACCGCTTCGTCGCCGCGGGAGCGCTGCGGGGATTCCGCCCGCTGATGGCCATCGTCCCCGAGTCGGCCTCGCTGCGCCGCGCCCACCCGACCAGGGAGATGGCCCTGCGCGCGGCGTCCCTGGCCGCCGCCTCGGACCTGGAGGTGATCGATCTGCACGAGCCCCTGGCGGAGTTGGCGGCGGCCGCCGGCCGAGCTCCGATCATCCCCTTCGACGGCCACTACCTGCCGAACGCCAACCGCGCCATGGCCGAGACGATCGCCGCTCGGATCCTGGCGCAGGAGGGCGACGCCGGACGCTGACGGCTCCTCCCGGCGCGCAGCGGGCCGGCGGTCACCGCGGCGCCTGGTGCGGAAGGGGGGACTCGAACCCCCACGCCGAGAAGGCACAGGAACCTAAATCCTGCGCGTCTGCCAGTTCCGCCACTTCCGCGAGGATCCCGAGGATAACAGCCCCGGCGCGACCCGTGGAGTGTCGGCCACGGCGGGTTCTCGACCAGGGCCCAGGAGTGCTCGCGACGACGCCGAACAGTCGTGGTCGCCGCTGGGGTCGATGGTGGATAATCGCCGACGATGACCTCCGCCGTCGCACTGGCGCTCTTCGTGCTGCTCCCCTTCGTCCTCGCGCCGAGCTGGGGACCCGGCCACCACCTCGAGTTCGCCGAGCGCACCCTGCGCCGGCGCCGGGAGCTCCTGCCCGCCAAAGTGGCGCGGCTCATCTCCGAGCATCGCCCGGCGTTCTCCTACGGCAACATCGCGGCCGACATCATCAACTTCAAGGCCTGGGGCGGGGAGTACAACCACTGCCACCGATGGGGCGTCATCGACGAGATGCGCGAGCAGGCGACGACCCCGCGGCAGGAGTCGTTCATCCTCGGCTACCTCACGCACCTCGCCGCCGACACGATCGCCCACAACCACTTCGTCCCCTACCACGTGGCGCGCTTCGCGCTCACGCGCGGACTGGGACACCTCTACTGGGAGCTCTCCGCCGACCGCTTCATCGCCGAGCGCCGCTGGCTGGTCATCAACCAGCTCAAGAACCAACCCGCCCTCGACGAGCTCGACGAGCTGGTGAACGCAGCAGTGCCCCGCAAGGCCCTGTCGATGCGCACCAACAAGCTGATCTTCAACCACGTCCTGTTGGTGAGCGAGCGTGATCAGTGGCGACGCGCGATGGGCCGCCTACACCCGCGCCAGCGGATCGCCCTCAAGAAGGGGTTCCTGGCGAACTTCCAGCGCGCGGTGATGGGACGCATCCGCCTCGCCCTGCACCCGCGAGGCTTCGCGCGCATCCAGGAGTACGACCCAAACGGGAAGCTCGCCCAAAGGCGCGCCCTCGGCCGGCGTGAGCGTGTCCTGCACCGCCTGGCCCCGGGCAGCATGCGCCGGGCGGAGTCCGAGCGCATCGCCGCGCCCTTCCTCGAGGGCATGGAGACGCCCAAGCCCTGAGGCCGACCGGCCGGGGCTGCTCAGCTCATCTGGTGAACACGCACCTCGCGGTGCGGGTACGGCAGGGAGATGCCCGCCCCGTCGAAGGCCAGCTTGACCGCCTCCTGAGTGTCGCGGAAGACCCCCCAGTAGTCGCCGGTGGCGACCCAGGGACGCACCTGGAGCTCGACGCTGCTCTCGCCGAGGGCGCCGACGGCGATCAGGGGCTCGGGGTCGCTCATGACCCGCTCGTCCGCCTCGAGGATCGCGGCGATGACGCGACGCGCCTCGGCGATGTCGTCGTCGTAGCCGATGCCGAAGACCATGTCGACGCGCCGCGTGGAGTTGGCGGAGTAGTTGGTGATGTTGCCGCCGGTGATCGAGGCGTTCGCGACGATGATGCGCTTGTTGTCGCCGGTCCTCAGCGTCGCGGCGAAGACGCCCACCTCCTCGACCGTGCCCGCCGTCCCGCCGGCCTCGACGTAGTCACCGACCTTGAAGGGCCGGAAGATCATCAGCATCACCCCGGCGGCGAAGTTGGAGAGCGATCCCTGGAGGGCCAAGCCGACCGCGAAGGCGCCCGCGCCCAGGACCGCGACGAACGAGGCCGTCTCGACCCCCAGCTTGGAAATGGCCGCGATCACCACGAAGGCCTTCAGGGCGAACTGGGAGAGGCTGGAGAGGAATCCCACCAGCACCGGGGCGGTGTCGGCCCGAACCAGAACGCGGCGGACGAGGCCGCGGGCGAAGTTGGCCGCGAACCAGCCGACCACGAGGATCGCGATCGCCTGCAGCACGCGGGGTCCGTACTCGAGGGTGTAGGTCCCCGCCATCCGCAGCCAGTCCTCGCTCAGGTGCGACGCTTTGTCCATCACGCTCTCCTCCATGGCGCTCCTGTATCCGCCGGCGGCGCCGCGGGCGTGGGTCGCCCGCGGTCGGCGGGGCCGAGAATACGAATCCCGACCGCCCCTACCAGGCGAAATACCGCAGGGCGTAGCCGTCGGCGCGGCCGTCCCCGTTGGCGTCGCCGGCCTGGGCCTCGTTGACGAGCCAGACCGAGACGTCAGCGCCGTCCCGATCCTGGGTTACGACCGCGGGGGCGTCCTCGGTGTTGAGCACCGAGAGCACGTGGGTCAAGCCCGAGGAGAGCTGGGTGCGCCACAACAGGCTGTCGAAGGTGTCTCCGTCGCCGTTCCAATCGGTGGAGTCCTCGGCCTCGGAGACCCGGTAGAACGCCCAGCCGTTCTGGACCTCGATCCCCGCGTTGTCGTGGTCGACGGCCACGGCGAAGCCGGGGAAGAGCAACTCCTGGGGTGAATCCTCGAAGCGCGCGAAGGTCGGGACGCTGTCGGAGGAGTCCCCGTCTTCGTTGATGTCCCCGCTCGGCTCCTCGCCGAAGGCGACCCCGAGGCGCTCGCGGTCGTGCTGCTCCCCCATCCAGGTGGCCGTGGCGTAGACCTCGCCCGAACCCGGCTCGTGGTCGAAGACGAAGGGACCGCCCGCGGACGGCGAGAGCCAGGCGACGAGGTCGCGGTCGACATCTTCTTCGTCGTCGTGGTTCCGGCCGTCGGCGGCCTCGTCGACGGTGACGACCAGACGACCCTCGAGCTCGGCCACGCCCCAGCTCCCACCGGGGATGGCCGCGACGGCGAGGAGGTCGGCCGCGGAGGTGGGCGGCGCGACCGGCGTGCTCGCCCGCACCCAGCGCAGGACGTCGTCGTCGGGGTCACCGTCGTCGTTGAGGGAGCAGGTGCCCTCGTCCGCCTCCGGGCTGACGGTCGCCAGGAAGTCGCCGACGATCGCGATGCGCCGCGAGCCGACCAAGCCCGTATTCGCCGCAGGCGAGCCCATCGGGTCCGCGTCCCAGGCGGCGAAATCCAGGAAGAAGAGCACCTCGTCATCGGCGTCGGCGTCCTCCTCCCCGACGCACTGGTCGGGCTGCCAGGCGACCGTGAACAGGAGCGGGTCGTTGAGGTTGGTCCCTCCCTGGTCCGCCTCGTCCACGAGGAAGCCGACCAGCCAGTCGTGGTCACCCGTCGCGCTCGCGCGCAGGGGCGTGGCCGGGGACGATGGTAGGGCGAGCTCGGTGTTGCGCAGGTGGAACACGTAGCCCACCGCCACGTCGCCGGTGCCGTCGAGCAGGGCGAGGACGCGGCCGTCGTCGGCGTCGCCGTCGCCGTTGAGGTCCCGCCCCTCGCCGAGCTCGTCGAGGGCCAGGAAGACCAGGCCTTCGTCGGCGCCGAGGAGCTCGGGCGACAGCTCGCCGAGGGTGTCGGTGGTCAGCACGTCCCGCACGACGGTCGGGCTGTCGTGATGGACGACCCCCAGGCTCGACTCCCGCGGCCCGGCGAGGGCCTCGGCGCGGGCGAGGAACAGGAGGTCGTCGTCGACCGCCAGGATCTGGCGCGCGCCGCCGGTCGCCAGGGTCGCGACGAAGGAGAGCTCGGCGGTCGGGCTCCAGTGCAGGAGCACCCGGTCGTCGGTGTCACCGTCGGCGTCCCAGTCCGCCTCGTCGTCAGCCTCGTCGGTGACGACGAAGAGCTCCTCGCCGACCCAGGCGAGGTCGCGGGCCGCGACGTTGAGGGCCACCTCCTCACCGGTCCTGGAGTCTACGGCGACGGGGATCGCGTCGAGGGTGTCGCCGTCCCCGTTGAAGTCCGTCCCGTCCACCGCGGTCGTCTCCTCGTCCGCCAGGAACGCGATGCGCTCGGCGGAAACGACGACGGTCGACGAGGGCAGGAGCGCTTGGGTGGCGGTGAGCTGGGTGATGTCGAGGGGATCCTCGTCACTCCCGCTGGAGCAGGCGAAGAGGAGGGCGGTCGAGGCCAGGACGAGGGTGCAAGGCGCAATCGAGGCGCCGCGGCGGGGGGCGGTGAGCTTCATGGAGTCAGAGGGGGCCACCGGGGCAGGGGGATGGCGTACTGTAGCGGCGACGCCGATCCCATCCCACCCGCGAGCTCCATGCACACCAAGACCCTCGCCCTGACGGCCGCCCTGGCCCTACCCGCCCTTCTGGCCTCCCGGCTCCTCCCCGCGCAGGAGTCCGACGCCCTCATCCTCGGCACGGGGAACCACCGCTTCGAGTGGGTGCGAGACTGGGCGCAGCTGCCCGAGGGCGTGGGCTTCGGCAACACCAACGGCTGCATCGTCAGCGACTCGGCCGGGCGCGTGTCCCTGTTCGACGGCGAGGGCGAGCTCCTCGCCCGCCTCGGCGACAACCCCGACCCGTCTCTGCAGTCCAAGAACGACGTCCCGCGAGAGCGCTGGGCCGACGGCGAGTTCCTCTCTCCCCACTGCGTCCACTTCGACGCGCGCGGGGACGCGTACGTCATGGACTGGAACGCCGTGGGTCGCATCACCAAGCTCCGTCGCCTGAGCCGTTGAGCCCGGCTGCGGCGCGGGGCTTGACGGATCCGGAGTCCGCTCCGATGCTCCCGATCATGGAAGAACGACCCACGGCGAACTCGAGAAAGGCGGTCGCCCTCGCGTGCGCGACCGGCCTCCTGTTGGCGTCCGCGAGCTGGAGCGGCGTGCGCGCCGACGATGACGACGACGCGAGCGCCCCCGCGCCCGTCCAAGCCACCGACGACGGCGTCCCCGCCGTGCTCGAGGGCTGGCGGGAGCACGAGTGCGCCGGCTGCCACGAGGCGATCAGCGAAGAGTGGGCCGGATCCCGCCACGCCCTGGCCTGGGTCGATCCCCACTTCCAGGAAGCCCTGCAGGGCCTGCGCCGGCCCAAGAGCTGCCACGGCTGCCACATTCCGCTCCCCCTCCACGTCGGCCGCATGCGGCAGAAGCCGCGCCCGCGTGCCACCGACCTCCACCACGGCGTCGACTGCATCACCTGCCACGCCGGCCCCGACGAGACGATCCTCGGTCCTTGGGGCGAGCCGACCGACGCGCATCCTTCCGTGCTCAACGAGAGCTTCACCCCCGAAGGCCAAAGCCGGGTCTGCATCGCCTGCCACGCGACGAACATCGGCCCGGTGCTGGGCATCGCCAAGGACTTCGTGCGCACCGAGCAGGCCGCCAAGGGCGAGAGCTGCGTGGGCTGCCACATGGAGGCCGTCGAGCGTCCGGCAGCCGTCGATCCGCAGACCGGCGAGGCGTCACCGACGCGGCCGGGGCGCAGCCACGCCCTCAAGACCCCTCGCGACCCGGTCTTCCTGCGCAGTGCCTTCGACCTGCGCCTGTCACCGGGCGATTCGGGCGTGATCCTCTCGATCGCCAACCGCTGCGGCCACAGGGTTCCGGGGTTGGAGGGGCGCACCCTCACCCTGACGGCCGAGGCCTTCGACGGCGCCGGCACTCCGCTGGAGCGCCGGGAGATCACGATCGACAAGGAGGACCACCTCGGCGCCGACGAGTCGCTCGACCTGGTCCTGCCCGCCGCCACCGAGCGCGTCCGGATCCGCGGACTGCACGACGCCCCCGGGTTCGCCGAGCCGGTCGAGTTCGTAGACGAGGAGCTCGGTCTCTGAGGAGCTCGCCCGCGCACCGCTAGCCCGGGTGATTCAGGAAGACGTGCGCCAGACACAGCAACTCGGTTCCTGGTGGTGCTTTGCGGGTTCTGGCGACGCAGGCGACCCTGAACGGGTCGTCGAGGAAGCCAGGTTCTCGAGAAGCGCCGCCTGGGGCCGAGAGGCCGTCGAAGACGGCCGGTTGCGAAGTCTGGTGTGCGTGTTCATGAATCATCCGGGCTGGGCGAACTCGACCGCCCAGCCGCGTCGCTCGCCGTCGATGCGCTCGCTGCGCACGAGGTGGCCGCAGACGGTGCGCGAGACGCCGTCCTCGATGAGCTCGACCTCGACGCGCACCTCTCCCTCGGTGAAGAACAGCACGCCGCCGGGAGCCACGTTCTGCGCTCGGCCTTCGATCAGCTCGGTGGCGACGCGCAGGCGCACCTGCGCGCTGCTCGGCTCTCGGTCGGCGCGTCGGCGCTCGCCGAGCCCGACCTCTCTGGGATGGGAAGGGGCCATGGTCACCTCATCGTCACGGACCTGCGGAACACTCCGGCATCGGCTGGGGGAAGCCGCGGGCTTTACCCGTTTCGCGCGCTGCGCGCCTCGCCCCACAGGAGCAGGCCGTCCCGCACGTACAGACCGGTGCTGAACACCACCAGGGCCGCCGAGAGCCCGACCAAGAGGCTCACCAGCGACCCGGGCGCCCCGGCGATGACCGCCGCGAACAGAGCGAAGGCCAGGACCGTCGAGGCCTTGCCGTGCCAGCGGTGCTCCCCTTCGACTGGGCCGCGCCGCAGACGCAGGGCGGCGAAGCCGGCGGCCTCGAGGAGATCGCGCCCGGCGAACAGGGCCAGGAACCACAAGGGGACCGAGGGGAAGGCCGGGCCCGGAGCGAAGACCATCGTGGAGAGGATCGCGAGCTGGGCCAGCTTGTCGGCGACCGCGTCCAAGCGAGCACCGGCGCGCGTGCGCACGTCGAGCCAGCGGGCGAAGGCACCGTCGAGGACGTCGGAGACGCCGATCGCGACCAACAGGAGCATCACCCAGCGGCGCGGCGCCGCCGTGGACTCGCCCGCTCGGGCGGCGGCCTGGCACAGGACCCAGCCGTTCACCAGGACCGGGATCAGCCCGATGCGCACCAGGGTCAGGAACCACGGCAAGGCGATCCAGGCCGACACGCGCGCCGGTCGGGGTGTCGGCTCCCCGACGTCCAGCCCGGCTTTCAAGGTGGCGCTCATCCTCGCTCCTTCCACCATCGTCGGCTCGCCCACCCGCCCCTTGCAAGAGCGCGTAGGCCGAATCGCCGCGGGGGCGTAGAATCGACTCGCCTCCGACGCCCCCAAGACCTACGCAGATCGTCCTATGCTGACTGTCCTCCTCTCCGCGCTCGCACTCCTCGCCTGTTCCCTCGAGCGCGTCCGATTCCCCCTCGAGCCCCGCGACTGCGCGTCCGGCGTCCTCGGGCCGGAGCTGGCCACGGACGCGGAGTCGGTCGCTGCTCTGTCCGAGCTCGGCGGCGTGCGCCTGACCGACGCTCCGCTCCCCGACGGGCGGCGCGTCGACCTCCTCCTGCGGCGCGTCCCCGCCGCCGGCCCGCGCACGGTCGCCGTGAACGGCAAGCCCACGGCGAGCCGCCTGGAGGCGAGCGCCCTCTCGCTGTGGTCGGGCACGGTGGCCGGCGAGAGCGATTCGGAAGTCTGGCTCGCCTTCTCCCTGTACGGTTCGCGCGGCTGGATCCGCACGCGCGGCGAGCTGGTCCACCTGCTCGCCGCCGCCCCCGACGGGGACTGGAGCCGCCCCGCGGCGTTCCTCGTGAGCGAGACGGCCCTCGCCTCCTCGGGGTCCGGCCCGGGCGACTTCTGCGGCGCCGATCCGCGCACCCTCCGCGACGAGTCCCGGGCCTTCGAGGCTCCCGCGGGCGATTCCCTCCCGATGGGGAGCGGGGTGCCACTGTTGTGCGACATGGCCGTCGAGACCGACTGGCAGTACTACTCCCTGTTCGGAGACCTCGCCGCCGCGGAGACCTACGCGGTGATGCTCTTCGCCGCCGCCGCGGACCGCTTCAGCTACCAGCTCGACGTCTTCCTGCGCATGGCGTACCTGGGCCTGTGGGACACGCCGAACGATCCGTGGGTCACCGGCGACAACGGCGGCGACATGTGTGAGATGTTGGGCGAGTTCCGCGACGCCTGGGCCGGCAACATCCCAACCGGGGCGCACCTCGCCCACTTCGTCAGCGGCGCCAGCCTCGGCGGCGGCTGCGCCTACCTGGACGTGCTCTGCAACGCCGACTACGGCTTTGCCGTCAGCGGGAACCTGGGCGGAACGATGCCGTTCCCGGTCAAACAGAGCCCCTACACCTGGGACTTCTTCGTGTTCGCCCACGAGACCGGACACAACTTCGGCTCGCCCCACACCCACAGCTACTGCCCGCCCCTCGACCAGTGCTCCGCTCCCGGGCCGTGCCACACCGACCAGACCTGCACGGACCAGGGCACGAACATGAGCTACTGCCACGGCTGCGGCGGCGGCATGAACAACATCACGACGATGTACCACCCCACGGTGGCGGCCCTGATGCGCGAACGCTCGGAGAGCGCCTGCCTGCCCGCCGCCTGCGACGTCGGGGTGAATTTTTGCGCCGCGAACCCCAACTCGACGGGCCTGGCGGCCGTGATCGGCTTCTCGGGCACGACGAGCGTGAGCGCGGGCGACCTCTCCCTCTCGGTCTGGACCGCGCCCCCGCACCAGTTCGGCCTGTTCTTCTACGGACCCGAGCGCGCCGACGTGCCCTTCGGCGACGGGGTCCTATGCGTCGGACCGGGCAACGCCGGCCTGTTCCGCTTCAACCCGCCGCTCCTGACCGACGGCTTCGGCGACCTCGACCGTCCCGTGGACTTCGGCGCTCCGCCCGCGTCCGCGGGGCCGGGCGCCCTGCTCCCCGGCGGCGCGTGGCACTTCCAGTTCTGGGTCCGCGACCCCCTCGGCCCGGGGGGGAGCGGCTTCAACTTCTCGGACGGCCTGACCCTGCTGTTCTGTCCTTGAGCGCGGCGGCGAGGGCCGCGGGGAGGTCGTCGGAGTCGGGGGCGAAGGAGACGCTTCGGGACTCGCCGCTGGCGAGGTCTTTGAGCTGGCAGCAGCCCTGCTCCCACTCCGCCTCTCCGACGATGACCGCCAGGGGGAACCCGCGGCGGTCGGCGTACTTCAGCTGGGCGCCGAGCTTCTTGGGCTCGGGGTAGAGTTCGACCGCGAAGCCCGCCGCCCGCAGGCGCGCGGCCAGGGCCAGGTAGTCGTCGAGGCGCTCGGGGCAGAACCAGGGCAGGAAGACGTCCGCGGGGGTCGCCGCGCCCTCGATCATCCCCAGCTCCTCCATCGCCGCGAGCAGGCGGTCGACGCCAAGGGAGGCGCCGACCCCCGGGAGAGGCGTCTTGGTGAAGCGCTGGGCCAGGTCGTCGTAGCGGCCGCCGCCGCAGACGCTGCCGATCGATGGCAGCTCGTCGAGGATCGTCTCGAAGACGATCCCGGTGTAGTAGTCGAGGCCGCGCGCGAGGGAGGGCTGGATCACGAAGCGCCCGGCGGGGGCGCCGGCCGCCTCCACGGCGGCGGCGAAGCGGGCGAGGGCCTCCACCCCAATCGTGCCGGTCTGGCTTCCGGCGACGAGGGCGCCGACGCACTCGAGCACGGCTGGGGGGGCGCCCTCGATCTCGGCCAGCTCCAGGACGCTCGCCGCTCGAGCGCCGTCGATCCCCGCCGTGCGCTCGAGCTCCTCCCTGACGGCGTCGGGACCGATCTTGTCGAGCTTGTCCAGGGCGCGCAGGACCGCGGACGTGTGTTCGACGAGGTCGAGGCTCTCGAGCAACCCCGCGAGGACCCGCCGGTCGTTGACTCGCACGGTGAAGGCCTCGAACCCCAGGGCCTCGAGCAGGTCGGCGATGACGAGCCCGGACTCGATGTCGGCGGCGGCGCTCTCTGTGCCGACCGTGTCGAAGTCGCACTGCAGGAACTCGCGGTAGCGGCCCTTCTGCGGCTTCTCCCCGCGCCAGACCGGGCCGATGTGGTAGCGCTTGAAGGGCGTGCCGAGCTCGTGGGCGTACTGCGCCACGAAGCGCGCGAGGGGGACGGTCAGGTCGAAGCGCATGGCGACGCGCCTGCCGCCGGCGTCCTCGAAGCGGAACATCTGCTTCTCGCTCTCCTCGCCGCCCTTGCCCGCGAGGATCTCCTCGTACTCGAGGGCGGGGGTGTCGATCGGGCTGAAGCCGTAGGAGCGGTAGACCTCGCGCGCGCGGGAGATCAGCCACTCGCGGGGCAGGGCGGCCTCGGGCAGGTAGTCCCGAAACCCCTTCAACGTCCGCGGCTGGATCCTCTGCTGTCGGTCACCCATCTCTGGCCTCGCGCTCGGGGTCGGGTCGAGTCCGCGCCGTGGCGTGGGCAGAGTATGTCGCTCCCCGCCCGCCATCTCACCCCGCCGGAGCCGGAAAACCGCCCGTTCCCACCGCACCGCACCGCCGCCGTCGATTGTCGGCCCCTCGGCCTTCGGCTAGCTTGGACGGTCATGCACACAGCGAAGCCCAAGCGCCCCGCCGCGCTCCTGTCGGTCGCCCTCTTCCTTGGATCGCCGTCCCTGACCGCGGCCCAGGACTCCGCCGCCGGCACGCCCCCCGCCGAGAGGCCCGCGAGCGTGCTGCTGGTGACCCTGGGCACGACCCGCGCCGACCGTCTCGGCTGCTACGGCCACGAGGGCGCCGAGACTCCGGCCCTCGACGGCCTCGCCGCGGGGGGCGCACGCTTCGAGCGCGCCTACGCCCACGTCCCCCAGACCCTGCCCGCCCACGCCTCGCTCATGACCGGCCTGCTGCCCTTCGAGCACGGCATCCACATCGACGGTCGCGCAGCCCTCGGGGACGGACCGACCACCCTCGCCGAGCGCTTCGCCGCCCGCGGCTACCGCACCGGGGGATTCGCTTCCGCCCTCGTGCTCGAACGCAGCTTCGGGCTCGCGCGCGGGTTCGAGGTCTTCGACGACACCCTGGAGGCCTCGCCGGATCGCAAGAGCGTGATGCTCGAGCGCAAGGCCGACGCCGCCGCCGACGCGGCCCTGGCGTGGCTGCGCGAGGACGACGAGCGGCCGTTCTTCTGCTGGGTGCACTTCCGCGACGCCAACGCACCGCACCGCCCGCCGCGCGGCAGCGAGCTGGAGGACCCCTACGACGGGGAGCTGGCCTTCGTCGACTCCCAACTCGCACGCTTGCTCGCCTGGGCCGACGAGGCCGCCCCCGACGCCCTGGTGATCGCCGTCGGCGACCACGGTGAGTCGCTCGGGGAGCACGGCGAGCAACACCACGGCATGCTGGTCAACGAGGCCGCCCTGCGCATCCCCCTGGTGGTCCGCTTCCCTGGTCGGGTGGAGCCGGGGCTGACCGTCCCCGGGGCCGCGGGCCAGGTCGACCTGGTCCCGACGGTGGGCGCCCTGTTGGGCTGGCCCGCCGGAGCGGCGACGAGCGGGCGCAGCCTCGCGGGCCTGCTCGCGGGGGAGGACGCCCCCGGGGCTGCGATCGCCTTCGAGTCCGAGCTCGCCGCGCGCCAGTTCGGCCTCGGCCCCCTGCACGGCGTGCTGGTCGAGCTCGAGGAGGAGGACGGCACGCGGGGCCTGTGGAAGCTCGTGCGCTCCTCGACCCACGAGCTCTTCCGCGTCGACACCGATCCCGGCGAAGAGCACGACCTCTTCGAGTCCCGTCCGGAACGGGCCGAGGCCCTGGTCGCCGTCCTCGAGCGGGTCCGCGCCCGTCCCCTCCACGAGGCGGGGACCGCCGAGCCGGACATGCTCGTGACGACGAACCTCGCGGGGATCGTCGACGCCGTCCCCGGCCCCGATCCGATGCCGAGGCCGGTGGGCGACGCGCCTCACCCGCGCACCGGGCTGGGCGCGATGGAGGACTTCGAGCTCGCCCGCCGCCAGGCCCACATCGGCAACGCCGTGGGCGTCAACGAACCCCTGGGCCGCGTGGCGGCGGCGTTCCCCGACTCGCCCTGGGTGCAGACCCTCTACGCCTCGGTCAAGATCCGCCTGCGGGGCGCGGAGGAGTCCCTGGTGATCCTCGGGCGCGCCCTGGAGCTCGACGACGACTTCGACCCCGCCCACCACGCGATGGCGCGCACGATGGTCGCCCTGCGCGATCCGGAGATGGCGATGGCCCACCTGCAGATCGCCGTCGAGCTGCGCCCGGCCAACTTCCGGGCACGCTTGATGCTCGCCCAGCGCTTCCTCCAGCAGCGCGCCTTCGCCGAAGCCCTCGAGGAGTACCGGCAGATCACCTTGATGCGCCCCCAGGAGGCGACCTCCTGGTGGAACTACTCGCGCCAGCTCCAGAACCAGCGCCAGTGGGCCGAGCTCTCGACCGTCCTCCAAGAGGGCGCGGCGCTCTGCCCCGAGGACCTGAACCTGACCAACTACTGCTCCTGGATCCTGGCCACCAACCCCCTCGAGGAGGGGCGCAACGGCGAGCTGGCCTTCGAGCTCGCGCGTCGCAACGCCGAGGCGACCGAGCACACCGATCCCAACGTCCTCGACTCCCTCGCAGCCGCCCAGGCGGAGATGGGCCTGTTCGAGGAGGCGGCGGCCACGGCGGAGGCGGCCCTGCTCGCGGCCCGCCAGCGACGCATGCGCAGCATCGAGACGGCGATCCAAAACCGCAAACGACTCTACGAGTCTGGTCGGCCCTTCCGCCTGCCGCGCTGAGGGCGGCTCAGGCCGTCCCTGACGCCCCCGAACCCGGCCGCCGGCGCGGGGGCACGAGGAACAGGGAGCCGACGACGAGCGCCGCGAAGGCGCAGTAGCTCCAGGCGAGCACCGCCACCTCGACCTCCACGAACAACAGCTCGTGCAGCCAGCGACCGACGAAGCTGGCCTGATCCAGGGGCCGGCCGGCTCTCCAGCGCAACTCGTTCTCCAGGGTCGTCAGGGGACACAGCACGCCGAAGACGGACTGCACGGCGACGAGGACCATCAGGCCGAGGTGGAGCAGGCGGAAGCGCAGGCCGCGCACCCAGTCCCAGCGCAGGGGCCACCCGGCCAGGATCGCGAGCTGGCCGCCGAGGAGGAAGGCGACGACCGAGAAGTGCACGCAAACGACCACGTCCGCCAACAACAGGCAGGTGTCCGGATCGTCGGGAAGCCAGTCCATCAGTCTGCGGGAGCGGCGCGCGAGCCGCGCGCGGACGGGGAGCGCGCCGGGACCGCCGCTAGGCGCCAGAGCGTGTGCGCTCCGGCGCTTCGGGGCTCGTCCCAGCCCTCGCCCGCGGGCGGCGAGACGCCCGCCGCCACAAGATAGCGAACCCCCGCCGACCGGGCCCAGGCCGTCAGGTCTCCCCCGCCCGCGGCGGCCGGGTCCACGGTCGGCCTGCGGGCGTGGTAGTGCACCAGGGGCGCGAGCTCGGGGTCGCAGCCCACCGCCCACGCCTGGCGGGCCTGGGCGGCGTTCCAGGGGCCTGGCGTGGGGCTCTCCGAGCGCAGGTGCCGCAGGGCGGCGGCGAGCTCGACGGCGGCGGCGGGCGGGCTGGCCGCCCGCTCGGCGACGGCGCCCGCCCCCGCCACGATCCCTCCCGCCACGAGCACGGCTCCGGCGCGGCGCAACAGTCGGGGGCGCTCGAGGGCGAAGGGGAGCGCACCGGCCGTGAGCGCCGCGACCACGGCGAAGGACGCCACCGCCTCGGGGTCGGCGAGGGCCGTGACGAGGGTCGTCAGCCCTGCCAGGCGCAGGCACGAGAGCAGGCCCGGGGAGCCGCCCGCCTCCGAGCCGGGCAGGACCGCGATCACGAAGGCCAGGGGCCAGGCGCCGAGCAGGCTCGGCGCGGCGGCGGGGTCGACGATGAGGTGCTCCGCCCGCGCCCAGCCGGCCAGGGCCAGGGCCGCGAGGACGGACAGGCCGACGACGCGCCCGCCGGGCAGGCGACGGGCGCGGGCGGTGGCCGCGAGGAGGAACGGCCCGCAGCCCGCGACTCCGCCGACGGCGACCTGGCGCGCCCACTCCGCCACCGGACCCGGCGGGGCCGCCTGCCAGGGTCCGTCGAGGGTCGGCGAGAGGCCGAGGGCGATCGCGCCGATCGCAAAGAGCAGGCCCGAGCGCACGGCGAGGGGGCGGTCGGTGGGATCCCCTGTCCACGCCGCCCGCAGGAGGGTCGCCCAGACCGCCAGGGCCGGACCGAGGAACAGGGGCGAGAGGGCCAGGCCGACCCCCACCGTCAGGCCGAGGACGAGGCTCACAGAGAGGCGGTCAAGGGGCTCGCGTGCGCCGACCGCGGGCCGCACCCACCACAGGGCGAGGGCCGTCAGGACGGCCAGGGAGGGACCGATCGAGAGGCGCCCGGCGAGGGTCTGCTCCACCAGGCCGGGCGAGGCGACGACGACGAGCATCGCGACCAGGGCGGGAGCCCGGCGGCGGTGGGGCTGGAAGGCGCGTGCGGCCACGTAGACGAGTGAGAGAAGCGCGACCAGGGAGAGGGGCCCGACCTGAGAGAGGGCGCGCTCCAGGCGCGCCTCGTCGGCCTCACAGCCCGCGCCGCCGGCGTCGTCGCCCAAGAGGACGCGAGCGGCGAGAGCCAGGGCCGTGTCGAACAACGGCGGTTCCGCCAGGGGCGCGCCGGTGGGATGGGCGACGAAGCGGTCGGTCTGGGGCACGCGGTCGGCGGCGAGGGTCAGCTCCACGCGGCGCAGGTGCCGTGCGGTGGTGGGCTCGACGACGGCGGTCGGACCGGTCTGCTGGAGGAGGAACGCGCCCAGGAGCACGAGGGACGCGAGAAACGGCGCGGCCCGCTCCAGAGTCGAACCGTCGGCCCCCTTCACGCCCGAGCCCTAGCCCGAATTATCCATGAAGACGTGCACCAGACACAGCAACTCGGTTCCTGGTGGTGCTTTGCGGGTTCTGGCGACGCAGGCGACCCTGAACG
>JASLMK010000078.1 GCA_030746555.1 Planctomycetota bacterium | reverse complement strand
ATGACCACGTCCTCGTCCTGTCCCTCCATGAGCACGGTGAGCGCCTGATACACGGAGGGTAGCACCTGCGCGTACAGGAGCAACGCTTGGGAGCCGGGTTCGGGCGAGGCTGGAGACTTGCTGGTCGCACAGGGACTCGAGCCGCCGAGGCGGTGGCAGCGTCGGCAGCTCAGCCTGCTGTTCCCGTCCGCGGCCGGGAATGCTTAGCATGGTCGTGGAATGGGGGCCCGGCCGAGGACTCGGCGGGGCTCCCTACGCAGTTCCCCAGGCGGAGCGGGGCCTCCGTCAGCATTCCATCACCCCGTGCACACCCCGCACCTGAAAGACCCGTCGTGATCCCCGCTGAAGCAGTCGAGCAACTCGATGAGCAGTTCCGGGAGATCGTGCGCTGGCACTTCTCCGAAGAGACCGGGACGCCGTTTTGGATCGCGTGGGCGCGGGAGGCGGGGTGGGATCCGGTGGAGGAGGTGCGGGGATTCGGGGACCTGGGGCGGTTCGAGAGGTTCGACGGGGAGTGGCTGAAGACCGTGCCGCACGAGGAGTGGGTGCCGAAGGCGTTTCAAGGGAGGCCGTTCACGATCTTCGAGACGGGTGGGACGACCGGGTCGCCCAAGCAGCGGATCGGCTGGGACGACTACAAGACGGACTACGAGGAGTTCTCCGACACGCTGGACGACGCGGCGTTCCCGCGGGGCGGGTACTGGCTGATGATCGGACCGACCGGACCGCGGAGGCTGCGGTTGGCGATCGAACACCTAGCGAACTTCAGAGGCTCGGCGTGCTACTTCGTCGACCTCGACCCGCGGTGGGTGAAGAAGCTCATCGCGGCGGGAGAAACGGAACAAGCCAGGGCGTACATGGAACACGTCGTCGACCAGGCGGCGACCATCCTGGAACAACGGTCCGTGGACGTGCTGTTCACCACCCCACGACTGCTCGAAGCCCTGGGGGAACGGGTGTCGATCCCGGAAGCGGGGATCAAGGGCGTCTTCTGCGGAGGGACCACCATGTCACCACAGGTGCTGCGGTTCCTGGTCGAGGAGGTGCTCGAAGGGAAGGTCGGACTCGTGCCGACTTATGGCAACACCCTCATGGGACTCGCGGCACACAAACCGGGGTTCGCAGAGGAGGGGTACTCGATCACCTACCACGCGCCACAGCCAAGGGCTGTCCTGCGCGTCGTCGATCCCGAGGACGGAGAGGTCGTGGACTACGACGAGTGGGGGCGCGTCGAACTCACCACCTTGACCCGCGAGCTCTTCGTCCCGCGCTTCCTCGAACGGGACGAAGCCCTGAGGAGGCGGCCGTGCGAGGCGTTCCCATGGGACGGCGTCGGAGAGGTGAGGCCGTTCCGCGGTGAAGCGGAAGGGATCGTGGAGGGCGTGTATTGAACTCCCCCCCCGTTCCCATCCCGGTCCTGCGCATGGGCACCGAGTACGAGAGCCTCGAGCAAGTCGAGGTGCAGGACCACGCCGACGGGACGACCCTCGCGCTCCTGGACCAGGTCAACGCCGGCATCGTGCGCCGTGACCTGCGCGGGGCCACGAACCCCCTGCGGGAGCTTCCGATCGATCGACTGCTCCAGATCTGCGCCGAGGCCGGGGAGCGGTTCATGGAGGACGAGCTGCCCGTCGCCGACGGGAGGGCGACCCAGGCGGCGCAGGAGTACATCGAAGCACTGAGCGCGTCGAGCGGACTGCCGCACCGGCTGTGCCGGACGAACATGGAGAAGATCCGCACGGTGCTCACGAGCATGGAGGAAGTGCTGCGCGGTTTGACCCGGGGGATGGACCTCGCCGTCCTCGACGGAGGCATCGGAGCACAAGGCGGCGTCGGGCTCTGCTACGCGCCGACCACCGAACGGCTCGGCGTCGTCCTGCCCAACAACTCGCCGGGAGTGAACTCGATCTGGCTGCCGGCCGTCGCCCTCAAGACGGCCGTCGTCCTCAAGCCCGGGAGCGGGGAGCCCTGGACGCCCCTCAGGATCCTCCGAGCGCTCATCGCCGCGGGTGCACCGGCGGGAGCGTTCGGGTACTACCCGACCGACCACGAGGGGGCGGCGGCGGTCCTGGACGGCTGCGGGAGGGCGCTCCTGTTCGGCGACGAACGCACCACCGCGGCCTGGGCGGGCGACCCGCGCATCAGCCTGCACGGACCGGGACGCAGCAAGGTCGTGATCGGGCCCGACGAGATCGAACGCTGGGAAGAACACCTCGACCTGCTCGTGGAATCGGTCGCGGCCAACGGCGGACGGAGCTGCGTCAACACCTCCACGATCCTCGTCACCGAGAAGGGCGACGACGTGGCCGAGGCCCTCGCCCGACGCCTGGCGGAGATCGAGCCCGCGAGCCCCACCGACCCCGAGGCGCTCCTGTGCGCCTTCCCCGAGCACCGGATCGCCGAGGCCATCGACGCCTCGATCTCCCGCGGCACCGAGCAGGGCGCACGGGACTGCAGCCTGGAAGCACGGGGCACGCCCCGGCTGACGAGATTGGACGGCGGCGCGTACCTGCGCCCGACGGTCGTGCGCTGCGACGACCTCGACCACCCCCTGGCGCGCACCGAGTTCCTCTTCCCCTTCACCAGCGTCGTCGAGGTCGACGCCGAAGCCCTGGCCGAAGCCGTCGGATCCTCCCTCGCCGTGACCGCCCTCTCCCGCGACCGGCGGCTCACCGACGAGCTCGTCGCCCGCGGCGACATCGCACGCCTCCACCTCGGCCCCCTCCCGACCACCCGGGTCGACTGGGGACAACCCCACGAGGGAAACCTCTTCGAGCTCCTCTACACCCGCCGCGCCCTCTCGCGCGCGCAGGACTGGTAGACACGAGCGTGCGGGAGCCCCTGGCCGAGTTCGACTGGAAGCCGCCGACGCGGGTCGTCTGCGGGCGAGGATGCGTGGCGCGGCTGGGGGAGCTCGTCGCCGCCGAGGGGTGCGGGCGCGTCCTGGTCGTGACCGATCCCGGCCTCACCGCCGCCGGCCACCCCCGACGGGCGGTCGAGAGCCTCGAACGCGCGGGGATCGCCGTCGTGCTCTTCGACGCCGTCGATGAGAACCCGACCACGGCCGACGTCGAGGCCGTCAGGGAGCGGTCCGCCGCGGAGCAGGTGGACGGCTTCGTCGCCGTCGGCGGCGGCAGCTGCATCGACGCGGCCAAGGGCGCGGACTTCCTGGTGACCAACGGCGGGGAGATGGCGGACTACCGCGGGCGCGTAGGCCTCGAGCGGCCGCTGTTGCCCCTCTTCGCCGTGCCGACGACCGCCGGAACCGGGAGCGAAGTGCAATCCTTCGCCCTGATCGCGAGCGAGGCCACCCACGAGAAGATGGCCTGCGGCGATCCGAGCGCCGCGCCGCGCATCGCGCTGCTCGACGCGGAGCTGTGCGCGTCCATGCCACCGGAGATCACCGCCACCAGCGGCCTCGACGCCCTCACCCACGCCGTCGAGACCGCCGTCACCCGCGCCCGCAACGAGCGCTCGACGCCCTACTCCCACGCGGCCTTCCGCCTGGCGGCCCGCGCCTTCCCGCGCGTCCTCGCCGACGGCGACGACCTCGACGCCCGGGAAGACATGCTCGTGGCGGCGGCCCTGGCGGGCGTCGCCATCGAGGCCTCCATGCTCGGCGCCGCCCACGCCCTGGCCAACCCGCTCACCCGCGCCCTCGACGTGCCCCACGGCCTCGCCGTCGGCCTCCTCTCGCCCCACGTCGTGCGCTTCAACGCGACCGAGCCGGCGACCCGCTCCCGCTACGCCGAGCTCGGCCGCCTGCTCCCCGGCGCGGGCGGCGACACCGACGACGCCGTCGAGGCCCTCGTCGGCTTCCTGGAGGAGTGCCTGACCACGTCCGGCCTGCCCACCGCCCTTTCCGCATGGAGCCTCGACGACGATGCCGTCGGACCCCTCGCGGCCGAGGCCGCGACGCAGTGGACGGCGGACTTCAACCCACGCACCGTCACGGCGGCGGACCTGGCCGCGCTCTACCGCGCGGCGTTGGATCCCAGGAGGAGTTGACCGGCCTGTTTCTCCGTTCTCTGGCCTCCGTGTGAGGCGGGAGCGGATAATGGGGGCATGTCCGTCTCCATCGCGGTCCTCGTCCTCGCCGTCGCCTCCGATCCCGCCGGGGGCGGGGAGTGGAGCGCGTTTCGGGGGGGCGCGGCCCAGCGGGGGGTCGCAGACGGGGCCCTGGCGGACGAGCTGGCCCTGCGCTGGCGCTACGAGAGCGGCGGCGCCATCGTCTCCTCCCCCGTCGTCGCCGACGGGAAGGTGTTCGTCGGCTCCGACGACAAGCACGTCCACGCGGTCGACCTCTCGACCGGTGAGGGGATCTGGAAGTTCGCGACCGAGGACATGATCGAGGCGCCGCCCTTGGTGGCGGAAGGGACCGTCTTCGTCGGCTCCTCGGACTTCTTCGTCTACGCCCTCGATGCGGACGACGGCGCCCTGCGCTGGAAGCGCGAGACCGGGGACAAGATCCTCGGCGCGGCGGCCTGGCTGCCGGCGAGGGACGAGCGGCCCGCGCGCATCGTCGTCGGCTCCTACGACACCCGCCTCTACTGCCTCGACGCGCAGAGCGGAGAGGTCGCCTGGACCTACCAGACCGAGAACTTCGTCAACGGCACCCCGGCGGTGAGCGACGGGCGCGTCGTCTTCGGCGGCTGCGACGCCGCCCTGCACGTCGTCTCGAGCGAGAGCGGCGAAGCCCTCGCACGCATCGAGATGGGCCGCGACTGCCACATCGCCGGCTCGGCGGCCCTGGCGGGCAGGCGCGCCCTCTTCGGACACTACGGCAACGCCTTCGCCTGCGTCGACGTCGAGTCCGGCAAGGCGCTGTGGTCCTACGACGGCGGACGCCACGCCTTCTTCTCGTCCCCCGCCGTCACCGACGACCTCGTCGTCTTCGGCGGACGCGACAAGAAGCTGCACTGCGCGCGCCTGGCCGACGGCGAGCCCCTGTGGACCTTCGCCACCCGCCGCAAGGTCGACGGCTCACCGGTCGTCTGCGGCGACAAGGTCGTCTTCGGCTCGGGCGACGGTCGCCTGTACCTGTTGCGCCTGGCCGACGGCACCGAGGTCTGGTCCTACGACATCGGCCGCTCGATCTTCTCCTCCCCGGCGGTCGCCGGCGGAGTCGTGATCACCGCCTCCCTCGACGGCGCCCTCTACGCCTTCGGACCTGCCGAAGAAGCCGCGGAGAAGGAACGATGAGCACGGAACAGACCCGCGCGGGGAACTACTTCGTCTCCAACTACCCACCGTTCTCGGCCTGGAGCGCGGATGCGGTGGCGGGCGTCAGCGCGAAGCTCGCCTCGCCGCCCGCCGCGGACGTGCCGCTCGGCCTCTACGTCCACCTCCCCTTCTGCCGCAAGCGCTGCGACTTCTGCTACTTCAAGGTCTACACCGACAAGAGCAGCGCCGACATTCGCCGCTACCTCGACAGCCTCGCGCGCGAGCTGGCGCTCCTCGCGGAGACGCCCTACCTCGCCGGCCGGAGGCCGAGCTTCGTCTACTTCGGCGGCGGAACCCCCTCCTACCTCTCGGCCAACCAACTGCGCGAGCTCTTCGGCGCCCTGAGCGCGGTCCTGCCCTTCGATGACGCCGAGGAGATCGCCTTCGAGTGCGAGCCGGGCACGCTCCAGGAGCCCAAGGCCGCCGCCCTCGCCGAGCTGGGGGTGACCCGCGCCAGCCTGGGGATCGAGCACTTCGACCCGGGAATCCTCGAGCGCAACAACCGCGCCCACCGCGCCGACGAGATCCTGCGGGCCTACGGGTTCCTGGGCGCCGCGGGGTTCGACTCTGTCAACGTCGACCTGATCGCCGGCATGGTGGGGGAGACCGACGCGACCTGGAGCGAGTGCATCGAGCGCACCATCGAGCTGTTGCCCGAGAGCGTGACCATCTACCAGATGGAGGTGCCCTTCAACACGACGCTCTACGACCGCATGCGCGAGGGCGGCGAGGCCGTCGCCCCAGTGGCGGACTGGGCCACCAAGCGCCGCTGGGCCGACGAGGGCTTCGCGCGCCTGGAGGCGTACGGCTATCGCCTGGGGAGCGCCTACACCGCCTGCCGGGACGAGCAGGCGAGCTTCCTCTACCGCGACTCCCTGTGGCGGGGCGCCGACATGCTCGGCATCGGCGTCTCCTCGTTCTCGCACCTGGGCGGCGTGCACTTCCAGAACGAGCACGAGATCGGGACCTACGAGCGGCGCGTCGCCGCGGGCGAGGCGCCCCACCTGCGCGCCTACCCGATGGACGCCGACGAGCGGCTGGTGCGCGAGTTCCTGCTGCAGATGAAGCTCGGCCGCGTCGAGACCGCCTTCTTCGAGGAGAAGTTCGGCGTGGACCCGCGCGAGCGCTTCGCCGACGCCCTGGCGCGCCAGGAGGCCGACGGGCTCGTGGAGCTCGACGGCGGCGAGATCCGCACGACGCGCGCGGGCCTGATGCAGGTCGACGGCCTGCTGCCGGCCTACTTCCGCCCCGAGCACCGCACAGAGCGCATCAGTTGAAAGCCGTCGCGCCCATGCGGATCGCCCTGCTCACCCCGGGGACCGGACACTTCCACTGCGGGAGCTGCCTGCGGGACGGCGCCCTGGCGACGGCCCTGCGCGCCCTCGGCCACGACGTGCGCGTCGTTCCCCTGTACCTGCCCCTGTGGCTCGAGGACGACTCGCCCGACGCGGTTGAGCCGGTGCGCATGGGCGGCATCAACGTCTTCCTCCAGCACAAGCTGCCGCCGCTGCGGCGCCTGCCCGGCTTCGTCGCCGACGCCCTCGACTCGCCGGCGCTCCTGCGCTGGGCCGCGCGCCGCGGCAACATGACCGACCCGGCGGGCCTGGGGGCCGTGACCCTGGCCGTCCTCGAGGGCGAGCGCGGCGCCCTCGCCACCGAGATCGACAAGCTCGCCCGGCGCGCCTTCCCCGCCGGCGAGGAGCCCGACGTCGTGATCCTCTCCAACGCCATGCTGCTCGGGACGGCGCGGAGCCTGCGCGAACGGCTCGACCGCCCCCTCGTCTGCACCCTGCAGGGCGAGGCGCCCTTCCTCGACGGCCTGCCCGAGCCCTACCGTGAGCGAGCCTGGGCGTGCGTGCGCGAGCGCGCCGCCGACGCGGACGCCTGCATCGCCGTCAGCGCCGACTACGGGGCGCTGATGGCCGAGCGCTTGGCGCTGCCCGCGGGGAAGGTGACCGTCGTCCACAACGGGGTCGCGGCGGAGGACCTCTTGGCCCTCACCGGAGCATGGAACGGCGACACGCCGCCCCTCCCGCGCATCGGCTACCTGGCGCGCATGTGCCCCGACAAGGGCCTCGACACCCTGGTCGAGGCCTTCGTGCTGCTCTGCGAGAAGGGCCGGGTCGGCGAAGCCCGCCTCGCCGTGGCCGGGACCCTGCTCGCCGGGGACCGCGCCTTCGTGGACGGGCTGCGCGCGCGCCTCGACCGCGCGGGGCTCACGGACCGCGTCGCCTTCCACCCCGGCGTCACCCGCGAGGAGAAGGTGCGCCTGTTCGACTCCCTCGCCGTGCTCTCGGTGCCGGCCACCTACGGCGAGTCCTTCGGCCTGTACGTGCTCGAAGCCCTCGCCGCGGGGGTGCCGGTCGTCCAGCCGCGCCACGCGGCCTTCCCCGAGCTCGTCGAGGCCACCGGGGGCGGCGTGCTGTGCGAGCCCGACGACCCCGTCGCCCTCGCCGACGCCCTCGAGGCGCTCCTGCTCGATCCGGCGCGCGCGCGAGCCCTCGCCGAGAGCGGGCGCGACGCCGTGCGCGAGCGCTTCGGCGCCGAGCACATGGCTCGTGGCGTTGCGGACGTCTGTACAATGCTCGCCCGCCGCCCCGACACTCCATGACCCACGAGTTCGCCTACGAGCGCAGGATCGAGTTCGCCGAGACCGACGCGTCCGGCATCGTCCACTTCGCCAACTACTTCCGGTACATGGAGGAGTGCGAGCACGCCTTCTTCCGCTCCCTGGGGTTGTCGGCCCACAGCGACGACGAGGACGGCATGGTCGGCTGGGTGCGCGTCGACGCGACGTGCTCCTACCGCCGGCCGCTCAGGTATCCCGACCGGATCACGATCCGCCTGCTCGTGAGCGAGCGCGCTGAGAAGTCCCTGGCCTTCGAGATCGGCTTCTTCGCCGCGGAAGGAGGCGACGCGCCCCTGGCCGGCGGGCGCATGCGCACGGTCTGCGTCGCCCGCGATCCCTCAGACGGGAGCGTGCGCGCGACGGACATGCCCGCCGAGGTCGCCGAGCGCGTCACCATCGCGCCCCCCGAGCAGATCGAGGCCGCCCGCGCGGCCCTGGAACGCAAGCCCAGGTCGGAAGGCGGGAGCTGACATGGCGGGAGGAGACGGACAGACCTCGAGCCTCTGGCTGACCTTCGCTCTGATGACGGTCGTGACTTGGGGCCTCTACGGCGTGCTACTGCACACCGGCCAGGCGGCGATGGGCGACCCGGTGAACGGGCGCTACAAGGCCTTCCTGTGGGTCGGGATCGCCTACTTCCTGATCGCGGTCGTCGGGCCGGTGGTCCTGCTGGTCGGCGCGAAGAGCGACTGGGCCATGTCCGGCGGCGGGATCGCGTGGTCGCTGTTGGCCGGGACCTCCGGTGCGGTCGGCGCCTTCTGCGTGCTGCTCGCCTTCGGCGCCCGCGGCCACCCCGCCGCGGTCATGTCGATCATCTTCGCAGGCGCGCCGATCGTGAACGCCCTCGTCGCCCTCGCCATCCACCCGCCCGCCGGGGGCCTGGCGAGCCTGCGCTGGCAGTTCGTGTGCGGCATCGCCCTGGCGGCGCTCGGCGGGACGCTCGTCACGCTCTACAAGCCCGGTCCGCCCCCTCCCGCGGCGGGGGCGGGGGAAGGGGCCGACGAGCCCCAGCGGTGAGCGCCCTCGTCGAGCTGCGCGAGGTCTCCAAGCGCTTCGGCGTCGCCGGGGCGGAGACCGAGGTCCTGCGCGGCGTCGACCTGTCCGTCGCCGAGGGCGAGTCCGTGGCCGTCGTCGGTCCGTCGGGCTCGGGCAAGAGCACCCTCCTGCACCTGATCGGCGCCCTCGCGCCGCCGACCGGCGGGAGCGTGCGCATCGCGGGCGCCGACCTCGCCGACCTCGACGCCGACGCCCTGGCCGACCTGCGCAGCGAGACCGTCGGCTTCGTGTTCCAGGAGCACCACCTCCTCCCGCAGTGCTCGGCCCTGGAGAACGTCCTGGTGCCGACCCTGGCGCGCAAGGGCGGCGATCGCTCGCGGGCGCTCGACCGAGCCCGCGCCCTGCTGGACGCCGTCGGCCTCGCCGACCGGGCCGACCATCGCCCCGGGGAGCTGTCGGGCGGCGAGCGCCAGCGGGTGGCCGTCGTGCGCGCGCTCGTGAACGAACCGCGTTTGCTCCTGGCCGATGAGCCCACCGGCTCCCTCGACGCCGAGGCGGCGGCGGAGCTCGGCGAGCTGCTCACGAGGCTCCACGGCGAGCACGGCCTGACGCTGGTCGTCGTCACCCACGCCGAGGCCCTGGCGGCGCTCATGCAACGCCGCCTGGCCCTCGCCGCGGGGAGGCTCGTCGATCGATGAACGCCGCTCGCCTGGCCGCCCGTGGCCTCGGCCACTTCTGGCGCACGAACCTGGGGGTGGTGGCGGGATGTGCCGTCGCGACCGCCGTGCTCACCGGCGCCCTCGCCGTCGGCGACTCGGTGCGCGCCGCACTGCGGGAACAGGCCCTGGCGCGCGTGGGCGGGATCGACGCGGCCCTCGACGCACGGGACCGCCTCTTCACCGACGCCCTCGCCGGAGAGCTGGCGGCGGAGCTCGGCTCGATCGAGCGCACCGTCGCGGCGGACTCGACCCCTTCCCCTCGGGAACCGTCGCCGGAGGCCGGGCCCACGCCGGTGCGCGTGAGGGCCGCCCTCGCCCTCTCCGGCGTGGCGTCGGTGCCGGGCACCGCCCGGCGCGCCAACGGCGTGCGGGCCGTCGGCGTGGACGCGGGCTTCTTCGACCTCGCGCCCAAACCCGGCGCCGTCGAGCCGCCCGCCCCCGGCGAGGTGCTCGTGAGCGAGCGCCTGGCGCGCCAGCTCGGCGTCACCGCGGCCGACGAGGTCCTGCTGCGCGTCGATCTGCCGAGCGCGATGGCCCGCGACATGGTCCTCGCCCAGAGCGACGAGCGCACGATCGGCCTGCGCGTCAAGGTCGCCGGGGTGCTCGGCGACGAGGCGGGCGGGCGCTTCTCCCTCTCGGCATCTCCGCTCCCGCCGTTGCTCGCCGTCTGCTCCCGCGCCTGGCTGCAGGAGGAGCTGGAGCTGGGGGAGCGCTCGAACCTGTTGCTGGTGGGCGGCGCGGGAACGGCGGGAGCGGTGGCCGCGGCGGCCGAGGGCGCCCTCGCCCGCGTCTGGACCCTGGCCGACGCCGGCTGGCACCTGCGGCCGACGGCGGTGGGGGAGGGCGTCGAGCTCACCGGAGAGCGCGTCTTCCTCGACGCGGCCCTCGGAGAGGCGCTCGCGGACGCGCCCCTCCCGGCGGTGGGCGTGTTGACCACCTTCGCCAAGCGGATGGGCGTCGGGGAACGGGCGACGCCCTATTCCATGGTGAGCGCCGTCGGCCCCCTGAACGCGGCGGCGGCGGGGACGGACACCGGCCTCGTGCCCGCCGACCTCGCCGCCGACGAGATCGTCATCCACTCCTGGCTGGCGGAGGACCTCGAGGCGCGGCCGGGGGACGAGCTTTCGATGACGACCTACGCCCTGGGAGGGTCGTCGCGGCTGGTCGAGCGCGGCCACCGGTTCGAGATCCGCGCGGTCGTGCCTCTGGCCGGGGCGGTCGCCGACCCGTCCCTGATGCCCGCCTTCCCCGGCCTGGCCGACGCCGACCACTGCCGCGACTGGGAGCCGGGCATCGAGCTCGACCTCGACGTCGTGCGCGACGAGGACGAGGCCTACTGGGACGAGCACCGCGGCACGCCCAAGGCCTTCGTCGGCCTGGCGGCGGGCCAGGCGCTGTGGGCCGACCGCTTCGGATCGCTCACCGCCGTGCGCTTCCCCGGCGCGGAGCCCGAGGCGATCGCACGCCTGGTGCGCGAGCGGGTGGACCCGGCCTCGATCGGCCTGTTCTTCGAGGACGTCCGCACGCCGGCGCTGGCGACCGGCGCCGCCACCACCGACTTCGCCGGCCTGTTCGGGGGCCTCTCCTCCTTCCTGATCGCCGCGGCCCTCTTGCTCTCGGGGATGCTCTTCGCCTTCGGCGTCGAGCAGCGCTCCCGCGAGCTGGGCCTGCTCTCGGCGGTGGGCTGGCGGCGGCGGCGCGTGGCGCGCGCCTTCCTGACCGAGGGCGGGGTCCTGGCGCTCGCGGGAGCCGCCCTGGGCGTCCCCGCCGGCGTGGCCTACACCGCCGCCCTGCTCCACGGTCTGGCCACGGTCTGGAGCGGTGCGGTGGGCGGCGCGGCGATCGGCCTCACGGTCGCGCCGACGACCCTGGTCGGGGGGGGTGCGGCCAGCGTGGCCCTGGCCGTCGCGGTGATGGCGTGGTCGGTCCGCCGCCTGGGGCGGCGCCCGGCGGCGGAGCTGCTCGCCGGCGCGCCGGACGCTCGGCGTGGCCCCGCCCTGCTCCGCGCGCGCCGGGGCCCGTGGATCGCCGCCGGCTGCGTCCTCGGCGCGACGGCGCTCCTGTTCGCCGCCGACCCGCGGGAGGGAGCGGCGGCGGCGGGCGCCTTCTTCGGGGCCGGAGCCCTGCTGCTCGTCGCGGGGGTGGCGGCGAGCGGTGCGTTCTTGGCGTGGCTGGCCGCGCCGCGGTCGGCGCCGCGGGACTCCCTCGCCGCCCTGGCCCTGGGCGGGGCCGCACGGCGCGGCGGGCGCAGCCTGGGCACCGTCGCCCTGCTCGCGGCGGGCACCTTCCTGGTGGTCGCGGTCGCCGCCAACCACCGCGACGCGGCGAGCGAAGCGACCGGCGCCGGCGCCCGCCGGGACACGGGCACCGGCGGCTTCGCCCTCGTGGCGGAGGCGACCCTGGGCGTCCTGCACGACGTCAACACCGCCGAGGGCCGGGAGGCTTACGGCCTGGATCCGGCCGTGCTCGAGGGCGTCATGGCCGTGCCCTTGAGGGTGCGCGACGGCGACGAGGCGAGCTGTCTGCACCTGGGGGTGCCGGCGACCCCGCGCCTCTTGGGGGTCGAGCCCGGCCTGCTCGACGCCCGCGGCGCGTTCCGCTTCACCCAGGCGGTCGAGGGCGTCGACCTCGACCACGGTTGGCGGGCGCTCGCGACCCTGGGAGCGGACGGCAGCGTGCCCGCGGTGGGGGACGAGGCGAGCATCACCTGGTCGATGCACAAGCGCGTCGGCGACACCGTCGAGGTCACCGGCGAGGACGGGCGGCCGGTGCGCGTGCGGATCGTCGCCGCCGTCGCCGGCTCGATCCTGCAGGGCAACCTCCTGATCGCCGAGAGCGCCTTCGAGGAGCGCTTCCCGTCGGTGAGCGGTCACCGGATGTTCCTCGTCGATGCGCCCGCGGAGCGGGTCGAGGTGATCGCCGAGGAGCTCGGACGCGGTCTGGAAGACGAGGGCCTCGCGGTCACGCCGGCCGCCGTGCGGCTCGCCGAGTTCCACGCCGTGCAGAACACCTACCTCGCGATCTTCGGCGTCCTGGGAGCGATCGGGATGCTGCTCGGCACCGTCGGCCTGGGGCTCGTCGTCCTGCGCAACGCCCTGGAGCGCAGGAGCGAGCTGGCGCTGATGCGGGCGGTCGGGTTTCGCGGCGGCGCCCTGCGGCGGATGATCGCCGGCGAGCACGGCCTGCTCCTCGTCCTGGGCCTGGGGGCGGGGGCGGAGGCCGGCCTGGTCGCCCTGTTGCCGGCGGTCGCCGGGGAGGGAGCGGGGTGGGGGCGGGCCGCCGGGCTCGTCGTCGCCCTCGCCCTGAGCGGCGGGCTGTGGGTCGTGCTCGCCGCGCGCCTCGCCCTGCGCGGAGAGGTGCTAGCGACCTTGCGCAGGGAGTAGGCTGTCGGTGCCGTCCGTGCGACCGCGGGCTCCGCTACGACCGAACGCCCACCGATGTCCATCGCACCCCTCTCCATCCAGCTCGCGGCCCTGCTCTGTGCCCTGGGCGCCACGACCGCGCAGGGCCGGCAGGACGGCGGCTCCGCCGACCGGGCCGAGCGCGAGGCCGCCTTCGCCCGCCTGATGAGCGGCGCGAAACTGGTCGGTTCCTTCACGGCCAGCGACGCGCAGCCGGGCAGCGCGCCCGCGTCGGACGGCTACACCCTCGGAGCCGTCTCCAAGGTCGAGGGCACCGACAGCAGCTGGCGCTTCGAGGCCACCCTGGCCTACGGCGAGAGCCGCCTCCCCATGGCGCTGGTCGTCGACGTGTTGTGGGCCGGGGACACGCCGGTGATCACCGTCAGCGACATGACGATCCCCTTCATGGGCAGCTTCGACGCGCGGGTGGTGATCCACGACGGCCAGTACGCGGGGACCTGGAGCGGCGTGGGGCACTCCGGACAGCTCTTCGGCGTGATCGAGCGCGCCGCGGAGGACGGAGCGGGCGCAGCGCACTGGCCCTCGTTCCGCGGCCGCGGCGCGGCAGGTGTGAGCGACGGCGCGGCCCTGCCGGTGCACTGGGACGTCGAGAGCGGCGAGGGCGTCGCCTGGCGCACGCCGATCCCCGGCCTGGCCCACTCCTCGCCGGTGATCTTCGGTGACCAGATCTTCCTCACCACCGCCGTGCGCGAGGCGGGGGAGGCGGAGCTCAAGGTTGGGCTGTACGGCGACATCGCTCCGGTGGAAGACGAGGGCCCGCACATCTTCGCCGTCGTGTGCGTGGACCGCGCGAGCGGCGAGGTCCTGTGGCAGCGCGCCGCCTTCGAGGGCGTCCCGACCGACCGCCGCCACCCCAAGGGGAGCCACGCCGCCTCGACGCCGACGACCGACGGGGAGCGCGTGGTGGCGCTGTTCGGGAGCGAGGGCCTGTTCTGCTACACGGCCCAGGGCGACCTCGCCTGGAAGCGGGAGCTGGGGGAGCTGAACGCGGGCTTCTACATGATGCCCGGCGCCGAGTGGGGCTTCTGCTCGTCGCCGGTGATCCACGGCGAGGTGGTCCTGGTGCAGGCCGACATCCAGGGCGACTCGTTCCTGGCGGCCTTCGACCTAGAGACGGGCGCGGACGTCTGGCGCACGCCGCGGGACGAGTTCCCCGGCTGGGGCAGCCCGACGGTGGTGGAGACCGCCGATCGCTCTCAGGTCGTCGTCAACGGCTTCAAGCACATCGGCGGCTACGACCTCGCGACAGGCACCGAGTTGTGGAAGCTCGTCGGCGGCGGGGACATCCCGACCCCGACGCCGGTCTTCGGCCAGGGCCTGGTCTTCATCACCAACGCCCACGGCCGCTTCGCGCCGATCTTCGCCATCGATCCCGAGGCGAGCGGGACCTTGGCGATGAAGGCGGAGGAGAGCGAGCACATGGTCTGGAGCCGCCTGCGCCGGGGGAACTACATGCAGACGCCGTTGGTCTACGGCGACGGCCTGTACTTGTGCTCGGACGCGGGGATCCTGGCCTGCTACGACGCGCGCACCGGCGAGGAGCGCTTCCGCGAGCGGCTGGGCACCGGCGGCACGGGCTTCACCGCCTCGGCGGTGGCGGGCGACGGCAAGCTGTTCCTGACGAGCGAAGAGGGCGAGGTCTTCGTCGTGCGCGCCGGCGACGCGCTCGACGTCCTGGCGGAGAACTCCCTCGGCGAGGAGTGCATGGCGTCTCCGGCGATCGCCGAGGGCGTCCTGTTCTGGCGCACGCGCCGCCATCTGGTGGCGATCGACAGCTAGCCCGGATCAGGTCGCCGGAGCCCCGTAGGGGATCGGCTCGGGCAGGTCGGCGAACTGGCCGAGGGCGGCGGTGAGGGCCGTGAAGTCGCGGTCGAGGTTGCCGATCAGGCAGTCGGTCAGGTCGTGGTGCAGATCGGGGTGCGCCTTGAGGAAGGTGCTGAAGTGGAAGTCGGGGTCGTAGAAGGCGAAGACGAGGGCGCGCATGGCCTCGATCTCGCGGCACACGCGCACGCCGTAGGGCGAGAAGCGCGCCGCGCTCACATCGCCCGCATCGAGGGCGGCGTCGACGGCATCGGCGGCGAGCACCCCGCTCTGTAGGGCCAGGTAGACCCCGGCGGAGAAGACCGGGTCGAGGAAACTGAAGGCGTCGCCGACGAGGACGAGGCCGTCGGACGCGCAGTGGCGCGAGCGGTAGGAGAGGTCGTGGGTGACCTGGTAGAGATGCAGGTTGGTCCCCACGGCGAGGTGGTCGCGGATCCAGGGCTGGGTCTCGACCTCGCGTTCGAAGATCGCGCGCGCCTCGCGCGTCTCGCGGAACAGGTACTCGGGATCGGCGACGATCCCGACGCTGACCGTGTCGTCGGTCTGGGGGATGTACCAGAACCACCCCTTCTCGGGCAGGTAGGCGATGGTCGTGGCGCCCTCGTCCCGCCCGGGGTCGCGCATGGCGCCCTTGTAGTAGGTCCACAGGGCGACCTTGCGCATCTTCCCGTCGGGCTCGCGCCAGCGGTTGCTGTGTTGCCCGAAGGCCCTGCGTCCGCTGGCGTCGATCGTGGCCGGCGCGCGGACCTCGAAGGTCGTGCCGTCCGCCGTGCGGGCACGGACACCGACGACTCGCCCGTCGTCCCGCAGGAGGTCGGTGGCCGTCGTCTCGAACAGCAAGCGCGCGCCCTTCTCCGCCGCGTTGGTGGCGAGCAGCTCGTCGAAGTGGCTACGGACGACCTGCCAGGCCAGCATCGCGGGGTGGTCGGAGTGCTGGAAGAAGTAGAAGGGCTTGGAGCGCACGCCGGCGGTGTTGACGAACTGCACCGAGTGCTTGGGGACCACGAAGCCCGTCGAGGCCAAGCGGTCGGCGAGGCCGAGGCGCTCGAGCGGGTACCAGCAGTGGGGGATCAAGGACTCGCCGAGGCAGTAGCGCGGGAAGCGCTCGCGCTCGAGCACGACGACGTCGCGCCCCGCTTCGGCGAGGACGGTCGCCGCAGCCGAGCCAGCCGGCCCCGCGCCGACCACGACCACGTCGCAGGAGACCGTGGGCCCCGTGCGGGAGCCCTCGGCTCCGGTGGTGTCGTTCATCGCGTCGGTCATGGCGCTCTGGCCCGCCCGGCAGGCTAACCCGGATGCTTCATGAACACGCACACCAGACTTCGCAACCGGCCGTCTTCGACGGCCTCTCGGCCCCTGGCGGCGCTTCTCGGGCCGGATGGGGCTCGCCCTCTCCAACGACGTCGTACTGTCCGCTCGTGAAGAGCCCGTCGGCGTGAGCCTTGACCGCCCGGCTGATGGCGGCCGCCTGGTCTTGGATCTGTTGGTGGAGCACCGCGCCACCTACTTGCCGAAGGCGTAGAGGGCGTTCTGTGTGCGGACGAGGACGCGGCCCTCGGCGAGGGCCGGTGTGGCCCAGATCGTCTCGCCGAGGTCGTGGACGGAGAGCACGCTCCAGTCGGATCCCGGATCGATGACGGCGAGGCGCCCGCGGTGGCTGGCGGTGTAGAGCTTGCCGTCTCCGGCGATCGGCGAGGCGTAGTAGGTGTCGACCGCCCCCTCGATGCGCGCGGCCTCGAGCACCTTCCCGTCGAGGGGGTCGAGGACCGTGAGGATCCCACCCTCCTTCAGGATGTAGAGCAGGCCCTGGTAGAAGAGCGGTGAGGGGATGTTCGGCAAGGAACGCCGCACGCGCCACAACACGTCCGTCTCGCCCAGGGCGCCGCGGCCGCCGAGCTGGACGGCGTGCAGGCCGTTCTTCGAGACGCCGCGGGCGAGGAGGAGGTCCCACTCCGCCCGGTCGAGAGCGCCGCTCTCGTCTAGGTCTGCGAGGAACCACAGGACGGACAGTCCGAGCTCGCCGGTCTCATCCGCGCTCAGGACGCCGTCGCCGTCGCCGTCGTAGGTCTCGAGAGCCTCTTCGAAGGGGGTCTCGATGTCGGGCACGCCCAAGGTCGAGGGCGAGGCCATCCAGGAGTGGACGAAGAGGCGCTCGCCGTGCAGCACCGGCACGGTCTTGGCCTGCCAGGCCATGCCGTCGAGCCACCAGGCTCGGGCACCGCTCGAGAGGGAGTAGGCGGTGACGCGGAAGGAGCCGGAGACGACGATCTGGGCCTCTGCCTCGGCGGGTCGGTAGAGGATCGGCGTCGAGAAACCGTGGTTGGCCTCGGGGCGCGCCGTCTTCCAGCGCTCTGCGCCGGTGTGCTTGTCCAGGGCGAGGAGGAACGAGTCGCCGTCCTGGTCGCACAACAGCAGCACGAGGTCACCCTCGATGACCGGCGAGGTTCCCATGCCGTAGGGCGTGCGGAACGGCCCCAGGGGGTGTTCCCACAGGACCTCGCCGTCGACGTCGTAGGCCGAGAGGCCGCAGCTCTCGAAGAAGACCACCACGCGCTCGCCGTCGGTCGCCGGTGTGGAGGAGGCGGGGGAGTTCTGGCCGCGCGGGAGCGCGGAGAGCTCGGTGGGGGCGGCGCGCCGCCAGAGGATCGCTCCGGTCGCGAGGTCGACGCACACCGTCACCGGTTGGGTGCCGTCGCAGGCGGCGAGGAACACGCGCTCTGCGTCGTGCACCGGCGAGGAGTACCCCGGAGGCACCTCGGTGCGCCAGGCGACGGCCGTCTGGGGATCGAGTGCCGAGGGGAGGTGTCGCGCCCGCGAGACCCCCGACCCGTTCGGCCCCCGAAAGCGCCCCCAATCGGGCGCCTGCGAGGCCCGAACGAGGGTGGCGCAAGACAGCGCGCAGAGACCGGCGGTGAACAACGGGCGCAGGGACACGAACCCCGATGTATAGCCGCACGCGCCGAATCCGGCTAGGGCACGCCGCTGGGTGGAGACCCCGCGCTAGCACCATGGACCCCGGGCCGCGCTGGTGTGGATCCATGGGCACTCGGAGTTGGAAGACCGAATGCACGGCTGCCTGCGGTTTGCGCTCTGTGGATCAGAGATCGGATCTCATGCCACTCATCCCACCGACTTGGCTAGACGTGCGAACCCTAGATGCCCACGCTCAACATGCTCGCCTCACCTGTCGGTCTACTGCTCGCACCCTGTACAGGAGGGATCATGTCCGCTCTCGCAGCGCGTTGGGTGGGCAGCGCAATCCCAATGGCGCTCGCCGTCGGGCCCATGGTGTCGACGGCACCCGAAACGCCCCTGGGGTCACCCGTGGCGTTGGATGTCACCTGCGGCCCAGTCCTCTTCGTCTGTGGCGGTAGGCAGTGCTCTTGGAGTCTCGAGGTTACCTGTCTGGAATCCCCGATTGCGTGCATCTGCTACGTCGATTCCACCTCGGACTGTGGTGTCGCTCGATGTACCGGGTATGCACCACGTGCTTGCGAAGATGCGTCTCCCGTACCGGGCGGGGCGAGTCGAGCAGCGACGAGCTGACCCGGCGACGCGACGAGCACGCCGCCGTGGGCCCCGACGAGATAGGATGGCGCGCCCATCGATCCCTACGAAACGTCGCCATGCTCTCCCTCCCGCTCCCGCTCCGTCGCTCCTCGAAGGTGTGTCTGCTCCTCGCGCTGTGCGCCGCCTGCGCGGGAGAAGCGAGCCCGCCCAAGGTGCGCGTTCGCCTGTTCGACCTGATGGACCGCGCGCACTTCGAGGGCGTCGGCGAGCACCGCCTTGGAAGTGGCGAGGCCGCCTGCGTGGCGAGTTGGGACTTCGAGGGGACGGAGTTGGCGAGCCTGTGGCGTGCGACGGCGCGCTCGTCGCGGATGCGCTATCGCGAGGGCGGCGGCGACCTGGCGGGTCTCGAGCCGACCGGAGGGTTCGAGGGAGGCGCCCTGAAGCTGGGGCCGGGGACCGCGGCCGACGACTCGCTGGTCGCCCTGGTGACGCCGATCGCCGCTCTCGCGCGCGTGCGCGTCAGCGGGCGCGTGCGCCTGGAGGGGAACCCGTCCGCCGGGGAGGCCTCCTCGCGCGAGGTGCTGCGGGTCGTCGAGCACGCGGGCAGCGTGACCGATCCGGGGCGCGTCAGCCGCTGGGGGCGGCGCTACTCGGTCACTCACCGGGTCTCGCGGCGCATCGACCCGTCGGGGTGGGATCGCTTCGAGGTGTCGTTCCTGACCGCCCACACCACCGGTTCGCTGGAGCTGCAGCTGCTGCACCGCACCGGCGGGAGCGCGGAGGCCGTGACGCGCTTCGACGACCTCGCCGTGGAGGAGACGCGGCTCTCCGACGGGGAGATCTACGCCGGCTTGCGTGAGAGCCACCGCCCGCGGGACGGTCAGGAGGACACGACGCCCTGGCGCCTTCGGATCAGCCTGCGCTCGGCGGACGGGAACCAACAGGAGGTGCGCGACGCCGTGCTCCTGCCGCCGCCGGGGAAGCTCTCCTTCCCACTCACCGTCCCGGCGAGAGCGACGCGGCCCTCCCTGCGCTTCCACTACGCCATGGCCCCCGAGGCCTTCGCCGCCGCCGGGGACGGAGCGGTGATCGAGGTCGACTTCACCGACGAGGACGGCGCGCGCACGACGCTCGGCGCCTTCGACCTCGACCCCAAGAACGACCGCAAGCAGCGCGTGTGGGCGCGGGCGCGGGTCGACCTGGCCGCCGTCGCCGGCCGGACCGGCCGGCTGCGCTTCGCGTCCACCGACGTCGACGACGACCCCGATCCCCTCGACGCCGTCGTCATCGCCACGCCGCGCATCGAGCCCGCCGAGCTCGTCCCGCCCTCGCCCAACGTGCTCTTGATCGGCGTCGACACCTTGCGCGCCGACCGCATGGGGGTCTTCGGCTACGGGCGAGACAACACGCCCAACCTCTCCGCCCTGGGGGACGAAGGCGTGCGCTTCCCGCGGACTCGCTCCCAGGCTCCGTGGACCCTGCCGTCTTTCTCGTCGATCATGACCTCGCTCTACCCCTCGACCCACGGCGCCGGACGCGGGGGGCACGACGAGTGGACGCCGATCGACCCGACCACCCTGGCCCTGGCGGAGGTCCTCGCCCGCGCGGGCTACGAGACCCACGGGGTCGTGGCCAACGGCTTGATCTCGCCCCAGTACGGGCTCGACCAGGGCTTCGAGAGCTACTGCTCGGAGTGGGCGATGGAGTCCGCCGTGCGTGACGCGGAACAGGTGGCCGAGTTCGTCGGCGCCCACCGCACGACGCCGTGGTTTGTGTTCTGGCACATCATGGACCCACACCTGCCGTATGCGACCGAGGACGGCTGGCGCGAGCAGTTCTGCGAGCCCGACTACGAGGGCCGCTTCGCTTCCGAGCGCCGCGCCTTTGTGCCCTTCGACGTGCTCGACCCCAGGCCGGGGCGGCGCTGGTACACCCACGAGGGGCCGCCGCCCGAACCGGAGCTGACCGACGCCGACCGACGCTTCGTGGACGACTACTACGTCGCCGAGATCGCCGAGATGGACGCGGCGGTGGGGCGCGTGCTCGATGCCGTGCGCGCGAGCGGGCAGTGGGGACGCACGATCGTGGCCTTTGTCGCCGACCACGGCGAGGGCCTGGGCGACCACGGCCACTACCACCACGGCTACACCCTCTTCGACGACCAGGTCCACATCCCGATGCTGCTGCGCATCCCCGGTCGTGACGAGGGGCGCGTCATCGAGCGCGCCGTGGCGTCCATCGACCTCGCGCCCATGATCCTGGGCGGGCTGGGCCTGCCGGTCCCTCCCGCCTTCCGCGGCGCCGACCGCCTGGCGGCCGACGCGCCAGAGGGCGACGCCTACTTCATCGAGTACCCCACCTACGACAGCTCGGCCCAGAAGGCCTGGGTCGAGGGCGGCTTCAAGTACCTCCACGATCCCGTCTTCCACACCGAGGCGCTCTACGACCTGCGCGCCGACCCCGGCGAACGCAGCGACGTGCTCGCGGACCACCCCGAGCTCGCCGCCCGGGCCCGCTCCGAGCTCGACGCCTTCCGCTGGGAGCAGCTCCAGAAGGGGCGCTTCCACCTGCGCGTGCGGGGCCGGGCCGGAGAGCGCCTGAGCCTGGCCGTCACCACCGACGACCTGTTCGACGCCAACTTCGCCTGCCGGCCACAACCGCCGGAGACCGACTTCGCCCTCGACCTTGGGCGGAAGACCCTCACCCTCGAGACGACCCTGGCGACCGACCGGTTGGAGCTGGTGTTCTGGTGCCGGGGGCGCGTGCTCGCCCTGGACCTCGGCCTGGACGGCGAGCCACTCCCCGGCGGAGTGGTCCTCGGCACCGACGGGATCGCCCGTGCGCTCCCCGACGAGCTCGAGCGCGCCGCGATCCCCCAGGCGTCGGGCAGTGAGGTGCCCTGGCCGGAGGCGGGGACCGCCGCCCTGTGGCTGGAGCGGGGCGTTGGCGAGGTGCTGGGGGTGGTCCTCACTCCCGAGGAGATCGAGGTGCTCGAGGAGCTCGGCTACACGCGCTGAACGGTTCCGGCCCGGCGCGGGAGTCGGGGCGGGCCGCTGCGGGAATCGCGCCGGCTTGGTAGGCTGGCCGCTTCGAGGCCTCGGCCTCGCGTTCGTCGTGGTCGGGAGGAGGAGATCCGCGACACGGCGCCTGTGGGCGTCGCTCCCAGACCAGAGGGCCCGACGGTCGTCGGAGCCTGGCGGCGGGGCGAGGGGAGGTCGTCGAGGAGGAGACCATGACGCGCAACTTGTTGTTCGTCCTCGTCCTGGCGGGCTGCTCCGCCACGGCGCAGGACGTCGCCCCCCGTGGCCACGCGACCGTCGAGGTCGAGGGCTGGACCGTCTCGATGGACCGTGCCCTCGTGGACGGAGTGGACGCGGCCGTCGGCGCGGAGGCCCTCGCGACCCTGACCGGCGAGCTGGCCGAGATCGCCGCCACCCTGCCTCGAGAGCGCGTGGAGGAGCTGCGGCGGTTCGCGATCCGCGTCGACGCCGACCACGCCCTCGACCGCATCCAGTACCACCCTGACGTCAACTGGCTGATCGAGCACCGCCACGACCCGGCGCTGGCCAAGACCGTGCACATCCCGCGCGCGCGGGACTTCGTCGAGCTGATGCGCACCCAGAGCCAGCCCTGGGTGATGCTGCACGAGCTGGCCCACGCCTGGCACGACGCGGTCCTGGGCTTCGACCACGAGCCGATCCTGCGGGCCTGGGAGCGGGCCGTGGCTTCCAAGCGCTTCGAGTCGGTCGTGCACGTCTCCGGCCAGCCGCGCCGGCACTACGGCCTGACCAACCACATGGAGTACTTCGCCGAGACGAGCGAGGCGTACTTCGGCAAGAACGACTACTACCCCTTCGACCGCGCGGAGCTGGCGGAGGTCGATCCCGAGGGCCTGCGGGCGGTGGAGGCCGCCTGGCGGGTCGAGACACGCTAGCCCGGATCATTCATGAACACGCACACCAGACTTCGCAACCGGCCGTCTTCGACGGCCTCTCGGCCCCTGGCGGCGCTTTTGCGGAACCTGGCTTCCTCGACGACCCGTTCAGGGTCGCCTGCGTCGCCAGAACCCGAAAAGCACCACCAGGAACCGAGCTGCTGTGTCTGGTGCACGTCTTCATGAATCATCCGGGCTAGAGACCCCCGCCGCGGCGGAGCTCGTGGTAGACCCCGGCGCCCCGGCCGCCGAAGGACTCGCGGCGGCCGTCGGGCCAGAGGACCTCGACGTCCTCGGCGAGGCCCTCTCCTCCCAGGCCCACGAGGACGCGCGGGTCGTTGGCGGAGCAGTAGCTGCTCGCCGTGCGGGCCGTGCGGGTGACGCGCCGCTCGCCCACGGTGCAGGACAAGGTCGCGTGGGGGAGGAAGCGGCCCTCTTCGTCGAGGAGGCGGAAGCCGACCCAGCCGCCGCGCGCGGCGACCACGTTGTGCAGCAGGAAGGCGGGCCCGTCGCGGTTGACGACGACGACGTCGGTGGCGCCGTCGTCGTCGAGGTCGCCGAAGGCGGCGCCCCGGCCGGAGCCGACGGCCGCGCGGTCGAGCCCGGCGCCGGGGACCTCGGTGAAGCGCGGACCCGCCCCACCGCGCATCAACAGGTCGGGCTCGGCGTAGGGATCTCCGCTGTAGTCGTTCCCCTGCATGTTCACCCGACCGTTGGCCTCGAACAGGTCGAGGTGGCCGTCGCCGTCGAAGTCGACCAGGCCCAGGCCGAAGCGCGTGAAGGGGCGGCTGACCGAGCCCAGGCCGGCGATGTGGGTGCGGTCGGCGAAGCGCCCGTCGGCGTTCAGGAAGAAGGAGTCGGACTGGCCGTTGAGGTTGCCGACCAACAGGTCTGGGTCTCCGTCGTCGTCTACGTCGGCGACCCCCACGCCCATGCCGGCCTTGCTCGTCCCGTACTCGTCCACGGCGCAGCCGGCGCTCACGGCGACGTCTACGAACCGCCCGTCGCCTTGATTGCGCCACAGGACGTCGGGCATGAGGTCGTTGGCGACGAAGACGTCGATCCAGCCGTCTCCGTCGAAGTCCGCGCAGGCCACACCCAGGCCCGTGCCCGGCTTGGAGGCGATGCCGCTCTCGCGGCTGACGTCGCTGAAGCGGCCGTCGCCCTCGTTGCGGTAGAGGACGTCGAAGGCCGGGCTCCTGTAGTTGTCGGGGTTGCAGTAGTCGCGGCGCCCGAGCTTGTCGTGGCAGGTGAGCTCCCCCTCGACGGTCCAGTCGAGGTAGTTGGTCACGAACAGGTCGAGCAGGCCGTCGCGGTCGTAGTCCACGAAGGCGGCGCTCGTCCCCCAACCGGCGTCACCCACGCCCGCCCGCTGGGTCACGTCGCGGAAGCGCCCCTCGCCTTCGTTGGTCAGGAGGACGTTGGGACCGTAGTTGGTCACGTACAGGTCGACGTCCCCGTCGCCGTCGAAGTCGCCGGTGGCCACGCCCATCCCGTAGCCCTCGTCGCCCGCGCCGCTGTGGGGTCCGGCGTCCTCGAAGGAGAGGCCCCCTCCCTCCGAGCGGTTGAGGAACAGGCGGTTGGCGCCGCCGGCCAGGGAGCCGGCGGCGGGCGTGCCGCTCTGGACGAGGTAGACGTCGAGGCGCCCGTCCCCGTCGGCGTCGAGGAGCGCGGCGCCGCCGCCCATGATCTCGGGCATCCAGAAGCGCCCGGGCTCGTGGCCGGAATGGTGGTGGAACTCCAGGCCCGCGTCGAAGGCGACCTCGGCGAACCACCGCGTCCCGGCGCCTCCCGAGTCGCAGCCGGTGCAGGCGAGCAGGAGGCCCAGATTGGCGAGGCGGCAAGCGGTCCCGCTCACTCCTCGTCCCTCTCCGTCGCCGAACGCGCGATCAGCCGGGCGCGCAACGCCTGGGCGCGCTCTTCCTCGCCGGTCACCGCCTCGAGGGCGCTCACGGCGGCCTCCGCCTCGGCCAGGGTGCCGTGGGCGATCAGGGCCTCGGTTCGCGTGACGGCCAGAGGCAGGGCCTCGGGCCAGGCGCGGCAGCCCTGTTCGAGCAGGGCGAGGGCCGGTGCGGCGCGACCGAGGCGCAGGAGCGCCGTCGCGCGCAGGCCGCACAGGTCCGCCGAGGCCTGGCCGAGGCGCTCGGCCTCCGCCAGGGCGTTCAGGGCGTCTTCGTCCCGGCGGGCGCGCGCGAGCAGGCGGCCGCGCCGGAAGTGGGCCAGGCCGAATCTGGGGTGCAGGCGCAGGCACTGTTCGAACTCCGCCAGGGCCCGCTCGTCGTCGCCGGCGAACTCGTGGGCGTTGCCGAGGTTGTAGGCGACGCGGTAGTGCCGGCCGACCCGATCGCGCGTCGAGAGCAGCAGTGCCACGGCCGCGGCGGGGCGCTCCAAGGCCAGGTAGACGTCGGCCAGCATGCCGGCGACGTTGACGTCACGCGGGTCCTCGGCGCGCAGCTGCTCGAGGACCTTTGCCGAGCGGGCGTACTCTCCCGCCGCGGCGGCGGTGCTGGCGGCTGCGAGGCGACGGTGGATCCCCGCGCGCCGGCCGGCGACCTCCGCCGCCCACGGGTCGCGCCAGGTCGGGGGGCCGGAGAGGGCTCCCTCAGCGGCGGCGGCCTGCTCGTCGCCCGCCATGCGGTGGGCGGCGGCCAGGAGGTGGTGGGTGTAGGGCGGGCGCGGTGCGTCGAGGGCGAGCAAGGAGAGCGCCTCCTCGGCCCGGCCGCGTTGCAGGGCGATCCGCGCCAGGCCCCATGCGCCGGCGGGATCGGAAGGGTCGATCTCGCGCGCGCGGGTGAACGCCGCGGCGGCCTCCTCGAGGCGGCCGGACTCCAAGAGCCAGCCGCCGTGCCTCCAGAAGGCGGGAGCGTAGTCCGGCGCGAGGGCGCAGGCGCGCTCGGCCGCGGAGATGGCTCCCCACGGGTCGCCGCGCCGGGCGCGAGCACGGGCGAGGTGGTGCCAGGCGCGCGGGGAGCTCCCGTCGAGCTTCACCGCCCGCTCGTAGGCCGTCACCGCGTCCGCGGCCAGTCCGTTGGCCTCGTAGGTCATGGCCAGCTCCAGCCAGCCCTCGACGTCCTCGGGCGCCTCGCGCACTCCGGCCAGCCGGGCCTCGACCGCCTCGCGGACTCCGTCGGCGAGGGGCGCGGTCGGCGCGGGCGGGGAGTCGGGCAGGCGGACGTCGCACCCGGCGAGGGCCGCGACGAACGCCCCGACCAGCAAGTTCGGCAGGCGCTCCACGATGGGCCATGCTAGCCTTCGCCCTCGCCCGTTCCGCAGCGCATTCGGCGCTTGTCCGACACCCACGGATCATGCTCCTCCCGCTCCTGTTGGTCCTCCTCCCCGCCGTTGGTCACCCCAACTCGATGAGCAGCTCCCTCGTGCGCGTGGAGGGCGAGCGGGCGCACGTCACCCTGCGCTGTCAGGTGCTGTCGTTCCTGGAGGTGATCGAAGGGCTGGACGCCGACGAGGACGGCACCGTGACCGAGGCGGAGGTCGAGGCTCGCCGCCGGGCGATCTTCGAGTACGCCAAGGCCCACTACCTCGTCATCACCGGCAGCGACCGCGAGCACCGCGGCGGTCAGGCGCTCCTGGCAGAGCTGGAGGGCATGATCCTGGAGGAGGCGGGGCCACGCGATCCCCTCGGCTACGGCGCTGGCGCGATCGAGCTCACGATGACCTTCCCCGCCCGCGTCCCGATCCGCGACGTCCTCCTGGACGTGACGCTGTTCTGGGAGACGAGCCCCGACCACATCGACCTGGCGACGATCGAGTGGCCCGACGGGGTGACGGACCACTTCATCCTCAACCAGGGCACGCCCACCGGCCGCTCCGACCCCGAGGGGCGCGGTGCCTTCGGCGTGTTCCTGCGGCTGGGGTGGGAGCACATCCTCGATGGGTGGGACCATCTGTGCTTCGTCTTCGCCCTCGTGTTGTGCTCACGGCGGCTGGGCTCCCTCCTGGCCGTGGTGACGGCCTTCACCCTGGCCCACTCGGTGAGCCTGGCGCTCTCCGCCCTGGGCGTCGTGGACCTCTCCGCCCACGCGCGGTTCATCGAGGCGGCCATCGCCCTCTCGATCGCCTACGTTGCCGTGGACAACCTCGCCTACCCGCGGCTCGCCCGCCCGCGCTGGGTGGAGGCCTTCGTCTTCGGCCTGATCCATGGCCTGGGCTTCGCCGGCTTCCTGGCAGCCTCGCTCGTGCGCGAGCACGCCCGCGCCATGGCGCTGTTCTCCTTCAACCTCGGCGTGGAGCTGGGGCAGGTGGCCGTCGTGCTCGTGTTGGTGGCCGTCCTGCGCCTGTTGCCGCGCAACCCCGACGAGGAGGATCCCTTCCTCGCGCCCCTGTGGGTACGGCGGGTCGGCTCGGTCGCCGTCGCCGGATTGGGGCTGTTCTGGTTCTTCCAGCGCATCTGACGCGCCGGGAGCGCGCTCAGCCGCCCACGCAGAAGAGCCTGGTGTTGGTGCGGATGAAGAGATGGTCGTGGGCCACGGCGATCGAGGAGCGGATCTTGTCCGCGTCTTCCTCGCCCATGGGGATGTGGTTGACGATCGACCCGTCGGCGGGATCGACGATCAGCACGTCCCCGGCGTGGTCCATGAACCAGATGTGACCGTCCGCCCCGGTGGGGGACGATCGCCATCGGTCTCGGCCGGGCAGCTCGATGGTCCACTCCGCCTCGCCCGTCGCGGGATCCACCCGCGAGAGAGCCTTCGCCACGTCGCTCAGGACGAAGAAGCGCTCCATGTAGAACAGAGGCGTGGGCACGTCGGAGGAGAGGGGGTTTCGGCGCCCTCCGCTCTTCCAGGCCAGGCCCTTCTCTCCGAGGTCGCCCTCGCCGCCCAGGCGCACCGCGAAGACCGGGGCGCGCTTGGGAGCGCAGATCAGGGCGTGGCCCCCACCCACGACGACCGAGGGCACCAACCGCCACCACTCCTCGCGGTGGTCGGTGTTCCACGTTCCCCATCGCCAGAGCTCGTCGCCGGTCTTGGGATCGTGGCCCGTGACGACGTCGCCCCCCACGACGAGCAACTCCTTGCGGCCGCCTGTCCCGACGTAGGGCGTCGGCGTGGCGTAGGACTCCAGGGACTCCTTGCGCGCGTCGGACGGTCGGATGTGCTTGAAGCGCGTCTCGCCGGTGTCGGGGTCCATGGCGAGCAGGAAGGACGGATTCCCGTCGTTGCCGTGGCCGTAGACCTTGGTGTCGCGTTGCAGGATCTGCATGAACAGGGTGTCCTCCCACAGGGTAGGGCTGGAGGAGAAGGTCCACTGGAACGTGAACTGCCCGAAGTCCTTCTGGAGATTGCGGATCCACAGCTTCTCGCCCTCCATGTCGTAGGCGACCAGGTCGCCGTTGCCGAAGAAGAACACGGCGCGCTCGCCGTCGGTGACCGGCGAGGGCGAGGCGTAGTTGCTGCGGTCGTGCAGCCAGGTGTCGCCCCCGTTCCCCGCCGGGCGGTAGCCGCTGTCGGGCTTGCGGCGCCAGCGCTCCTCGCCGCTCTCGCGGTCCAGGCAGATCGCGACGAAGGAGCCCGCGGCGTCGTCGATGGAGGAGACGAACACGCGCTCGCCGAGGATGGCGGGCGTGCCGGCGCCGGAGCCGGGCAGGTCGACCGCCCAGCGCACGCCCTCGGTCTTGCTGAACTCGGTCGGCAGGTCGCTCGCCTCCACCGAGCCGTCGTGGTTCGGACCTCGCCACTGGGGCCAGTCCTCGGGCGTTGTCAGGTCGCCCGCGGCGGCGAACAGGAGCGGGAGGTCGATCCCGACGCCCTCTACCTCGATCCGGCGCGCCTCGACAGGGCGGTCTCGACCCTCGAGCAGGTCTCGGGGCTTGACGTCCTTGCGGAACTTCCCGAAGCCGAAGAAGGTCGGCTCGTAGGGGCGCAGGTACTCGACGTCGGCCAAGGCCGGGACGGACTCCTCCAGGCCCGCGCCCCAGTAGCAGGCGTTGACCATCAAGCGCCGCAGCCCGGCGCTCTCGAAGTCCACCGAGGCCCCGATGGTGGAGCACAGCACGCGCGAGGACTTCCCGGCGGCGCCCTCGTAATCGCGGATCCAGATCAAGGGCATCATGGGGTCGTTCTGGCGGCCCTCGACCGGCGCGTCGGTGGGCTTCATCCCAGCGAGCACCTGGCCGCGGACGAGCACCCTCGTGCCCGCGGGGAGCTCGCGCACCCCGTAGACGTCGGTCGGTCCCCAGATGTCGGTCACCCCGCGCAGGATGGGGTGGTCGGCGTGTTCGGCGACGATCAGGCCGCGGGTGCTCTGGGAGCCGTGGCCTCCGTGGTGGGAGACCCAGGTCTCGCCGAGCACCTGGCGGCCGAAGCCGCCCTTCCACTTCGTGTCGCGCCAGGAGTAGTGGGCGTAGGGACTCTCGGGGTTGCGCTTGTAGGCGAAGGCGTGGGTGGCGGTGCGGATGCCGATCACCGATCCGCCCGACTCGACGTGGTCGACGATGTGCTTCATGTCCCCGTCGGGGAGCTCGCGGAAGCGCAGGAAGAGGATCAGGACGTCCGCGGAGTCCACGGCCGAGAGCCCGGGGATGTGGGTCTGGTTGTTCGGGTCGATGACGCCGGTCTCTGGGTCCTGGGAGAACAGGACCGTGCAGCGGAAGCCGTGACGGCGGGCCAGGATCTGCGCCAGCATGGGCAGGGCTTCCTCGGAGCGGTACTCCTCGTCCCCGGAGACGAAGACGAGGTGCTTGCCCGCCCCGGCGCCCTCGCCTCCCTCGTACACGACCCACCGATCCTCCTGGTGTGCGGGGTCTTCGGGCGGGGCGGGCACGGGCGTGGAGAGGGCGATGAACAGGAGTGCGGCGGCGGTGATCATGCCCCCAGGATAGGCCCGGGAGAGCGATCGCGGCAAACCGAAGGCCCGGTGACCGGCGCGCCATGACGACGGCGCCCGCCCTCGGGGAGGAGGGCGGGCGCCGCACGGGACCATCGGGGTCGGGTGCCGATCAGAAGATCGTCACGTGCACCGTCTCGCTGCGGGCGGTGTGCCCGTTCGGCGCGTCCCCGTCGAGGACGACCCACTGCATGTAGGCGTCGGTCCCCACGAACACCGGATCGTGGGGGAGCTGCCACTTCCAGGTGCCGAACCCCTCGCCGGGACCATCGCCCGCGAGCTCCACCGGTCCGCGCCAGTCGAGCCGCGTGTGGGCGACGAAGGGCGTGGGGGAGACCTGGACGTAGGCCACCGCTCCGCCGCGTGCGTTGTGGACGCCGAGCTTGAAGTCGGTGCTGCCCAGGTTCGGCGGTGAGACGGCGATCACGGTCGGCTCGATCAGCCCCTGGCCCGGCGTCGGCCTGCCGACGATCTCGGGGTTGGCGGGGAGGACCTCGGAGTGGAGCGTGGGCCGGTCGAAGGGGAAGATCCCCGCCGCCACGCGCGGGTCGGTCAGGGCATTGGTGAGGAAGTCGGCCAAGGCCGCCTCCTGGTTGCCCGGCACGTTGATGCCCGGGATCAGCGGGTCGCGGTTCTCGTTGAACTGGTTGTGACCGTTCACTTCCTCGTAGAAGTCGATCACGTCCCGCATGTCCTCGAGGTCGGCTCCGACCACGCCCCCGTTGTGCATCAGCGTCGGCTTCAGGCCGACGTTGCGCAGGGACGGGACCTTGAAGCGCCCCCGGTCACCGAAGTTCCCCGTGACCGCCTGCCGGCCCGTGTCCTCGTCGATCGGGCGCAGGCCGATGTTGCGAAACGTGTGGTCGGTGAAGGTGGGCGGGGTGTGGCACTGGTCGCAGCGCGCCTGACCCGAACGGAAGGTGTTCCAGCCCGCGATCTGCCCGGGCGTCATGGCGTCGTCGTCGCCCGCGATGAACAGGTCCCAGGGAGTCTGGTCGGGGATCAGCGTCCGTTCGTAGGTAGCGATCGCGAAGGCGATCCGCTCGGCGGTGACGGTGCCGTCACCGAAGGCGGCCGCGAACAGGTCGGGGTAGGTGGCCCCGCCGGCGACCGCCGCGGCCATGTCGTCCGGCAGGTTCGTCGCCAGGGCCATGGGCGTGACGGTCTCCAGCTTCGCGGTCAGCTGGCCCCAGTCGCGTGCCTCGTGGGCCATCTCGACGTCCGACATCGGCGGGCCGACCGACTGGCTCTCCAGCGCGCCCCCCTGGGAGATGCTCACCTGGCCGGTCTCGGGGTCGATGAAGGTGCTCGAAGCGCGTCCGTCCCAGAAGAGCTCGGGCGCGTAGGCCGCCATCGGGACGGGGTTCGCGGCGCGGCCGGTGACCTGGACGTCGAAGCCGAAGGTCGCGTCGGAGAGGAACTCCGCCAGGGCGTCTGAGCGGATCACCCCCGCCGAGCCGAGCTTGTCGTCGAGGTTGAAGAAGATCCCGTCGGGGCCCGGGTGGCGCGCCTCGCGGGGGTCCGTACCTCCCGACTTGAACCGATGGCAGGTGCCGCAGGCCATCGTGTTGTCGGAGGAGAGCTGCTCCTCCCAGAACAGGAGCTTGCCGAGGACGCGCTTCTCCTCGGTGATCGGGTTCTCGACCGGCACCGGAGGCGGGTCCAACCCGAGGGCGGGCGGAGGCGGCGGAGGCGGAGGCGGAGGCGGAGGCGGCGGAGGCGGCGGCGGTGGCCCCTGCAGGGCTGCCGGCGGTGAGGCCGTGGCGCTCGCGCCGATGCCGGGAGGAGACAAGAGGCCGGTAGCGACGAGGGCAAAGCCGAGGCCTGCCCCCACCGCGCGGATGCGGTGCGGTATCTTCATGAGAGAAAGACGGGTGTCGGGCCTCGGATTCGGGTCTGAAAGAGCGGTCGGTCGCCTGGGGAGACGACCGACCTCGCCGGGCGCAACCCCGTCTGGCCCCGCGGGACTCGCAGTTTCCGCAGTTTCCTTCGCGGCGGAGGATCGGCCTGTCCCGTCGGTCGAGGGCAGCCTAGCATGGAGCTCCGACCGAACCTCGACCGCCCTGGAGCACGACATGGACCCCCAACACGATGCCGGCGCCGCCCTGGCCTTGCTCGATGAGCTCGACGTCGGGAACACGCGACACAACTCGAACGAGGACCTCCTCCCGCACCTGATCGGGACCAAGGAGCTGCTCGCGGAGTGGGGTGCGAGGCCGCAGCTGTGCGACGCCGGCCTCTGCCACTCGCTCTACGGCACGGAGTACTTCTCTCACCCGACCTTGGGAGAGTCGGAGCGCGATCGCCTGCGGGGGGTGATCGGTGCCGAGGCGGAGGCCTTGGTGTGGTTGTGGTGCTACGGCCGTCGCCACACGATGGAGGTGCCCGCCGACGAGAGCGCTCCCTCGCGACTGCGCGAGCGCCGCGGCGGCGAGTGGCTGGAGATCACCGCCCAGCAGGTCACCGACCTGGTCAACTTGTGGATCGCCGACACCATCGAGCAGCTCCCGCGCGTCCCCGAGCGCGAGGTCGCCACGGCCCGCACGCTCCTTCGCCACGCACCGCGCGCCCTGCCCGCCGCCGCCGCCGCGTTGGAGCAGGTGATCCGCGTCAACGAACGATGATGAACGGCAGAGGGGGTTTCGGCGTCACATGCACCGTGACGACGTCGTGGTGGACGGACCGCAGACACCCTGTGGAGCCAGGCGGAGACGTGGGGCACCCGAGCCGCTGAACCGTCGGTTCGGCGGCTTGCGTGATGGCTCCTTCGGCGGTCTCCGCCGACTCTGCGTCAGCCTGCGTGCAGAACGGTGGCGGGAGCACTCCCCTCGGGCATGTCCAGCTGAATGCTGGACGAGCTGCACGTGGGCGGCCCTCGAAGGCCAGCCCTCGCCGCGACCGATGCGAGCGGAAGAGCGAAGAGAGCGAGCCCCTGCGAACGTGCGAGCTTCCTCATGATGGCAACCCTGCAGCGCCCCCTCGTGGGCGTCCAGCGCGTATCATGGCGCCCCCGCAGGAATCCGGAGATCAACATGGCCGAGCAAACCGTCTTCACCCGTCGCGCGTTCCTCAAGACCACCTCCTCCGCGGGCGCACTGGCGGCGATGAGCGCGTCCTCCTACGCGCGCATCCTCGGCTCGGGCGCGCGCTTGAACGTGGCCTACATCGGGGTCGGCGGCATCGCCGGTGGGCAGCACATCGGACCCCTTGCGGGACTCGGCGCGGGTTGTACGGCGTACTGCGACGCGGACACCGATCGCTGGGGGAACTGCGCCGGGCGCTGGCCCGAGGCCAAGGGATACACCGACTACCGGGCGATGTTCGACGCGCACGAGAAGGAGATCGACGCGGTGATGGTCGGCACGCCCGACCACCAACACTACCCGGCGACGATCCAGGCGATGATGCGCGGCATGCACGTGTACACGCAAAAGCCCCTGACCCACACGGTCTGGGAGGCGCGCCAACTCGGCATCGCCCAGCGCAAGACGAAGCTCGCCACGCAGATGGGCAACCAGGGGCACGCCTCCGACTCCCTGCGCGCCACGATCGACTACCTGCGCGGCGGGGCCATCGGCGACCTCGTCGAGGCCCACGTCTGGTCCAACCGTCCCTGGTGGCGCCAGGGCGAGGGGATCCCCGACGGCGGCGAGCCTGTGCCCGACCGCCTCGACTGGGACTCGTGGATCGGGCCGGCACAGATGCGGCCCTTCCGCCACGAGCCCGCCGACCGCTGGGGCGGGCTCTACCACCCGTTCAACTGGCGCGGCTTCTGGGACTTCGGCTGCGGGGCGCTGGGGGACATGGCCTGCCACGAGATGGACCCGCTCTACTGGGCGCTGGAGCCCGGCTACCCGACCGAGGTGGAGCTGGTCGCGGGCGGCGCCTTCGGGGACTCGCCGCGCTACGCTGAGAGCTCGACCGTCCGCTTCCGCTTCCCCGCCAAGGGCGAGCGTCCCGCCTTCGACGTGTTCTGGCACGACGGGGGCAACCGGCCCGACCGGCCCGAGGAGCTCCCCGAAGGCAAGGAGATGACGAGCGAGGGCGCGCTCTACATCGGCACCGACGCGAAGATGATCGCCCTCGGTCAGGCGCGCAACGTGCCCCAGCTGCTCCCCGAGTCCCTGCACGAGGAGGTCGGCACGCCCGAGCAGAAGATCGAGCGCTCGGCTGAGGGGCACCACAAGGAGTGGTACCTCGCATGCACCGAAGAGAAGCCCTACGACTTCCCCAAGTGCAACTTCTCCTACGCGGCGCCCTTCACCGAGATGATCCTGCTCGGCTGCATCGCCCAGCGCGTCGGCGGCAAGCTCGCCTACGACCCCGAGACGATGATCTTCGAGGGCCGCGACGACGCGACGGCTCTGGTCACCAAGGAGTACCGCGAGGGCTGGGACTTCCGCCTGTAGACCGCGTGCGAGCGGGCGACGGCCGAACCTGATCAGACATGGACGCAGAGCGTACGCGCGAGTTCGTCGAACGGACCTGGCGGGACGAGATCGTTCCGGCCCTGGTCGACTACATCCGCATCCCGGCCAAGTCCCCGCACTTCGATGCGGACTGGGCCGCGAACGGTCACATCGACCGAGCGGTGGAGCTGATCGCCGCTTGGTGCGCGAAGAGGCCTCTCGAGGGGCTCGAGCTGGAGGTCGTGCGCCTCGACGGCCGCACACCGGTGATCTACATGGAGCTGCCGGGCGAGATCGACGACACGGTCCTGCTCTACGGCCACCTGGACAAGCAGCCTGAGATGACCGGCTGGGCCGAGGGCCTGGGGCCGTGGGAGCCGGTCCTGCGCGGCGACCGCCTTTATGGGCGGGGCGGCGCAGACGACGGCTACGCGGCCTTCGCCTCCCTGACCGCCCTGGAGGCTCTGGCGCGCGAGAAGACGCCCCACGGGCGCTGCGTCGTGCTGATCGAGGCCTGCGAGGAGAGCGGGAGCTACGACCTGCCCGCAGTCATCGAGCACCTCCGCGACCGGATCGGCGAGCCGCAGCTCGTCGTCTGCCTCGACTCGGGCTGCGGGAACTACGACCAGCTGTGGAGCACGACCTCCCTGCGCGGGATGGTGACCGGAACCCTCTCGGTGGAGATCCTGAACGAGGGCGTCCACTCCGGTGACGCGAGCGGGATCGTGCCCTCGAGCTTCCGCATCCTGCGCTCGCTCTTGAGCCGCGTCGAGGACCAGGCGACCGGAGAGGTCCTCCTGCCCGAGTGCCACGTGGACATCCCGCCCGAGCGCGTGGCGCAGGCCGCCGTAGCGGCCGGGAACCTGGGCGCGGCGGTGTCGGGAAAGTTCCCGTTCGTCGAGGGGAGCGGTCCGGTAGGGAGCGATCCGGCCGAGCAGGTCCTCGCCCGCACCTGGCGGCCGGCCCTCTCCGTCACCGGCGCCGGCGGCCTGCCGGCCCTGGCGGACGCGGGCAACGTGCTGCGTCCGGCGACCAAGGCGGCGCTCTCCTTGCGCCTGCCGCCGGCGGCGGACTCCGCCCGGGCGGCGGGCGCCCTGAAGGCGATCCTGGAGGCCGACCCGCCCTACGGCGCGCGGGTCAACCTCGACCTCGACGAGCCGTGCGACGGCTGGAATGCCCCGCGGCTCGCGCCCTGGTTGGAGGAGGTCACCGAGGCCGCCTCCCGGACCTACTTCGGCCGTGGCGCCGTCTACATGGGCGAGGGGGGCTCGATCCCCTTCATGGGCATGCTCGGCGAGGAGTTCCCCGCGGCCCAGTTCCTGATCACCGGAGTGCTGGGTCCCGGTTCGAACGCACACGGGCCCAACGAGTTCCTAGACGTCGCGATGGGCATCAAGCTGACCTGCTGCGTGGCCGACGTGCTCGCCGGGCACCATCGCGCCCACGCTCGCTGACCTGGGGCGGTCAAGCCCCGTCGTGCGAACGGAGGAAGGCCTCCAAGTCGTCGCAGCCCCCGACGAGCTCACCGTCGATCAAGACGATGGGGACGGTGGGGTGGGCGAAGCGTGCCTTCAACTCCGCCAGCTCCTCGTCTCGATCGTCCATGACGTGCTCGCTGAGGGGAATCTCGTGTTGCGCCAGGACCTCACGGGCCCGAGTGCAGAAGGGTCACGTGGACCAGCTGTACATGACGGCTTCCATGCGGGGAGGATATCATCTCGCAGGGAGCGCCTCGGCGCGTAGAGACCAGCGATGAATAGGATCTCCTCGTGTTTTCTCGTCGCGGCGGTGCTCGGTGGGACCGGGGCCGACGCGCGACCCGCGGAGCCGCAGCATCCACCGACGGGAGAACCCGTGAAGCGTGAGACCAACCGGCTGGCGGGCGAGACCTCGCCCTACCTTCTCCAGCATCAGCACAATCCGGTCGACTGGTATCCGTGGGGGCCCGAGGCGCTCGCGCGGGCCAAGGAGGAGGACAAGCCTATCTTCCTCTCCATCGGCTACTCCGCCTGCCATTGGTGCCACGTGATGGAGCGCGAGTCCTTCGAGGACCCCGAGATCGCCGCGCTGATGAACCGCTGGTTCGTGTGCGTCAAGGTGGACCGCGAGGAGCGGCCGGACCTCGACGAGATCTACATGGCGGCGGTGCAGCGCCTGAACGACGGGAGCGGGGGCTGGCCGATGTCGGTGTTCCTCACGCCCGAGCTCGAGCCGTTCTTCGGTGGCACCTACTTCCCCCCGCGGGCGAGGTACGGGCGTCCCGGGTTCGAGGACGTGCTCAAGCGCCTGCACACGGTCTGGATCGACCATCGCGAAGAGGTCGAGCGCGTCGGCGCCCAGCTGGTGGGCGCCTTGCGCGCCGCCGGCAGTGCGAAACCCGGAGAGGCGCCCGGTGCCGACCTGCTCGGCGACACCGTGACCGAGGCGCGGCAGCGCTTCGACTCCGTCCACGGCGGGTTCGCCTACCCGCCGGGCTACGCCCCAAAGTTTCCACGCTGCTCGGAGATGGTGTACCTGTTGCGCCACGGCGCGACGGCCCCCGATCCAGGCGCGGTGGCGATGGTGGAGAAGACCCTGGTCGAGATGGCCGAGGGCGGCATCTACGACCAGATCGGCGGCGGCTTCGCCCGCTACGCGGTAGACCGCGAGTGGACCGTGCCGCACTTCGAGAAGATGCTCTACGACAACTCCCAGCTCGCGAGCCTCTACATGGAGGCCTGGCAGGCCACACACAAGCCGCTCTACCGGCGCGTCAGCGAGGAGATCCTCGCCTACGTCACGCGCGAGATGACCAGCCCCGAGGGCGGCTTCTACTCCGCGACCGACGCCGACAGCGAAGGGGAGGAGGGCAAGTTCTTCGTCTGGAGCGCCGAGGAACTGAACGAGGTGTGCGGGGAGGACGCGGCGGTCGCGCGCGCCGCCTACGGCATCGGTCCCCACCCCGACTTCGAGGGTCACCACGTCCTGACGCGCCGTGTTCCCCTCGAGAGGATTGCGGAGAAGACAGGCGACAGCATCGAAGCGGTCGAGGCGGCCCTCGTCCGCTGCCGCGCAGCCCTGTACGCGCGCCGCGAGACCCGCGTCCACCCGCTGCTCGACGACAAGATCCTCTCCTCCTGGAACGGGTTGATGTTGAGCGCCTTCGCCCGGGCGGCGGTCGTCTTCGAGCGTCCCGACTACCTGGAAACGGCGCGCCGCAACGCGACCTTCCTCCTGGAGAAGATGCGGCGTGAGGACGGCGGGCTCTTTCGCACCCGCCGCGGGGAGCGCTCGCATCTCGACGGCTACCTCGAGGACCACGCCTTCGTGACCCAGGGCCTGCTCGATCTGTTCGAGGCCGATGCGGACCTGCGCTGGGCGGGGGCGGCCTTGGAGCTGCACGCCTTCGTCGAAGAGCACTTCGCGGACGAGGAGCGCGGCGGCTACTTCTCGGTCTCCGACGAGCACGAGGCCCTCCCGGTACGCACGAGCTCGGCACAGGAGAGCAGCCTCCCCAGTGATGTCGGGGTGGCGGGCATGAACGCTGCGCGCCTGGGCCTGTTGACGGGCAATCCGGAGCTGGTGGAGCGCGCGCGGGCGACGCTGCGGCGCCACGCGACCGACCTGGCGAACTGGCCCACGGCTTGCTCCCAGCTGCTGGTGCTGATCGACTTCTTGGAGGGCGAGCCCCCCGAGGTCTTCGTGGCCGGCGAGCCCGGCGACGAGGCCGTGCGCGCCGAGCTGGGGCGCCTGCGCCGCCAGTGGCCCCCGCGTCGCGTGTTCGCCCTCATCCCCTCAGGTACGGACGAAGAGGTCGCCGGGGTCCTGCCGCCCGCCAAGGGCAAGACGCCGCGCGACGGAGTGCCCGCCGTGTACGTCTGCCACGAGGGCGTCTGCGAGGCTCCCGCCCTGCTGCGCTAGAACCGGAAGCGGTAGACCGCCGCTCCCGCCATCGAGGACGGCATGGCCGTCGTGTCGAGGCTGATCCACAGGACGTCGTCGATGACGTCGCAAGCGCCGAAGGTGACCGCCCCGCTGCCGTCGGCGATGAACTGCAAGCCCAGGGTCCCGGGGGACGACATCCACTGGGTGACACCGCTCTCCAGAACGACCCCGGAGGCGTCGTAGAAGGTGTAGACGTGGTCCAGCTCGTAGCCGTCGGTCCGCAGGAAGGTGATCGAGTCGGGTCCCGGGCTGGAACCGGCGGTCTCCAGGTCCCAGGTCGCCTCAAAGGGGGGGGCGGCGTTGCGGTCGTTGCAGGCGAAGGGCTCGCAGAGCTCTTCGCTGTAGTGGCACGCCGGCCAGATCGTGCTCCAGTCCGCCGCGGCGGCGGCGTCGAACCAATCGACGGGACAGACGTCGGAGGCTCCCTCGAAGTGGACGGCGAAGTGGATCGACGAATGCACGTCCCCTGATTGCTGGGTGGGGGAGCCGATCGGATCACCCTGAGCGACGACGTCACCGACGCTGACCAGCGGGGGGTCGAGGATGTGCCCGTATTGGACCTGGATCCCCGTGCGGACCTGCTGGTAGACGTCCCACTGGGTGAGGGAGGGATCGTGGTCGTTGGGGTAGATGGCGACGATCTCCCCAGCTTCCGCCGCGTAGGCGAGGGCGCCGGTGGTGTACTCGAAGTCGATGCCGCCGTGGCCGTCCTCGGGGTGCCCGCCGCCGTGTAGGCCGAAGGGCCAGGCGCCGAAGACGACGTAGCTCACTTCGGAGGGGAGGATCGGCAGGCCGATGTCGAACGGCCGTGTCTCGCCGTTCCCGACGAAGACCGTGCGGCCCCCTTCCGTTCCGACATAGCGCAGGTCCGGGCCCCAGATGGTCGGCTCGACGCGCTCCCAGAAGGTCTCGGTCGCGCCCGTGGCCGTGTCGATCCCTGACGCCCGTACCGTCCAGTCGACCCGCGGCTCGCCTCCGAGGAAGGCATTCACTTCACCATCGTCGTAGGTGATGACCTCGAACGGGCCCTCTACCGCGACCTCGATCCCGTCGTAGGCGGCGTACCAGGCGGCGAACTGGGCCTCCCAGTCGGCGCGCGTCGTCCCATCGCTCAGGTAGGCTGAGTGGAAGATCCCCGCGGCGCCTGTGGACTCCGCTTCGAAGGCGTCGGCGAACTCGGCCAGGGAGTCGAGCATGGCGGCGATGTGGAGGCTGGAGGTGAGCCCGGCCTTGCCTCCCAGGAAGGTCCCCCCGGAAGCGACCCCGTTGCAGTCGGTCGACATCCAGGAACCCGAGAGGATGTTCGTCGTGGTGTCGAAGTCCCCCGCGAGGGTTGCCGTTTGGGGACATCCTCCGCCGGAGCTGGTGGTGATGTCGTGCGCCGACCCGCCGATGGTCCAGGAGTCGATCGTCCCGCCACAGGCCATGAAGTCACAGCCCTCGACGCCGCTGAATCCGCCGGCGACGAAGCTCCCCGAGCGGTCCTCGAGGCGGCGGACCTTCAGGGATCCCTCGGCGACTTCGTCGAACCACTGCCAGGTCTCCTCGACGAACGGGACGGCGGTGCGCGTCAACGTGACGGGCAGGACGGTCGTTCCGTCGATCAGGTCGCCAAGGAGATCGGCCCCGTCGAGGGCGAGGTCGAGGGTGCCCTCCCAGGGCGCGGTCGGGTCGCCGTCGCTCGCCCGCAACTCGATGATGACCGACGAGCCCGTGCGCTGCCCGGAGTGGATCCAGATGCCCGGGGCGCCGTGGATCGAACCGAGGATCTTGCCGTCAGCTCGCTCCCGCAGGACGATCCTGGTGTCCGCCGGTGTGCCGCCGGTGGCGTAGGTCCCGGTGACGCCCCGGACTCCGATCCAGTCTTGGGGGGTGGCGGCGGGAGCGAGGGTGGCGGCGAGGGAGAGGAGGATCATCGCGGCGGCGTCGAGAGGGGGCGTGAGGCGTTCCTTAGGAAGGCGCATTCTCCATTCTACGCGGGACCGCGGATCGGGGGGGCCGGGGAGATCACGGGGCCCTCCCGGCACCCTTGGTTCTCTCCTGAGGCCCTCCGAAGGCCCATCCCGCCGGGGAACCGGCCGGAGCCGTGCCCCTGCGGCAGCTTGTGCCCCCCCTCGCCCGTCGCTCGCTGTCGTGGCGTCGGAGGGTCCCTTAGCCTACGCTCCTCGCGGGGGTCGCGGGATCATGTCTCGGCCGCTCCCATCCGATCTCCGCCCGTGCCGGGGACCTCCAGTTCGGCCCCGGGTTCGCTCACCTCCATGCCTCCGGCTCGCCTTTGGACGATCTCGCAGAGGGTCACCCGGCCCCAGGGCCGTCGTCTCGGTGCGGGGGCCCCTCCCCGTACTGACGGCCGCACCCGAATCCGCCGCTGATGATCGCAACCCGTCGAGTCCACCTGGGACTGTTCCTCCTGTCCTCCGCGGTTCTGGTCCTGGAGGTCGCTCTCACACGCGTCTTCTCCCTCCTGCTCTGGGGGCACTACTCGTTCATGATCATCGGCGCGGCGATCCTCGGCTTGGGGGCCGCGGGCTCCCTCCAAGCCGTGCGACCCGTGAGAGGTGGCGACCAGGCCAGCCGGCGATTCCTGTCGCGCAACGCCTTGCTGTTCGCTGTCGCGGTCGTGACCACCGCCCTGATCGCCACGCGCCTCGACCTCGCACCGACGCGGATCTTCTACGATGGTGTGGAGACGGCCAAGTTCGTCGGGCTCTACCTGCTCACCTTGCTACCGTTCCTGTTCGCCGGGAAGGCGATCTGCCACCTCCTCTCGGCGTCGTCCGCCCAAGTCAACACGGTCTACTTCGCGGACCTCTTGGGTGCGGGAGCGGGAGCACTCGCCGTCACCGTTTTCCTCAACGTCCTGGGTGCTCCAGCCACCATTGGGCTGTCGTGCACCCTGGCCTGCCTGGCCGCCTGGCTCTTCGCCGGCACCGGCTCGGGGCGCCTCCTTCATCCCGTGGCCGTGGCCATGGCGCTCTCGGTGACCGTTGCCGCGCTGGCCGGCCCCATCCCGATTCCCTTGGCCGCGAGCAAACCCTTGAGGGAGCGCGAGGACCAGGTCGAGCTCTCCCGTTGGAGCCTGCACGGTAGGCTCGATGTCCTGGCATCCTCGTGGGCGCCCTTGTCCTTCGGTTCTGGAGCGCACGCCAGCCGCTATGACCAGCTCGTCGAGTACCGCACCCTCTTCGTCGACGGGAGCAACCCCACGCGCCTGGTGCGCCACGACCAGGACCTCTCGTTCCTCAGGATCTTGCTGACGGCCGGTCCCTACCACCTAGGGTTGGATGATCCGCGCGTGGCGATCATCGGCTCAGGCGGGGGGATCGACACGCTCATGGCGCTGGAGCTCGGCGCGGCCGACGTGACCGCCCTCGAGATCAACTCGGTGACGGTCGACCTCGTGCGCAACGAGTACGCCGACTACATCGGCCATCTGTTCACCCGCCCGAACGTGCACCTGCGGGCCGAGGAGGGGCGGCACTTCTTGACCCTCGACGTCGGCCGATTCGACCTGGTGCGCCTGACGGGCGTGGACACCGCCGCGGCTGCCTCGGTGGGGGCGAACACCCTCGATCACGCCTACCTCTACACGGTCGAGGCCGTACGCGACTGCTGGAGCAGGCTCACCGCAGACGGAGTGCTGGCGGTGAACCGGCCCGTGGGCTGGAAGGGCCAGCGCCTGGTGATCGTCTTCCTGGCCGCTCTCGACGAGCTCGGTGTCCTCGACGCTGCGGACCGGCTCATGGTCGTCTCCAACGATCGTTGGTGCGACGTGCTCCTGGGGCGTCGCCCGTTCACCGCGGACCAGGTGGAGTCGGCGCGCCGCTGGGCGGAAGAGGCCTCCATGGAGATCCTCTACGATCCCTTCCACGACAATGACAACGCCTACAGCCGCTTGATCCGCAGCGACTACGTGGAGCGCCACAGGATCATCGAGGAATCGGTAGAGGATCTGCGCCCGGTCACCGACGACAGTCCCTACTTCTTCGAGCCCTCCACCCTGCCCGCCGCCCTGGCGAGCCTCGCTCGGCTGGATCCCGGGGGCAAGAGCGGCTTCCCGCGGCTGTTGGTGATGCTCGCGGCAGCCGCCGTGGCGAGCGCGATCCTCATCCTCTTGCCCCTGTTGCGCCGGCGCGGCGCCTCGACTGCGGGAGCCGGCAGCGGGTGGTCCCTGGGTTACTTCTCGCTCCTGGGGATGGGGTTCATCCTGGCCGAGATCGTCTTCATCCAGAAGTACATGGTCGTCCTGGGCGGCCCGGTGTACGCCATGTCGGTCACCCTGTTCTCGATCCTCGTCTTCAGCGGCCTGGGGGCCTACGCCGCCAAGTGGATCCCCCTCTCCCCACGTGCCGGCCTCGCCTCGGCGTCCCTGGCGGTGGCCCTACTCCTGGCCATCTCCGCCCTGGCCCTCGACGGAGGACTGGCCCTCTTGTTGGGCTTGGGATTCGACGCCCGCGTCGGGTTCTCCGTGCTCTCCCTCGCCCCCCTCGGCTTCGCCCTGGGCTTGCCGTTCCCGGTCGGGGTGCGCCTTCTCGACCGCTCCGCGCCCGAGCGGATTCCCTGGGCCTTCGCCGCCAACGCCTGTCTGACCGTGGTCGGCTCCGTCGCGGCAGTGGTCCTGTCGATCCACCTCGGGTTCTCCCGCGTCCTCCTCCTCGCGGCGGCCTGCTACACGGCCGCCGCGGTCTGCGGCGCCCGCATGGCGAGCCCGGCGGCGCCTGAACGGGGAACGGACTGACCGGCGGGCGGGGCTGTCCTTCTCAGGCGGTCAGGGTTGCCGCGAGAGCAACTGCCCGAGGTTGTAGCGCGTGTAGCGCGTGTGCGCGGCGGGGTTCTCGTCGTCCGCGTTGGCGACCCAGAAGTCGAGCGTGGCCGGAGCGAACAGGACCGACTGGATGTTCGAGGTCATGCAGACCGGGAGCTCCATCAGGGCCATGGCCCTGGTCGCGTCGAACCTGCCGAATCCGGCCTCCACGCGGTCGACCAGCGTCTCGTAGCGGCCGCCGGCGGACATCAAGACGCAGTCGTTCACCGGGCGCGCGAGCTGTTCGTGGAACTGCCCGGGGCGGATGACCTCGAAGACATCGGGCGTCGCGGCGATCCCGATGGCGTCGTTGGTCTTCCCGTCGGAGGCCACGTAGTAGTACTCGCAGGTGCGGGCGCTCTCGCCCATGATCTCGATGACGTCCTCGAGCGAGTCGGCCTTCTCCATCACCTCGCGCATGAGCTGCGCCATCGGCTTGCCGTCCCAGTCGCCCTCGCCGCGGCCGCCCATCTCGCCCAGGCCGATGTGGCGCTCGTTCATCGCGGTCACCGTCCCGGTGAAGCCCGCGTAGCCGACGTTCACCCAGGCGTGCCCTTCGTCGGGACGCACGACCATCACGACCGCGTTCTCCTCGAGGCCGACCCCTCGAAGGTAGTCGAGGACGCGCCCGTGGTAGAGCGTTCCGTCCGCGGTCGCCTCGCCGAACAGGGCGAAGCCGCTGCAGTGGAAGAGCTCGGGGAAGAAGTTCGCCAGGCGCACCTCCTCGCGCGGGAGGCCCACGGCGTCGGCCATGGCGTCCATCTCGCGCAGGTGGCGCTCGTCGGTGAAGGGCAGGACTCGGGACAGGGCCTCCTCGAGCTCCCCGAAGAACCAGCGCCCCTTGGCGAACGAGGTGCCGATGCCGTAGCCGTAGACGATGCGGTCGACGAGGTGGCGGGCCTCCGCGCCCATCAACTCGCCGTGCTGGCGGCCCATCTGCTCGGGCGTCCCCTCGAGGAAGAGCACGCGCGTGCCGTCGATCTCCTCGAGCCGGCCCGCACCAGAGCGCGCCAGCACCTGACGAGTGCCCGTTGCCGCCCGGAGGGGGGGCAGCGTGTCGCCGAAGCTGCCCAGGAGCGAGCCGACGAAGCGGGTCAGGTGGGAGAGGGCCACGACCTCGATCACATCGTCGGCGTCGGGCGTCAGGTTCCAGCTTTCCTCGGGCAAGGACTCGGTGAACGCCAGGTCCTCGAAGGCCACTTCGAGGACGTTCCCCTCGTCGTCGATCCAGCGCACCCGCGAGGGCAACAGGTCGTCGGTGAGCCACAGCTCCAACTCGCCCTCGGGGACGCCGACGGACAGCGCCGCCGGCGTCGGCGTGAGCAGGAGCGAGTGCCCCCGGTCGACGTCCTCGCCGGCCTCGATCTCGAGGAACAGCGCCGCGAGGGCGAGCTCGGTGCGCTCGATCGGCAGGCTCACCGGCTCCAGGGTCGTCGTGTCGAGGTCGTCGGGGGTCGCGAGAAAGCGAGCCACGCCGCTGCGCCCGATGACCCCGAAGTCGGTGGCGGGAGAGTGCACCCAGAGCTCGTCCCCCGCGCGGCCGAGCGAGTAGGTGTCGCCGGCGATAGGGATGTCCAGGCGCAGGCGATCGGGGGCCTGCCAGGCGAAGCTCACGAAGCGCCCGCCGACCTCCGCGGGCATCGTGTCGGCGGCGACGAGCTGCAAGCTGCCGCTCAAGCAGCGGACGGGCTCGCCGGCAGCCGGTTCCACGATGCCGGCCCAGCTCTCCAGGGCGGCGTGGAACACCTCCAGCGGCGTGGGCTCGGCGTCCGCGGCGGGAGCGCCGGCCTCGACGGCCTGGGCGGCCGCGGGGGCACCGGTGAGGGACGCGGCGAGAATCAGCGGGAGCGATCGGAAGAGCAGGCGGTGGTCCATGCCTGCCAGCCTAGCACTGCCGTCCTGTCCCCGCCCGCGCCTGCGCACCGAGACCGCGTCTCGGCCCATCCCGGGGCTCATCGCTCGCGCAGGAAGCGCGCGAGGTGCTCGGGTTCGTCCGTCCCGATCAGGTCCACGCCCCCCGCCCGGAGGATCTCCCAACCGGCTTCTCCGCCGGGCACGGCCCAAAACCGCAGCCGCCGCCCCTGCCGGTGGGCACGGGCGACGAGCTCGGAGAGGCGGTCGCGGTCTTCCTCTGGGAAGGCGCCCTCGCCTCGCCACTCGAAGACGCGTCCGAACCTGTCGCTGACGAGCGGAATCAGCTCGGCTCCCGCGCGTGGCTCCCCGGCGAGGTCGGCGAGCCTGCCGTCCATGAAGGCGAGACGGTCGCACTCCGCGGCGAGCGTCGCGCGCGGACGGCTCCCCGAGAGGATCAACGTCACCGACGAGGGCACGAGCTCGCCGCCTTCCAGGCGCGTCAGCATCGCGCGGTAGGGTTCGAGCAGCGCGCGCAGCAGGGAGTAGGCGAGCTCGGCATCGGCCTTGATGTCCACCAGCAGGGTGAAGTCCCCGTCACTTCCGGCGTGGATCGCACCCTGGGCGCAGTGTCGCTCGAAGAGTGGCGCGAGGTAGAGGCTGTCGAGGTCGCGATCGGCTCGCAGCCCGCTGCGATCGTGGGCCACGAGCAGCGTGCCGTCGACGGGGAACACATCCGCCTCGACGCTGCAGAAGCCCGCATCGAGGGCGTCGAAGAGGGGGCGTTCACGCAGGTAGTCGTTGTGGGAGTGCGCGCGCGACAGGACCGCAGGTGCCGTGTCGCCGGGAGCGGAGCAGGCCGCTGCGAGGATGGCGAGCAGCGCCGCGCGGCACGAGGCGGAACACGTTGGCCGGAAGAACACGGGCGAAGGGCGTGACGGTCGGATCAGCGGGGCATGGTGGACAGGAGCTGTCGCGCCTGGGCGATGATCGGATCCTCGCCACCCCGCCACAGCTGCAGGAGCTCCTCCAGGCGCGCGCGCGCGGCCCCCGCGTCACCCTCGGCGAGGTGGACCTGCGCCGACCCGAACAGAGCGGGCAGGTACTTGGCGTTGATCTCGAGGGCCTCGTCGAACGCCCCTCGCGCGCGCTCGAGCCGCTGGGTGTACAGGAGACACAGAGCGAGGTTGGTGACGTTCTCGGCGACTCGGTAGCCGTTCTCGATGCTGCGTTCGAGGTAGCCGATCGCCTCGTCGAAGCGGCTCTGCATCATCAGCACGAAGCCCAGGCGCGAGTTGAAGACCGGGTTGTCGGGGTCCTCTCCCAGGAGCTCCCGCAGGACCGCGATGCCCTCTGCGTGCCGGCCCTCGTTGAACAGGGTGAGGATCTGCTCCTCCCGACGGATGCGGGCGATGCCGTCCTTGGGATCGGCGAGGGTCCGCTCGTCGACCTCGCCCGAGGCGGTCCCGGTGTAGCCGAGCTCGGCCAGGCGGGCGCGATCCGCGTCGGAGAGCTCGCGCCGCGCGTCCGTGCCGGCGGGGTTGGCGGCCAGCAGCTCGGCGAGGACGCGTTCGAGGGCCGACGCCCGCGGCGGGTCTTCTGTGAACAGGTTGGAGGTCTCCCCCGGATCGCGCGCGAGGTCGTACAGCTCGGCGCGCGGGGCGCGGATGTACTTGTGGTCGGCGACCGCGACGCCCTGCAGGGGCGCCCAACCGTAGTTCAGCAGGGAGTTGAGGCTCTCGAAGTAGGCCGGCGACTCGGCTGTGCTCGGTGGGGGGGACCCCCCGCGCAGCAGACCGACCAGCGAGCGCGCCGGCGGGGGCAGGTTCGGCCCTTCGATCTCCAGGAGCTCGAGGATCGTGGGCATCACGTCGACCAGGCTCACGTTGCTCTCCACGACTGTTCCGCTCGCCAACCCGGCGTGGCTGAAGACGAGCGGTACGTGCAGGACCGCCTGGTAGACGAAGAACGAGTGGGAGATCTCCCCGTGCTCCCCGAGGCTCTCGCCGTGATCGGAGGTCAGCACGACGAGCGTCTCGTCGCGGCGGCCGAGCTCCTCCAGCCGCGTGAGCGCCTGGCCCAGAGCCCGGTCGGCCGCCGCAACCTCCGCATCGTAGGGGTGGTCGCGCAGGGCGGGCGGACGCTGGTCGGGCGGCGGATAGGGCAGGTGCGGCTCGAAGTAGTGCAACCACAGGAAGAACGGCTCGTCGTCCCCGAGGGTGTTGAGCCAGGCGAAGGCCTCGGCGTTGACCTCCTCCGCTGAGCGATGTTCGAGCATCCCCTTGGGGTGCATCACACGCTGGGGAACGTCGCCGTAGGTCTCGAAGCCCTGGTCGAGGCCGAACTGGGAGTCGAGCACGAAGGCGGCGGTGAAGGCGGCCGTGCGCAGGCCCGCCTGTGCGAGGACTTCCGCGAGCAGGTCGAGCTCCTCGACGGCTCGGAAGACGCCGTTGTCCCGCGCTCCGTGGCGCGGCGGGATCGTGCCGCTCATCAGGCTGACGTGGGAGGGGAAGGTCAGAGGAGCGACCGAGAGGGCGCGCTCGAAGCGCACGCCGCTCGCGGCGAGCCCGTCGATGGCGGGCGTCTTGGCCCGCTCGTGTCCGTAGCAGCCCACGCGATCCGCCCGCAGGGTGTCTATGGTCACCAGCAGGACCGAACGGGGAGCATCGAGTGCCCCGTCGGCCGGGGAGCCGCAGGAGCCGAGCGCCGCGGCGAGGAGGGCGAGGGCGGCGGGACGGCGGCGAGGCCGCCGCCGGGCTCGGTGGGGGGAGGGCGTCACGGTTCCCCAGCATCGCGGGGGACGCCGAGCGTGTACAGGCCGGAGTCCGCCCTGCGCCGCGGTCGCCTGCACCTCCGACTCCATCGCCAAAGGGGGAACAGCCGGCTTCCCGGGGTCAGCGGTTGAACAGGAAGGCGGGGCTGTTCGCGAGGGCCCAAGCCAGATCCTGAGCCGCGCTCAGGCGGATCTTCGCGGCGAGAGAGGGGTGTTCCGCGATGAAGTGCCGGTACAGCTGTGCGTGCTGGGCCTCGCTCCGCTGCCCGGAGGGGGTCGCGAGGATCTCGGCCGCGTCCAGTGGGAGGCTCGGTTGGCGCACCGGCCGCCGGGAGGTCGTCACCGACAGCCGCAGGTGTCCAATCGTGTGCATCCTTCCGAACTGCTCGTCGAGGGTGAAGACCAGGAGTGTTCCCCCCGGCTGCCCCACGTCTTCGGCGGTCTCGAAGACCGCCGTGTGGCTTCGGCCGGTGTTGGGATGTACGGCCCAGCCTGTGGCCGGGTTTGCGTCCACCGCGCCGGCGACGGCGTAGCCAGATTGGGAGAAGCTCGCCGAAGCCACCGAGAAGGCGACGGGCGCGACCGCCGTCGGGTCTCCCAGGGGCATGGCGCTGAGGGAGAGCTCGTTCAGGACGAAGTTGCCGTGCTGTTCCCGCCCCGGCCCCTTTCCGGGGAACTTCGGGTCCGAGAGTGCCTCCAGCCTCACGCCGGTGATGCCGACGAGCTCGGTCTGGGCGACCAGAGTGAGGGTGTCCTTCTCGGGGTTCGCGCCGCTGAGCAACAAGGAGCGGTCCTCGAGCACGGTGAACTCCGCCCCGCCGGCCGAGCGTTGCACACCCACGTCGAGAGGCGTCCACGCCGCGCTGGGGTTGGCCGCCTCCCAGGCGAGCACGGCCGCGTCGAGCTCGGCCCTGTCGGCCGGGCCCAGGGCGTTGCGATTGTCGAGGACGGCGGGATCGAGGGCCTCGCCGAAGCGCGCGCGCTCCTCGTCGGTGGGCATGCGGCACAGGAAGGACAGGAAGAGCTCCTCCACGACGGCCCGTCCGTCGGCCTCGTGGGCAACCAGCTCCGCGATGGCGTTGCGCGGGTCGGTGATCGCGTCACCCACCGTGGGACCGTTGACCAGGTTGAGCGCCTGCCCCAGAGACATCCCGCTCGAGCGCTCGCACTCACAGGCGCTCTCGCGCGGCGGTCGGCCGAAGAGGTCCAGGAAACCGTCGGCCGCCTTGACCGCGGGATCGACGAGCTCGCCGGCCCGCGTTCCGGGCCGGACCCCCGGCAGGGAAGGCCTGTGCCCGACGGCGCGGTGGACCGCGTCGAACAGGACCTCGGCGGGCAGGCGCCGGGCGCGGGCGTGGGAGTAGTTCAGCTCGTCGTCCTCGTTGAACGGGTTCGTCTCGATCGAGTGCTGGTAGACGCGCGAGCGCAGGATCGTCCGCATCAGCTTCCGCACATCGAAGCCCGAGTCGACGAACTCCTCGGTCATGCGGTCGAGCAGCGCCTGGTTCGTCGGCGGGTTGCTCGCCCGGATGTCGTCCACCGGCTCGATGAGCCCAGCGCCGGTGAAGTAGCTCCACAGGCGGTTGACGTAGCTGCGCGCGAAGTAGGGGTTCTCGGCCGCGGTCATCCACTCCGCCAGGCGCGAGCGCCGCGAGCCCTCGCTAGCGGGCATCGCTGCGTGCTCGAAGGGGAAGACCGGCGCGAGGACGGCCCCCGTGTCGGGGTGGGTGAGTTCGCCCTCGGCCGCGTCGCCGATGATCTCCTCGTAGGCCGGGGGTGTGCCCTCGTCGGTGATGTTGCGTTTGGGCATGGCCGGCGAACCGGGGACGTTCTTGCGCTCGATGCGTCCGAAGAACGCCGCCATCTCCCAGTGCTGGTCGCGCGTCCAGCGCTCGAAGGGGTGGTCGTGGCACTTGTTGCAGTTGAAGCGCACGCCCATGAAGAGCTGGGTCGTGTTCTCCATCGCCACGTCCGCCTCGCGCAGCACCTTGAAGTAGGAGACCGGCGGGTTCTCCTGGGTCGAGCCGCTGCTGTCGAGGATGCGGCGCGCGAACTCGTCGTAGGGCATGTTGCTCGCGACCGCCGCCTGGATCCAATCGCGGAATCGTCCCGCCCCGGCGCCGCCGAGGAACCTCGCGTTGACCTGGAGCAGGTCCGCCCAGCGGTTCGTCCAGTACTCGACGAAGTCCGCGCTGCCGATCAGGCGGTCGATCAGCTCCTCGCGCTTGAGCCGACTCTCGCGGGCGTCCATCAGGAAAGCCCTCGACTCGCGCACGGTCGGCGCGAGGCCGGTGAGATCGAGGTGCGCCCGCCGCGCGAACTCCGCGTCCGTGCACAGCTCGCTGGGCAGGGTCTTCGTGCGCTGGAGCTTCTCGTAGACCAGCTCGTCGATGAAGTTGTGGGGCTCGGCCGCCTCCCACTCGAACCCCTCGCGCTCGCCCATCACGAGCAGGCGCGTCGCGGCGTACTGGCCCTGGTAGCGGGCGAGGATGGCCGCCTCGCCCCGGCGCAGGGCCGTCACCAGGCCGGCGTCGTCCACGGAGGTGACCTCGATGTCGCCTGTCTCGACGAAGGCCTCCGCCGACACGTCCCGCCGCTCCCCGTCGTCGAAGGTGGCGATGACGGCGATCTGCTGGCTCATGCCCGCCTGGGGGATCGTCGGCGCCGCGGGGATGATCTCGAGCGAGGTGACCTTCGACGGCGCGACCGCCCGGCGGGCTCCCTGGGAGATCCACGTCCGCAGGATCTCGTAGTGGTCGGAGTCGGGCAGGAGGACCTGGCCACCCTCGTGGGGGACGGTGGAGGTGGACTTGAGCAGGAACAGGCTCTGGTCGGGCCGCACCGGGTTGAAGCGCCGGCCGGCGAGGTCGTCGGTGAGCGCGGCGTGGTCGAAGTCGGGGTCGTAACCCCGCAGCGAGAGCTGGAAGCCGTTCTTGCCCTTTGCAGCCCCGTGGCAACCGCCGGCGTTGCAGCCCGCCCGCGTCAGGATGGGCATCACGTCGGTCGCGAAGACGGCCTCGTAGGGATCGGCCTGGCCGGAGACCTCGACGGGCAGGGTGATGGTCCGGTCGCCGTACTCGAAGTGCAGCTCGCCCGCTCCGTCGGCGACGGCGCGCACGATCCCGCGCGGGGAGACCTCCACGAGTTCGCAGGGCTCGGCGAGGCGCACGGCGCGCGTGATGTCCAACCGCTGGCCGTCGGCGGTGGTGCCCGTGAGGAGCAGCTGGGCGTAGTCGTAGCGGCGGTCGAACACGACGCGGGAGGGGTGGGCGTCGATGGCGACGATGTTCTTCCCGGCGGGCAGGGCCTCGCCGCGTCCGGCGGCGGGCGTGAGGGAGCGGCCCATGCTCGCGCCGGCGCAGAGGGCCGCCGCACAGACCACGGTGGCGAGAGGGCGGATCACGCGTCGCCCTTCCCGCGGCCGCTCGCCTGTGCGGGCTCCACGCCGCCTTCCGCCACGCGTCGTTCGCCGGGCTCGGCGGTCGAGTCGGTGCCCGCCGCTTCGAGCGGCACGGGCACGAACTCCCCGACCGTCCCGCCGTCCTCGGCTCCGAACAGGCGCACGTGCCCGTCGAATCCGCCCGCGGCGACCCGTGACCCGTCCGGGCTCACCGCCACGGCGTACACCGCGCCAGGCAGCTCCCGGCTCCAGATCGTCGAGCCGTCGGCCGCCGAGTACGCCCGTACCGTGCCCGCTCGGGCGTGGCTGCTCCCGGCGAGGACGCGCTGGCCATCGGGGCTGAAGCAGGCCGAGAACACGCGACCCTTCATGGGTTCGAGCGCGCGAATGAGGTTGAAGTCGTCGCCGATCACGCGCTTTTTCTCCCGGTACATGCGGTAGATGCGCGGCGTGCCGTCCGCTCCGGCGGTGAGGAGCTCGTCTCGCTCGGGATGGCGGTCGACGGCCATCAGGCCCCCCTTGAGGGCGCCGGGCGTGATGCTGGTGATGTTGTCGATGAACTGCTGGGTGGCGACCTTGATCAGCTTCATCGAGCGGTCGCGACCGACGCTGACGAGGTGGGTGGAGTCGCTCGAGAACACGGTGTCCAGGACCCAGTCACCGTGGGCGCCCTGGTAGAGCAGCTCCTCGCCGCTGGCGGCGTCCACCACGCGCACGGTGTTGTCGCCGCAGCCGAAGGCGATGCGCGTCCCGTCGTGGGACCAGCTCGCTCCGTAGATCGTGTCGAAGGTCACGGGAACCGACAGCTCGAGCAGGCGCTCGGCGACGTCCCAGACCTGCAGCTCCCCCAGGCGCCCCGGCGAGCCGCCGGCCACGGCGAGCTTCGTGCCGTCGGGGGAGAAGGCGACCGACTCGATGCGCTCGGAGAGGCCGACGAGCCGCCCGTCGGGTTCGCCGGCGACGGAGCCTTCCTCGTCAACGGCGAAGAGCAGGACCTCGTGGTAGCCGGTGACGGCGAGCAGCGTGCCGTCCGGCGAGAAGTCCAGGCTCGTGATCAGGCCGGGCGCGCGGTAGGCCGGCGGCCGCTCGGGGGTCGGCCGTCGCCCCAGGGAGGCGGGCGTGTCGTCGGGCGCGCCCTCGGCGATCCAGCGCCGGACGAGATCGACTTCGGCGGCGCTCAGGGGCTCGCCGTCCTCGGGCATGGACGGCGGAAAGTCACCCAGGGGCAGCAGTACCTCGAGGAGAGAGCTCGCGCCGGGATCACCGGGCACGACGAGGTTCCCCGCCTCCTCGGTCGTCATCCCCGCGTAGCTCGACAGGATGACGTCTCCCTCGGCGAGCGCGGGCTGGTGGCAGCCCTGGCAACGCGCGCGCAGGATGGGCGCGATCTCCCGCTGGAAGCTCACCGGCGGCGCTCCGTCGTCGGGCGTCGCCAGGGCGAGCGAGCTCGCGAGGCACGCGCCCCCGAGTCCCAGGGCTCTCATGCGAACAGGTCCAGCACCGGCTTGCCCTTGACGAGCTCGCGCGGCTGGTTGAGGTGGTTCATGACGATCGTCTCGGGATCGATCCCCACGGCGTGGTAGATCGTCGCGAGCAGGTCGCCGGGGTGGACGGGGTCGACGATCGGCGCCGACGCGGTCTCGTCCGACCGGCCGTGGACGTGCCCGCGCTTCACGCCGCCGCCGGCGGCGACCGCCGTGAAGCAGTACGGCCAGTGGTCGCGCCCGTCGGCGTCGTTGTCGTTGCCCGAAGTCGACAGGCCCTTGCGCGGGCTGCGACCGAACTCCCCGACCGCCACGACCAGGGTCTCGTCGAGCAGGCCGCGGGCGTCGAGGTCGGTCAAGAGGCTGGCCAGGGCCGGATCCAGCATCGGTGCCGCCTCGTTCTTCATCCGCTTGTTGAGGTCCTTGTGGACGTCCCAGGAGTGGCGGTCGGAGTTGGCGACCTTGGGCCAGTTGACCTGGACGAAGCGCGTGCCCGCCTCGACGAGCCGGCGCGCCAACAAGCAGCACTGTCCGAAGGTCGTACGCCCGTAACGGTCGCGCAGCCAATCGGGCTCGGCGTCGATGTCGAACGCATCGCGTGCGCGGCCGGAGAGAACCAGGTCCAGGGCCCGCTCTGTGTACTCGTCGAGGTCGTATTGCGCGACGGCGCGATCGACGGCCTCCATGCGCTCATTGAGGGCGCTCCGCAGCTTCGCGCGGCGCTCCAGGCGCGCCAGGGAGAGCTCGCCCCGCAGAGCGAGGTCGCCCGCTTGGATCCGGTTCATCTTCTCGTTGTCGAGATCGTCACCGGTGGGATACAGGGTGAACGGATCGTGCGCGCGGCCGAGGAACCCCGCCGTCCCCGCCTTGCCGATCACATTGCTCTCCTGCAGCGGGCGCGGCATCATCACGAACGGCAGCATCGGCACGTCCGGCGGCCGCAGGCGCGTGATGTTGCAGCCGAGGTTGGGGAAGTCCTTGGGGCTGGGCGGCTCGAGCTGGCCGGAGGGGCTGACGCGGTCGGTCGTGTACCCCGTCAGCATCTGATAGTGCGCGGCCGTGTGGTTGAACAGGCCGTTGGGCGAGTAGCTCATCGAGCGGATGAGCGTCAGCTTGTCGGTCACCTCGGAGAGTCTGGGCATCAGCTCGGTGAGCTCCATGCCGGGCACGCGGGAGGGGATCGTCTTGAAGGGGCTGACCACGTCCTCGGGGACGCCGTCCTTGGGATCCCACAGGTCGATGTGGCTGGGGCCTCCCTGGAGGAAGATCAGGATCACGCTCCGGGCCCTCCCCCAGCCCGGCGCCCCGTGCGCCGACGAGCCCGCACGGGCCTGCAACTCGAGCATCTGAGCGAGGCTCAGGCCGAGCAACGAGCCGCCGCCGACCCTGAGGATCTCGCGTCTGGTGGGCTGATGGGCGCTCATCGATGCTCCGGGGGGCGACGACTCCCCTTCCGCCACCCTACGACGATCGGTCCGACCTCGCCACCAAAGGAGCGGGCGCCGACCGACAGCCCACTCCGTGAGGGGTCCCGCGCGCCCGCGGCCCTCAGGCGACGCGCTGGTGGCGCCCACGGACCACGTAGTCCGCCACGCAGGAAGCGCACCACGCGTGGGGCTTGAGCTGGACCTTGAACCCGTTCCCCAGGCCCATGCCCGAGAGCATCGGCGCGTACTTCGACGAGCGGTGGCGCTCCTCGACGTTGGCGTCGATGTGGAGCACGATCGCCTCACGCGCCACGTCGCACAGCTCCATGGCGGCCTCGATGCTGAGCTGCACCTCGTGGATGAGCTGGGTGGCGAGCGAGTTGCTGCGAGAGGTCTTCGTCGAGCGGTGGAACGCCCGCCCGCCGCTTCCCGGCTGCAGCACGGCGACGACCGTCACGAAGTGCGTCTGCAAACCAACGGTCTTGGAGTCGGTCCCGATGTGCAGCACAGCATCGCTCTCGAGCAGCCGTCGGACTTCCCTTGGGAGGTCGTCGGTAGCGCGTCCGGAGAGCGTCTGCCAGGGGGTCATGGGGAGGGTCCGTGTCCGGTGAGGGCGCCCGGGGGCGAACCGCGGCGAGCGCGTTCGCGGGCCTGCGACCACTCTATCGTCCTTCCTCCGTTCGTACTGAACGCCTCTTGGGTGGCCCTGTCCCGAGAGGGGCACTCCGACGCGACCGATCCGACCGCGAGCGCGCTCAGACCCTGGGGCTCGCTTCATCGTGGCGCTGGCGGCCCCGCCGTGGACTCCAGCGCCTCGGCGCGGGAGCCCTCAGTCGCCGCCCCCGCGCAGCTCGATCTCCGAGAATCCAGCCCGGCCGCGGTTGCGCTTCCCGCGCGAGCGCTCGAGGATGCGGATCTCGAGCCGGCGCACCCGGGACGGTTTGTCGAGGGTGACGACCGCCCGTTCCAGGGGGTCCTCGGGGAAACGTACCTCAACCTCGACGTCGTTGATGCGCACCCTCGCCGTGTGCAGGGCGTCGTAGTCGTCCCGGGTCGCGATGGAGCTCGTGGCGGGCGCGAGGACCAATGTGCGCGCGCGCACGCTGCGCGCCAGATCGACTCGCAGCCAGGGTTCGTCATCGTCGGCGTCGCACACCCAGTGCGTGGGGGACAGGCCGTCGATGGCGTGGCCCGGATCGGCGCCGCTGGACACCGCGACGAGGGCGTCGCCGCCCTCGATCAGGTTCGTGCCGCGCAGCTCGAGGTTTGCCTCCATCCACTCTCCCGCATCGACCACGGTCTCGATCGCAAGCGGGCGCGAGGCGAGCTCGTCGAGCTCGTCGGTGATCTCGGGGTCCGCACCGAAGGCGAGGACGTGGACCCTGGCGAGCAGGCGGTGCTTGCCCGGCGCTCTGAAACGGTGTTGGAAGGCGAAGCGCTCGCCGCTCCACGGCCGGCTCGTGTCCCCCTCGATCGTCCGCACCACCTCCGAGTCGGCGAGGTACTCCACGCGCGCCACGCGCAGGCCGCCGCCCTCCTCCCCGGCGTACTCCGCCAGGAGCTCGGCGTCGAATCCGTCGATCCAGGCGGTGATCTCCGACTCGCCGGTGGCCCGCAGATGGACGTCGGCGTCGGCGACGGCGTAGGAGCTGCCCTCGGCGCTGAGGCCGGGGCCGGTGGAGGCGGCGGAAGTCGCCCGCGAGAGGAACAGGAGCGCGAAGGCGGTGGAGGTCTCGCTGCCCCAACCGCCCTCGCCGCCCTGCTTCTCGATCAAGACCTCGGCGCCGTCGCGGTACCACGGCCGACCGGCGAGCTCCTCGCGCCCCAGCAGGGCGCCGGCGCGCTCGAGGCCGTACATGTAGTAGTAGTAGCGGCCACTGCCCAGGCCCGGATTGCGCTCGACCGAGTAGAAGGTCTCCAGCCATCCGATGGCGCGCTGGCGGCTGTCTTCGAAGGGACGCCGGATGCGCCGGGGCATTCGGCCGGCGAGGGCCTCCTCGACGATGGCCAGCACGCCGATCCCCGCGGTCGTCATCGAGCCGATCTGCTGGGAGTCGGGACGGTAGGTGAAGCCGGCGATGGAACGCTTGCCGGTGCGCCGCTCGCCGCCGTGCGAGAGCTTCCAGTCGACCTCGACCGGCGCTCCCTGGTGAGCTTCGAGCCCCGCGAGCACGCGCAACCACAGAGCGCGCGGCACCTCCGCCCCGGCGCGGGCGGCGCTGCGCAGTCCGAGGACGGCGAACTGCGTGCAGGAGAGGTCCTCGTTCCCGGTCGGGTAGCCCCAACGTCCGCGGGCGCCGGGATGCTCCCAGGCGACCAGCTGGTCGGCCAGCTCCTGGATCCACGGCGAGAGGGAGGGGTCGTCGAGGGCGTCCAGGGCGAGGAGCTGGCAGCCCATCGAGTAGGTCTTGGTCGGCGCCTTGCGTCGCAGGAACCCGACCGCCGCCCTCACCGAGGGGTGGTCGGGGCGCACGCCGGACTCGAGCAGGGCGTAGGTGGTCAGTGCCGTCGCGCCGTTGCGGTACTCCTCGATGTGTGCGCCCCACGATCCGTCGTGGTGCTGGCGGCGCAGCAGGTGGTCGGCGCCGCGGTCGATCGCGGCGTTGATGGCGGGCTGGAGCTTCGCAAGAGGCGGGGGCATCGGCCGCGGGGGCGGCAGGGCGCCTTCGATCACGACCGGCGGCAGCACGCCTCGGGTTCGCTCGTAGCGCTTGAGGAGATCGCGCTCGGGCACCGCGCGAGCGTAGAGGCGCAGCTCGTAGAGGGCGCCGACCAGGGGGTGGTTCTCGTTCAGGTCCTTGTAGGCGGCGGCGACGACCTGGTGGCGCTCGTGGTAGGCGATGGGACCGCCCTGCTCGGTCGACTCCGCCTCCAGCTGACCGTTGACGAAGATGCGCTGCACCTCGCCGTCGTAGGTTCCCGCGACGTGGTACCACTCGCCGGGTACGAACGTCGTCTTGCTCTTGAGGTAGGTCAGCTTCCCGCCCTTGGCGGTGGCGACGGCGAAGGTGAAGCGACTGTGGTGGTAGCCCAGGATCCAGCCGCGCTCGTAGGCGCCGTTGTCCTCCAAGGCGCCGAGCATCCCGCCCCAGGTCTGCGGTCGGTGGACGCAGACCCAGGCCTCGACCGAGAGTCGCTCGGCGGGGAGGTCCTGGGGCTCCATGCGCGGCGTGACCTCCAGGTGGCGGGAGCCGGGCGGCAGGACCAGGCATTCGCCCCGGCCCTCGCCGGCGAACACCGCCTCGACGCCGTCCCCCAGGCGCAGGGAGCGGTCCCCGGTCTCGGCCTGGAAGGCGCCTTCGGAAAGGTGCCCCCGGTCCAGGCGCCAGTGGCCGACCAGGCCGTTGCTCTGGGCGGCGGCGCCGGCGAGGGGCGCGACCGTCACCGTCGCCGCGACACCGGCGAGGAACCAGATGGGAGGGCTCATTCCCCGAGGGTAGCGCGAACGGCGAGGGCGGCGATGCTCTCTCCGCGCAGAGTGAGGCGTGCGGCCGCGCTCAGGGGCAGCTTGGCCAGCTCATCGGCCAGCCGCGCCAGTCCCCGGGGCCGCCCGGCGGCGCTGGGGCGGAGGCGGACGCCGTGGGAGGCCATGCGGCGCACCTCCAGGCCTGCTGAGGTGAGGGCGCGGCGCAAGAGCGCGGGCGTCCACAGGCAGTAGTGGATGGCGGGGTCGACGAGCTTCCAGCCGCTCCCCACGCGGTCGAAGGTGTAGGAGTCGACGTTGACCGTGTCGACGAAGAGCGCGCCGCCTGGGCGCAGGATGCGGGCGACCTCGGACAGGACACGCCGCGGCGAGGTGAGGTGCTCCAGCACCGCGTGGGCGTAGACCACGTCACACGAGCCGGCGGGGAGCCCGGCGCCCTCGAGGGTGTCGGTGCGCACGTCGAGGCCGTGGCGCTCCCGGGCGTGGCGCGCGCAGGCGTCGACCGGCTCGACGCCGACGGGGCTCCAGCCCGCCTCGCGCGCGCAGAGCAGGAAGGCGCCGGTGGAGGCGCCGATCTCCACCAGCCGGCCGTTCTCGCGGAAGGGGGCCAGGCGCGCCAGGCGGCGGTGGTACCGCCGCCGGCGCCTGGCGTCGCCCGCCTTGGCCGCGTACTCGGAGACGGCGCCGGTGAACTCGCTCTCGTTCAGGCGCTCGAACTCCTCGGGCGTCATCTCGGCCTGCACGAAGCCGCAGGCCTCACAGCGCACGTACGCATGGCCGCCCTTTTCGAGGAACGGAGCGCGCTCGGCGCTCCCGCAGAGGTCGCAGGTCTCCATGGGCAGCGTTCGGCAAGCCTATCCGAAACTCCCCTCGCTCCCAGCGGTACCCTGGCCGGGGCGATCCGCGGGCGGTCGCGGCCCCCCGGGCATGCAGGAAGCTGGAGAGTCGATGCGGACCAGAGGGGTCCGGGCGTTCGTGGCCGCGGCGGTCCTCGCCTGCGCCACAGCGCCCCCCGTCGCCGCGGAGGCGCAGCGGCCGCTCGACGAGCTGCTGGAGGAGGTTCGCACGGCTCGCGACGACGTCGATCCGGGGGTGTTCGACGAGATCGCCGCCCACCGGGACCTCGACGGGTTCCGGACCTTGCAGCAGGCGGTCTTGCTGGTGAAGGAGTCGGACCTGATGCTCCACGCCTACGGGCTCTTCGCTGCATACCGAGACTCCGACCTGGAACCCGGCGTGGTCGCCTGGCTCTACGAGCACGCCAGCACGGGGGGTGCGGTCGGCCGCAGGCGGGCGGCGACGCTCGCCCTGTGCGGGTTCGGAGGCGCGGCCCTGGAGGAGATGCGCGCCCTGCTGGAGGGACACCCCGACGAGGGCTGCCGGCGCATCGCCGTCGGCGGCCTGGTCCCCATGCTCCAGGCCCAGCGCACGCCGGAGGCGTTGACCACGCTCCTGAACTGGTACCGGGTGGGGGTCTCGGGCTCTCGCGAGACCGGCCTGCGGGCGATCGCCGCGTTCCGCTCCGAGGACTGCCTCGACCTGTTGCGGGAGGCCCTGCGCGACAAGGCGGTCCCCGCGGCGACCAAGGCCCTCGTGGCGGGCGCCCTGGGCAGGATGGGAACCGCTGCGTCGATCGCCCTGGTGACCGACGCCCTCGACGACCCGCACCCCACCGTCAGCCTGGCGGCCATCCGGGCCCTCGGCGAGTGCGGACACCGAAGCCACGATCGCATCCTCGCCCGCCTGGAGCGGGCGCGGGAGCCGGCGGTGCGCCGCGAGGCGATCGTCGCGCGCTCCGCCTACTCCACGGGCGAGGAGTGGGAGGAGCACGTCGAGAGGGCCAGGCGCTCGCGGGACTACGCCCTGCGCATGGGCGCCGCGATCGCCCTCGAGCGTCTGGGGAGCGCACGGGCGATCGAGGCGTTGCACTCCATGCTCGACGACGCAAGCCACCTCGTGCGCGGCGAGGTGATCGAGTGCCTCGCCAGGATCGGCGGCGTGGAGTCGGTGGCGGCCCTGGTGGGTGCTCTGGAGGGCGAGACCTTGCGCCTGGAGCGGCGGATCTGCGACGGGCTGGAGGCCCTGACCGGCTTGTCCTTGGGGAGCAGCGGGAAGCGCTGGCGGAGCTGGTGGGCGGCCGAGGGCGCGACCTTCGTCCTGCCCGGAGCGGGCGAGCTGGCCGCCAAGCGCGAGGAGCGCGCCCGCCGGTCGGTGCTCGAGAACCGCACGGTGGCCGCCTTCTACGGGATCAGCATCGACTCCGACCGCATCTGCTTCGTGCTCGACACCAGCGGCTCGATGGGCGGGAGCAAGCTGGAGCTGCTTCGCGAGGAGATGAACCGCACCCTCGCACGCATGAGCGACGGCGGCCGCTTCAACCTGGTCTACTTCGCCGACCGTGCGCGCAAGTGGAAGAGCGGGCTGCAGGAGCTCGACGACGCCTCGCGCTCGTCGGCCCGACGCAGCCTGGCGAGCCGGCGCGCTGCCGGCGCCACCGCTCTCTTCAACGGCCTCGCCGAAGGTCTCGAGGACATCGAGGTCGACACGATCATCCTGCTCTCCGACGGCATGCCCTCGGCGGGCAGGTTCGTGGGCTCCGAGCAGATCCTCGACGAGGTGCGCAGGCGTAACGCACTGCGCGGCGTCGTGATCCATGCCGTATCGCTGGGGGGCAGGAGCAGCCTCCTGCATCGGCTGGCGGAGCAGACCGGGGGGGTGTACCGTGAGGTGCGCTGATCCCGCCCACGCCGGACTTCGGCCGCGGCGTTCCCCCGGCGTGACCTTCGAGGACCGCTACACTACTACGTCGGCTCCGGTGGGGGTGCGTGCACGCCGCCGCGGGCCGTCGGGAGACCACGGCATGAGAGGCGAAAACGCATGAACGTCACTACCGGCCTGCGGACCCTGCTCGTCGCAGCCCTCCTCGCCGCACCGTCGGTGCTCGGTCACGGCGGCGGACACAAGCCTCCCGGACCGCCCGAGCCGCCTCCCCCTCCCGCGCCCCCGCCGCCTCCCCCCTGGTCGGGGCCCGGCGGAGGCGGCGCGCGCACGCCGGGGGGGAGCGGCGGGCCGGCCGTTCCCGGTCGTGCCGGCCCTTCCGCGCCGCGGGGCCGCCGCGCCACGCCCGGCTCGACGAACCCGGCGCCCCAGACCCCGCTCCCCACCACGGGCTTCGACCCGACGAGCTGGGAGCACTGGTGGAGCTTCAACAGCAACGCCTTCATCGACCTCAAGGACAGCCTGTGGCGGGTGCGCACGGCGACGGGCAGCGACGAGTTCTTCCTGGGCGCGGGCGGACGGACGGCGCCGGCCGCCAGCCTGCGGCCGAGCCGCTCTCAGCTCGCCGAGCGGATCATCCCCGGGGTGATCGCCGTGCTCGAGAAGGGCGGCCGTTCCGAGATCCTCTCGGGCTGCCTGATGAGCCTGGCGAAGATCGGGGCGATGCCCTCGGCGGCGGAGGCGAGCACGCCCGAGGTTCTGGCGCGCTTTGTCGCCGACGGCGAGCAGCAGATGGGCGAGACCGCCGCCCTGGCCCTGGGCGTCCTCGGCGGGGCCGACGCCCTGTTCGACCTGGCCGCCCTGGCGTCCGACGACGAGCGCGGGAGGGAGATCTGCGGCGGGGGCAAGGTCTCCACGCGCACGCGCGCGTTCGCTGCCTACGGCCTGGGTCTGTTGGCGCGCCGTAACGGGAACGAAGACATCCGGCGCTTCGCGGTGCACCGCCTGACACGCCTCCTCGCCGCGGACGACACCGGCTCCCACGACCTCGGCGTCGCCTGCGTGAGCGCCCTGGGGCTGATCGAGCTGCCGGTGTCCGTGGACGGGGCCGTCGCGGACGGGAGGCCGCCGGGCACCTCGCGTGAGGCCCTCGCGGCGTTCCTGCTCGAGCGCTTCGCCGACCGCGAGCTCTCCGATCGTGTCCGGGCGCACCTACCGCGAGCCCTGACCGCGGGGATCGATCCCCGCGAGCGCGTCGCGGACTCCGAGTCCCTCCGCGCGCGCGTCGCGAGCGACCTGATCGAAGCCCTGAAGAACACTCGCACCGACCGGGAGATCGTCTACGGCTGCGTCCTTGCCCTCGGGCGCATCGGCAACGCCGGGGACGGTGACTTGGACGCGCGCATCCGCAAGACCCTCTTCGCCGTCGCGGCGGAGGGCGACGTGATGGCGCGGCACTTCTCCCTGATCGCCTTGGCGCAGGTCGCGAGCACGCCGGGGCCCGGCGAAGGCGGGATCCCCGGCGCGGCGGAGGTGGACGCCTTCCTCCTGAAGACGCTCGCGCGCGGCAAGAGCCGTGCGCGCCCCTGGGCGGCCCTGGCGCTGGGCGTGAAGGGCGACCGCCTGCGGCGGCGGGGGTTGGAGCCCTCCGCCAGCATCTCCGATGCCGTGCGTACCGCCTTGGATGAGTGCGGCACCACCATGGACATCGGAGCCTACGCCCTCGCCGCCGGACTGCGCCGCGACGTGGCCGCGCGGGAGCTGATCGCCGAGCGCTTCTTCAGCGTGAAGTCGATGGAGGCGCGCACACACCTCGCCGTCGCCCTCGGCCTGCTCGGCGAGCGGTCCTCCATCGAGGCCCTGCGCGCCGTACTCCCCGAGGCGGCCTGGCAGCCCGACCTCTTGCGCGGCATCGCCGTGGGGCTGGGGCTGTTGGGGGACGGGAGCCTGGTGGACGACCTCGTGAAGCAGATGGAAGAGACCGACAGCACTGCACGCAAGGGTGTCTGCGCCTGGACCCTGGCCCTGGTGGGGGACGCGCGCGCGGTGGAGCCGATCATGGCCCTGCTCGAGGACGAGTCAGTTTCCGACCTCGTGCGCGGCATCGCGGCGCTGGCGATCGGGTTCATCGCCGAGCCCGCCGAGCGGCCCTGGAACACGCCCCTCTCCCTGGACGTAGCCTATCCGGCCAGCCCGGCGACCCTGTTCGATCCGGGCGGCGGAGGGGTGTTGAACATCCGCTGAGGCCGTCGAAGACGGCCGGTTGCGAATTCTGGTGTGCGTGTTCATGAGTGATCCGGGCTAGGCTGGAGCGGTGCCGTACCCGTTCCGCCCCCTGCTCCTGGTCGCCTTCTCGGCCTCCCCCGCTCTTGCGCAGCTCACCCCGCTCTTCGAGGTCACAGGATCCGCGGCGGGTGACTGGTTCGGCTACAGCGTCGCCGCCGCGGGCGACGTGAACGCGGACGGCGTCGGCGACTTCATCGTCGGCGCCCATCAGAACCTCAACGGCGGCCACTCCCCGAACCCGGGCTACGCGCGCGTCTACTCGGGAGTCGACGCGAGCCTGCTGTGGCAGTTCGACGGCGACGGCACGAACTGGGTCGACGGACCGGACGACCACTTCGGCCAGGCGGTGGCCGGCGCCGGGGACGTGAACCTCGACGGCTTCGCCGACATGCTCGTCGGCGCCTACAAGGTCGACGACTTCGGGATCATCAACCTCGGGATGGTGCGCACGCTCTCGGGCCAGGACGGATCAATCCTCTCGGAGCACCTGGGGGACACCGGAGGCGACCGCATGGGGATCTGTGTCGCCTCGATGGGCGACGTGGACTCCGACGGCGTCCCCGACTTCGTCACCGGCGTCTACAAGGACGACAACACGGTCTACAACGCAGGTAGTGCGCGCGTGTACTCCGGTGCCGGTGGCGCCCTCCTGGCCGTCTTCGACGGCGACGACGTCGGCGAGGCCTTCGGCTGGGCGAGCGCCCCGGCGGGCGACGTGGACGGAGACGGCGTCGTGGACGTGATCGGGGGTGCGCCGCAGGACGACGAAGCGGGCACGTTCTCGGGCTCCGCCTCGGTCTTCTCCGGCGCCACCGGCCAGCGCCTGTACCACTGGGTCGGCCTAGCCCCCGACGACTGGTTCGGGCACGCGGTGGACGGCGCCGGTGACGTCGACGCGGACGGCTTCGACGACCTGTTGATCGGCGCGATCCAGAGCCAGCTCACCGGCTCTCAGACCGGACCGGGGTACGTGCAGGTGCGCTCCGGCCGGGACGGTTCGGTCCTCCTGCAGCTCTCCGGAGACGCCCCGCACGATCAGTTCGGCTTCGTGGTTCGAGGCGCGGGAGACCTGACCGGCGACGGCCACGCCGACTTCCTGGTGGGAGCGCCTCGGGCCGTGAGCCTCGGCCTCGCGCCGACGGGACTGCCCGGCTACGCGCGGTTGTTCTCCGGCCGCGACGGAGCGGTGGTCGTGACGTTCTCGGGCAGCAGCGCCGACGACCAGTTCGGCGTCGGCCTCGATGTGCTCTCCGACCTCGACGGCGACGGCGTGAACGAGTTCGTGTTCGGCGCCTGCGAGGACGACGCGGCCCAGTCGCGCCCCGGCCGCGCCGAGGTGTACTCGGGCGCATTGGTGTTGACCGAGCGCTACTGCACGGCCGCGCCCAACTCCGCGGGCGGCGGCGCCGTGCTGGATCACTCCGGCTCGTTGAGCGTGGCAGCGAACGACTTCTCCCTGCGCGTGACGGGATGCCCACCGGCCCACTTCGGCCTGTTCTACTACGGCACCCAGAGCATCGACGTGCCCTTCGGCGACGGCTTCCGGTGTGTGGGCGGGACGGCGTTCCGCTTGGGCATCGCCAACACCGGATCCGCGGGCGCGGCCGCGTGGGCGCTCGACCTCGACGACCCGCCCCAACCCGCCGGCCGCATCACGCCCGGCTCACGCTGGAGCTTCCAGTTCTGGTACCGGGACATCCCCGCGGGCCAGAGCGGCTTCAACCTCTCCGACGCCTTGAGCGGCACCTTCTCCCCGTGACGCTCGGGGCGCCGCCGGGCGTATTGACAGGTCCGGGCGGGAGGCGTCCACTCTGACCTCCGCCCCGCGCCGCGCTGAGACGCTCCCCCCCGGGCGAGCGCCGGGCGGCCGGTCGCGAGCTCATGCGCCAGGCATCCTCATTCATCGCCACCTGCGCCTCATCGTTCGTCCTCGCGGCGGGCTGCGGAGGAGGCGACGGGGGCGGGGACGTCGGGGAGCAGGGAGCCGGGCCGGAGCGGACGTCCGATCCGGCCCGGCCGGCCGTGAAGCCCGAGCAGGCCGGCGAGGAGGCGCCGCGAGAGCGGGAGCAGACCCTCGTGGAGGTGCTCGCCGACAAGGCCGACCCAGAGGCGGACGACTGGCGCACCGAGGTGCTCCACACGCGCAGCGGCGCCCAGCTGAAGGCCCTCGCCCACCTCCTGGAGGTCCCAAAGGAGCTGACGCCGCGGGCTCTCGACGCCCTGGTGGCGCCGGAGTTCGCCAGCGGGCGCCTGCGCCCGGCGTCCCTCGCGGCGGTGCGGGACGACGCCGCCGCGCGGGTCCTGCGTCCCGCGGCCGGCCTCGCCCTGGACCGTGAGGCCTCCGAAGTCCGTGGAGCGGCGGGCCTGCGCGAGGCCCTCGCCGAGCTCCTCGCGCCGCACGCCGGCGCCGAGCACCGACACGCCAAGTTCAAGCCCTTCACGGTCAGTGAGGGGGAGGGCGAGTTCGAGACCCGCACCTTTCTGGAGGTCTCCGGTGAACTGGCGGCGGGGATCCTCCAGACCAACGCCACCTGGACCTGTCGCTGGAGGATGCCGCCGGCGGGCACGGACGAGGCGCCGCTGCTGCTGTGGATCGGGGTCGAGGCGTACGAGGAGGTGCAGCTTCGCGCGGCTCGCGGGCCCTTGTTCCTCGACTGCACCGAGTCCGTCCTGGGCGGCAACGCCGCCTATGCGCAGAAGGAGCTGCCGGGCCTGAACCACTGGCTGACGCGGATCAGCGAGCTGATGAACATGTCGATAGCCGGCCACAGCGGCCTGGCTCTGGGCGACGTGAACGGGGACGGCCTCGAGGACCTCTACGCCTGCGATTCCGGCGGTCTCCCCAATCGGCTCTACGTGCAGAACCCCGACGGGACCCTCGACGAGGTCTCGGCCGCGGCCGGGGTCGATTTCTTGGAGCTCTCCTCCGCGGCGCTCCTCGTCGATCTCGACGGAGACGCCGACGAGGACCTCGTCGTCGCCACGCGCCCGCTGTTGTTGCTCTGTGAGAACGACGGAGAGGGCGTGTTCACCATCCGGGCCCGCGAGCGGGCGGGGAACGGGCCGATGTCGATCTCCGCCGCCGACCCCGACGAGGACGGTGACCTCGACCTGTACCTGTGCGCCTACGACTCGCACCCCGAGAGCCTGCAGGTCGGGGCCTACCCCTACCACGACGCGAACAACGGCGAGCCGAACAGCTTCTGGCGCAACGAGGGCGAGTTCCAGTTCGTCGACGTGACAGAACAGGTCGGCCTCGGAGAGCACAACACCCGCTTCAGCTTCGCCGCGGTCTGGGAGGACTACGACGAGGACGGGGATCTGGACCTGTACGTCGCCAACGACTACGGGCGCAACTGCCTGTATCAGAACGACGGCCGCGGGCGCTTCTTGGACGTAGCTCCGGAGGCGGGCGTCGAGGACATCGCCTCGGGCATGTCGGTGGCCTGGGGCGACTACGACCGCAACGGGTTCATGGACGTCTACGTCAGCAATATGTTCTCGGCGGCGGGGAACCGAGTGACCTTCCAGCGGCGCTTCCAGGACGAGAACGAGCACGACGACGAGGCCACCGCCGGCCTGCAGCGCATGGCGCGTGGCAACACGCTCTTCGCCAACACCGGCGAGGGGAGGTTCGTCGACGTCAGCGTCGGCGAGGCCGTCATCATGGGCCGCTGGGCCTGGGCGTCGAGCTTCGCCGACTTGGACAACGACGGCTGGGAGGACCTGCTGGTCGCCAACGGCCACATCACCATGGACAGCGCCGACGACTTGTGAAGCTTCTTCTGGCGGCACGTGGTGTCGCGCTCTCCGGTGGCGGACCCGACCCGGCGGGAGCTGAACGAGTACCTCGACGGTTGGAAGGCGATCAACCTCCTCGTCAGCCGGGGGCGCTCCTGGAGCGGGAACGAGAAGAACTGCGTGTTCCTCAACTGCCGCGGTGAGCGCTTCGCGAACGCCTCCGCCGCGACAGGACTGGACTTCGCCGACGACGCGCGAGCCCTAGGCCTGGTGGACTGGGACCACGACGGGGACCTGGACCTGTGGTTGCGCAACCGCAACGGCCCACGCCTGCGGTTGATGGTCAACCAATCGGAGACCGAGCACGCCTGGGTGGCGCTGCGCCTGCGCGGGGTGCGATCGAACAGCGACGGGATCGGCGCGCGCGTGGAGGTCCGGCTGGCGGGCGAGGAGGTTGTGCTCAAGCGGACGCTGTACGCCGGGCACGGGTTCCTGTCCCAGTCGAGCAAGTGGCTGCACTTCGGGCTGGGCGCGGCCGCGCGCATCGAAGGCGTCGTGGTGCGCTGGCCCGGGGGCGGGCGTGAGGAGTTCGGAGGCGTGGAAGCGGGCGGACGGTTCCTGCTCGTGGAGGGCTCGCAGAACGCCGAGCGCAAGCCCGCCCGCTCCGCGGAGCTCGCCCTCGCGGCATCCGAACAGCCCGTTGCCCAAAGGACCGACGCGGCCCGCGTGTTCCTGCCCTTCCGCATCCCCGCGCCGATCCTGGACTACACCGACTACGACGGCGCCCCGCCGCGGCGGATCGAGGCGGACGGTCCGTTGTTGATCAACCTCTGGGCGTCCTGGTGCGCGCCGTGCGTAGGCGAGCTCGGCGAGTTCACCGCCCGCGAGGCCGACCTGCGAGCGGCGGGCCTGGACATCCTGAGCCTGTCCGTCGACGGCTTGGGGGTCGACGAGACGACCGGGCCGCAGGACGCGCGGCGCAAGCTGGCCGAGCTCTCCTACCCCTTCCACGGCGCGGTCGCGACCGAGGAGTCCTTGGCCAAGCTGGAGCTGCTCGAGCAGTTCCTCTTCCAGCTCTTCCCGACGTTCGCGGTCCCCACCAGCTACCTGCTGGACGCCGAGGGCGACCTGGCGGCCATCTATCGCGGCCCGGTGGGCGCTGACACGCTGCTCGAGGACGTGGGCCTGCTCGGCGCCACGCCGCGGGAGCGCCAGGAGAACTCGGTGCCCTTCGAGGGTCGCTGGAACAACCTGTTCACCGATCCTCCCCTGGCGCTGGTGGCCGACCACTTCGCCGACGACCATCCCGAGGACGCCCGGCGCTACCTGGAGATCCTGCAGAGCCGCGGGGGAGGCGGAGCGCGGGCGCACCTGCAGCTCGCCCACGTCCACACCGCCGCCGGCCGCTTCCCCGAGGCGATCGCCGAGTACGAGCGGGCGCTGGCGGCCGATCCGGACTCGGCCGACGCCCTGGTGAACCTCGGCAACCTGCTCGTCTCCCGCGGGCGGACGGTGGAGGGCGTCGCCCTGTTGGAGCGGGCCGTGGCCGTCGCCGGCGACATGGCCGAGGCCCAGTTCGGCCTGGGGAGCGCCCTGGTCGGGCAGGGCGCCGTCGAGCGCGGCATCGAGTGTCTCCGGCGGGCGGTGGAGCTCGATCCGGCCTACGCTCGCGCCCACCACGATCTCGGCGTGGTCCTTGGCCGGCAGGGCCGCTACGCCGAGGCCGCCGACCACTTCGAGCGCGCGGTCGCGGCCCGACCGCGATTCCCCGAGGCGCTGTTCAACCTCGGCAACATGCTGCGCGCCGTGGGCCGCGGGGGAGAGGCGGTAGACCGCTATCGCCAGGGCCTCGAGCTGCTACCCGACGCCTGGCGGGCGCACTTCGGCCTGGGGGATCTCCTGGCCGCCTTGGGACGAGACGCCCAGGCCCTCGTCGCCCTGGACGCGTGCCTCGCTCTGGCGCCAGACTTCCTCCCCGCGCGCTCGCGCCGGGCCGGGGTCCTCGGCGCTCTCGGCCGCCACGCGGAGGCCCTCGCCGCGGCGGAGGGCGTGCTGGCCCTCTCGGCGGCGGACGCCTTCGCCCACCTCCAGCGCGCCCTGGCCCTCGACTCCCTGGGTCGATCGGAGGAGGCGGAGGCGGCCTTCGAGGGGGCGCTGGCGGCGCGGGGGGATCCGGCGTCGGCCTGGCTGGCACGCGGTCGTTCCCGGGCGAGCAGCGGCAGGCACGAGGCGGCCCGGGCCGATCTCGAGCGCGCCCTCGGCCTGGACCTCAGCGCCGAGATGCGACTCGAGGTGCAGGCGCTGCTGAAGAGCCTGCCCTAGCCCCCGCGTAAGAGTCCTGCAATTGCGTCTCCCGGAGGTTCGCCCCGCGCGCGGCGTTGCGACAATGCCACGCCCACAGGCCCCATGCCGCCCCGCGCGGCTTCTCCCCGCCGGACCAGCCATGATGCGAGCCCTGACCCCCGCCGTCCTCCTCCTCTCCCTCTCCGGCACGCCGGTCGCGACCGACTACGGAAAGTTCGATGCCGTGCGCATCGAGACCGAGACGGTCTACACGATGGAGACGACCGACTTCTCGATGACCCGCGACGGCGAACCCGTCGACGCGCCCTTCGGTCGAGGCGGCGGCGGCAGCGAGGAGGTGCGGACCGTCGTGCAGATCGACGAGGTGGCCGAGCGGCGCGACGGCGCTCCGGTCCTCGTGCGCCGCACCTTCGAGCTGGTCGAGGGCACCAGCGAACGGGAGCGCGGCGAGGAAGTCTTCGAGTCCGAGCTCGAGTGCCCCCTCTCGGAGGTGACCCTCGAGCTGTCCGTCGACGACGACGGCGACGTGGTCGCCGAGGTCGTCGAGGGGGACGAGCCCGACGACGACGCGCTGCTCGAGGGCCACGCCTTGACCCTGGCTCTGGACGCCTTCCTCCCCGAGGACGAGGTCGACGAGGGCGACAGCTGGGACCTCGAGCCCGAGGGCGTCCTGCGCGCCCTCTCCCTGGATCTGGACGCGGCCCTGTTCTCCGAGCCCGAGCGCGAGGACGACGGGGGCGGCGAGGGCCGGCGCGGTCGCGGCGGTCGCGGGCGTGGCCGGATGGGCGGCGGCTCGACGAGCACCGTGTTCCGGCAGGCCGAGTGGGAAGGCCAGGCGACCCTCACGGCGCTGGAGGAGGACGTGGACGGCGAGACCTGCGTCGTGATCGAGGTCGAGCTCGAGGCGTCCGGTGACCTCCCCGAGCCCGAGTTCCGGGGGCGGCGCGACGACGACCTCCTCGCCCGCGTTCCCGGGTCCTCCTCCTTGCTCGAGAGCACCTACGAGATCGAGCTCGAGGGCCGCATCGCCTTCTCCCGTGAGCTCGGTCGCCCGGTCATGGGCGAGATCGAAGGCACCATCGGGACCGAGCGCAACATGGAGCGCTCGCGGGGCGAGTCGTCGATGACGATGTCGATCGTCCGCGAGGGCACGTTCACCTGGAAGGTCGCGCTCAGCGACCACGACGAGTAGGGCCGAGGCAACCATGAAGACCCAGCTCCTTCCGACGATCCTGGTCGGCCTCGTGGCCGGCGCCGCGGGAGCCATGCTCTCGACCGCCATCGGCGGTTCCCCCGCTTCCGACACCTCCGAGCCCGTGGTCCTCGACGACGGCGGTGCGGACCTGGAGCGGATGATCGCGTCCTTGCAGGAGGAGAACGAGGTGCTCAGCCGCCGCGTGTTCGACCTCGAGCAGGCGCCGCCGCCCGCCGCAGTCCGCAGCGCCGCTCCCCTCGAGGCGACCGAAGAGCAGCGCGAGACCGACGAGCGCCTGCGCGCGGTCGTGGCTGCTCTCGCCGACCCCGATGCGCCGATGCCGCCGGAGTGGCGCGAGAGCGTCGGCCTCGCCCTGCAGGACATCCGGGCCGCGGAGGAGGCCGAGCGCGCCGAGGAGCGTCGCCTGCGCGCCGAGGAGCGCATGGACCAGCGCATGGAGGAGCTCTCCATCAAGCTCGGGCTCGACACCTACCAGTCGGGGCGGATGAGGGTGGTCCTGACCGAGGAATCCCTGGCTCGTGACGAGCTGCGGACCGTCATGCGGGAGTCGGGAGACTGGGCCAGCGCGCGCAGCGCGATGACGGAGCTTCGGGACAAGACGAACGCGTCCCTCGCCGAAGTCCTGACGCCCCAGCAGCTCGAGACCTACCAGGCCGACCAGAGCGCCGCCTGGGGACGCTTCGGCAGCGGCCGTGGCGGTCGCGGCGGCGGCGGGCAGAACGACTCGGGCTCCGGCCGCTGATCGGACCCTCCCCGATCGGCCGCCGCCTGCGCCCGGTCGCGCGGGCGTGTAGGATGGCCCGCCGTCCCGCCGTCCCTGCGAGCCGGGCCACCGATGAGCTTCACCCCTTCCAGGCTGGCGCTGCTCCTATCCTGCTTGGTCGCCGCGGCGGCCGGGGCTCGGGCCGCGCAGGAGCGTCCCAACTTCGTCTTCATCCTGCTCGATGACCTCGGTTGGGGGGACGTCGGCTGTTACGGGAGCGCACCGTACCAGACGCCGCGCATCGACCGCATGGCTGCCGAGGGCATGCGCTTCACCGCCGCCTACGCCAACGCGCCCAACTGCGCGCCGACCCGCGCCTGCTTGGTTTCGGGCCAGTACTCGCCGCGCCACGGCGTGTACACGGTGAACAGCTCCGCGCGCGGAAAGGCCGCCTACCGGCGGCTCGTGCCCACCCCCAACACCAAGGTGCTGCCCGATGGCGTCGTGACCCTGGCCGAGGCCCTCGGCGAGGCGGGCTACGCCTCCGCCTGCGTGGGCAAGTGGCACCTCGGTGACGACCCGCGCAGCCAGGGCTTCGACGTGAGCTTCGGCGGGGATCGCAAGGGGCACCCGGCCACCTACTTCAGCCCCTACGGCCATCCGCGGCTCCCCGACGGGCCCGACGGCGAGTACCTGACCGACCGGCTGACGGACGAAGCTCTGGAGTTCGTACGCGCCCACCGCGAGGAGCCGTTCTTCCTCTATCTCTCCCACTTCGCCGTGCACACGCCGGTCCAGGCCCCGGCCGAGGCGATCGAGCGCCACGAGCTCGCGGCCGCGGCGCGCGAGGCGGCGGGCGGTGAGGGGGGTCACCCGCGCTACGCGGCGATGATCGAGGCGCTGGACGCGAACGTCGGTCGCCTGCTCGACGGCCTCGACGCGCTTGGGCTGGCCGAACAGACGCTGGTCTTGCTGTTCTCGGACAACGGCGGCCACGCGAAGTACACCGCGCGCAGTCCCCTGCGCGGTTCCAAGGGCATGCTGTACGAGGGGGGCATCCGCGAGCCGCTGATCGCGCGCTGGCCCGGGAGGATCGAGTCGGGTTCGACTTGCGACGTCCCGGTGATCGGCGTCGACGTCTACCCCACCTTCCTCGAGCTGGCGGGCGTCGAGGCGCCCGAGGGGGCCGCCCTCGACGGTGAGAGCCTGGCGGGTCTGCTGGAGGGCGCGGCGGGGCTGGAGCGCGAGGCGATCTTCTGGCACTTTCCCGTCTACCTCGAGGCCTACGCGGCGAACCAGGGTCGCTGGCGGACGACGCCGTCCGGGGCTGTCCGCGCCGGTCGCTACAAGCTCCTGGAGTTCTTCGAGGACGGTCGAACCGAGCTCTTCGACCTCCAGGACGATCCCGGCGAGAGCGAGGACCTGGCCGCCGCCATGCCCGAGCGCGCCGCGGCCCTGCGCGCCCGACTCGTGAGCTGGCGCGAGTCGGTGGGGGCGCCCGTGCCCGTCGAGCGCAACCCGCGCTTTGGCGGCGAGGTCGAGGACCCGCCCCCGCCGGTCTCCCGCGGCTACTCCATCCCGCTCATCGATCTCGCCGACGAGAGCGAGCGCCAGGTCGTCGTCGATCGTGAGGAGGGCCAGTACCTCGGGCACCCCACGACCGTCCTGTTGGAGGACGGCGCGACGATGATCGCCGTGTACCCCAAGGGACACGGGCGCGGGCCGATCATGATGAAGCGCAGCAGCGACGGGGGCCGGACCTGGTCGGAGCGGCTGGCGGTGCCCCAGAGCTGGGCGACGAGCAAGGAGACGCCCACCATCCACCGCGTCGTCGATCGCGAGGGAACCAAGCGCCTGATTCTCTTCTCGGGGCTCTACCCGATCCGCATGGCCGTCTCCGAGGACGACGGCGAGAGCTGGTCCGAGCTGGAGCCCATCGGCGACTACGGCGGGATCGTGGCCATGGGATGCGTCGAGCGCCTCGCCGACGGTGACTACCTGGCGATGTTCCACGACGACGGCCGTTTCTTGCGCGGCGGCGGGAAGACCGACGGGTTCATGCGCCTGTTCCAGATCCGCTCGTCCGACGGCGGCCTGACCTGGAGCGAACCGCGGGAGCTCTTCGCCGACGAGGGGATCCACCTCTGCGAGCCGGGGCTCGTGCGTTCGCCCGACGGCAAGCAGATGGCGGTCTTGTTGCGCGAGAACCGCCGCAGGAAGAACTCCCACGTGATGTTCTCCGACGATGAAGCGCACACCTGGAGTGCGCCACGAGAGCTCCCGGCCTCCCTGACTGGAGACCGCCACACCGGCCGCTACGCTCCCGACGGCCGGCTGTTCCTCTCGTTTCGGGACACGACCCACGAGAGCCCGACCAAGGGTGACTGGGTTGGTTGGGTGGGGACCTACGCAGACATCGTCGAGGGAACCCAGGGCCAGTACCGCGTGCGGCTGATGGACAACCACCACCGCTGGGACTGCGCCTATCCGGGTGTGGAGCTGCTCCCCGACGGTACCTTCGTGACCACGACCTACGGCCATTGGGTGGCGGGCGAGAGTCCCTTCGTCGTGAGCGTACGCCTACGCCTGGAGGAGCTTGATGAGCGAGCGAGGAACCTGGAGAGCCGCTGATCGCGCGGCCCGCGCTCTCGCTCTCGCGGTCGTCCTGCAAGGCGCCGCGAGCGCCTCGCCGTGGTCGCACGGTCCGGACCCGGTCGGCCAGCGCCCGCCGAACGTGATCGTGATCCTCTCCGACGACGCGGGCTACGCGGACTTCTCCTTCCAGGGAAGCGGGGAGGCGGCCACCCCCCACATCGACTCGATCGCCGCGGGCGGCGTGCGCTGCACGAACGGCTACGTGAGCGCCTCGGTCTGCAGCCCCTCGCGCGCCGGGCTGTTGACCGGTCGCTACCAGCAGCGCTTCGGCCACGACCGCAACATCCCGCCCGCCTACAGCGAGACGAACGGCCTGCCGGTGGAGGAGGTCACCCTGGCCGACGCCCTGCGCGCCGTGGGCTACCGGACGATCGCCTTGGGCAAGTGGCACCTGGGCTATGCGCCGCACTTCCACCCGCTCTCTCGCGGTTTCGACGACTACTACGGGTTCCTGCAGGGCGCCCGCAGCTATCGAGCGATCGAGGGGACGCGCCTCAATCGCCTGCTGCGCGACCGCGAGCCGGTGGCCGAGGAGTTCGACTACATGACCGACGAGCTTGGCGCGCAGGCCGCGGCGTACATCACCGAGCACGCCGAGCGCCCGTTCTTCCTCTACCTCTCGTTCAACGCCGTGCACACGCCGATGCACGCCACCGAAGCAGACCTGGAGGCCGTGGCGGAGGGGGCGAAGCCCAAGCGCCGCAAGCTGTTGGCGATGACCCGCTCCCTCGATCGGGCCGTGGGCGCCGTCCTCGAGAGGTTGCGCGAGCTCGACTTGGAGCGGAACACCGTGCTGTTCTTCCTCAACGACAACGGCGGCGCCACGAACAACGCGTCGGACAACGGCTCGCTCCGCGGCCGCAAGGGCTCGCCCTTCGAGGGCGGGATCCGCATCCCCTTCCTGGTGCGTTGGCCCGAGCGCCTGCCTGCCGGCGCGATCTACGACCTGCCGGTCAGCACCCTCGATGTCTTCGCCACGGCCCTCGCTGCGGCGGGAGCCGAGGAAGCGCCCGCGAACCTCGACGGCGTGGACCTCGTGCCGTTCCTGGCCGGTCGGCGTGCCGGGCGACCGCACGACGTGCTGCTCTGGAGGCGCGGGGACAACCTGGCGATCCGGAGCGGGGACTGGAAGCTCGTCCGCAAGGGGAACGGTCCGACGCTCCTCTTCGACCTGGGGATCGACCCGGGGGAGACGACAGACCTCGCGGCCGATCACCCCCAGCGCGTGGCGGCGCTCGGCGCCCACTGGGGCGCATGGAGCGAGCAGCTCTCCCAGCCGCGCTGGTGACGGACCCGCGCGGCCCCTCGAAGGCGCCCGCCTACGGCCGCCGGCCGGTGATGCGGGCGCTCCAGACCTGCCCGGCGACGGACTTCAGGCCCATGCGGACGACCATGCGCGGGACGGGGACGCGCTCGAGGAGCTCGCCGCCCAGCGCCTCGATCTGCTCGACGGTGTAGACGAGACGGTCGATCACCGTGACGTCTTCCAGGCCGGCCGCCCGCAGGCCCGCGAGGTAGGCCTCCTCGCCGATCGCCCCGCTGACGCAGGCGGCGTAGGCCTGGGGAACCATGCGGATCCAACTGGGCAGGCGCTCGACGACCAGGTCGGAGATCGCGAAGCGCCCGCCCGCAGCGAGGACCCGGGCCAGCTCGGCGAACACGCGCTCCTTGTCCGGTGAGAGGTTGATGACGCAGTTGGAGATCACGTGGTCCACGCACCCGTCCTCGACGGGGAGCTCCTCGATCAGGCCCTCGCGCACCTCCACGCGGTCGGCGAACCCGGCCCCCTCGGCGTGGGCGCGCGCCTCTTCGACCATGGCCGTGGTCATGTCGACGCCGATCACCTTCCCGGTCGGCCCGACCTTCTCGGCGGCGATCAACAGGTCCAGCCCCGCGCCGCACCCCAGGTCGAGCACGGTGTCACCCTCTCCGACGCTCGCGAAGGAGAGCGGGTGGCCGCAGCCGAACGAGCTCGCGGCGGCCTCGGCGTGGCGCCCGCGCTCCTCCCGGTAGCCGGCGAGGTCGGTCAGGCCCGACACCAAGGTGGCCGTGGTCGGGCACGCGCCGCCCCGGGTGCGCTCCAGGGCGGAGGCGTAGGCGGCCGAGACCGTGTCGTGGATCGACTCCTCGTTCGTCATCGTCACTGCTTGTCGGTCGTGGAGGGCGGCGGAGAGGAAGGGCGCCGGTCATGGGCGTCGAGGGCGTCAGCGAGGTCCCGCAGGGTGCGGGTCACCTTGTCGCGGTCGAACTCGTAGTAGACCTCTCGGCCCCGGCGCCGCGCGGTCACCATCCCCGCGTCCCGCAGGACGGCGAGGTGGCGCGAGACGCCGGAGAGGTGGACGCCGCAGCAGCTCGCGGTCTCCGAGACCGTGGACGGCTCCCCGAGGGAGACCAGGCGACCCAGGATCGCCAGGCGTGTGGGGTCGCCCAGGGCGCGAAACCACCGGGGCCGGAACAGGCGGCGGAGATCGCGAGGACGGCTGTTCACGACCGGCTCTTCATAGCATAAATGCGCATGAATGCAAATATAAGCGGCCGTCGAACCCCGCTCGCGAGGCGCCCGGCCCCCGAACGCGGCGCGGCGCGAGGAGACGTGGGCCGAATCCGGCTGGCGCTGGCGGCCACGCTTGGCCGAAACTCTGGCATGCGCTCGCTCCTGGGATTCCTCCTCGCGGCCCTGGTCGTCTCCGCCTTCCCCGCTTGCGGCGAGGGCGGCGGCAAAGCCCCGCTCCAGCCCGATCGGTCGGCTCCCCGAGCCGAGGGAGGAGGGCCGAGCGCGACCGACCCGGCGGCGCCCCTCGCGGTCCGGGCGGGAGGGGGCGGGGAGCGAGCGCGAGCTGTCGACCCCGAGTGGGTCGAGGGGCAGGCCGTGCGCTTCGCCAGCGAGCAGCACGACTTCGGGGAGGTCTCCGACACCCAGACGTTGCTCTGCACCTACCCCTTCGAGATCGTCGGGAGCGAGGCGGTCGTCATCACCAAGGTCAAGGCTTCCTGCGGCTGCATGACGACGAGCCTCCCCAAGCAGCGCTTCGAGCCCGGTGAGGGTGCGGGGTTGGAGCTGGAGTGGGAGCCCCTGGGGCGGGGGAAGCAGACCAAGGGCCTGACCGTGTACTCCACCGCCTTCGATGGCGGGTTCCACCGCCTGCTCGCCACCTGCACCGTGCGCCCCTTCGTGCGCGTCCAGCCGCAGCTGGTCTACTTCGGCGAGGTCGAGATGGGGCGCGAACACGAGCGCCGCGCGACGTTGACCTGCGAGGATCCCTCGTTCGTCATCGAGTCGATCGAGTGCACCAACCCGCACGTCGACGTCGCCATCGTCGACGACACCAATCCCGGCCCGCGCACGGTGGAGGTCACCCTGGGCGCCAAGGCGCCCTGGGGCCAGGTCGTCGGCAACATCACCGCCCGCGTCCGCGGCCGCGTTCCCCCCGGCGACGAGGAGGTCGTCCACGAAGTGCGCTTCAACGCCCACGCCCGGGTGTTCGGGGACCTGCGCACCGACAAGACCATGTTCGCCGTGGGGAAGGTCACCCCCGGAGCCGAGTTCCGCTATGAGGTGCACCTGAGCCGGGCCAGCGGCCAGCCCTTCGCGCTGTTGGATCTGGGCGTGGACAACGCCCAGCCGCCGGGGATGACCGTGACCTCGAGGCCGGCCCCGGAGGGCGGCTACACCCTCGTGCTCACCGGCGCGAGCGGCGGCCATCGCGGCTACATCCGGGGGCAGGTGCGCTTCGCCACCGACGTGCCCGGCGAGCCCGCCCGGCGCCTGGCGATCGCGGGGAACGTCGCCGAGTAGGCCCCTCTGCGCCTCAGCGCGGCGTCAGCGTCCACAGCGGGATGCCGCGCAACAGCCGTCCGTGCTCGGTCAGCTCGAAGCGGGAGCGGGCGGCGCGCCGGATCGCCTCCTCGGTGTAGCCCGCCTCCAAGCCGCGCGCGCGGGCGCGCTCCTGGATGTGGCGCGGGCAGCGCTCGAGGGACACGCGATTGCTGAAGATCAGCCTCCCCGCGCACACCGACCGCAGGAGCTCGAAGAGCTCGTCGTGGTCGGGGTAGCTCTGCTCGCTGCGGCGGCTCCCGAAGTAGAGGTAGGGGTAGGTGTTGATCAAGAGCACGGTTTGGAACCGACCGCCCAGCTCGTCGATGCGCTCCGCGAGCTCCGCGAGCCGCAGAGGCAGAAACCTCGCCCGCGAGAGCGCCAGGTGGGCGCGCACCGATTCGGCCGCGTCGAGGTCGTCGGTGTGGACGTCGATCCCCAAGGCGCGTTCGCACTCCTCGCGCCCGGCCGCCTCGAGAACGAAGTACCCCTTGCTACTCGAGAGGTCCGCGAGGCTCGCGAGCGGCGCCGGGTAGAGCGCCGCGATCTTGCGCCACCGCCGGCGCAGCTTGCGCCCCGGTCGCAAGCGGCCGCCCTTCACGGTGTAGGCGTGGTTGGCCGGGTAGGAGGCGGCGAGGTAGGCGCGCACGCTCTCGCTCAGGCCGGCCGGTGCCGAGGACCGCTCGCGATCGGAAGCGGGCTCAGTCATCGCGCTCCCAGGGCGGGGGCAGGAGTCTGCGCTTGCCGTCGGACGAGCGCGCAGGCTTCCCGCCGCCGGGGTCGGGCGCGGAGAAGTCCCGGTCCCACAAGCGGCAGGTGACCTGGGCGTGCTTCTGGTCGAGCCCCTCGCAGTAGTTCGTGTAGGCGCAGCGCCGGATGTCGGTGCCCAGGCCCAGCTCCATCTTGCGCCACCAGTCGGGATCGGCCAGGGACTGGCGCGCGGCGCCGACCAGGTCGCAGTCCCCCTCGGAGAGGGCACGCTCGCACAGCTCGAAGGAGTTCATCCCCCCCGCGCCCACGACGGGGATCGCGTGGCCGGCGGCCCGCAGGGCGCGGCGGACTGCTCGGGCCAGGGGGAGGTTGCGGCCGAAGGGCGGCGGGCCGCTCACGCGCACGGTCGGCATGCACTCCAGGCCGCTCGGACCGGTGTAGGGGTAGACGGCCTCGCCGACGCGCGGCTGGCGCGCGTCCTCGAACTTCCCGCCCTTGGAGACCGAGATCCAGTCCATGCCTCCCGCGGCGAGGTCGCAGGCCGCAGCGCAGGCGTCGTCGATGCGGCCGCCGCCCTCGATCGCCTCGTCGCCCAGGATGCGGCAGCCGACGGCGAGGTCGCCGCCGACCCGCGCGCGCACGGCGGACAGGGCCTCCAGGGGCAGGCGGTGGCGACCCTGCCGGTCGCCGCCGTAGCCGTCGGTGCGGCGGTTTCGGGGCGAGAGGAACGACGCCATCGTGTAGGCGTGGGCGAGGTGCAGCTCGACGCCGTCGAATCCCGCCGCGCGCGCCCGCTGCGCGGCATCCGCGAACAGGCCCGGAAGACGACGCGGCAGGTCCGCGATGTGTGGTAGGTGCGTGTCGTTCACCGTCTCGCGGTAGCCCATCTCCAAGTCGCGCACCTCGCGCTCGGTGAGCAGGGCGCACAGCTCCTCGTGGGGCAGGGCCAGGAGGGCCTCCCGCACTTCCTCGTCCGTCCCCCCCTGCTCCAGGCCCTCGCGGTGGCGATCGGTGATCGTGAGGAAGCGCCGCAGGTAGTCCTCCCGGGTAGGCCGGCGCTTGACCGCGAGGAAGTCGATCAGCTGGAGGAAGACCAGGGTCTCGCCCGCCGAGCGCTTGCGGACCTCCGCCACGAGCTCGGCCAGTCCGGCCTCGAACCGCTCGTGGCCGATGCGCATCAGCGGCCCGCTGGGGACGTCGCGGATACCGGTGGCCTCGACCACGAGCACGCCCGGCCTGCCGTCGGCGAAGCGTCCGTACCAGTCGATGATGTCCGCTCCCACCAGTCCCTCGGAGCTGCACCGCCAGGGCACCATGGCCGGCACCCAGGTCCTCGTGCGGCTCTCCAGCGGCCCGATGGAGAGCGGGCTGAAGAGTGCGCTCCCGGCGGCCTCGGCGGCGTCGGGCCAGCGGGCGGGGGGGATGGGATGGACAGCGCCGGTGCTCGCGGAGGTCACGGCCGAGGATTCTACTCCCGCGCGTCGGCGCCGCCCGCCCGGGCTTCCAGCCCGACCCCCACCCCGATAGGCTGCCGGTGATGGGTGAGCGGACCGTAGCGCTGGTGAGCGGGGCGAGCAGCGGGATCGGCGCCGGCGTGGCGCGCCGCCTGGCGGCCGGAGGGGCCGCAATCGTGGTCTGCGGCCGGGACGAGGCGCGCTGCGCCGGCGTCTGCGAGGAGATCGAGGCCGGCGGCGGCACCGCCTGGCCCCTGGCCTTCGACCTGACCGACCCCGACGCCCTCGGTGAGGCGGTCGAGAGAGCGCGCACCGCCACCGAGGGCGTGGGACCGATCTCCTGGCTGGTGAACAACGCGGGGATCGTGCTCACCGCACCGCTCTTGCCGCTGGCCGGCGAGTCGTTCGACGAGCTCCACGAGCGGCACCTCGCGACCAACCTGCACGGGGCGCGGCGTCTGATCGAGGCGCTCGTGCCGGCCATGGTCGAGCGCGGCTTCGGCCGCGTCGTAAACGTGGCGTCCTCGGCCGCCCTGCGCGGCTACCCCTACGCGGCCGCCTACGCGGCCTCGAAGCACGCCCTGCTCGGCTACTCCCGCGTGGCCGTCGAGGAGCTGCAACACACGGGCGTCGGGTTGAACGTGGTCTGTCCCCACTACGTGGACACGCCCTTGACCCAAGCCGCGGCCGAGCGTGCCGCGGAGCGCTCCGGGAAGAGCGTCAAGCTGGTCCTGCGCACCTTCGCGCGCGCGAACCCCGGCGGCCGGCTCGTGACCGTCGACGAGGTGGCCGAGGCGGTGGGCGAGCTGATCGCCGGCTCCGACCACGGACGCATCGTGGAGCTCGACGGTACGGACACGCCCAAGGAGGTCGTGCGATGAGCGGACGGGTCATCCAACCCGAGGGCTGGGACGCCCCCTCGGGTTATGCCAACGGAATCCTCGTGGAGCCGGGAGCGAAGCTGCTGTTCGTCGCCGGCCAGGTCGCCTGGGACGAGCGCAAGCAGCTCGTGGGAGAGGAGGACTTCGTGGCGCAGTTCGCCCAGGCCCTCTCCAACGTCGTGGCCGTCGTGAGGGCCGCGGGCGGCGAGCCGGACGACATCGCGCGCATGCTCGTGATGGTCACCGACAAGCAGGCCTACCTCGCGAACCTCCCGGCACTGGGCGCCGCCTGGCGCGAGTGCATGGGCCGCCACTTCCCCGCCATGGCCCTGGTGCAGGTCGCCGGGCTGGTCGAGGAGGGGGCGCTGCTGGAGATCGAGGCCACCGCGGCGATCTCCTGACCGGGCTGGCCGCGAGAGCGCGGAGTTGGGATCATGCGGTGGATGCAGACCCGCCACTTCGCCTACTCCGAGTCCGACGGTGTCGCGACCGTCCGCCTCGACCGCCCCGAGCGCCTCAACGCCCTGACCTTCGACTCCTACCGGGAGCTCACCGACACCTTCGCGGCGCTGGCTTCGAGGGACAGCGTGCGCGCCGTCGTCGTCACCGGCACGGGACGTGCCTTCTGTTCGGGAGGCGACGTCCTGGACATCATCGGGAAGCTGTTGGACGCGAGCGATGCGGAGATCGCCGCCTTCACGCGCATGACCTGCGAGCTGGTGGAGAACATCCACGACCTCGAGAAGCCGGTCATCGCCTCCCTCAACGGCACGGTCTGCGGGGCGGGGGCGGTGATCGCCTGCGCCTGCGACGTGCGGCTGGCCGCCGACAGCGCCAAGATCGCGTTCCTGTTCACCAAGGTCGGCCTGTGCGGCGCCGACATGGGCGCCGCCTGGCTCCTGCCGCGGATCGTCGGCCTCGGCCACGCCAAGGAGCTCTTGCTCGGCGGTGAGTTCATCAGCGCCGAGCGCGCCGGGGAGATCGGCCTCTACAACCGGGTCGTCGCTTCCGAGGAGCTCGAGGCGTTGACCGCGGAGTGGGCCGAGCGCCTCGCGAGCGGACCGAGCCTGGGGCTGGCCATGACCAAGCGCATGCTCGCTCGGGAGGCGCACACCGATTTCTCGACGGCCATGCAGCTGGAAGCCTGGGCTCAGGCGGAGTGCATGGGCCACCCCGACTACGCCGAGTCCCATCAGGCCTTCGTCGAGAAGCGTTCGGCGGACTTCGTGCAGCACTGGCCGGGCCACGCGCCCGCGGAGGCGGAAGGATGCTCGAGCGACTGATCGCGGAGGCGCGCGCCGTGGGGGAGCGCGCCGAGGTGGAGCTCACGGGGCTCGGCGAGGACGCCGCGGCGCGGCGCTGCGTCGATCTGTTGGCCGAGGCGGGGCTTCTGGCCTGGACCGTACCGGCGGCCTTCGGCGGGGCCGACGCGGGCGAGCTCGCCGGTGCCGACGAGGTCAGCGTGCGCGCCCTGTGCGCCCTGCGCGCGGAGCTCGCGGCGCACTCGGGGATCCTGGACGTGACCTTCGTGATGCAGGGCCTGGGCTCCTATCCCCTAGCCCGCGCAGGCTCCGACGAGCTGCGGGCGCGGGTCATGGGCGTGGTCGCCCGCGGCGAGCGCGTCGCGGCCTTCGCCGTCACCGAGCACGGCGCGGGGTCCAGCCTGGGAGAGGTCGCCACGAAGGCCGTCCAGACCGACGGCGGTTGGCGCCTCGACGGCGGGAAGGCGTTCATCACCAACGCCGGCGTCGCGGACTTCTTCACCCTCCTCGCGCGCACCGGCGGCGAGCCCGGAGACGGCGGGCAGGACGGTCTGACCATGTTCCTCGTCCCGGCGGACGCCCCCGGGCTCACGGTCGAACGCTTCGAGGTCACCGCACCCCATCCCATCGGTGACCTCTCACTCGACGGCGTCGTCGTCGCCGACGACGCGCGCCTGGGGGACTTGGGCGGCGGCCTCGCCCTGGCCCTTGCGACCCTGGCACGCTTCCGTACCTCGGTCGCCGCCGCCGCCACCGGCTTCGCTCGCCGCGCGCTGAGCGAATCGACGGCCCACCTACGCTCGCGCGAGCAGTTCGGGAGGCCGCTGGCGACCTTCCAGGCCCTGCGCTTCGAGCTGGCCGAGATGGACACGCGCCTGGAGGCCGCGCGCCTGCTCGTCGAGGCGGCGGCGAGCGCCGTGGACGAGGGCGGGCCGGCCACCGCGGAGGTCGCCCGGGCCAAGCTCTACGCCACCGAGACCGCCTCGTGGATCTGCGACCGGGCCGTCCAGCACCACGGCGGCCTCGGCGTCCGCCGCGGCACCGTCGTCGAGCGCCTCCTGCGCGAGGCGCGCGCCCTGCGCATCTACGAGGGCACGAGCGAGATCCAAAAGCTCATCCTCGCCAAGGAACTGCTCTCTTCCTCCGACGCCTGACCCGCCATGGCAGCCTTCACCCGTCACGTCTTCATCTGCATCAACGAGCGCGCCGCCGGCGATCCGCGCGGGTGCTGCGCGGATCGCGGGGGGGTGGAGGTCGCCGTCGCCTTCAAGCGCGCGATCCACGAGCGCGGGCTCAAGCGCATCGTTCGCGCGAACAAGGCCGGTTGCCTGGACCAGTGCGCGGCGGGCGCGACGCTCGTGGTCTACCCCGAAGGCGTCTGGTACGCCCGCGTGGCGGTCGGGGACGTGGAGGAGATCGTGGAGCAGCACCTGATCGGCGGGCGTCCGGTAGAGCGGCTGGTGCTCCCGCCCGAGGCCCTGACCGGCATCGACCCCGACGCGCCGAGCGAACCCGACGAGTTCTCGATTTCCTGATGACCGACGAACTGCGGCCCGAAGACTGGCGTGATCGGTTCCCGATCCTGGAGGGCTGCGCCTACCTGGTGACCCACAGCCTCGGGGCGATGCCCAGGGGCGTGTACGACAAGCTCGGTGCGTTCGCCGACCAGTGGGCCGAGCGCGGCGTCCGCGCCTGGGCCGAGGGCTGGTGGACCGCGCCGGTGGACGTCGGCGATCTCGTCGGGCGCATCATGAACGCTCCCGAGGGCACGGTCGCGATGCACCAGAACGTCTCGGTCATCCAGAGCATCGTGGCCTCGGCCCTCGACTTCTCCGGCCGTCGGAACAAGGTCGTCTACTCCGACCAGAACTTCCCGACGAACATGTACGTGTGGGAGGCGCTGCGCGCCGAGGGCGCGCGCATCGTCGAGGTCCCAGGCGGATCGGTCGACGTCCCCACCGAGCGCATGGTCGAGGCCATCGACGAGGAGACGCTGATCGTTCCCCTCAGCCACGTGTGCTTCAAGACCTCCTACCTGCAGGACGCCGAGGCGATCTGCGCCCGCGCCAGGGAGGTCGGCGCCCTCGTCCTGCTCGACACCTACCAGTCCCTGGGGACGGTACCTCTCGACGTCACGGCGCTGGGGGTCGACATGGTCTGCGGAGGCTCGGTCAAGTGGCTCTGCGGGGGCCCGGGAGCGGCGTACCTCTACGTGCGGCCCGACCTCATCGAGCGCCTCGCGCCGCGCGTCACGGGTTGGATGGCCCACGCCGACCCCTTCGCCTTCGAGACCGGACCGCAGCGCCATGCCGAGGGCATCGAGCGCTTCCTGCACGGTTCGCCCGCCGTCGCCTCCCTCCTGCAGGCGACCGCCGGCTACGAGGTGATCCTGGAGGCCGGCGTGGAGCGCATCCGCGCTCACTCGGTGGCCCTCACCGAGGGTCTGCGCGCGCGGATGCTCGAGCGAGGCTTCGAGGTGAACAGCGTGGCCGACCCCAACCGGAGGGGCGGCACGCTCACGATCGGCCTGCACGAGCAGGAGGACGGCGCAGCCTACGTCGCGGCCCTGGCCGAACGCGGGATGCTCGTCGACCATCGACCGGGCGCCGGGATCCGCGTGTCCCCGCACTTCTACACCCGTGCGGAGGAGCTGGAGGCGTTCGCGGACCACATGAGCGAGCTGCGCGAGAGCGGCGCCTGGCGTGACGGCGCCGCGGCGGCGGGTCGCTATTGAGCCCGCCCCCTCCCCCGGCCGGGTCGCGGTTTCCGTCGGCCTTCAGTATCGTTGCGGCCCCGGCTCGGCCCCTCGCGGCGGTGATCCCCGCCGTAACGGACGAGCTCGGCGCCCCGCGCATCCAGCGTCCCGACCGCCGCGGTCGGGGCGATCCCCAGCAAGGAACCCCTTCCGATGCCCCAGACCAGCCTGTCCCTGTTCGATCTCGCTCCCGGAAAGGTCGTCTGCGACCGCTGGGAGATCACCCGCTCCTACCGCCAAGGCGGGATGTCGGCCACGTTCGAGGTCAACGACGCCGAAGACGGCGCTGTCCGCGAGCTGCAGGTCTTCCCCGCGGCGCTGTTCGGGGGTCTGGACCAGACGGCCGACTTCGCGGGGGTGATGGAGGCGTGGAGCGCCATCGACGCTCCCGCGGTGCTGTCGGTGGACTGCGTGACGACCCTGGAGGACGGCACCCTGGTGCTCGCGACGGCCTTCCCGCCCGAGCGCTCCCTGCGCGACTGGCTCAACGACCACGAGCGCATGTCCGCCGAAGACGTGGTCGCCCTCGCTGGCGCTCTGCTGGAGGGACTCGGGGCGATCCACGCCGCCGGGCAGGTCCACGGTGACATCAAGCCCTACACGATCCACGTCGAGGACGGGGGCGCCGGTCCGGTGTTGATCGACGGCGGGATCACCCCGGGACTGTGGAGTGCCAAGCACCTGGGGGACAAGACGGCCCTGATCGGGACCCCCTACTACGCGCCGGTCGAGCAGTTCGGCGGGGAGTCTCCGGACGTGCAGTCGGACATCTACAACCTCGCCACCGTGCTGTTCGAGCTCGTGGCCGGCTGCGTTCCGTGGTCTGGGGCGAGCTTCCTGGACGTCTTCCAGGCCAAGCTGGCGAAGCAGCCGCCGACGATCGCCGAGTGCGCGCCCGGTCTCGAGCTCCCCGACGGCCTGGAGGAGGTGATCCGCGGCGGCCTGATGACCGACCGCCGCGAGCGTTTCTCCTCCGCCGGGGAGTTCTCGGAGCGGCTCGGGGCGCTCTGAGCGGGCGTCAGGGCGCGAAGGTCACGGTGAGGGCGTTGGTGAGGTTGGACTCAGCGCCGCAGGGGCCGGGAGGGTCGCGGTAGAGGACCTGGAGGGCACGTTGGTCCCCGGGCGTCCACCCGCCCGTGGCCGAGAGCCCCGGTCCCCAGACCGCATCGCCCTCTGCGCCGGGGACGCGAATGCCCAACCGTGTGAGCGGGCCGCCGACGCAGAGCAGGCCGTCACCGAAGACGGCCGGGGCTGCGGTGTCGCCGGCGAGGAGCACGGCGGGCCGGGCGGGGGTGAGCGCCGCGCCGAACACCGCCAAGAGGTCGGTCGAGACGGCGACCTCCAGATTGGAGAGGATCTGCGCGCCTCTGCCCATGGAGTTCGTGCAGCCGCGCCGCAGGCCGGCGGCCGAGCGGTTGCCGCACGGGCACGGTTGGGTGGAGCCGTCGCCGTGGCAGGTGGACCCGACCGGGGAGTCGCCGAGCTCGAAGACGAAGGCGCGGCCCTCGTTCACGTGCGTGTCGTCGTGGTTGGGCGCCCCGACGACCGCTCGCTCGCCGCTCATCGTGACGGCGGCGCCGACCTCGTCGCCGCCGTTCGCCGCGGACGCACGCAGCTCCTCCTGCAGGAACCAGTTGCTCCCGCAGCGGCGGTAGACGAGGGCGACGCCCGTCTCGATCCCCTCCGGTGAGGCCGTCTTGGCTCCGACGACGAGGGTCTCGCCGCTGACGTCGGTGGCGAAGCCGAACTCGCTCTGGGGGTAGGGCGGGGAGAGCACGGCCTCCTGGACCCAGGCGTCGCCGCTACCCCGGAAGACGAACACGTAGGGATGGGCGGCGTTGACCGCCCCGACGGCGAGGGTCTTGGTGGGCCCGGTCCGGCGGTCCATGCTGACCTCGAACCCGAACCGCTGGCCGGCGAAGGCCGGCGTGCCGTGGAGCTTGGCCGTCCGCACCCACGCGTCACCGTTGCGCGTGAAGACGTGGACCGCGCCCGCGAGGGCGCCGAGATCGGGATCGAAGGGGGCTCCGACGGCGAGCACGTCCCCCGACACGGCGGCGCTGACGCCGAATCCGGTGGGAGCGGTCGCGTGGTCGGGGCCGACGCGGTCGAGGAGATCCCAGGAGTTGCCGGTGCGCTCCCAGATCCAGGCGCGGCTGGCGATGAGGTTGTTCTCGCAGACCACGGCGACGTCGCCCGAGAGCGAGACGTCGGTCGCGTAGTGGGAGATGATCTGGGGGTGGGGCAGGTAGCCCTGCAGGCTCCAGTCTGTTCCGTTGCGGACGAACGCGTAGGCGTTGTCCCGCCCGCCGACGATGACCGTGTCGCCGAAGAGCGAGAGCCGTCGGCCGAGCTGGTGGCCTTGGGGAGCGAAGGTCGTGAATCTCTCCTCGAGCTGCCAGGCGGTGCCGTCGTGGCGGTAGGCGTACAGCCAGCCGCGCGACAGGACGCCCGCCTCGGGCGCGCCGACGACGAGGGTGTCGCCGTCGAGGGTGACCGCCAGGCCGAGCTGGTGTTGGTCATCGGGGTTGAGCGGTACCAGCTCCGCAGACTCTCCCAGGGTCGTCTGGGCGGAGAGTGGGCACGCGCCCGCGAGGGCGCAGAGGGCGACGAGGAGGGGAGGGCGGCGCATGGCGGAGGAGGGCCCGATACGCAATCATACTGCCCCCTCCCCGATCCGGTGGACCAGGGCCCGCGGGGGGGCGAGGAGCCCATGCACTGCATCCGAGTACACGAACCGGGCGGCCCCGAGGTCCTGCGTTGGGAGGCGTGCGAGCCCGGTGAGCCCGGTCCTGGCGAGGCGCTCGTGCGCCATACGGCCGTGGGGCTGAACTACATCGACGTCTACTTCCGCACGGCGCTCTACCCGCCGCCCTCCCATCCCTTCGTCCTGGGCGTGGAGGCGGCGGGTGTGGTCGAAGCGGTCGGCAGCGGCGTGAGCGAGGTGGCCGTCGGCGACCGGGTGGCCTACGCCTGCCGGCCCCTGGGCGCCTACAGCGAGGCGCGCGTCCTGCCCGCCGACCGGCTGCTGAGGCTGCCGGAGGGGATCGACGACGAGCTGGCGGCGGGGTCGATCCTCAAGGGGCTCACGGCGCACTACCTGTTGCGTCGAACCTACCCGGTTCGGTCCGGCCAGACGATCCTCGTCCACGCGGCGGCCGGCGGCGTCGGGTCGCTCATCTGTCAGTGGGGCAAGCACCTCGGCGCGCGCGTGCTCGGGACCGTGGGGAGCGAGGAGAAGGCGGAGCGCGCCGCGGAGGACGGCTGTGACCAACCGATCGTCTACACCCGCGAGGACTTCGCCGAGCGCGTGCGGGAGCTGACCGACGGGGTGGGCGTCGACGTCGTCTACGACTCCGTCGGCGCCGCCACCTTCACCCGCTCCCTCGACTGCCTGCGTCCCTTGGGGATGATGGTCAGCTTCGGCCAGTCCTCGGGGCCAGTGCCTGAGTTCTCCCTGGGTGAGCTGGCGGCGCGCGGTTCCCTGACCATCACCCGCCCCTCCCTGATGGACTACACCGCCGCGCGCGCCGACCTTGTGGCCTGCTACGAGGAGCTCGCAGGCCTGCTCGCCTCCGGCGTGCTCCGCTGCCGGGTGGAGCGGCGCTACGCCTTGCGCGAGGCGGCCGACGCCCACCGCGCCCTGGAGGGCCGCGAGACGGTGGGCTCCACGGTGCTGCTTCCCGACGAGGGGGGCCTTTGAACCTCGAGGCGTTCAAGGCGGCCTTGGCCGCGGGTGGCGAGCCGCCCGCCGTCTCCGGTCCCCTCGCGGCCCTCGCCCTCGATGCGCGCGGCGATTGGGACGCCGCCCACCGCACCGTGCAGGCCATCGAGGGCCCCGAGGCCGCCTGGGTCCACGCCTACCTGCACCGCAAGGAGGGCGACCTCTCCAACGCCCGCTACTGGTACGACCGCTCTGGCCGCCCGCCCAGCACTTCGCCCCTCGCCGAGGAGTGGGACGAGATCGCCGCGACCCTGCTCTGAGGTTAGGGCATCCGCTCCGCCCTGGACCGACTCGTGCCTGCGGCCGGTGGATTGGCGGCAACGGGCCGGCGAGGGCGAATGGTGTGCCGCAGGTTCGGGGGCGTGGAGGCGAGGGTCAGTTGCCGCCGCCGCGGCGGGCGCCGCGCCCGCGGCCTGGGCGGTCGCGGTCCGTGGACTGCTCTCTGTACTGCTCGAGCTGCTCGGGAGTCAGGACCTGGGCCAGGGACTGGAGGGTCTCCTCCCGCAATCCCTGCATGAGACCCTGGACCTCGTCGCGGCCGCCGAACTCACGGGCGGCCGCGAAGAGCTCCTCGCGCTTGAGGTCCTGCTCGACCAGGATGGTGCGCATGTCACCGGCCTGGACCGAGTCGAGGCCGAGGCGCTCGGAGAGGCGGTCCATCTGCTGGTCCATGCGCCGCTCGCGGGCCTCCTGGCGCCGCCGCTCCCGCTCCTGATCCTCCTTCAGCTTGATCTCGTCCAAGACCGCCGTGACCCCCGAGCGCAGTTGGGCCGTGACGACGACCGGGCCGTCCTGGGTCGTGGTCGCGATCAGCTGATCGAGCTGCTCCTGGAGTTGGGCAAGATCGGGAAGGTCCGCGGGGACGCGAGGCGAACCCAGGGCCAGCGAGATCTCCAGCTCACCGAGCTGCCCGGCGAGCTCCTCATTGCCCAGCCGCAGGGCCTCGACCTCTCCGCGCAAGGCGTCCAGGTCGGGCCCGCCGTCGACGACACGGGAGCCGCCCTCCTCTCCGGTGGAGAGGACGACGCTGGTGACCACGGCAGCGACGGTGCCGGCCAGGGCGGCGGAGACGATCGGGACGATGGAAGTGGAGCTCATCGGAAGGGACCTCTCGGAGGATGTCTTGGGTGAGCGGGCTCGCTCGCGGACGGACTGGACCTACCAGAGTAGCACCGCGCGGCTTGCAGCCGGGGAAGGGAGCCCCCGAGGGCCCCCGCGGACCTCCAGGCGGCGTGTCCGCAGTCCGACCGGCGCAACCGGAGCGCCCGCCGAGGGATCCGGGGAATCGAGAAGAAATGTCGCCGGAGGCAGGCGTGGCGCCCTCGTGGACCCGCCCGATCGCCTATCCTCTGGCACGATGTCCGAGGACCTCCACGCCGCCCTCCCGCCGTGGCCGGAGCGCTTCAACCTCTGCGAGTACTTCCTCGACCACAACCTCGAGGCGGGGCGCGCGCAGAAGCCGGCGCTGCTCTGCGGCGACCAGACCAAGACCTACGCGGAGCTCGTCGACCGCTCCCGGCGGGCAGCCGCGGCCCTGCGCCGGCGGGGCGTGCGCCCAGAGGAGCGCGTGCTACTCCTGCTCCCCGACGGCTTCGAGTTCGCCGAGGCCTGGTTTGGCATCCTGCGCGCCGGGGCCGTCTTCGCCATGGTGAACCCGCTCCTCAAACGCGGCGACCTCGAGCACTACCTCGCCTACTCCAAGGCGCGCGTCGTCATCGCCCACGAGAGCACCCTCGGGGAGCTGGCGGGAGCGGTCGAGCAGGCCCGCTGGTGCGAACAGGTGCTGGTCGTGGGCGAGCAGACGGGGGGCTTCACCTCCTGGGAGGACGCCCTGGAAGCGGAAGACCCGACCGCTCCCGAGGCCGAGACCGAGCCCACCGGCCCCGGCGACCTCGCCGGTTGGCTGTTCACCTCGGGGTCCACCGGCAAGCCCAAGGCCTGCGTCCACTCCCACGCCGACTTCGCCTGGAACACCGAGCACTACGCCCTGGGCCTGGTCGGCTACGAAGAGGGGGACGTCTGCCTCTCGGTGCCCAAGCTGTTCTTCGGCTACGCGACCGGGACGAACCTGATGTTCCCCTTTCGTGCCGGCGCCTCGGCGGTGCTGTTCCCCGACCGCTCGACCGCCGACGTACTCTTCGATCACATCGAGCGCTACCGACCGAGCCTCTTGACCTGCGTGCCCACCATGTTCAACAACATGCTGGCCTCGCCCCGCTGCGACACGGTCGACCTCTCGAGCCTGCGCGTCTGCCTCTCGGCTGGAGAGGCGCTGCCGCCCGAGCTGTACCGGCGTTGGATGGAGCGCACCGGCGTCGAGATCCTGGACGGGATCGGCTCGGCGGAGATGTTCCACATCTACATCTCCAACCGCCCCGGCGACGTCGTGCCCGGGAGCCTCGGCAGGATCGTCCCCGGCTACGAGGCGCAGGTGGTCGATCCGCAAGGTGAGGACGTCCCCGACGGCGAACCCGGTCGCCTGCGCGTGCGCGGCGGCTCCACGGCGCTGTGCTACTGGGGCGATCGGGAGAAGTCCCGCGAGACCTTCCAGGGCGAGTGGTGCACGACGGCCGACATCTTCCGTCGCGAGGAGGGAGGGCTCTTCTTCTACGAGGGTCGAAGCGACGACCTCCTCAAGGTCAGCGGCATCTGGGTCTCGCCCCTGGAGATCGAGAACGCCCTGCTCTCCCACGAGGCCGTGCGGGAGGTCTGCGTCGTCGGCCGCGAGGACGAGGCCGGCATGGTCAAGCCGCTGGCCTTCGTCGTGCCCGAGGCCGGCGTCGCGGGCGACGAGGAGACGGCCGCGACGTTGACCGCGCACCTCAAGGAACGCCTCGCCCCCTACAAGTACCCGCGCTGGTACGAGTGGCGCGACGAGCTGCCCAAGAACGACCGGGGCAAGATCGCCCGGGCGCAGCTGAAGTAGCCAGCCCCTATACTCCGGCGACGATGACCGACCTGGCGAAGCGAACCTGGCCCGAGGCGGAGGCCCTGTTCGGTGAGGGCACCGTGGCGCTGTTGCCGGTCGGGAGCACCGAGCCCCACGGACCGCACCTGCCCCTGGACACCGATGTCACGATCGCCGTGGCCCAGGCGCGCCGCGCCGCGAGCCTGCTCGATGAGGCCGGGCTCCGCACCATGGTTCTGCCGGCCGTGCCGTATGGAATCACCCGCTGGACCGAGGGCTTCGCCGGCAAGGTCAGCCTACGCCCGGGCACCCTGTGGGCGATCCTCGAGGACATCGTGCTCTCCCTGGAACAGGACGGCGTGCGCCGGATCGTGTTCGTGAACGGCCATCTCGAGCCCGAGCACGTCGAGATCCTGCGCGGCGTCGCGCTCGACCATCCGGGCCGCGTCGAGGGCGAGGCCCGGGTCGTCTTCGCCGACAACACGCGCCGGGCCTGGGCCGAGAGCATCGGCGGGGAGTTCGCCGGGGGCGACTGCCACGCCGGGCGCTACGAGTCGAGCATCGTCCTGGCGGCGGATCCTTCGGGCGTGCGCGAGGATGAGCGAGGTGACCTGCCCGAGGTCTCCGTGGGGCTGTTGGAGAAGATGCGCGAAGGTGCAACCAGCTTCCGGGAGGCGGGCGCCGAGCGTGCCTACTGCGGCGATCCCGCCTCCGCCAGCGCGGATGAAGGCGAGGAGCTGATCGGGTGCCTCGCGGAGCTGACCGCCGCGACCGTGAGGGACACCTGGCCGGAGCTCTTCGAATGAACGCCTACGAGACCGCCATCCAGGTGCGCTTCGGGCACGTGGATCCGGCCGGCATCGTCTACTTCCCCCGCATCTACGACTACGTTCACGACGTCTTCGAGCAGGTGTGGGAGGAGCATGTCGGTGAGCGCTACTACGACCTGCTCTCGGAGCAGAACATCGCCTTTCCGCTCGTCCACGCCGACGTTGACTTCCGCAGCCCCTTGCGCTTCGGGGACACGCCGACGGTGCGTGTGACGGCCTTTCGCCTGGGGCGCTCCTCCCTGGGACTGCACTACGTCTTCAGCATCGGCGGTCGCGTGTGCGTGGACGCGCGCATGACGACCGTGTGCGTCGAGGCGAACGGGATGAGGACGCAGGCGATGCCCGAGGCCTTCCGCACCAAGTTCGAGGAGATCCTGGAGCGGAAGGTGGAGGCGTGAGGATCAGCGAGATCTACGGCGGCGGGCGGCCCGTCTTCAGCTTCGAGTTCTTCCCGCCCAAGACCGCCGAGGGGGCCGGGAAGCTGCTCACCACCGTCGCGGACCTCAAGGACGCCCTCGCTCCCGACTTCGTCTCGGTGACCTGCGGTGCGGGGGGGTCGACCAGAGAGAGGACCCTGGAGTGCGTGACGAGCATCCAGGGCAGCCTGGAGATCACCGCCATGGCGCACCTGACCTGCGCCGACACCTCGACGGACGACATCCGCGAGAACATGCAGCTGTTGCTCGCCAACGGCGTCGAGAACCTCCTCGCCCTGCGCGGGGACCCGCCCGCCGACGGAAGGCCCGCCGACCCCGTTCCCGACGGGTTCGGCTACGCGAGCGAGCTCGTGGAGTTCCTCGAGGACAACTACGACGTGGACATCGGAGGGGCCTGCTACCCCGAGGGGCACATCGAGTCCGCCGATCCCGCCACGGACCTGCGCTGGACCCGCCACAAGGTCGAATGCGGCGCGCGCTTCTTGATCACCCAGCTCTTCTTCGACAACGCCCACTACTTCGGCTTCGTCGAGCGGGCGCGGGCCGCGGGGATCGATGTCCCCATCGTCCCCGGCATCATGCCCATCACCAACCGGGCACAGGTCGAGCGCTTCACCGCCATGTGCGGAGCGACGGTCCCCGAGGAGTTGGCGCAGCGCCTGGAGGGCTGCGGAGACGACGCCGCCAAGTGCATGGCGACCGGCATCGAGCACGCGATCCTGCAGTGCCGCGCGCTCCTGGAAGGGGGCGCTCCCGGCGTGCACTTCTACACGCTCAACAAGAGCCACGCCACGCGCTCGGTCCTGGCGGCCGTCTGAGGGTCAGTCCCAGTCGCGGCGCTTGTTCTTGTTCCACCAGCGTTGCCAGGCGCTGGGGCTGCCGGCGTTCCCGCCGGAGAGGGCCCGCATGGAACTGTTGGTGGGGCCGCGCATCGCGTTGTAGATGGCCGTGGCCGTCGAGTCCTGGCCCCGGGCGTTGCCCTCCGCCTGCAGCAGGGCCTTCATGAGGTCCTCGAAGAGGTCCTTGCGCACCTTGGACGGCTCGAAGGTGAAGTGTCCCAGGCCGGTGGCCGCCGCCGCGATGAAGGTCGGCCGGTAGTCCTTCAACAGCTTCACGAGGCTGGTTCGGGCCCGCTTCGTGCGAGTCTTCCCAAGCGCGAGGATCAGCTCCTTCTGGAGGGCGAGGTCGTCGCGGTGGCGCTTGCTGTCGATCTGCGTGAGCAGCAGGCGGTCGGCGTCCGCCCCGATGATCCCGAGGGACTTGGCGGCTTCCAGGAACAGGCGCGTGTTCCTCGAGCCGTCCTTGTTCGCGCGCCGGCGCGCGAGGAACACGCGACCGCTGCCGCGCAGGATGTCGGCCTGGTCGGAGGATCCCGAGCGGCTGTACTCCCCGGTCAGCTCGCGGACCAACCTGATCGCCCGCGCATCACCCGGATCGTCCTTGCCACTCTTGCCGATCAGCTTGGCGAGTTCCTCCAGCCGCGTGGCGACCTCCTCACGGTGATCGGCGGGCTCGTCGCCGGCGTCACTCGATCCGGCCGTGGCCTGGGCGGACGCGGTCAGGGCGGGCACCGCCGCGAGCAGGACGGCGGTCAGCGCGGTGTGGATCAGGGGGCGGAAGGCGGCCATGCCGGCTGGGGTGCGTCCATTGTACTCCCGGCGCGGGAGAGCGCGTACTCGCGCCAGGTCACCGAGGCCGGGCCTGCAGGGAACGGCTTCCCAGACGCCCTCCAACCACGGGCGCGGGGGGCGGGTTCCGAAGGAAGCGCCCGTGCGGTTGCGATGGGCCCCTCGGCGTCGCCCGCGATCGCGCCGGCGACGTCAGCGGCTCCGGCGGCCGTACGCCCTCGTTCGAGCGGAGCGCGGTCCGCGGCCCGAGCGCTGCGGGCCGTTCGCGCTCCCCTTGGCCGCGCTCCCGCCGAGCCCGGCGCCGAAGGTAGCCGCCGTGCTCGCCACCCGGTCGTCCTCGCGACCGTTGCGGGAGCCGTGGGGGCGGCTCGTGCCGGACCCGTTGCGCGCTCGCTTCGTCCAGTGCGATGAGGAGGAACGGCGCCTTCCCTTCGAGTACGCCGGCCGCGAATCGGCCGCTCCCCGGCGGGAGCCCCGTGACCCATCTGCGCCGAACTCGCGCAGCTTGACGCGCGGGATCTGCATGTTCAGCTTGCGCTCGATGGCCTTGACGGCGGGGAAGTCCTCGTGGGTGGCGAAGGTGATGGCCCTGCCGCTGCGCTCGGCGCGCCCGGTGCGACCGATGCGGTGGGTGTAGGCGTCGGGCGTGTTGGGGATGTCGAAGTTGATGACGTGGCTGACGCCCGCCACGTCGATGCCCCGCGCCGCGATGTCGGTGGCGACGAGCACGTCGTAGCGGCCGCTGCGAAATCCCTCCATGGCGCGCTGGCGCTGGGCCTGGCTCATGTTGCCCTGCAGGGCGACCGCGCGCAGCCCCTCCCGATCGAGGTCACGGGCCAGACGCCGTGCACGGTGCTTGGTGCGCAGGAAGACGAGGGCGCTCGTGCAGTCCTCGCCGCTCAGCAGGCTCAACAACAGGGCGGTCTTGCGCTGCTGCGCCACGGGATAGAGCGCATGGTCGATGGTCTCCAGCGGCGCGGAGTGCGCCAGCTCGACCACGTGGGGGTCTCGGAGCACGCTGTTTGTGAGGGAGCGGATCTCGCGGGGCATCGTCGCCGAGAACAGGAGGTTCTGGCGGCGAGCCGGGAGGCGGGCGAGGATGCGCTTGATGTCGGGCAGGAAGCCCATGTCGAGCATGTGGTCGGCCTCGTCGAGGACCAGGACCTCGATGCCGTCCAGGCACACGTCCCCGCTACCCGACAGGTCCAACAGGCGCCCAGGGCAGGCGACGACGACGTCGGGGTGCTTGCGCAGCGCACGCACCTGGGCCGTGGCCTTGACGCCGCCGAAGACGGTCGTCGAGCGCACGTTCGTGTAGCGGGCGAGCTGCTCGATGTCGCTGTGGATCTGCAGGGCGAGCTCGCGCGTGGGCGCGAGGATCAGGGCACGCGGGTTGCGACCCCGACTCGCGGCCAGCCGCTCGATGATCGGCAGGGCGAAGGCCGCGGTCTTGCCCGTGCCGGTCTGGGCGAGGCCGAGGACGTCGCGACCGCGCAGGGCCTCGGGGATGGTCCGAGCCTGGATGGGGCGCGGACTCTGGAAGCCGGCGTCGGTGACGCCGCGCAGGAGGTTCTTGGACAGGCCGAAGGTCGAAAACGAGCCCTTCGATCCCGTGGATCGGGTCATGGTCATGGTAATGGGAGTCTGTGACTGCCGTGTCCCGCCGCTCCGTGGGCGGGTCTCTCCACTCATCCAGCAGAAACAGAGTGAGACGAAATGGGATGGGGGGGCGCGATCTCCTCGCGAGGTCACACGGCTCCAAAGCCGTTCGGGCTCCGCGGGGTCTCTCTGCTGCGCGCGGGGTCGCCTGCCATCGCGACCCGGACGCAGGGAGCATAGTGTCCCTTCGCGTCCGGGGAAGGACGTCGTCGAGGTTTCTTGCAGAACGCCTCCGGGAGGCGATCTGGGGCACGTGGAGCAGGTGAGGGGTGCGCTCTACTGCAGGACCGGCAGCTCCGCGTGCTCGCGGATGGCCAGGCGCCTCGCCACCAGGCCCGAGATCTCGGTGAAGCTGCGGGCGATCGCGGAGTCGGGAGCGGCCACGACCACCGGATCTCCGCCGTCGCCGCCCACGCGCACGGCGGGCTCGAGCGGTACGCGGCCGAGCATGGGGAAGCCGTGCTTGTTGGCGAGGAGCTCGGCGCCACCCGTCCCGAAGACCTCGATCACGGTGGAGAACGCGCCGTCCTCGGCGATGTCCAGCTCCACATCGCGCAGGCCCGTGTGCAGCACGACGCGGCCGCCGCTCGCATCCTCGACCCGTCCGCTGACGGCGAGGCCTGACATGTTCTCGACGATGCCCAGTACTTCGACGTTCACCTGGCGGAACATGCCGATCGCCTTGCCGACATCGAACGTGCTGACCGCCTGGGGCGTCGTCACCAGCACCGTACCCGAGAGCGGGACTATCTGGGCCAGGGAGAGTTGCGCGTCCCCGGTGCCGGGCGGCATGTCGACCAGGAGATAGTCGAGCCCTCCCCAGTCGACGTCGGAGAGGAACTGCTCGATGAGCTTGTGGATCATCGGGCCGCGCCAGATGACCGGTTTCTCGTCGTCGAGGAGGTAGCCGATGGACATGGTCTTCACCCCGTGACGCTCCTTGGGCACGAGCTTGCCCTCTTGCTGTTCGGGCTGTCCGGCGAGGCCCATCATCATCGGGATGTCCGGCCCGTAGACGTCGCAGTCGAGGATGCCGACGCGCGCGCCGGTCTTGGCGAGGGCACAGGCGAGGTTGACGGTGACCGTGCTCTTGCCCACGCCGCCCTTGCCGCTGGAGACGGCGAGGATGTGGCGGATGTCGGGAGCGATGTTGCGCGCCGCGGGAGCGCCCTGGACCTGCGCGGTCATCTCGATCGAGACCTCCTCGACGCCGTCGATGGCGCGGAGCAAGCGCTCGGCCTCCTCCTTCATCTGGTCCTTCACCGGACAGGCGGGGGTCGTGAGGTTGATGGTCACGCTGACCCTGCCGTCCTCGACGGCGTGGTGCGTCACGAAGCCGAGGCTCACGATGTCGCGGTTCAGGTCGGGGTCCACGACGCCGCGCAGGGCGTCGAGGACGAGATCGGGGGTCGGTTGGGTCACGGGGAGGGGCTCCTGCTGCGGAATGCCGCCGCGTCGGGGGAAGGGGACCCTTCACTCTAGGGCCGAAGGGCCTGCGGGCAAGGACACTCTTCCGTGAACAGGAGGTTTCCCCGCCGTGCGTCGGCACGATGCTCCCCGACCCGACTCACGGGGAAGACGGTGCCGTACTCCGGTTCGGGCCCGTGACCGTTCGCAGCGATCGAGCCGGACCCCGATCAGCGCTTCCTCGGCCTCCCCCTCGTCGGTTCTTCCCGGTGGATGAGGCCTTCCTCCGAGACCTGGAGGACCTCGAGGAACAGGCTCGACTCGCGCTCCTCGCGCGAAGCGAGGTGTACTGACGAGCGGCGCGTCTCCCTTTCGTACACTCCGCCGGTGAGCGACGAGCACCCGCGCCCCGCCGTTTGCCTCCTCTCGGGAGGCATGGACTCGGCCGTGACCCTGTATGAGGCGCGGGCCGCGGGATTCGCGCCCCACGCGCTCTCCTTCCGCTACGGACAGCGCCACGCGGTCGAGCTCGAGGCCGCCCGGCGCGTCGCTCGCGCCGGGGGCGCCGTCGACCACCGCACGGTCGACGTGGACCTCTCGGCGATCGGGGGCTCGGCCCTCACCGACGAGATCGACGTGCCGCGTGACCGGTCGGAGGGGGAGCTCTCGAGCGGTGTCCCCGTGACCTACGTCCCGGCCCGCAACACCGTGTTCCTCGCCGTAGCCCTGGGGTGGGCCGAGGTGCTCGGAGCGCGCGACCTCTTCCTGGGCGTCAACGCCCTCGACTACTCCGGCTACCCCGACTGCCGGCCGGCGTTCCTTCAGGCCTTCGAGCGCCTCGCCGCGGTAGCGACGGCGGCGGGGACGCAAGAGGGCGCGCGGATACGCGTCCGAGCGCCGCTCTTGGAGATGACCAAGGCCGACATCGTCCTGCGCGCCGAGGAGCTGGACTGCGATCTGGGGCTGACCCACACGTGCTACGACCCGCTCGCCGGTCCGCCCCTCTTGGCTTGCGGTCGTTGTGATGCCTGCACCCTGCGCCTGAAGGGCTTCGGGGAGGCGGGCCGGACCGACCCGGTGCCCTATGCCTTGTAGGCGTCCGGCGCCCGGGTCTGTAGGTTCTCATGCCATGACCGCGGAAGACCTGGAGCCCGAATCACCCGCGGACGAGCGCCTGCGAGCGATCGGCCGCCTGCTCGAGATCGTTGACCGCCTGCGGGAGCCGGGCGGCTGCCCCTGGGACCGGGAGCAGACCGTCGACAGCATGGCGTCCCACCTCATCGAGGAGGCGCACGAGCTCGTCGAGGCCGTGGACGCCGGCGACGACGGCGAGACGGTCGAGGAGGCGGGGGACGTCCTCATGGTCCTGGCCCTGATCTGCCGCATCGCCGGGGAGGAGGAGCGCTTCGACCTGGCGGATGCGGCCCGGACCGTCTCGGAGAAGCTCGTGCGCCGCCACCCGCACGTGTTCGGCGAAGCCGAGGCTTCCGACCCCGAGCACGTGCTGCGCCAGTGGGAGGAGATCAAGGCCGACGAGCGGCGGGAGAAGGGCGGCGACGAGAGCGCCCTGGCAGGCGTCCCGCGCTCGCTCCCCGCGCTCCAGCGGGCGGCGCGGACCTGCGGGCGGGCGGTCGCGACCGGGTTTCGGTGGGCCAGCGCCGCGGGCGCCCTGGAGAAGGTCGGCGAGGAGATCGACGAGCTGCGGGAGGCCCTGGCGGGCGTGGACCTGGATCGCGAGGCCGTCGACCCAAACGACCTCGAGCGGGAGCGGGTCGAGGCGGAGCTGGGTGACGTGCTGCTGGCTACCGCTTTCCTGGCCGACTACCTGGGGATCGATCCCGAGCGTGCCTGCCGGGGCGCGCTCGGCCGCTTCGAGGATCGGTTTCGGTTCATGGAGGGACGCTTCGGGGGCGCTCTCGGCCAGCGGAGCCTGGAGGAGCTCACGGCCGCGTGGAGCGCGGCGAAGCGGGCGCTGTCGTGAGGGGATCCACCGCGCTCGCACTCGCCGCCCTGGCGCTGCTCGCTCTCTCCGCCTGGGTGCGCCTGACCGGCATCGACTACCTGCTGCCGTCGTTCATCGAGCCCGACGCCCACATCCCGGTGCAGGTCGAGCTGATCGAGACCGCCGCGGTCGATCCCGAGGAGAACTCCAACTACGGGAAGTACCCGCTGCTGCTCGCCTATGTGGCCGCGGCCTGCACGCCGCGCGTGGAGTGGGACACGCCCGCCACGGCGAGCCTCGCCGAGCACATCGCCGTCGCGATCCACCCGGTCGTGCGGGTACGGCTCGTCGTCGCCGCTCTCTCCCTGCTACTCCTCCCGGCGACCTTCGGGCTGGCGCGGCTCGTGATGCCGCGCGGCTGGGCCTTGCTCGCCGCCGCCCTGGCCGGGACAAACCTGCTCGCGGTGAACTTCGCCGTGCAGGCCCGACCCCATGGCGCGGCCGCGGGGCTGGCGGTCCTGGGCGTCCTGGCCTGCGTGCACCTGCGGCGGCGGCCGCGGGCGGGCTCCTACCTCCTGGCGGCGCTGGGGCTCGCGGCGGCCTTCGGCTCCCTACAGAGCGGCGTGGCCGTCTTCATCCCCCTCGCCGTCGCCCACTTCCTGGCGGACCATCGCTCCGGCCGCGTCCGGCACCTGTGGTGGCTGTGGCTGATCGCCGCCGCCGCGGCGACCGTGTTCCTGCTCTACCCGTTTCTCCTGGAGGGCGCGGCGACCCCTGGGGGCGGCGTGTCGGTCTCGGGGGCGAAGCTGGACCAGTCCGGCCACAAGATCTTCCTGGACCGCTTCAACGGGAAGGGCGTGCCGGTGCTGTTGTGGTCCGTGTGGTCCTGGGATCCCGTCCTGGCCATCGGTGCCGTCCTGGGGGGGATCGTGTGGCTGTGGGACCTCGTGAGCCGGCATCGGAGCCCGTGTTCGGCGCCCCTCGCCGACCGTGCCGTCCTCCTCTCCTTCGCCCTGCCCTACGCCGTGGTGATCGGCATGTACCAGCGCAGCTACGAGCGCTTCCTCCTGCCGCTGGTTCCATTCTTGGCCTGCCTCGCCGCCTGGGGGCTGTGGCGGCTGCTCAGTGGACGAAGGCCGCTGCTTGTCACCGCAGTCCTCACGGGAGTGCTCGCCTTCCCGACCGTCGTCGTCGTGCGCTTCGCCCAGCTGCGGAGTTGGCCTTCGACCTACGAAGAGGCCGCGGCCTGGATGAGCGAGTCGGTGGACCCCGAAAGCGAGACGGTCTACCTCAGCCTGCCGATGACGATGCCGCTGCGCTCCGACGGCATCTCTCTCTCGGAGGAGAAGGCGCGCTTCCCCGGCCGGGATCTGGGTTGGTACAGCTACCAGGACGCGGTGGGCGATCCGGTGGCCGGACCGGCTTTCCGGACGCGTTGGCTTCCACTGCACAACCCCGACCTGCGCCAGTGGGCCCGGCGCTCGCGCAGGGAGTTCGTGCACTCGCTCGAGGGGGACTACTGCATCAACGAGGTCTTCACCTCCCGCTCGGTAGCGGGGGAGGTGGAGGACGTGCGGATCGGGCTGCAGCAGGAGGGCAAGCTCCTCTTGCGCATCACGCCCGACACGGTCCCGCTCTCGACCCTGCCGCTCGCCTATCAGGAGGCCACCGACGTCCCCCTGCCGCACCGGGCCGTCCGCGTGTTGTGCGCACGGGCCCTGGGACCGTCCCTGGAGGTCTTCCGCCTGCCGCGGGGCTCCTCGGATCGGGCGGAATCACGGTAGAATCGAGCAGCGGTCGATCCCCGACCGCCTCGCCTCGGCCACCCCACGACAACAGGAGATCGTGCACCGTGCGACGCATCCGACAGCTCCTCTTCCTCCCTCTCCCCGCCATCCTCGCCGCGCTCTTTGTCAACGAAGCCTCGGGGCAGGTCGTTTCCGAGCAGAAGATCAGCGACACCGCCGGCGGCTTCGGCGGCGGTCTCGACGACGGCGACTCGTTTGGACGGTCGGTCACCTCCATCGGAGACCTGGACGGCGACGGAGTCCGCGACATCGCCGTGGGTGCCCGCTTCGACGATGACGGAGGCCCCAATCGTGGAGCACTCTACATCGTCTTGTTGCACGCCGACGGGACGGTCAAGAGCGAGCAGAAGATCAGCGACACCCAAGGCGGCTTCTCCGGCCACCTCGACGACCAGGACTGGTTCGGCCACAGCGTTGCCCCCCTCGGAGACCTCGACGGCGACGGCGTCGTCGATCTAGCGGTCGGGTCCCTCGAAGACGACGACGGCGGCCTCAACCGCGGCGCGGTCTTCATCCTGTTCCTGAACCATGACGGAACGGTCAAGAGCGAGCAGAAGATCAGCGACACCGAGGGAGGCTTCACGGGAGTCCTCGACGACACCGACCGTTTCGGGGTCTCCGTGCAGGCCGTCGGTGATCTCGACGGAGACTCGGTCGTCGACCTCGCCGTCGGGGCGCGCAATGACGATGACGGCGGCCCCGACCGGGGGGCGGTGTACGTCCTGTTCCTCAACCATGACGGCACCGTGGCGGGACACCAGAAGATCAGCGACTGGTTCGGTACCTTCGACGGTGCCCTCGACGACCTCGACCGCTTCGGCTGATCCCTCGCCGATCTCGGCCACCACTCCGCCGCCGGCCACCGTTCCTTGGCGGTCGGTGCTTCGGGAGACGACGATGGCGGGGCCGACCGAGGCGCCGTCTGGATCCTGAACCTGGGGGCGGACGGACGCGTTTTAGACCACTCCAAGATCAGCTCCACGAGCGGCGGTCTGGGAGCCGGCTTGAGTGACGGCGATGCCTTCGGCCGCTCCTGCGCGGCCCTGGGGGACTACGACTGGGACGGGATCGCCGACCTTGCCGTGGGCGCGCCTCTCGACGACGACGGCGGGACCGATCGGGGAGCGGTCTGGTTGCTCTCCCTGGACGGGAACGGAGGGGTGACGCAGACCCTGGTCATCAGCTCCACCTCGGGAGGCTTCGGCGGAGACCTCGACGACCAGGACTACTTCGGCCACGCGACGGGAGCCCTAGGCGACTTCACCGGTGATGGCTCCCCCGAGCTGCTCGTCGGCTCCTCCTACGACGACGACGGCGGCCCGGATCGCGGCGCGGTCTGGATCCTGGACTTCGCGGACGGCAAGGGCGGCGGTTTTCCTTCGTTCTGCGCTTGTGACGGGAGCGGGACCGCGGCTCCGTGCGGGAACGCGGGCGCGGCTGGGCACGGCTGCGGGAACAGCGCCCACTCCGGAGGAGGAGTGCTCACCGCGACGGGCGATGCGATCGTCGGAGCCGACACGGTGGTCCTCGAGGCCCAGGGGCTCGTCGGGGGGCAGTTCATGATCTTCTTCCAGGGGGACGCGGCCATCAACGGGGGCCACGGAGTCGCCTTCGGTGACGGTCTGCGTTGCGTGGGCGGGAACGTCTGGCGCTACTACCCGCCGCTGTTGGTCGGTTCGGCGGGGAGCGTCAACTCCTCGGGACACTCGCTCTCGGGTGAACCGGCGGGGCCGACGACGGTCCACGCCGGAGACACGCGGCACTACCAGGGTTGGTACCGCGATCCGGGCGGACCCTGCTCCCAGACCTTCAACCTGACCAACGCCCTCTCGATCACCTGGCAATAGGCAGTCGCGTCCCGCCGTTTTCGGTGGGTGCGCGTAGGATGGGGGAGCCCCGCGACGGCCCCTCTCCCTGGAGATCGCCATGCGTCCCGCGTCCCTCGTCAGTCTCTCTCTCGCCCTGGCCGGCCTCGCCGCCCAGGCCGGCGCCCAGAACTTCGTCTACGACGACTTCGACGACACCACCGGCCTGGAGCTGGTCGGGAACTCGTTTCCCTGGCAGGGCGTGCTGCGGCTGACGCCGTCTCTGAACAGCAACGTCGGCGGCGCCTGGTACGACACGCCCGTCACGGTCCGAGGAGGGTTCGAGACGACCTTCGAGTTCCAGATCACCAGTACGGCGGGTGGGGGAGCGGACGGCATGGCGCTGGTGATCCACAACGATCCGCGGGGCACCGCGGCGCTGGGCTCTCCGGGGGGATCCTTGGCCTACGGCTCCGATCCGGCTCCCGGGCCCGGGCTCGTGAACTCGGTGGCGTTCGAGATCGATACCTGGCCGAACGGCTTCAACGTCGATCCCGACCCCGACGACAACCACTGCAGCGTCCACACCAATGGCCAGGCCGAGAACCAGCCCGACGAGACGTTCTCGATCGGGCGTTCGACCTTCCCCTTCGACGCGAGCGACGGAGCGGTGCACTCGATGCGCGTCGTCTACCTGCCCGGCACGCTGGAGGTGTTCGTCGACGGCTCCACGACAGCCCTGCTGAGCATCGCCTACGACCTCGAGCTGGGCGGTACCTGGCTCAACGGAAACCCCGTGGGAGGGATCGACCTGATGAGCGGTGGGATGGCGTACGTGGGCTTCACCGCGGCGACGGGAGGCGTGGCGGAGAACCACGACGTCGTCTCATGGGAGTGGGGCTCGGGGCTGGTCGTCAACGCCTATTGCTTCGGCGACGGAAGCGGGACCGCCTGTCCGTGCGGCAACCCCGGTGGCCCTCAAGAGGGCTGCGGGAACTCGACCGGCGCGGGCGCGATGATCGCGGCGACGGGAAGCTCGAGCGTCGCGGCCGACGACCTCGGCCTGACCGGGGCCGGACTGCTGCCGTTCCAGCCGGCCTTGCTCTTCGCGGGCGAGAACGCGGTGAACAACGGAGACGGCGTCGTGTTCGGCGACGGCCTGCGCTGCGCAGGCGGGACGGTGAAGCGCCTGGGCGTGCGCAACGGTGACGGTGCTGGCGACGCTGCGTGGGGGCCGGGGCTCGCAAACCAGGGTGGTTGGCAACCCGGGGACACGCGGCGCTTCCAGATCTGGTATCGGGACCCGGCCGGAAGCCCTTGCGGCTCCGGCTTCAACCTGAGCCACGGACTGGAGATCCCCTTCACGCTCTGACCGGTTCTCGCCCGCGCCCCCATTCGAGCAGGCGACGGATGGCGGTGACCATGTCGGCGAGCTCGGCGGAGCCGACGGCGGGGTCTACGCGCAGGCCGACGGAGTTCTCGCAAAGACGCTGGGCGACGGGGAACTCCCCGTCCCGGCCGAAGACCTCGTAGGCCGCCAGGGGCAGGTTGGACCACAGGCGTACGTCGACCTTCTCGCGGGCCAGCCCCTGGAGGAGCAGAGCCCGGTCGAGCGGGCAGTCTTCTTCCAACAGGAACGGGAAGGTGTAGTAGCACGGGCTCGCATCGTCGCAGACGCGTTGCACGGCGAGGCCGTCGAGCGCGCCGAGGCGGTCGTGGAGGAACGCCCCGTTGCGCGCGCGCACCGAGCGGATCCGGTCGAAGCGGTCGAGCTGCCCGATCCCCAGGGCGGCCTGGAGCGTGCTCATGCGGTAGTTCCAGCCGACCATCGTGTAGTCCAGGCGTGTCTGTGGGTTGAAGAACGCGTGCTCCATGGGGGAACCCCCCTCGGGCGCGGTCTCCCCCAGGTTCATGGCGATCCGCGCGCGGGCGAACAGTTCCGAATCGTCGGTCAGGACCGCCCCGCCCTCGCCGGTGGTGATGCTCTTGGGGCTGCCGAAGCTGAAGCAACCCAGGTGCCCGACCGTCCCCAGGGCCCGGCCGCGCCAGGTCGATCCGTGGGCGTGGGCGGCGTCCTCGATCACGCTCAGATCGTGCCGGTCGGCGATCGCGCCGATGGCCTCCATGTCGCAGGGGACGCCGGCGATGTGGACGGGGATGATCGCACGCGTGCGCGGGCTGATCGCCTCCTCGATGCGCTCGGGGTCGATGTTCCAGGTCCCTGGATCCGCGTCGACAAAGCGCGGCACCGCGCCTTGTTGCATGACGGCCATCGCCGTCGCGACGTACGTCATGGCCGGGACGATCACCTCGTCGTCGGGGCCGACGCGAGCGGCCATCAGGGCCGTGTGCAGGGCGGCGGTGCCCGAGGAGACCGCCAGGGCGTGGCGGCACCCGAAGCGATCGGCGAGCCGCGCCTCGAAGGTCCGTACGGCCTCGCCGTCGAAGAACGACGTGCTCTGAGCGCGGGCCGCCCGCCGCAAGGCGCTCCGCTCGGGGCGCGTGAAGGGCCTGGGAGGCGGCATCCCAATGAGCCTCACCGGCCAGCCGCCGTCGAGCGCAGGCCGATCGTCGCGCGCCGCAAGGCGGCGCACCAAGGAGTAGGCCCCCTGCGTCCACTCCAGCGCGTGCCGGATTCCGGCGGCGTGCCGGTGGGTCTTGAGCCAGGCCCTCACCGTGCGGGTCGTCCTTCCACCTCAGATTCGTCGGTCGTGGACACGCGCTGCACCGTGCCTGCCACTCCGCCGCACCCTGCTCGGCTCGCACCGACAGGGGCCGCAGGGGGAGTGTAGCGTGCCGTGCTCTCTCCGGCTCCGCCTAGCGCCCCTCTTCGCCCTCCAGCAGACGCCGGTTGGCGGCGATGGCGGCGGAGACGACGTCGGTGCGGTCGTAGAAGTCGACCGAGATCACGTTGGGACGCAGACCGGCGTCGAGCCAACGGGCGAGCCAGCGGCCGGGGAGCTCACGGAGCGGCTCGGTGAACCCTGCCAGGCCGCTGCGGGCCCGGCCGGGGCTGGAGAGGATCGTCTCCAGGCGCGGGGTGAAGGTCAGGTAGGCGCACTGCAGACGGTCGGGGGCGCGGGAGCGGATGCTTGCGTCCAGACGCTCGCGTAGGCCCTCGAGCGTACGTGAGTCCGTCCACACGCTGTCGAGCACGCGCCGGGAGACGTAGGCGGTCCTGCGTGCCGCGAATCCATGGTGATCGAAGATGGCGACGAGGCTGCGCCCGGACTCCCAGAGTGCGCCCAGGGTCCAGGTGTCGAGCGGCGCGGCGGCCTCGAACAGGTGGGCGGAGAGCGAGTCCTGAAGGAGCGCGTCCAGCTCGGGGTGGGCCGGGGCCTTCGGCATGGCCTGAAAGTCCAGGAGCACCGGTTCGCCCGGGTGCGCCTGCGCGAAGCTGCGGATCTCCTCCAGCGCGCCAGCGAGCTTGCGGGAGACCAGGCCGTGCACCAGGACCAGCTCCCCCTCGTGGCGGGCCACGCGCAGGTCGAGGTAGCGGATCCCGTCGGAGAGCTGCTCGGCAATGGACCGCTCCTGGGTGCGCGCCCAGGCGGAGGCGAGTGCGCCGAAGCTCGAGTAGAGCCGTGGTTCTCCGGGAGCGGGCGGAGAGTCGGAGGTGATGGCGTGGGAACCCGAGTCGTGGGTGCCCGGCAGGACGAGGTCCACCAGCCGCGTCCGGGGGTGCTCGGCGTGCAGGGCGGCCACCCAGTCCGTCCGCACCGGCTGGAGGTCGCCCTCGCCCGCGGTGACCGCCGAGAGCAAGGCGAGGGAGATCGGGATGCTGAGCATGGTGGGCCGACGGGGCACGGCGGTACGCGCAGGGACCTTCCATCGTGACGGGAAAGGGCCTTTTCCGGGGGGAGGCCCCGGCGAGGTCCGACGGCGGTGCGGCTGTCGGGGCGCGGAACACCCCCGCGGGGTGCCGACTACTGGCTGGACGCCGCCCCGCCGCCCGCTATACTCCGACCCCGAATCTGCGGGGATGTAGCTCAATTGGTTAGAGTGCCGGCCTGTCACGCCGGAGGTTGCGGGTTCAAGTCCCGTCATCCTCGCCATCCCCACCTCGTGTGGCTTTGAAGCCTCCAGCACCTGCCGCCGGAAGAGCCTCCAGCCCGACCGGGGCTGGACCAGGCACCATGCAGGAGACCCTTCCCGATCCCACCCTCGTCGAGGACGCGGAGGGACTCGAGGAGTTGCTCGGTGTGCTCGAGGGCGTCGAGGAACTGGCCGTCGATACCGAGGCCGACTCGTTCTTCAGCTACCGGGAGAAGGTCTGCCTGATCCAGATCACCGCCGCCGGCCGCGACTTCCTCGTGGATCCGCTGGCGGACGTCGACATCACCCCCCTCGGAGCTGTCCTGGCCGACCCGGCGCGGGTGAAGGTCTTCCACGACGGCGAGTACGACGTGCTGCTGTTCAAGCGCGAGTACGGCTTCGAGTTCGCGAACCTGTTCGACACGCGCATCGCCGTCGCGGCGCTGGGCTCGGAGAGTCCGGGGCTGGCCTCGGTGCTCGGAGAGCGATTCGGTGTGAGCTTGGACAAGTCCCTGCAACGCTCCGACTGGAGCTCGCGCCCGCTCTCTGCGCGCCAGATCGCCTACGCGCGCCTGGACACCCACTACCTCCTGCCCTTGATGGAGCTCCTCCAGGCCGAGCTCGAGGAGAGCGGGCGGACGGTCATCGTCGAGGGGGAGTGCCGGCGGCTCGAAAGCCTGGACGCCGCGCCCGTGGGCTTTCGCCCCGACGATTGGGCACGGATCAAGGGAGCCCGTGCCCTGTCTCCCGTCCAACGCCGCAACTTGTGCGAGCTCTACGCCCTGCGGGACCGCCTCGCGGAGGACGGCGATCTGCCGCCGTTCAAGGTCATGGGCAACGCGACCCTGCTCGAGTTGGCGAGCAGGGCACCTCGCGACGAGCGCGGGCTGGAGAACATCGGCGGGCTGTCCAAGCGCCTCGTTCGCCGCTTCGGTCGCAAGCTCCTGGAGGCTCTCGTGGCCGGCCGCACCCAGCCGCCGATCACCCGCATGCCCGAGCGCCCCTCGCGTGACGGTTCGGGAGGGATGTCCGTCGAGGAGCAGGAGCTCCTAGAGCGCCTCAAGACCTGGCGCAGCAAGCGCGCCCGTTCCGGGGGCTTCGACGCCTCACTCGTGCTCAATCGCCACACCCTGCCCAGGATCGTCCGCGAGCGTCCCCGGACCGTCGCGGACCTGGCAGAGGTCACCGGCGTGCTCTCGTGGCAGGTCGAGCGGTACGGCGACTCCCTCGTCGATCTCGTCCGCACCTGGGAGGACGACCTCGCCCACGGCCGCATCGACACGCGCCGCCGCCGCCGCTGAGCCCTCTCGTCCGTCACTCGGCGCGGGGCGGCGTGGGCAGTCAGCCCCCGAGCCCGCCTGGGAAGAGCTCCGCGAGGGGAATGCGCTGGAACGTGATGTGGGCCCGGCTGCCCTCGTAGAGGATGCCCACGGTGTCGGTGTCGATCATGGTCGGGCACGAGGAACTCGAGGCCGTCGATCAGGATGCCCGTCTCCTTCGGTGACGCGCAAACCAGGCGCAGGCAGTCGATCGACCCGCCTATCGGGAGCGCGCCCCCACCTGGAAGGCGAAGGGGCGCGGGCGCTGACCGCACCGGTTCCGAGCCTCTGAGTCTCCCCGGTCGTTCCGGTCGGCGAGTCGGTGTGCGCCGCGCCGGAACCTGTGCTGGTGGAGACGATGGGAGTCGAACCCACGACCTTCGCATTGCGAACGCGACGCTCTGCCAACTGAGCTACGTCCCCGAGACGCGCGGCCTCGACCGCGCGGGGCGGGATTCTAACCCACCGCCGCCGGCGAATGCCGCACCAGAACGTGCATTCGCGGGCCGGGCGTCCGATCCGGTCCGATCGGGACGCCGAGCCACCGTAGGGAGCCGATCGACCCCGACGGAGGCCTGTGGGCTGGTACGATTGGGCGGGTGCGGCCCTTCTCGGCCCGCGCCGGTCCGTGATGCTGCGAGCCCTCCTCTTCGCTTCCTGCGTGCTCGCCCCGACGGCGCTCCAAGAGCCGGCGGCTGACGCCGCGGGGCCCGACGTCTCCTGGCGGGAGCTCGTCCTGCCCCGTGGCTTCGTGCTCGACCTCCAGCGCGGCCTGGTGAGCGATCGGCCGACGGCCAGGGGGCGACCCCTGCTCGAGTGGGGCGAGCACGGCCTGACCGCGAACGTCGGACTGCGCTTCCTCGACGGGCTCGCTCCCGTCGGCCCGCGAGCGCGGGTCGAGCGAGACGCGGGCTCGGTGACCGTCGATCTGCCGCCCGTCGCCGGCGTCGAGGCGGTCTTCGACTGCGAAGAGGGAGGCTGGGGGTACCTGCGGGTCCTGCGGGTGGAGCCCTCGGGTTGTCGGCTCGAGTACGTCTTCGAGGCCGAATCGACCGCCACCGTCCTCGAGCGCGACCCGGCTCGCCTCGTGATTCGCTCCCTGCCCGACGGCATCGAGCTCTCCTGGGAGGGGCGCGGGTCGGGCCCGCTGATCATCGAGCGTCGAGCCCTCGACGTGGGGGGGGAGCCCGGATCCTGGAAGGAGGTCGCCAAGGCCAAGGGCTCGACCTGGACGGACCCCCGGGCGCCTAGGGGCGCGAGCTTCGAGTACCGAGTCCGGCGAGCGGCCTCCTCCACAGGGTTCGGCACCAGCGTCCTCGGCGTGTCCGGCCTCGCGCCCCAGAGCGAGGCCGTGCCCCTCACCCGCGGGGCGCGCGTCGACCTGGTGAGCTGCTCGCAGAGGAGCTCGCGGCTCGACCTGCGCGTGGAGTACGTGGGCCCCAACGGTGCCCAGTTCTCCGTCGGCCCGCTCGTGCGCGCCCACCTGCTCACCCCCGACGAGGAGCGGCTCTGGAGCCTTCCCGAGCCGACCGGCCGCAATTACGAGAGCGAACGCATCTTCGTGCCCGCCGGGAAGGCCCTGGCCGTGATCACCCCCGAGGGGTTCTTCGCGCGCGTGACCGTCGAGGCCGTCGGAGAGGAGGAGGTCCTCTTGCGGCGACAGATCGACCTGGCCGGAGGGCGCACCTTCCTGCCACCGCCGCCCGCTCCCGCCGTCGGTTGGGAGGCGGAGCGGGGCGTCGTCTTCGAGTTTCCCGCCGCGGCGCTGGAGTGCGCCGCAGCGCAGACGGCGTCCATCGTCGTCGAGAGCCTCGGTGTGGAGCCCGGCGGAGCATGGGGTCGGTGCGTACGCGGCGGGCCAGGAGAGCGCGAGCTCGTGGACGCCGACCCCGGCGCGGGCGGGCTGGCGCGCTATCGCTTCCGCTACGCCCTGCCCGACGGCACGCGCTCCCTCCCCGGTCCGGCGGTCGCCCTGCTCGTGGGGGACGACGGCGGGTCGGGCACCGCGGAGTTGGTCGAGCGCGCCGTGGCGGACCTTGCACACCCCGAATTCGAGCGCCGCTCGCTGGCGCGGGACGTCCTCGAGGCCGTCGGCGAGCCGGCGATCGCTCCGCTGCGGGAGGCCCTGGCCTCGGAGGATCCCGAGCTGGCCGCCGCCGCCCGCGAGCTGCTCGACATCGAGGGTGTGGGGCGCTCCGGCGGGGGCGAACCGAAGCTCACCGGGGAGATGCTCGAGGCGATGGCTCGTGCGCGCGGCTTGGGGGGGCCGCCTTCGGCGGGCTGGTCGGCGGCCCAGACCGGCGCCCGGGCGATGGCGCTGCTCCGCGACACCCTCGGCACGCCGCCAGACGGCGCCGCGGCGCGGGAGACGCCAGAGGACTGGCGGGCACTCCTGGCCGAGTCCGATCCCCAAGCGGGAGTGCGCCTGTTGGCCATCCTGGTCGGCGAGTTGGCAGCGTCCCCCCGTGGTGACGCGAGGACCGTTGACCTCGACGTGCATTCGGGTGCACCCGATGGCCTCCCCGGCTGGGACCTGGCCGGCCTCGACGTCCTGAGCATCGACGCCGCGCGCGCCGACCTCGCCGATCGGATCGACCTCGCCGATCCCTGGGCGGTGCTCGTACGCCTTCAGGTCCTGCGCGACTTGGAGCGGGAGGACCCCGCCCGCGTCGCGGAGGTCACCCTCGCACGCGAGATCGGGGCCATGCGTCGCGCCCTCCTGGCCGAGGCCCTCCTCGCCAGGCGTGCACCCAACGGCTCGGGCGTGTTCACCGACGCCGCCATGGCGGTGGTCTCCGATCCCGGCGCGCGCCTGCGGGCGGGCCTGGACCTGGCGGACCTGCGGGCGGCGCGCCCACCGGGATCGGGCGCCGTCGACCGGGAGACGCTGCGCATCACCGAGCCGAGCGCCGCGGCCTTGTTCGACGTGATCGCGGACCTCGAAGCGGAGGGACTCGGCGACGTGGACCTGTTCCTGCCGCCGGGAACCTACGCGTCGGAAACCCCCAACCAGACCCTGCGCATCGCCGTGGACGGTCTGCGCATCGTCGGAGACGGCGAGTGCTCCCTGCTCTTCGGCGTGACGGTCCTCGAAGGGGCGCGGGTCGCCCTGGAGGGCCTGCGCATCGCCCCTCGATCTGGCACCTCCCTCTCTGTCATCTCCGCCGACGCGGCCCTGCGAGACTGTCTCATCGATGCTCCCAGCGTCGGCATCCAGTCCTCCGCGGGCGTCGTGGAGCTCCTGCGGACGACCATCGTCCCCAGCGGGGCGAACAAGAACGCGGGCGGCGTGCGCATGAGCGGCGCCTCGCTCCTGTTGGCCCGTGAGAGCCGCATCGAGTCGGGAATCGGAGCGCTCTTCGGGGCGCGGGCCGCGTTGCTGGAGCGCTGCGTCGTCATCGGCGTGCAGCGTGGGGGCATCGTCGGCGCCGCCGGGGGCGAGCTGTGGCTGGTCGATTCCTACGTCGAGGCCTCCACACAGGCGATTTCCAAGGTGGCCCGGGGCGTGATCGAGGGTTCGGTGCTCGTCGGCGGTTCCGGTGCCGGCGGCGGGCTGGGCGCGGAGCTCTCGGTGTGCCCCGACCACCTGCGCTTCGCCGGTTCACCGGGGGACTTCTCCGGCGAGCACCAACTCGCGCGGTGCCCTCTGGGGCGCTGATCCCCCCAAGCGGGCCGGGTATGATCGGGGGCTCCCCCTACGCCAGCCACAGCGCCATGAACAGCTTCGACAGCCGCTCTCCCCTAGTGGTCGATGACTCGACCTACACGATCTACCGTCTCGATGCGCTCACCGCGCGCGGGCACGACGTCGCCGGGCTGCCTTACGCCCTGCGGATCCTGCTGGAGAACCTGCTGCGCACCGAGGACGGCGTCGCGGTCGAGGCGGCCGACATCGAGGCCCTGGCGGCCTGGGATCCCGCGGCCGCCCCCCGGCGCGAGATCGCCTTCACGCCGGGTCGCGTGCTGCTGCAGGACTTCACCGGCGTCCCCGCGGTCGTCGACCTGGCGGCCATGCGCGACGCCGTGGCGGCGATGGGGGGCGATCCGCGCAAGATCAACCCGCTCCAGCCCGTCGAGCTGGTCATCGACCACTCGGTCCAGGTCGACCGCTTCGGCAGTCCCTCCGCCCGCGAGGAGAACGCGCGCATCGAGTACGAGCGCAACGGCGAGCGCTACACCTTCCTGCGCTGGGGGCAGACCGCCTTCGAGAACTTCTCCGTCGTGCCCCCCGAGACCGGCATCGTCCACCAGGTCAATCTGGAGTACCTGGCGCGCGTCGTCATGGACGCCCCCTCCGCCGGCGGCGCGCCCCTGGCCTACCCCGACACCCTGGTCGGCACCGACTCCCACACGACGATGATCAACGGCCTGGGCGTGCTCGGCTGGGGCGTGGGGGGGATCGAGGCCGAGGCGGCCATGCTCGGCCAGCCGGTGTCGATGCTGATCCCCCAGGTCGTCGGCGTGCGGCTCGTCGGCGAGCTGCCCGACGGCGCGACCGCCACCGACCTCGTGCTGCGCATCGTCGAGATGCTGCGCGCCCACGGCGTGGTGGGCAAGTTCGTCGAGTTCACCGGCCCGGGCCTGGACGCGTTGTCCCTCGCCAGCAGGGCGACGATCGCCAACATGGCGCCCGAGTACGGAGCGACCTGCGGCATCTTCCCCATCGACGAGAAGGTGATCGACTACCTGCGCCTCTCGGGACGCTCCGAGCGGCGCATCGCGCTGGTCGAGGCCTACGCCAAGGAACAGGGGCTGTTCCGCACCGCCGACTCCCCCCAGGCGCGCTACACGGACGTGCTCGAGCTCGACCTGGGATCCATCGCGCCCTGTCTCGCCGGTCCCAAGCGGCCCCAGGACCGCGTGCCGCTCGAAGAGGCGAGCTCGGGCTTCGTGCGGAGCGCGCAGGAGATCCGCACCGCCGCCGGCCTCGAGGGGGGCGGCCCGCAGACGGTCTCGAGCGCAGGCGGCGATTACGAGTTGGACGACGGCAGCGTCGTCATCGCCGCGATCACCAGCTGCACCAACACCTCCAACCCTTCCGTGCTCGTGGCCGCGGGCCTGATGGCTCAGAAAGCCGTCGAGCGCGGGCTCGCCAGCAAGCCCTGGGTGAAGACGAGCCTCGCGCCGGGCTCACGCGTGGTGACCGAATACCTCGAGGAAGCGGGGCTGCTCGAGCCCCTCGGAGCCCTGGGCTTCCACGTCGTCGGCTACGGATGCACGACCTGCATCGGCAACAGCGGACCCCTACCCGGGGAGGTGGCCGACGCCATCGACCGAGGAGGGCTGGTCGCCTGCTCGGTGCTCTCGGGCAACCGCAACTTCGAGGGCCGCGTCCACGCCAAGGTGCGAGCGAACTACCTCGCCTCGCCGCCGCTGGTCGTGGCCTACGCCCTCGCCGGCTCCCTGGACGTCGACCTGACCAGGGATCCGATCGGGACGGGCGCTGACGGCGAGCCGGTCTTCCTGACCGACCTCTGGCCGAGCGAGGCCGAGATCGAGCATGTCGTCACGACCGGAGTCCACGCCCGGATGTACCGCGAGAGCTACGCGGACGTCCTGGAAGGCAGCGAGGCCTGGCGGGCGCTGGCGGTCCCCGAAGGCGACACCTACGCCTGGGACGCCGGCTCCACCTACGTGAAGCTCCCGCCCTTCTTCCAGGACATGCCGGCCGAGGCGGCGGGCGTGGCCGACATCACCGGCGCACGCGCCCTGTGCCTGTTGGGCGACAGCATCACCACCGACCACATCTCACCCGCGGGCGCCATCGCCGCCGGGAGCCCCGCGGCGGACTACCTGGCCGAGAACGGCGTGGTCGCGGCGGACTTCAACTCCTACGGCTCGCGGCGCGGAAACCACGAGGTGATGATGCGCGGCACCTTCGCCAACGTGCGCCTGCGCAACCGCCTCGCGCCGGGCACCGAGGGCGGCTGGACCGTGCACCTGCCCGACGGGGAGCAGACGACCATCTTCGCCGCTTCCGCCGCGTATCGGGAGGAGGGCGTCCCGCTCACGATCCTGGCCGGCCGGGAGTACGGTACGGGCTCGTCGCGCGACTGGGCCGCGAAGGGCCCGGCCTTGCTCGGCGTGCGGGTCGTCATCGCCCAGAGCTTCGAGCGCATCCATCGCTCGAACCTGATCGGCATGGGTGTCCTGCCGCTGCAGTTCGCCGAGGGGGAGTCGGCGCAGAGCCTGGGCCTCACGGGGCGCGAGTCCTTCGACTTCACGGGCCTCGCGGCTGCGATCGAGGAGGACTTCGCCGTGGGGAACGCCGTCGGAGTCCGCGCAACCGCCGAGGACGGCAGCGTGAGAGAGTTCGACGCGATCTCGCGCATCGACACGCCCAACGAGGTCGAGTACTACCGCAACGGCGGCATCCTGCAATTCGTCTTGCGACGGCTTTCGCTCTAGCCCGCATGATTCATGAAGACGCACACCAGACTTCGCAACCGGCCGTCTTCGACGACCTCTCGGCCCCTGGCGGCGCTCTTCGGAACCTGGCTTCCTCGACGACCCGTTCAGGGTCGCCTGCGTCGCCAGAACCCGCAAAGCACCACCAGGAACCGAGTTGCTGTGTCTGGTGCACGTCTTCATGAAGAATCCGGTCTAGCTCTCTTGCAGGCCGTGCCCCTCCCGCGCCTCGCACTGCCGGCAGTGATGGCCGCCTTGGTCTGGGGCAGCCCGGCCGCGACCGCCCAGAGCGAGGAGTTCGAGCGGGGGCACGCAGCGGCGACGGTCGAGCTCATCGGTGCCCTGGAGGAGGTCGCGGCGTGGTGCACGAAGAAGAAGCTCTTCGCCTCGCGAGCGGGTCTGTACCGTTCGATCCTGGAGTTCGACGACGACCACGAGCAGGCTCGACGCGGTCTGGGCTACAAACGCGACCGCGAAGGCGCCTGGGTCGCCCCACGCAAGCCCCGCGTCCCGAGGGATTTCGACAAGCGGGCCCTGGAGGAGTTCCCCTCCCGGCGACGCGAGGTCGTCGCCGCCTTCCGCAACCGCGTCCTGGAGCTTCTGGCGGAGCACGAGGAGGAGCTGGACGTCGCCCGGGCGCGCTCGGTGCGCGACCAGCTCCTGGTCCTCGACCCCGACGACGAGGTCGTGCGCTCCGGCCGCGGCGAGGTGCGGCGCGGTGAGGGTTGGGTGCTGGGCGAGACGCCCCGGGCGACGGAGCGCCGGGGCGGCTTCTCGCCCTTGGCGCGGGCGCTCCTGGAGGGGGTGCCGGCCCCCGTGGCCGTCCAGCCCAACGCCCGCGAAGCCGCCTTTGGCATCGAGTGGACGGCGTGCCTCACGGGCGGCGGAGTTCGTATCCTGGGGACCTGTCCGCCCGACGAGCTCGCCCGCGTGCTGCGCGTCCTTCTGGCCCAGCGCTCCTTCGTGAACGAGATCCTCGGCCTGGAGGCCGAGTTCCCCTCGCGCTTCACCGCCTACGCCCTGACGGGCGCTGACCAGGGACGACGCTTCGTCGAAGCCCACCCCGACGCCGACGAGAGCATTCGTCGCTTCATGGACGAGCTCGTCGCCGGGGCCGTGCCGGGCAGCCACGACGTGGCCAGCTGGTGCGACGAGTCGGCCAATCGGCTCGACAGCCTGGCACGCCTCGGCCTGCAGTTCCTCCTAGGCGACGCGTTTGGGATCGACGGCGACCAAGGCTGGGCCTTCGAGGGCTTCGGCCTGTACATCACCCGCGAGCTCGTCGGCACGCGCCTGACCTGGTTCGTCAAGCCCTCCGACTACCTCCTGCCCGAGGAGGACGCGGCGCTGCGCCGCCGGCTGCTCCAGCACGAAACGGACTGGTATGTCGAGGCGGCGCGCATCCTGGCCGGCGAGCGTCCCCCGAAGCTCGTGTACACCCTCGGCCGCTCGGTGAACACCCTCACGACCGAGGACATGTTGCTCTCCTACGTGCTCGCGGCGTACTTGCTGGAGGCCCGTCCCAAAGAGGCGATCTCGATCCTGGGCCGCATCGGCAACGGTGAGGTGTCAACGGTCGTCGTGGAGCAGGTCCTCGGCCTCGACCTCGCGGAGCTCGGCCGCCGGCTGCGCCGCTGGCTCGACGAGCGCATCGCCGAGGAGCGCGCCGCTGAGGACTGACGGCTCAGCCCGCGTCCACGCCGGTGGACTCGGGCTCGGGCTCGGAAGCAGCGGGCGCGGCCTCGGCGGGCGCCGCTTCGGGGGGGACGACCCGCAGCGGGTAACCGGGGAACTCGAAGGCGTCCACCTGGATGGCCTCGTCGCGCGTCTCTGCCGCCAGCCGGATCAGGTCTCGCTCGGCGGCGGTGAGCACACCCACCTCGACGGCCGCGTCGAGGCGCGCCTGCTTGGTCGGACCGACGACGACCTTGTCGCGCACGCCCTCCTTGAGCTTCTTACGTGCGTCCGAGGCCGCCAGGACGATGTGGAGCGCCTTCTCCAGGGCGCCGAGCCCCGGCTCGTCCTCGTCGGGCATGAACAACTCGCGTGACAGCATCTCGCGCGCCTGAGCGTTGGAGAGCATCGCCCGCGAGAGCTGGCTCTCCAGGCGGTCGCTCGGACCCCGGTGGCGCGAGAAGATCGGGAAGAGCTGCAGGCGCAGGACGTGGGCGATCGGGCGGTTGGGCAGGTTGTCCAGCACCCCCAGGAGCGCCGTCTGGATCTCGAACAGGGCGGTCTGCAGGGACCAGCGCATGAACGGGACCTCGACCTCGCTGCGCCCGCCGTCTTCGAAACGCTTGAGCGCCGCGGAGCCCAGGTACAGCCACGCCAGACCGTCGGCCAGGCGGCCGGTGAGCTTCTCCCTGAACTTCAGGGAACCTCCCAGGGTCATCATCGCCACCTCCGAGCACATGGCGTAGGCGGCGCTCATGCGGTCGAGGCCGCGGAAGTACTCAGCGGCCGGGCCGTCGACCGGGGAGCTCCCCAGGAGCGCGCGACTCCAACCGAGGACGGTGGCGCGGGTGGCGTTGGAGAAGACGTGGCCGATGTGGCCGAAGAAGGCCTCGTCGAACCGCTTCACGTCCTTGGCCTGGACGCTTTGGATCTCGTCGAGAGCGAAGGGATGACAGCGGATCGCGCCTTGGCCGAAGATGATCATCGAGCGCGTGAGGATGTTCGCGCCCTCGACGGTGATGCTGATCGGCAGGCCCTGGTATCCCAAGCCCAGGGTGTTCTTGGGGCCGAGCGAGATGCCCGCACCGCCCAAGACGTCCATGCCGTCGATCACGACGCGCCGCATTCCGTCGGTCAGGTAGGCCTTCATGATGGCCGAGATCACCGCCGGCTTCTGGCCCGCGTCGATCGCGCCCGCCGTGAGGGTGCGTGCCGCGTTCATCAAGTAGCCCATGCCGCCGATCGGCGCGAGCTTCTCCTCGACGCCCTCGAAGCGGCCGATCGGCATGCCGAACTGCTCGCGGATGTTCCCGTAGGCGCTGAGCCCGCGCGCCACGCCTTGGGCCGCCCCGCAGGCCATGCCCGGCAAGGAGATGCCGCGGCCCGCCGACAGGCAGTCCATCAGCATGCGCCAGCCGTGGCCCGCGCGCTCGGCGCCGCCGATGATCGCGTCGATGGGCACGAAGACGTCGTGCCCCTTGGTCGGCCCGTTGATGAAGGGCACTCCGAGGGGATCGTGACGCATCCCGATCTCCACGCCGGGCGTGTCGGTCGGGACGAGGGCGCAGGTGATCCCGCGGTCTTCCTCGCCGCCCAAGAGACCGTCGGGGTCCCGTAGCTTGAACGCCAACCCCAAGACCGTCGCCACCGAGCTGAGGGTGATGTAACGCTTGTCCCAGTTCAGGCGGATGCCGAGGGTCTCCTCTCCCTGGTAGATCCCGCGGCAAACCACGCCCGAGCTCTGCATCGAGCCCGCATCGCTCCCAGCACCGGGTTCGGTCAGGGCGAAGCAGGGCATCTCCTCGCCGCTCGCCAGGCGCGGCAGGAAGTGGTCCTTCTGCTCCTCGGTTCCGTAGTGCAGCAGCAACTCCGCCGGCCCGAGGGAGTTGGGGACCATGACCGTCACCGCTCCGGGCACGCTGCGCGTTGAGATCTTGGTCAGGACCGCCGAGCAGGCCTGGGCCGAGAGACCCAGACCGCCATAGTCGGTGGGGATGATCATGCCGAAGAAGCCGGCCTTCTTCATGAAGTCCCAGGTCTCCGCCGAGAGGTCCCGTCGCTGGTGGATCTCCCAGTCGTTCAGCATGCGGCACAGTTCCTCGGTCGGTCCGTCGAGGAACTCGCGCTCCAGGGCGTTGAGCTCGGAGACCTGGAAGTCCACCAGCCGCTTCCAGCGCGGCCTGCCCCCGAACAGGTCCGCGTCCCACCAGACCGTGCCCGCCTCCAGGGCGATGCGCTCGGTCTCGCTCATGGTCGGGAAGATCGGCGCCAGGAGCTTCATCAGCCGCCGCGAGAGCAGCATGCGCCGCGTCAGCGGAACGGCGAAGACGACGACACACAGGCCGTAGAGCCCCGCGAGCGTCCAAAACCAACCCGAGGCCTCGATCCCCGCCAGGGCCCACAGGGCGATGCCCACCAGCGGCGGCAGGGTCCACGCCAAGAGGGCGCGGCCGAAGTGCAGGAGCACGAGGGAGAGTCCGAGGAGTGCGATGAGGGTGGGCGTGATCATGGCCGAGGATCCGGGCTGTCTATCGACCCACGGGCGGGCAAGGCCACAGGGTCGGGGGCTGGTGCGGTCGTCGTTGGCGGGTCGTCACCCGCGTCTTCCTGGGTGCTCGCAACTTCGGGCGGGGCTTGCAAGCCCAGCGAGGAGAAAGTGCGTGGGGTGCGCCCCTGTGCGTACGGAGTGTGAACGCGGCAAGCGAAAGAAAGGTGGCGCCGCCCGCTGGGGGGCGACGCCACCTTGTTGTCTAGGATCCGTGAGGGTCAGGCGACCCTCCGAACACGAGGTAGGGATCTACCAGGTGATCGAGACGGCGTTGGACAGGTTGAAGCCCGCGCCGCAGGGAGATCCGCTGGGGTTGCGATACCAGTACTGGTAGCACTTGGTGTCGCCCGCGCTCGCGCCGCCGTTGGCCTGCGTGTCCGTGAAGGACGCGGCGCCGGTGCCGTCGGGGTTGACGACGCCGAGGCGGATGATGCCGGAGCCGCAGCAGCGGAGGCCGTCACCAAACGCGATGCCGGTGCCGCCGCCGATGCTGTTGTTGCCCTGGAAGAACAGACCCGGCTGGCCAGGAATGGCGTTGCCGGCGTTCAGGGTACCGCCGTTGGCGGACTCAGCGTCGAGGGTACAGCCGTCGCCACTCGAGTTGGCGCAACCGCCGTTCGCACCCGGGTTGCCGCAGGGGCAGGCCGTGCCGGAGCCGTCACCGAAGCACTGGTTGGTGCCGATGCCGGTGTCGCCGCTGCCGTCGATGCGCAGGAGCCAGTAGGCGGAGAAGCCGATGGCCTGCATCTGCAGCGGGGGAACGTTGTTGTTGTTGAGGTTCGTGATGTCGAGGGTGCCGGGGCCGGTGGTGTTGCCGACGACCCAAGACTCGGGACCGGAGGAGTCCTGATCCATCGGGCCGGGGAACTGGCCGGCGATCTGGTCAGCGGAGCACAGGGCCCAGCCGCCGCCGGAGATGTCGCCCGCGAGCGGGATGGGGTTCAGGATGTCGGTGTCGCCGTTCACGACGGTCGTCGCCGTGGAGGCGACCATCGTCGCAGCACCGGGGCCGCTCGTCGCGTCGCCGCCGGTGTAGAGGGCGACTTGGCTGTTGGAGCCGTTGGTGACGGAGCCGGGGAACATCGCGGTGCCGTAGGCACTCTCGACGGTCGTGACGGCGCCGGCGCAATCCCAGAAGTGCAACCAGCCCATCTCACCACCAGCGGTGAGGCCCAGAGCGTTCTCGGTCGTGCCGTTGTCGTACTGGCCGCACGGGGGGGGCGCGGCCTCGGTGACGTCGAACGCACCCGTGGCGCCGGAGGCACCGGGGAACGCGCCGAGCTGGATCACGTAGGCGTTGCCGGGGGTGGCGGCGAAGACGACCGTGGACTGGAGGCCACACGCGTCGTCGTTGCAACCGATTGCGGAGCCCGTGGGGCATCCACCGGTGTCGTCGTAGGCGGCCACCTTCGTGTCGCCGGACGTGCCGTTGCAAGTGGTGACCGTGGCGTTGCCGCCGGCGGACGAGGTCCACTTGAACCAGACGTCGAGGTCGACGGCAGAGGTGCCGAAGGCGAAGCACAGGGACTCGGACTGGTGCTCGGGACCGGTGGTCGCCGCGGTCGTGTCAAAGGTCTGACCGAACACGTCGCCGGAGCCGATGTCTTGGGGCGTCGCACAGGCGTCACTGCCACCGAGCCAGCCACCGCCAGAGTTCGCAACGACGGGCGTGGCGACCTTGGGGGACGTGGCACTGTGGGCGTCCGTAAACTGCGCGAAAGCGGGCGAAGCAGCCGTGCCCGCAACAACCGCCAACGCGATTGCGGAAACTTTCATGCTGAGACTCTTCTGAAGCGGGTAAATGAGATGGTGATGAATCACCAGAAACCGTCAGGCCGTTCCACGTCCCCTGTATTGACGCGACGTCGCTGATAGCACCGTGCTCGGGGAGGTGGCTCGACCAGGGATGTTGCTCCAAGCATACACCAATCCCCCGATACGGGGAACCAGTCTGGAATCTGGGTGAGATTCTCCGCCTGACGGCCTCCTGGGGTCTCCAGGAGGGGCAGCGGCTAGCCCGGATGATCCATGAACACGCACACCAGACTTCGCAACCGGCCGTCTTCGACGGCCTCTCGGCCCCTGGCGGCGCTTCTTGGAGCCTGGCTTCCTGGCTTCCTCGACGACCCGTTCAGGGTCGCCTGCGTCGCCAGGACCCGCAAAGCACCACCAGGAACCGAGTTGCTGTGTCTCGTGCACTTCTTCATGGATCATCCGGGCTAGAGGCCGAACTGCCGATGGACCCAGCGCGGCCGTGAATAGTCCCAGTGGCTCTCGGCCATCGCGGCCAGCAGGACCGGGTACGCGTCCGCCCCGGCCTCGAGAACCTCCATCCCCACTCCCAGGCGCCGGGCGTGGTCTGTGAGGGCGGCCCGCTCGTGGTCCCGCAGGGCGTCGACCCGGCGGATCCGCTCCCAGGCCTCCGCCGGGCAGAGGCCCTCCTCCTGCTTGCGCTCGTGGGCGATCAGGTGCAGCAGATCCCAGCCGGGCAGGTCGTCGTGGCGGCTCGTGCCCCAGTCCAGGTACCCCAGGACGCCGCCGTCGGGGCGGACTTGGACGTGCTTGGAGCGCAGGTCGCCGTGGGAGAGCACGCGCGGGAAGCGCAGGCCCACCATGCGCTCGCGCAGCTCGTCGCGCAGGCGCGCCAGGCGGGCGACCGTGCTCGCGACCCCTGCGTGGCGGGAGACGATCGAGAAGCGCCAGTCCATCAGCTCCTCGAACCCCTCGTCGTCCAGGCGCTCGGGCGGGCGCGTCACCAACCCGGCGAGGTGCGCGGCGGCGTCGGCGAGCATGCGCGCGACGAGGGGATGACGCCCGGAGATCTGGGGCGCGGTGAGACCTCCCAGCCGCCGCTCGCAGGTGACCCACAGACCCTCGAGCTCCCCGACGAACAGCGGCTCGGGCACTGGCATCCCCGGGAACTCGCGGCCGATCATCGAGAGGCGCTCGTGATGGCGCGCCACCATCGGACGCAGGTGCGCGCCGAGGGGGATGCGCACGGTCAGGCCGCCCCCGGGCGAGTCGCTCGCGTCCCGCGCGGCCGTCTGGACCAGGGCCGTGTTGCCGCGCGTGGCGATGATCTCCTCGGCGATCAACGGCGGCGCTTCCAAGCGTTCCGCCAGGGCGTCGAGCAGCCTCACGAGGCGGCTGGGCGTGCGGGCCAGCTCGACGGGCGTGCTCGAGAGGGCGAAGGAGGGGGTCAGCCACGGAAACAGCCCCAAGGAGCAGGCCGCGGTCTTCCACCGGTTTCCGCGCTCCTTGGGGCCGATGTGCAGCTTCGGCCAGGGCTCGTCGATGGCCACGACGTGGGTGAAGTCCGCCGAGTGCGGGTAGAGCGCGAGGGCCTCGGGCCGCGTTCGCCCGGGGGCCGCGAGGGCGCGCCGGTAGGCTCCCAGGGTGCGCTCGCCCCCGGGCGGTCGCACGACCTCCCGCAGGAACCTCAGGGGACCGGGGACCGTGAAGTGCCCGCGCCGGCCGGTCGATCGCTTGTAGCCCAGGCGGTTGTCGGCGGTCGTCAAGACCTCGCCGCGCGCGAGCCGCACGAGCTCGGCGGGGGGGGCGGGCAGGCCCGCGCTCGCTCCCGGCGAGCCGCCCTCGGCGACCACGAGGTCGAAGCTGTTGGCCGCGAAGGGGAGCCGCCCCGCCTCGGCCAGGACGGTGTCGGGTGTGCGCTCGGTCAGGGCGGCGGCACGCCGGCGCGCGAAGGTCAGGCGATCGGCCCGCCGGTCCGCCAGCACCGGATCGTGCCCGGCGAGGATCAGCGCCAGGACCGTGCCCGAGAGTGCGTCGCCGCAGAACAACGTGCGCCCCGGCCGCCCCCGCAGGAGCGGCAACCAGGCGCCGCGCGCCTCGCGCAGGAGCATCATCAGCCGCTCGGCGCGCTCCTCCTCCAGCCCCAGCAGCAGCTCCTCGAGGCACTCCTTGAACGCGCGCCCGGCCTCCAGCCCGGCCAGACAGGCGTCGAGCTCGCCCTCGGCGAGCAGAGACTCGGCCGCGCCGCGGCTCACCGAGCCACCGCCCGCGTTCTCGCCGCCGCCGTGTCCCCCGACTGCCTCCGGTCGGTGGCCTTCCCGACGGCGGTTCCTTTGCCTCGCATCGCGTCCACGGCGTCTCGTCGCTGGGCGATGATCCTCCGCAAGGAGAGCGGAGTCCAGGAGCGCCGGAACGAAGTGGGGGCCCGCGGCCGTGACCGCGAGCCCCCGAGGGTCTCTCTCACACCCCCCCGCGGGGCCTTTTCAGAACGGCGGGAGGGGTTCTTCTCCGATCTCCGGCGGTGTGTCCACCGGCCGCTTGCGCCCGGGCGCGGGGATCGGAACGTGGGTGGGTAGCGGAGGGCCGCCGGCGCCGGAGCGCGCGAGGAACGGCCCGACGCGAGGGGGCAGCAGGGAGCCGGTGGTGCGCCCGGTGAGGTCCAGGAGGCCGAACCCCAGGGCGCGCGCCGCGAGGCGGCCGCCGGCTCCGACCCACAGCTCCGCACCCGTGTCGGGTGCCGAGCCCACGCACAAGGCGCCGGTGGTCGCCCAGCCGGCCCTGGAGGGCAGGAAGACCTCCAGCCAGGCGTCGTCGAGGGCGCCGCGCGGGAACGAGCCCGCCGCGCTCGCGCCGGGGGCCAGGGGGAAGAGGGCCGTCACGTTGCGGTCGGCGGAAGCCAGCAGGAGCACCAAGGGCTCGGCGCTGAAGCTGCGAGCTCGGATGCGCGTGGCCTCGACGACGATCAGCGCCTCGGGCCGCTCCGTGGGGGGGGCGAGGGTGCCCGGGCCGCTCGCGGCGGCGCAGGCGGCGGTCAGTGCAAGGCTGGCGATCATCTCGGGCTCCTCCGTCGATGCCGGCCACGTCGCCGGCAGACGGGCTTATCGGAGCGCCGCCCGATCGCCTTGAGGGAGCGCGACGCCCTCCGCCCCCGCGCGGCTCGAACGCCCGCGGACCAGCCCGATGCTGGGAATCGGCCCCCGACGGGCCGTCAGTCGGCGGCGGCCCGCAGGCAGAACAGGCGGGCCTGGGTGCGTACGAACAGGCTCCCCGCGGCGATGGCGGGGGTCGCCATGCACATCTCGCTCAGGGAGTTGGTGTGGGAGAGCTCGAAGGCGTCGCCCGTGCGCACGACGAAGGTCTCGCCGTCCTCGTCGAGGCAGAAGACCTTGCCCCCGTAGGCCCAGGGCGAGGCCGTGAACCCCGCCCGGCCTCCCAGGCGCTGCTTGCCGTAGAGCTCCTCTCCGCTGGTCGCGTCGTAGCAGGCGAGGAAGCCGGCGTCGAGCAGCACGTACAGGCGGCCGTCGTAGACCAGCGTCGAGGGGTTGTAGGGCGCGCCGCGCTCCAACGACCAGGCGAGCGCCTGTTCGCCTCGCTCCCCGCCCGGGCTGATGTCCCCCGTCGCCCCCGGCCGGATGGCGTAGACCGGGCGGCTGCGGTCCATGACGAAGCCCGAGGTCACGTACAAGAGCCCGCCGGCGGCGTAGGGCGTGGCGATGGTGATGCGCGACATCCCCGCCAGCTCCCACAAGGGCGCTCCGTCGAGGTCGTAGGAACGCACGCGCCGCGACCCGGCGGTGACGAGCTCGGTGCGCTCGTCGGTCTCCCAGACGAAGGGCGTCGCCCAGTTGCTGGCCTCGTCCCGTTCGATGCGCCACAGGGTCTCGCCGCTCTTCGCGTCCAGCGCCATCAGGTACGAGGCGTCCTCGTTGTCGTTCACGACGAACAGCCGACCCTCGTGGTGGGCGAGCGAGGCCGCGCCGCCCCAGTCGCGGCGGGTCGCCACCGGCTCCAGGCGCCGCTTCCACAGCTCCTTCCCGTCGAGGTCGTAGGCGAAGACCCCGACGTCGCAGAAGCGCGCGAAGATCCGCTCGCCGTCGCTGACCGGAGTCGCCGAGGCGTAGGAGTTCTTGACGTGGATGGGCGTCTGAGGCCGCCCGTGGTGGGCGACCCGCTCCCAGCGCGCCTCGCCGGTCGCCGCGTCCAGGCAGGCCACGGTCCAGCGGTACTCCATGGCCGGCGGATCGCTCTGCTCGCCTCCGAAGTAGAGGCCCTTGCGCGCCTCGACGTCCTCGCCGTCGGGCACGGCGCTGGTGACGAAGACGCGGCCTGAGGTCACGATCGGAGAGGACCAGCCGCGGCCGGCGACCCCGACCGACCAGGTGACGTTCTCGGTGGCGCTCCAGCGCTCGGGCAGGCCCTCGGCCCGGGAGACCCCCGTGCCGTCGGGACCGCGGAAGCCCGGCCACTCGTCGCCGAGGGCTGCCGCGCCGGGGGCGAGGAGGCAGAGGAGTCCGCTGGCGAGGGCCGAGGCGAAGGGCTGGCGCATGGTCGGTGATGGAGGGGCGTTGCGACGGCGGGCACGAGGGGCGGCGGCCCCCACGCCCCCGAGTCTAGCCCGCCCGCGCTCCAGAGCCCCGATCTGGCGCGAAAGCGCCGAAATCCCCGCCTGCGCGCCGCGCCCATGGCCGATGGAGAGAGGGCATGACCAGGGCCCTGAACCTCCTCGCCCTCCTGGTCCTCGGCGGCCTGGTGGGCGTCGTCGGCTGGTGGACGCACCACTACCGCGGCTCGGTGCTGGAGCGCGAGCGCGACATCGCCGTACGCGACCAGCGCATCGCCGGGCTGACCGCGGACATCGAGGAGCAGGCCGACCGCCTGCGCCTGGCGCGCGCCGACCTCGACCGGGCCAGCGAGCGCAACCGCGAGCTCACGCGCCAGAAACGACAGCTCGAGCTCAAAAACCGCCTCCTGCGCCTCGACCACCGCCTGGCGCGTATCGAGGTGCTCGAGCAGCTCGAACGGGACGAGGGCGCCGTGTCGCGCGTGCGCTTCGAGGAGCTCGGCGCGGACGGCGAGCCGGCGGGCACGCCGCTCACCTTCGAGATCCAGGGCCGCTTCCTCTACCTCGAGTCCCAGGTCGTGAAGTTCGCCGACGACTTCGTCGAGGCCGGTGACGCCCTGCGCGGGCGCTCGATCTGCCTCTTTCGTCGCGCGTGGGGCGAGCGCCAGCGCCCGGTCGAGGGGGTCGAGCTCGACACGGTCGGCCTGCGCCCGGGGCTCGCGGCGGGCGACGAGATCGCGCCGGGTCCCCACGCCGAGCTCTGGCAGCGCTTCTGGGACTACGCCAATGATCGCGCTCTCGCCGAGGGCGCCGGCCTGCGCGCCGCCCACGGGGAGGCGCCCTTCACCCAGCTGCGCTCGGGCGGGCGCTACCGCGTGGACCTGCGCTCCTCGGGCGGGCTCTCGATCCGCCCGGAGTGAGTCAGCGCTCGCGCCAGCGTCGCAGGCGCAGCTCTCCCAGGCCCGAGCGCGTGAGGAACGAGGCCACGCCCAAGGGCCGCGACAGCAGGACTTCGGGGCGCAGGCCGACGCTCCGGCCGGCGATGTCGACGGTGTGCAGCAGCTCGCCGTCGAGCCAGGTCTCGATCACCGCGCGCGTCACGCGCACGCGGGCGGTGACCTCGCGCCCGCGTTCGTAGGCGATGAAGGTCGTCGTCTCGTTCTCCGAGGCGTCGGCGCCGTCCAGGCACGAGAGACCGGTCAAGGCGCCGCCCCAGCCGCCCAGGATCAGGGTCGCGTGGCTGTCGCCGACGGGGAAGGTGAGGCCGCAGAAGAAGTCGGTCCCCGCCAGGCGGCGGGCGGTGACCTCGAGCTCGTAGTCCCACAGCGGCAGCTCGCCGCCGGTCCAGGAGAGGCCGGTCAACGGCGAGCCCATCTCCAGCACCACGAGGTCGTCCTCGACCCCGATCGCGCCCTCGCCGCCGAAGGCGGTCGCTTCCCAGTCGGCCAGGCGATCGGCTGCGAGCAGCACCGTCCACGGCTCCTCGCCAGGCGGCGCTTCGGCGGCTGGCTCCGGGCCGCTGCACGCTCCCGCGCTCCATGCGAGGGCCGCCGCCAGGGTCCACGGCGCCCGCGTGGCCGGGCTCGTCGCGAGCCCTCTCAAGACGCCTCCGCGAGGTGCTCCGCCAGGCGCAGGGCGAAGGCGTAGATCGTGATCTGGGGGTTCACCCCCAGGCTCTCGGGGACCACCGATCCGTCGCAGACGTAGACGCCTTCGCACAGGCGCAGGTTCGCGTCCACGACGCGCCCCATGCCGCAGGTCCCCAAGGGGTGGAACGCCATCGTCGCGATCTCCCCGGGGACGATCTCCCCGAGGTCCGCGCCCTCGAGCTCGCTCGGATGGGTGAACTCGTTGGCGGCGCGGTTGAGCGGCAGCATCACCCGTCGCGCGCCCGCCGCGAAGAGCACCCTTCCCGCCAGGTCCATCCCGCGCCCCAGGCGCGCCACGTCCTTGGGCGCGAGGTCGTAGCGAATCAGGGGCTGATGGGCCCCGAGCGGGTAGCGCACGCGTCCGCGGGCCTCGTCGCGCACCATGAAGCCGAAGGTCGCCACGTGATCGTGGCGGTCCATCCACCAGCGCAGGCGCCGCCCCTCGACCGGCATGGCCAGCGCCGCCAGCTCGTGGGGGATGAAGGCGCCCTCGTAGCGCACGGCGTCGTCGGTCGGATCGACCAGCCCCAGGCCCTGGGGCACGCCCCGCTCGCCGTTGACGGGCTCGTCGAAGACGGCGAAGACCTTGGAGGCGGGGTGGACCGTGAGCCCGTCCCCCGCCAGGCGGTGGGCGGCCCCCAACCGGAAGCGGCGCACGAACCAGGGCGTCGCCAGGGCTCCGGCGGCGAGCACCAGCCTGCCGCAGCGCACCTCGCGCGTCGCGCCCGTCGCGAGCTCGCGGACGCTCACGCGCACGTCTCCGCCACCGGCGCCGGGCGGGCGCACCGCGACCAGGGCGCTGTGCAGCTCGACGCGTAGGCGCGGATCGTCACCCAGGGGCGCGAGGAAGGCCTCCGCCGCGGTCCTCTTCGCTCCCTCGGGGCACACGAAGCAACAGCGGCCGCTGCCGACGCAGCCGCGCTCGCAGCGCTCGAGCAGGTGCGGCTCGCCCACGCCCTCGCGCCGCGCGCCCTCGCGGAACAGGCGCGAGCAGGCGCTCATCGTCTCCTCGCCGGTGGTGCGCACGCCGAGCAGGCGCCAGGCCTGTTCGACGTGTGCCTGGAACGCCCCGGCGTCGAAGGCGCCCGCGCTGTCGCGCTCCCAGGCCGCGGCCAGCTCCGGCGGCGTCCGCAGGCAGGTGCCCGAGTTGATCGTCGTCGTCCCTCCCAGGCACACGCCGATCGGCACGGGGACGAGGGTGTTGCCGACCGACGCCGCGCAGCCCGCCTGGGCGTAGTAGCGGCGGAAGGCGACGCGCGCGTCGGGCTGGGACAGGGCGCGGCCTCCGCGCTCGCAGACGAGCACCCGCGCTCCCGTGCGGGCGAGGCGGGCCGCCACGCAGGCGCCCCCCGCGCCGCTGCCGACCACGACGAAGTCGTAGTGCTCCGGGGCGGGGGCGGGGGCGGGGGCGCTCGGCGGCTCGTCGGCGCGTCTTGGGACCCGCGGAGCTCGTTCGGCCTCGCTCTCGGCGTCGTGGCCGTAGCAGGCTCCGAGGACGACCGACTTGAGGGCCAGGAATGCCCCGCGCGCCAGCATCCCGCGCGCGCGTTGCAGGCGTGCGAGCAGGGCTTCGCGCTGTTCGGCGTCGAGGTGCTCGAAGCGGCGCGGGCGCGCGCAGTACAGGGCGGGCGCCAGCCAGCGGAGTGCGAGGGCGGAGCCCACCGCCAGCAGCCGTGGCCCCGCCGGCAGGCCGCGCAGGGCCTCGGTGGTCTGCTCGCGGAGGACGGCGGGGTCGATCTCGATCCCGACGTGGCGGGCGTAGGCGTTCGCGAAGGCGAAGACCGCGCGCTCGCCCGACGTCGTGCGCCCCGGCTGCGCGGGGGCGGAGATCATCGCCGCCCCACGCGCACGACGGTTTCGACGGCGGCGGTGTCTTGGGTCTCGAGGATCCCGAGCGAATCGCCCGCGGCGTCGCGCAGCTCGAGCCGCAGGTGGCCGGTCTTCGAGTTCCTGCAAACCAGCGGGCGTCCGGCCGGGTCGGTGTAGTCGACCTCGGCGACGAGGTCGGCGGCCGGGGCGCAGTGTCCCTCGGCGACGAGGCCGTCGAAGCGGATGCGGAAGTCCCAGCCGTCGCCGGCGGCCTTCGTGCGGTTGGAGCACAGCGAGCGCACCAGACCGGTCGAGGCGTAGTGGCGGCCTCCAAACCACAGGTGGCCGAGGGTGAAGGTGAGCCCGAGCGGCCCGCCAGAGCGCGGTTGGCCCGAGAGGATCTCGAACACGACCGTTTCGCCCGCGTCACCCTCGAGCACCGCGTGGGCCCAGCGCCAGCGGTCGGCCATGCGCGTGCCGAAGATGTGGCCGACGCCGCCGGGGGCGTCGGTGAACTCGCGACGCACTCCGCCGACTTCGACGGTGCCGTGGAAGCGCCCCTCGCTCAGGGCGCTGAAGTAGCGCGAGCCGGCGATCCCGAAGCGGTAGAGGTGTTCGGGGACGAAGTCGAAGCTCGGCGCGTCGCCCGGATCCCAGCCGAGCTCCCAGGACGCGCCCTCGCCTCGGCCGCTCGCACGATTGCGCTCCAGGCTGCCCGTGGGCAGGAGGAAGAGGGTCTCGCCTCGATCGAGGGCGGCTTCGTCCGCTGGGGCCTCCCAGCGCCCCTGTCGGACGCGGCGGCGCTCGGCGTCGAAGTACACGTACCAGCAGGCGGCGAGGTCGCCGCCCGGGCCTCGGCTGAGGGTGTAGCGCGCCCAGAAGGCGTCGCGCGAGGTGGGGTCGTTGAGCTTGAGGAACCAGACTTCGTAACCGTCCCCGTCGTGCTCGGCGGCGCGCGGCCGCCAGGGGTCCTCCGGGCCGTCGTCGGCCACCGCGCCCGCGCGCAGCCAGGCGATGTGCCAGCAAATCACCCCGTCCACCAACGCCGCGGTCAGGTACAGGGAGTTCGCTTCGGTGGCGGCGAAGACCGCGAAGAGGCCGGTCGAGAGGGCCTTGGAGAGGACGAGCGCGTTCCAGGCGACGAGTTGGCCGGGATCGCGCGCCAGGGTCAGGGACAGGTAGGCGATCACCGCCATCAGCGATCCGGTCAGCCCCAGCCAGAGCGACGGCTCACCGCCGGCCATGGGTCCGGCCCCGGGCAGGATCGCCGCCGGGATGCGCAGCAGGTCGAGGACGAGGCTCGGAAAGCAGACGAAGGACGTGCCCGTGATCAGGAACAGCACGCCGTAGACGCGCATGGTCTTGCGCGCGGTGTCTCGGTCGGGGATCACGGCGCCAACCTACGGTGTCGCGCTTCCATCGTCACCTTTCCGCACGGTGTCGCACACCCGGCGCCACCCCACCGACACGGGATTGCCGCGCGCCTCGTCGCTCGAAAGTCGCGGCCGCCGACGCAGCCCGGGCGGCTCAGTCCCGGCCCAGCGCGCGGAAGGCGGCCCAGTCGGCGGCGGGGCGGCCCGCCGAACGCAGGGCGGCGCGGGCCTCGCGGGCGGCGAGGGCCGGGGAGGCGCCGGCGCACAGCGCGTCGTGGAAGATCGGCGTGAAGGCCGCCGCGGCGTCGTCGGTCACGGGCCAGAGGGTGACCAGGAGGTTGCGCGCCCCCCCGTCGAGCAGGGCGCGGGCGAAGCCCAGGAGCCCCTCGGCGTCCACGAACCGCCCTTCGGCGCTCGCGCAGGCCGACAGGACCACCAGCGGAGACGGCACGCGCAGGTCGATCAGGTCGGAAGCACAGAACAGCTCCCCGCCGTCGAGCACCAGGGCCGCAGGGGCGAGCCGACCGTCGTCGCAGGCGGTCGAGGGCACGAGGTGCGTCGCAAGGTGCACCGGCGCGCCGCTGGTCAGGGCCTCGAGGAGGGCCGCGCGATGGAACGCGCCGCCGCCGGCGAGCAGGGCGTCGGGGTGCAAGGCCGCAATCGCGGCGAGCTCTCCCGCCGCGGCGGGCAGAAGGGGCCGGCCCGCGGCGTCGAGCGGGTCGCCCAACAGGCGCCAGACCCCCGAGGCCGGTGTCGGCGGCACGGCGTGTGGATCGGCGGGCAGGCCGGGCAGGAAGAGGGGGACCGCCAGGCATTCGAGGGCGCGCCCGCCGATCGCGAGGACCTCGAGTGGCAGGCGCTCGAGGGGTCCGTGGGCCAGGACCAGGAGCCGGCCGTCGGTCCGGCCAGCGGTACCCAGGCGCCGGCGCAGGCCCTCGGGCAACAGGGCGCGGGCGAGCTGCTCCGCCAGGGCGTCGCGCCGCCCGGCGTCGTCGGCGCACAACGCCTCGCGCAGGCGGCGCACCCCGCGGGCGAGCTCGCGGCGGGAGCGCGGGATCGCCTGGCTCTGCGCGACGCCGTCGGCGCCGACCCAGACGCACAGGGCGTCGTCGGCGCCGACGACCCAGGTCACCAGGCCGTGCTCGTAGCGCGCCGCCAGGGCGGCGAGGTCTGCGGCGGTGACCGCGCGGCGGTCGCGCGAGGCTCGGGCCTGGTGCTCCTCGGCGAGGGCGGCCCCCTCCAGGGGCCGGTCGAGCCGTGCCAGGGCGCGGGCGGCGAGGACCACCGTGTGCAGTCCCAGGCGCTCGCCGAAGACCGAGGACGCCGTGCCCTCCAGGACACGCTGGCGGGCCAGGCGCGCCTCGAGGCGGTCGGCGGCGGCGAGGGCCTCGCGCAGGCAGGCGAGGGCCTCGGCGGGGCGGTCGTCGAGCAGCAGAGCCTCGCCGCGCAGGGAGAGGGCGACCATGCGCTCGGAGGCGTCGGCGCCCTCGACCGCGTCCAGCTCGGCCAGGGCGCCCGCGGCGGTGCCCGAGGCCAGCTCGATCGCGGCGCGCGCCAGGCGCCCGGCGGCGTCGGCGCTCCCCACGGTCTCCAGGCGCGAGCGCGCTCCCTCCAGCTCGCCCAGACGCAGGTCCGCGAGGACCATGCAGCGGCTCCAGTCGGCCCGTTCCGACGCACCCTCGGGAGTGGTCGCGAGCAGGAACTCCCGCGCCTTCTCGGCCGCGTCCTCGTGGAGCAGGCGCAGGGCGTGCTCGCGGGCCAGGGGCCAGCACTCCTCGACGGAGCGGAAGGCGGCCAGCTCGGCGAGGAGCCGGTCGACGGCCGCCGTGTCGCCCGTCGCCCGCGCCACCCCCACCATTCCGAGGAGCCCGCGCTCGCGGTACTCGTCGTTGCGCACGTCGACCGCCGTGCGGCGGCAGCGCTCGAAGGCGTCCCGGGCCCCGGCCAGGTCACCGTCGAGCAGGGCGAGGCGCCCCAGGATCCAGGTCGGCTCCAGTCGTGGCGTGCGCTGGCCGGCGCGCTCGAAGCCCGCCTCCGCGGTCCGGGCGTCGGTGGTCGCGCGCGCGAGGAGCTCGCGGCGGGCGCCGCCGGACAGGTCCGAGCGGGCCTCCAGCTCCCGGACCTCGATCCAGGCGCACAGGCTCAAGGCCCGCGCCGCGGGCACGAAGTCCGGCGCCGTGCCGGCGTCTTCGGCCAGCTCGCGCAGGTCCGCGAGGAGGCCGGGGCGGCGATCGGACCAGTCGTCGGCGTCGCGTGCGGCGTGCACGCGCGCGCGCAAGGCGAGGAAGCGTCGGTAGGTCTCCCAGCCGTGCAGCCGCTCGGCGGTGTCGAGGCGCGCGTAGTGGGCCGTCACCGAGGCGGCGTCGGCGCGGCCGTGGTCGCGGGCCATCGTGTCGGCAGCGGCCCACAGCGCCTCGCGCAGCTCGTCCTCGCCCTGGCGGAATCGCCCGAGGAGGTCGGCGAAGCGCCGGTAGTCGGCCTGGTAGGCCTCCCCGTCGGCGCCGCGCACCGGCGCGAAGGAGGCCGCGATCGCCAGACAGGCGAGGAGGATCGGCTGGCCCGCGCCCACCGACCCCTAGGGCGCGCTCGTGCGCCCGAGGTAGGCGTCGCGCTCGGGCCCCGAGGGCAGGCGGCGGGCGAGCTCGCGGGCGTCGGCGAGGAAGCCGGCTTCGTGGAGCAGGCGCACCGCGCGCACGGTGCGCGCCGGCTCGCCCAGGCCCGCGAGGGCCTCCAGCTCGGCCTCCAACAGGCGGTCGGGGACGACCTGGAAGTCGCGCTCGCCGAGCTCGCAGCGCAGGCCGTCGACCTCGGCCCACGCCTGCCAGGTGTAGCCGCCGGGCGCGAGAGAGTGGACGCCGGCCAGGAGCGGCCCGCTGTCGAGCAGGTGCGCGACGCGCCGACCGGTGTCGAAGGCGGCGTCGCCGCTCTCGAAGACCTCGACCCGGTAGGCGGTGGCGCCGGGCCGGGTGCTGCACTCGAAGCGCGGCGCGGCCCCCAGGGTCAGGCCGTGCCAGGCGTCGGGGGCGGTGACGAACAGGACGGGCCCGCTCGGCAGGACGAGGCCGTCGCCCTCGACGCCGCGCAGGAGCGGAGCCTGGGGGAGGGCGAGGAGGGAGCCGGCGTCGGTGGCCTTGGGCAACCACAGGGCCGCCGCCACCAGGGACGCCGCGGCGGCAAGGGGCAGGAGGTGTTCGAGCGATCTGCGCCGGCGTGGGGCGGGGCGGGGCGGGGCGGCTGCGGTGGGCGTGGCCACCCGCGAAGGGACCCGGGCCCGGCCGTCGGTCTCGTCGAGGGTCGCGAGCACGCCCCGCAGGAAGGCGCGGTCGACCTCGCGGCCGCGCTCGGAGTCGGCGCCGCCGGCTTCATCCAGCTCCCGCCGCCAGGCCCCCGGCGGCTCGGGCGAGTCCGCGGGCAGGGCGCGGTCCAGAGGGGACGGCGGCCGCCCGACCGCGGCGGGGCTGGCGCGCCGGCAGTCGGCGCAGCGCAGCAGGTGGCGGTCGATCTCGGCCCGCCGCGTGTCGTCGAGGGGCGCGTGGCCGCGGCCGCCGCCGTGGGCGAAGAGCTCCCCGGCGTCCGGACAGTCGCGCACCGCGGCGGGGAGCCCTCCGGGGCCCTGCTCGTCCAGCCAGGCCTCGGCCGCGCGCAGCACGCGCAGGCGCGGGCCGTGTGCGGGGTGGGCGCCGAGGGCAGCGAGGGAGCGGGGCTCGAGCTGGTCCCAGCGGGCCAGCGCGGCCGATACGTCGGCCCCGGTGGCCGTGGCGAGGTCGATCACGGCCTTCCCTGTGCGGTCGGTACGCATGCGTGAGGGGTTCTCCGGTGCTTCCACGGCTTCAGGGTCAGCTCTTCAGCGATTCTTGGAGGAAGCCCGCCTCGCCCGCCAGGCGGTCGAGGGAGAGGTCGTTGAGGATCACCCGCCGCAGGGCCGTCGAGGCGCGCTTGAGGCGGTACTTGCACTGCTCGGCGGAGAGGCCCAGGCGCTGGGAGATCGTCGCCAAGGGCTCGCCCTGCATGTGGCGCAGCTCCAACAGGCGCCGGTCCTCGGTGTCGAGCAGCCCCATGGCCCGGCGCACCAACTCGCCGATCTCGGCCTCCCCCGCAAGCTCGGTCGGATCGGGGCGCGGATCGGGGCTCTCGGGCACGCTCTCCTCGGTCTGGGCCTGGGTGGAGATCGGCCTCCCGGCCTCGCGACGCTTGAGGTCGACGCAGCGGCACCAGGCCACTCGGTAGAGCCAGGTCCCCAGCGAGCCCTTGGCCGGATCGAAGCGCCCGGCGTCGAGGCGTTCGAGGGCGTAGAGCACCAGCTCCTGGTAGAGGTCGTCCCGCCCGGTCGGGTCGGCTTCGAAGTGGCCGATGCAGTGGAACAACAGGGAGCGGTAGCGTTCGAGGAAGACGGCCACCACCTCCTCGCGCCGTTCGCGCAAGCCGCGCACCAACCGCTGCTCGTCCAGACCGCCCATCTCCACCCCACGGCGGGCTCGTTCCGCCCGCTCCAGGGTCTGGAGTACGGGTTTGCGAAGGCCGTTTCAACCGCGCGAGAAGGGGCTAGACTGCCGGCGTCGCCCGACCCCGGGTGAGCCTCCGACATGAGCGACCACAGCCCCAGGTCCCAGGCCGAGGGAGCGCGGGCCTTCCTCCTCGCCCTGGCCGGGCTCCTGGCCCTCCTGGGCCTGTTTTCGGGGCCCTGGGGCGTGGCGCTGGTCTCCGAGCGCGACCACCTCCCGCCGGAAGCGGTCCGGGCCGCCTGGCGAGCCCTCGGCGGCCTCGGCGCCCTCGCCCTGGCTGTGGTTTTTCTGGCCCGCAACCTGCCGTCGCGTCCGCGCGCCCGCCGCCTCGTCGCGATCGCCGCCGGCGCCTTCGCGCCCCTGCTCGCCCTGGAGCTGTGCCTCGCGCCCCACGTCGAGAGCCCCACGACGCTCTTCCTGCGTGATCCGAAGCTCGGCTGGCGCCTGCGCCCGGGCGCCGAGGATTTCTGGGGCGGCGTCCCCACGCGCATCAACGCCCGCGGCCTGCGCGGCGTCGAGCGCGCGCCGGCCAAGCCGCCGGGGACGCGGCGGATCCTGTTCCTGGGGGACTCGGTGACCTTCGGCTTCTTGATCGCCGATGACGAGCGCGTCTTCCCCGCGCGGGTCGAGGCCGCCCTGTCCACTCCGGCGCGTCCGGTCGAGTGCATCAACGGCGCCGTTGGCGGCTACTCGCCCTGGCAGGAGCGGTTGTTCCTCGCAGGCGAGGGGGCGACCTACGACCCCGATCTGGTGCTGTTGTGCTTCGTCCTCAACGACGTGACCGAGAAGCTCTCCCTACGGCGCTTCGGCGGGGACGGGGAGGGGGCCCAGCTCGCCAAGAGCCGCCATGAAGGCGCGCCGATCTGGCTCCAAGAGAGCGCCCTGTTCCACTACGCCCGCCGCGCCGTCGCTCGGCTGGAGCTGGGCTCCGACCTCGCCGAGGGCGCCCGCGAGCGCGAGCGGGTCGGCATGTACGACCTGATCCTCGAGCCCAACCGCGACGACGTCCAGGCGGCGTGGCGTGCGACGCAGACCAATGTGGACGCCATCGTCGAATGGTGCGCCGCCCGCGAGGTAGCCCTCGGCCTGGTGCTCTTTCCGATCTCGCCGCAGTTCGAGGACCCCGAGCGCCTGTCCGCTCCCCAGTGGATCATGAACCGCTTCGCCGAGCGCCGGGGGCTGGCCTGCCTGGACCTGTTGGGGCCACTGGCCGAGGAGGCGGCCGCGCGTGCGGTCGGCGTGGAGGCGCTCCAGCTCGACGCCGTCCACCTCTCCGAGCTGGGCCACGAGCTGTGCGCCGAGCGGATCGCCGCCTGGATCGAGCGAAGCGGGCTCCTCTCGCCCTGAGGCCGGCCCGCGCCCGCGGAGATCGGCGGGCCTATGCGGGCCCACCGCGGAGCACTATAGTCGTCGTCGGTTCCCTCCCGACACACCCCTCCAAGACCCTCGCCAAGGGTCTGCGCCCCCCCTCCAGACACTCCAGAGGTGTCCCGTGAACGAAGCCGTCCTCCTCAGCGCCTGCCGCACACCGATCGCCCGCTTCCAGGGCTCCCTGGCCGGGTTCCGCGCCCCAAAGCTCGGCGCGCTCGCCGTGGGCGAGGCCCTGCGCCGCGCGGGCGTCGAGCCCGAGGCGGTCGAGGAGGTCATCCTCGGCAACGTCCTCTCCGCCGGCCTCGGCCAGAACCCCGCCCGCCAGGCGGCGCGCGCCGCCGGCATTCCCGACGCGGTGGGGAGCCTCACGATCAACAAGGTCTGCGGCTCGGGCCTCAAGGCCGTCGCTCTCGCGGCCCAGGCCGTGCGCGCCGGTGACGCGGACCTGCTGGTCGCCGGCGGCATGGAGAGCATGACGAACGCGCCCTACCTGTTGCCCGAGGCCCGCGGCGGCGTGCGCCTGGGCAACGGCCGCCTGCTCGACTCGATGGTCCACGACGGCCTGTGGGATGGCTACAACGACTTCCACATGGGCATGACCGCCGAGCTCGTGGCGGAGAAGTACGAGATCGGCCGCGAGGAGCAGGACGCCTACGCGGTGGAGAGCCACCGCAGGGCGGCCGAGGCGACCGAGGCGGGGCGGCTGGACGCGGAGAAGTTCGCCGTGGAGGTGCCCCAGCGCAAGGCGGACCCGATCTCGTTTCTGACCGACGAGACCCTGCGACCGGGGCTCTCCGCGGAGAAGATCAGCGGCATGCGACCGGCCTTCAAGAAGGACGGCACCGTGACCGCCGCCAACGCCTCGGCGATCAACGACGGCGCGGCCGCCGTCGTGGTCGCCAGCGCCAAGCGCGCCGCGGAGCTGGGGATCGAGCCCCTGGCCCGCATCACCGCCTACGCCACCGGCGGCTGCGCACCGGAGTGGGTGATGATGGCGCCGGAGCGGTCGATCGCCGCCTGCGCCGACAAGGCCGGCCTGGCGCCCGACGCCTTCGACCTGCACGAGATCAACGAGGCCTTCTCGGTCGCTTCGATCGCCCTCACGCGGCGCTTGGAGCTCGATGGGCAGAAGGTGAACGTGAACGGCGGGGCGGTCGCTCTCGGCCATCCCATCGGCGCCTCGGGGACGCGCATCCTCGTGACCTTGCTCCACGCCATGGAGCAGGGCGGGGCGCGGACGGGCATGGCGTCTTTGTGCCTGGGCGGCGGGAACGCGGTCTCCCTGGCGGTCGAGAGGGGGGTCTGATGGGCGCGGCGCCGTTCCAGAGCGTCGCGGTGGTCGGCGCGGGGACCATGGGCAACGGCATCGCCCAGGTCTTCGCCCAGAACGGCGCCGACGTGCTGCTGATCGACCTCGACGCCCTGGCCCTCGAACGCGGCACGGCGGCGATTGAGAAGAACCTCGGTCGCATGGTGAAGAAGGAGCGGCTGACCGCGGACGAGGCCGACGCCGCCCGCGGGCGTATCTCCACCGCCGGGGAGCTGGCCGCGGTCGCGGACCAAGGCCTGGTGATCGAGGCCGTCGTCGAGCGCTTCGAGGTCAAGCGAACCGTGTTCGAGGAGCTCGACGAGCGCACGGCTCCCGACGCGATCCTGGCCACCAACACCTCCTCGATTTCCATCACTGAGATCGGCGCGGCCACCTCCCGGGCCGAGCGCGTGATCGGCATGCACTTCATGAACCCGGTCCCGATCATGGAGCTGGTCGAGGTCATCCGCGGCCAGGAGACGTCTGAAGAGACGACCGAGCTCGTCACGGCCTGCGCCGAGGCGATCGGCAAGACGCCGGTGGAGGCGAACGACTACCCCGGCTTCGTGTCCAACCGCGTGCTGATGCCGATGATCAACGAGGCGATCTTCTGCCTCTTCGAGGGCGTCGCCGACCGCGAGGGGATCGACACGGTGATGAAGCTCGGCATGGCCCATCCGATGGGGCCGCTGACGCTCGCGGACCTGATCGGCCTCGATGTGTGCCTCGACATCCTCGAGGTGCTCCACCGCGGCCTGGGGGAAGACAAGTACCGACCTTGCCCGCTGCTGCGACGCATGGTCGCGGCGGGCCGCCTGGGCCGCAAGGCGGGCAAGGGCTTCTACGACTACGACTGAACCGAGCGAACCGACATGGATTTCGAGCTGTCCGAAGAGCTGGCGATGGTGCGCGACATGGCGCGCGATTTCTCCGTCTCCGAGCTCGCCCCGCGCGCGGCCAAGCACGACCGCCAGGGCTTCATCGACCCCGAGGTCTTCACCCAGCTCGGCGAGCTGGGCCTGTGGGGCCTGACGATCCCCGAGGAGTACGGCGGCGCGGGGATGGGGAACCTCGCTCTCTCGATCGTTCTCGAGGAGCTCAACCACGCCTGTGCTTCCACGGGCGTGACCGTCTCCGTGCACAACAGCCTGCTCGGCGCGCCCCTGCGCCGCTTCGGCACCCGAGAGCAGCGCGAGCGGTGGCTCCCGCGTCTGGCCACGGGGGAGACGGTCGGCTGCTACTGCCTGACCGAGCCCAACGCCGGCTCCGACGCCGCCGCCCTCGCCACGACCGCTCGCCAGGACGGGGACGAGTGGGTGCTGGACGGCACCAAGATCTGGGTCACCAACGGCGGCATCGCCGGGCTCGCCATCGTCTACGCGCGCACCGAGCCCGAGGCGTCGCGCGCCAAGGGCATCTCCGCCTTCCTGGTCCCGATGGACACGCCGGGCGTCGTGATCGGCAAGCCCGAGCGCAAGACCGGCATCCGCGGCTCCTCCACGACCGAGGTCGTGCTCGAGGGCGTGCGCGTCCCCGCCGAGAACCTGCTCGGGGAGCGCGACCGCGGGTTCATGATCGCCATGGACACCCTCGACGGCGGGCGCATCGGCATCGCCTCCCAGGCCGTCGGCATCGGGCGCGCCTGCCTGGACGCCTCGATCGCCTACGCGCGCGATCGCGAGCAGTTCGGTCGCCCGATCGGGGACTTCCAGGCCGTGCAGTGGAAGATCGCCGACATGGCGACGCGCCTGGACGCGGCGCGCTTGCTCACCCACCGCGCGGCGGCCGTTCGGGACGCGGGCGGCCGCTGCTCGCTCGAGGCCGCCCAGGCCAAGCTCGCCGCCTCGACGACGGCGAACTTCTGCGCGGACGAGTGCCTGCAGATCCACGGCGGCGCGGGGTACACCGACGACTTCGAGGTGGAGCGGCTCTTCCGCGACGCGCGCATCACCGAGATCTACGAGGGTGCGACAGACATCCAGCGCATCGTCATCTCCCGTAGCCTCCTCTCCGCTTGAGCTCCGCCGCCGACATCGTCGAGCGCTTGAGGGCGGGCGAGCGCGTGGCGGTCGCGCGGCTGATCTCGTGGGCGGAGAACGGCGACGCACGCTTCGCCGAGGCCCTCGGCTCGGTCTTCGAGGACGTCGGCCGCGGCCGGCGCACGGGGATCACCGGCCCGCCGGGCGCAGGCAAGAGCACGCTCACCAACGAGCTCACCGGCCTCCAGCGGGCCGCGGGGCGGACGGTGGGTATCCTGGCGGTCGATCCCTCCAGCCCGTTCAGCGGCGGCGCCCTGCTCGGGGACCGCATCCGCATGGAGGAGCGCACCTCCGACCCGGGCGTGTTCATCCGCTCGATGGCCTCGCGCGGGAGCCACGGCGGCCTGGCGCGGGCGGCGATCGACGCCTGCGACGTCATGGATGCCTTCGGCTACGAGGAGCTGCTCGTGGAGACCGTCGGCGTCGGCCAGGCGGAGTTCGACGTGATGGAGGCGGTCGACACGGTCGTCGTCGTGCTCTGTCCGGGGGCGGGCGACGGGATCCAGGCCATGAAGGCCGGCCTGCTCGAGGTCGCCGACGTGCTCGTCGTCAACAAGGCGGACGTGGCGGGCGCCGAGCGCCTCCTGACCGACCTCGAGGACGCCGTCGCCCTGCGGCGCAGGGCGGAGGGGGCCTGGGAACCGCCGGTGGTCGCTTGCAGCGCCGGGCGCGGAGAAGGGGTGGAGGGCGTCTGGGAGGCCGTGGAGCACCACCGCCGGTGGTTGGCCGAGGACGGCCGCCTGCGGGCGCGCCGCGCGCGCCTGCGCATCGCTCAAGTGCGCGGCGCCGTGGCCGAGGGCCTCGCGGCCCGGCTCTGGGGCTCCGGCGGGCTCACCGAGCGAGCGCGCTCCCTCTTGGAGGAGGGCGGGACACCCTACGATGTAGCCGCCGACCTCCTCTCCGCCGTGTCCGCCCGCGTCGTCGAGCCCGAGGAGGTCAGCGGATCATGAGCCCCCACACCGACTCGGTGACCTCCGTCGACGCCCGCGCCTTGTGGACCGAGGCGATGGCCGCTGCGCGCCTGCGCGAGGCGAGCTTCACGACCCTCTCGGGCGACGAGCTGCGCGCGGTCTACGGTCCCGAGGACGTCGACCTCGACAGCGAGCGCGACCTGGGCTGGCCCGGCCAGTTCCCCTTCACCCGCGGCGTGCACCCCAGCATGTACCGCGGGCGCCTGTGGACCATGCGCCAGTTCGCCGGCTTCGGGACGGCGCGCCAGACCAACGAGCGCTTCAAGTTCCTCCTGGAACACGGGCAAACCGGGCTCTCGGTGGCCTTCGACTTCCCGACTCTGATGGGCTACGACTCCGACGACGCCATCGCCGCCGGCGAGGTCGGCCAGGTCGGCGTCGCGATCTCCAGCCTGGCGGACATGGAGACCCTGATGGACGGCATCCCCATGGGGGAGGTGTCGACCTCGATGACGATCAACGGGCCGGCGTCGATCCTGCTCGCCTTCTACATCGCCGCGGCCCAGAACCAGGGCGTCGACCCCGCCGCCATCCGCGGCACCGTCCAGAACGACATCCTCAAGGAGTACCAGGCCCAGCACGCCTGGTTGGTGGCGCCCGAGCCGGCCCTGCGGATGGTCACCGACATGATGGCGTGGTGCTCCGAGCACGCACCGCAGTGGAACACGATCTCGATCAGCGGCTACCACATCCGAGAGGCGGGCTCGACCGCCGCCCAGGAGCTGGCCTTCACCCTGGCCAACGGGATGGAGTACGTGCGCCGCGGCGTGGCGGCCGGCCTGGACGTGGACGCCTTCGCTCCGCGCCTGTCGTTCTTCTTCGACAGCCACCTCGACTTCTTCGAGGAGATCGCCAAGTTCCGGGCGGCCCGCCGCATCTGGGCGCGCAAGATGCGCGAAGAGTTCGGCGCCCGCGACCCGCGCTCGTGGATGTGCCGCTTCCACACCCAGACGGCCGGCGTCTCGTTGACCGCCCAGCAGCCCGAGAACAACATCGTGCGCACGGCCTTCGAGGCGTTGGCGGCGGTGCTCGGCGGCACGCAGTCGTTGCACACCAACTCCATGGACGAGACCCTCGCTCTGCCCACGGAGAAGTCGGTCAAGATCGCGCTCCGGACCCAGCAGATCATCGCCGAGGAGACCGAGGCGGCGCACGTGGCCGATCCCCTGGGCGGTTCCTACTTCGTCGAGGCCCAGACCGCGCGCCTGGAGGCCGAGGCGGAGGCCGCCTTCGCCGAGATCGAGCGCCGCGGCGGGGTCGTGCCGTGCATCGAAGCAGGCTGGTTCCAGCGCGAGATCCACCGCTCCGCGTACGCCTACCAGCGCGCGGTCGAGGCGGGCGAGAAGCGCGTGGTCGGGATCAACTGCTACACCGAGGAAGAGGACTCCCAGGCGTCGATCGAGCTCCACCGCATCGACTCCAGCGTCGGGGAGGAGCAGACCAGCGCCCTGGGGGCCCTGCGCGAGCGGCGTGACGACGCCGCGGTGCGTCGGGAGCTCGACGCGGTGCGCGAGGCCTGCCGGGGCTCGGAGAACCTCCTGGAGCGCTTCGTCGCGGCAGCGCACGCGTACTGCACCCTGGGCGAGATCGCCGCGGTCTTGCGCGAGGAGTTCGGACACTTCAAGGAGCCGCAGATCCTCTGAGCGGACGGTGAGACCATGACGGACAGGAAGATCAGGGTGCTCGTGGGCAAGCCCGGCCTCGACGGGCACGACCGCGGAGCCAAGACCGTCGCCACCGTGCTGCGCGACCACGGCATGGAGGTGATCTACACCGGCCTGCACCAGACGCCGGAGATGATCGCCGAGGTCGCCGCCCAGGAGGACGTGGACGTCGTCGGGCTCTCGATCCTCTCGGGGGCCCACATGGAGCTCTTTCCACGCGTGCGCGCCGAGCTCGAGCAGCGCGGCCTGGGCGAGGTGATGCTGGTGGGCGGCGGGATCATCCCGCCCGAGGACGCCGCGGCCCTCGAGGCGCAGGGCTATGCGCGCCTGTTCGGTCCCGGCACCCCGACCGAGGAGATCGCCGAGTGGATCAAGGCGCGCATGGGCGAGCGCCTCGCCGCGGAAGGCGGCGGAGCGTGAGCACCCCCCAACAGCGCGAGATCCTCAACATCGAGGAGGCCGCCGCGCTGGTCGGCGTCAGCGTCAAGACCTTCAACCGGGTGCTGCACACCGAGAACATCCCCGCGCGCAAGATCGGCCGGGAGTGGAAGTTCTCCCGGCGCGCCCTCATCGACTGGGTCGGGCGTGGCCGGAGCGCGGAGTTCTACCGTGAAGGATCCGACGAGGCGACGACACGACACAACGTCCGCCGCACCCGCGGCTGGAAGATCGAGCTGGACTGAAACCGACTGCCCCCCCCATGACCGTCAACGACGCCGCCGCTGCCTACACCTTGCCGCCGATCGCCCACTCCTTCGACCTCTCCGAGGACGAGCGGATGATCCGCGACATGGTGCGCGAGTTCGCCCTGGCCGAGATCGAGCCGATCGCGGCCGAGATCGACGAAGAACACCGCTTCCCGGTCGAGACCTGGAAGCGCATCGTCGAGCTCGGTCTGCCCGGCATCCCCTTCCCCGAGCGCTACGGCGGAGCCGGCGGGGGGACGCTGGCCTACGCCATCGCGGTCGAGGAGCTCAGCCGCGTCTGCGGCTCGACCGGCCTGACGTTCGCGGCCCACGTGAGCCTCGGGACCTACCCGATCTACAAGTGGGGCAGCGACGCGTTGCGCGAGGAGCACGTTCCCAAGCTCGTGGCGGGCGAGTACATGGGTGCCTACGGCTTGACCGAGCCCAACGCGGGCTCCGATTCGGGCGCGACCCAGACCTCCGCGGTGCTCGACGGTGACGAGTGGGTGTTGAACGGGCGCAAGTGCTTCATCACCAACGCCAACCACGCGGGGACCTTCATCGTCACCGCGGTCACCGACAAGAGCCTGGGGCCCAAGGGCATCAGCGCCTTCGTCGTGACGCGCGAGACGCCCGGGTTCAGCCTGGAGGCCGGCGAACACAAGCTCGGCATGCGCGGCTCCGACTGGGCGAGCCTGGTCTTCGAGGATGCGCGCATCCCGGCCGAGAACCTGCTCGGCCCCAAGGGCGAGGGATTCCGCACCTTCATGAAGACCCTCGAGGGCGGGCGCATTTCGATCGGCGCGCTCGGCCTGGGCATCGCCCAGGGGGCGTTCGACTGCGCGCGGCGCTACGCGGCGGAGCGGGAGGCCTTCGGCAAGAAGCTGGCCGATCAGCAGGCCGTCGCCTTCAAGCTGGCGAACATGGCCCTCGAGATCGAGGCGGCGCGGCACCTCGTCTACCACTCCGCCCGCCTCAAGGACGCGGGCGAGGCATTCGGTACCGCCGCGGCCATGGGCAAGCTCCACGCCTCCGAAGTCGCCATGCGCGTCACCTACGACGCGATCCAGATCCACGGCGGCTTCGGCTACAGCCGCGAGTACCCCGTCGAGCGCATGTGGCGCGATGCCAAGCTCTGCACGATCGGCGAGGGCACGAGCGAGATCCAGCGCCTGATCATCGCCCGCGACGTGTTGCGAGGGACCGGGGGGGCATGAGCGTCGGCCCGGCGAGCCCGGAGCCGCCGGTGTGGGAGCGACGCTCCGTCGAGGCCGGCGGGTGGCGCATCACCGCTCTCTCCGACGGGTTCTTCCGCCTCGACGGCGGCTCGATGTGGGGTGTCGTGCCCGCGAACCTGTGGCGCTCGATGACCCCGCCCGCCGAGGACAACACGATCCTGCTGGCGTTGCGCCCGTTCCTCGCCGAGCGCGGGGACGAGAAGGTCGTGATCGAGGTCGGCATCGGCGATCGTTGGGAGCCCAAGTGGCGCGACATCTACCACATCCTCCCCACGGCGACCCTGGCGGACACCCTGCGCAAGTGCGGCGTGGATCCCGAGGAGGTGACCCGCGTCGTCGCCTCCCACTGCCACTGGGACCACATCGGCGCCCAACTCGTCGAGCGCGAGGGGGCGCTGGTCCCGCGCTTTCCCAACGCGGTCCACCATGCGCCGCTCGCCGAGGTCGAGATGGCGCGCCGGCCCGACCACGCGCGCAAGGGTTCCTATCGGTCCGAGGACGTGACCGTGATCGAGGAGCACGGCCTCCTGCAGCCCTTCGAGGGAAGCGCCGAGTTGCTCGCGGGCCTGCGCGTCCACGTCCTGGGCGGCCACTCCGACGGCGTCTCGCTCATCACCTTCGGCGAGGAGGAGGACGGCGAGACGGCCGTCTTCTGGGCGGACGTCGTGCCGACTACCCACCACGCCCAGCCGCCCTACATCATGGCCTACGACATCGACGTCGTACGCTCCTTCGAGGTGCGCTCGCGTTGGCTGGAGCGGGCGGCGGAGGAGGGCTGGATCGGGCTCTTCTACCACGACGTGGACCACGCCTTCGCCCGCATCCATCGCGACGGGCGACGCTACGAGGTCGACGCGATCCCCGGCGAGCCCGGCGCTGCGGCCGACTGAGCGATGCGCGTCGTCTCGCTCTGTCCGAGCCTGACCGAGCTGGTCTTCGACCTGGGGCGCGGGGACGAGCTGGTCGCGGTCACCCGCTACTGCGTCCACCCCGCCGCGGAGCTGGTGGGCAAGGAGGCGGTGGGAGGGACCAAGGACCCCGACGTGGAGCGCATCGTCGCCCTCGCGGCCGACCTCGTGCTCCTCAACGAGGAGGAGAACCGCAGGGAGGACCACGAGGCGCTCGTGGCGGCCGGCGTTCCGTGCCACACGAGCCTCCCGCGCACGACCGACGACACGGCGGCCATGGTGCGCTCGATCGGCGCGGCCCTGGGCAGGGCGGAGGCGGCCGAGGCGATCGCCTGCGACATCGAGGCGCGCGCCGACCGCGTGCGCCGGGCGGCGCGCGACGAGCGCGAGATCTCCTGGGCCTACCTCATCTGGCGCCAGCCGTGGATGACGGTCAACCGCGACACCTTCTCCCACGCCCTCCTGGAGCTGGCGGGAGGGCGCAACGTGTTCTCCGAGCGCGAGCCGCGCTACCCCGTCGTCGAGCCCGCCGAGCTGACGGCCGCCGATCCCGATCTGGTCCTGTTGGGCTCGGAGCCGTTTCCCTTCGAGCGCGAGCACATCGTCGAGCTCACGGGCCTGACGGGCCTGCCCGAGGAGCGCTTCGCCCTGGCGGACGGCGAGTACCTCTCCTGGCACGGCTCCCGCACGCCGGCGGGGATCGATCACGCCGAGGCCCTCGTCCGCGCCGCACGGGAGCGCTGAGGGCGAGGTGAGCCCGGCCCGAGGCGGCCGCGACCGCGAGGACCTATGCTCTGCCGATGATCCGCTCTCGTCTCGCCTGCCTGAGCGCAGGCCTCCTCCCCCTGCTCGGCGCCGGCTGCGCCGGCACACCGCCCGAGCGGGCCGGGTTTCCTGAGTCGCCCTACGCGCTCGTCCTGGGCACGGCCCAGGACGCCGGGCTGCCTCAGATCGCCTGCCGCAAGCCGTGCTGCGAGGCCGCCCGAGCCGACGAGTCACGCCGCCGCCTGGTGGCCTCGGTCCTGATCGTCGATCCGCGCTCGGGCTCGCGCTGGCTGATCGACGCCACGCCGGACCTCGCCGAGCAGGTGGAGCGCGCCCGCGGACACGCAGACGCGGGCGCGACAACGGGAGGCCGCCCCTCCCTGTTCGACGGCATCTTCCTGACCCACGCGCACCTCGGGCACGTCACCGGGCTCCTGCACCTCGGGCCGGAGGCCTACGCCTCCGAGTCGGTCGCGGTGCACGGCTCGCCGCGCATGACGGCCTACCTGGAGTCGAACGGCCCCTGGTCGCTGCTCGTCGAGCGCGGGCACATCCGCTGCGTGACCCTGGAGGCCGGCCGCGAGCTGGGGCTGGGCGAGGACCTCTCCATCACCGCCCTCGCCGTCCCGCACCGCGACGAGTTCACCGACACCTACGCGTACCTCGTGCGAGGCCCGCGGCGCACGCTCCTGTGTCTGCCGGACATCGACAAGTGGGAGCGCTGGGATCGCTCGATCACCGACCTGGTGGCGGGGGTCGACGTAGCGCTCGTCGACGGCACCTTCTACGCCGACGGAGAGGTTCCCGGGCGCAGCATGGCCGAGATTCCCCACCCCTTCATCGTGGAGACGATGGCGCTGTTCGCCGCCCGCCCCGCCGCCGAGCGCGCGCGGGTGCGCTTCTTCCACCTCAACCACACCAACCCGGCGGCGGACCCCGGCGGTCCGGCCGCGGCGGCCATCGAGGCGTCGGGGATGGCGGTGGCGGCCGAGGGTGAACTGATCGAGCTCTGAGAGGGGCGCGAGCCCTCACGCGCTCGGGGGCCGCGCGAGTTCGGGAGGCATGCGGAAGACGGTCGTCTCGACCTCGCCCTCGCTCTCGTGGACCTCCTCCACGCCCAGCTCCCGCAGGCGGTCGACGATCGCGCGCACCAGCACCTCGGGGGCCGACGCACCGGCGGTCACGCCGACAGCAGACTTCCCTGCCAGCCACTCGGGCCGGATCTCGCTGGCCTCGTCGATCAGGTGCGCCTCGACCCCCGCGCGCTCTCCCAGTTCCCGCAGGCGGTTGGAGTTCGAGCTGTTCTGGGAGCCGACGACGATCAAGAGCTCGATCCCGTCGGCCAGGCGTCGCACGGCGTTCTGGCGGTTCTGCGTGGCGTAGCAGATGTCCTTGAGGTCTGGGCCCTGGATGGCCGGGAAGCGGGCCTCGATGGCGTCGATGATGTCGCGCGTGTCGTCGATGGAGAGCGTCGTCTGGGTCACGTAGGCGAGGTGCTCGGGGTCGTCGACGACCAGCTCGGCGACCTCCTCGACGTTGGAGACGACCTTCACCGGCCCGGGGTAGCGTCCCATCGTTCCGACGACCTCGACGTGGCCGGGGTGGCCGATCAGGATCAACTCGCGGGCCTCCCTCGCGTAGCGCTCGGCCTGCTGGTGGACCTTGGTCACCAGGGGGCAGGTGGCGTCGATGATCCGCAGGCCCCGCTCCGCTCCATCGCGCTCGACGCTCGCCGCCACGCCGTGGGCGCTGAAGATCGTGACCGCTCCAGCGGGCACCTCCTCGAGGGTGTCGACGAACAGGACGCCGCGCGAGCGCAGGTCCTCGAGCACGTGGCGGTTGTGGACGATCTCGTGAAGGACGAAGACCGGCGCTCCGTGGACCTCGAGGGCGCGTTCGACGATCTCGATCGCCCGGTCGACTCCCGCGCAGAAGCCGCGCGGATTGGCGAGGCGCGCCTCCATCTCAGCCGTGGGACTCCTTGACCGCGTTGCGGTTCCAGTCGGGGATCGTCACGACCACGTCCGCGCTCCCGTCGGGCACCGCCTGGCATGCCAGGCGCGAGTCCGGGCGGACACCAGGGGCGTTGTCGAGCATGTCCTCCTCGTCCTCGCTCGTCGGGTTGCAGCTCTCCCCGCCCGCCTCGACGATGACGTGGCAGGTCGAGCAGGCGCAGACCCCGCCGCAGGCGTGGTCGATGTCGACGTCGTGGGCGATGGCGATCTCCAGCAGCGAGCCGGGCAGGCCCTCGCGCGAATAGGGCAGGCGGGCCGGATCGACCTCGACCACCTCGCCGGAGGGCTGGAAGGTGATCCGGTAGGCTCGCGTGGGGAGCGGCGCGTCGACGTCTTCGATGTAGGGATTGGTTCCGCCCATGGCGCGGAGCGCGGTGCGGCTCCCTTATAGCCCGGCGCCGAAGCCGGAGGGGGCGTCTGATCCGGATTCGGGGCGCTGCTCGGGCCGTCCGCTCCGCGGGCCGCCGGCAGCGGGTTCGGGGCGCTGCGCTCCGCCGCCGTCACCCCCGCGTCGCCGCCCCTTGCCGTCCGCGCGTTCGGGGCTCCGGTCGTCCCCGCGCCCGCCCTGGGCGCCACGGCGCCGGGCGGAGCGGCCATCCCTCTCTCCGTCGCGGTCGCGTCGCTTGCCGCCTCCGGGGCGGCCTCCCTCGCGTCGGCGCACGCTGTCCCCCCGGCCTTCGCGCCCGCCCTCGCGGGTGCGCTCCCGCGAGCGCCCGCGATCGCGACCTTCGGCCTCTCCGCCTCGTCCCCTCGCGCCGTCCGTGCGCCGGGGGCTCCTCGAGCGACGGCCCTCCTCTCCCGATCGGCCCCGGCCGGAGCGCTCCGGCGGGTCGACCTCTCGGATCTCCCAGGTCGCGGCGGAGACGATCCCGCGCCAGCGACGCTGGTCGAGGGGCGCCACGAGGGTCGTCGCCCGGCCGTCCCGGCCGGCCCGCCCCGTGCGCCCGATGCGGTGGGTGTACTCGGTGACGCCGCGCGGTACGCCGAAGTTGACCACGTGGGTCACGTGGACGACATCGAGCCCGCGCGAGGCGACGTCGGTCGCGATCAGCGCCTTGACCTCCTTGTCGCGGAACGCGCTCATGACCCGGAAGCGCGCCTGCTGGTCGTAGCCGCCGTGCAGGGCCTTGATCGGGTAGGAGATTCGCTCGAGCCTGCGCATGAGCTGCTCGACGTCTGTGCGCCGCGCGCAGAAAACGAGCAGGACGTCATCGGCGTCGCTCTGTTCGATCAGGCGGATGAGCGACATCGCTTTCTCGTTCTCCGAGACGAACATCACCTCCTGTTCGATGTTGTCCACCGTGGCGACGCCCTTGGCGGTGGCGACCTCGGCCGGCTCGCTCGTGTACTCGCGTGCGAGGCGCAACAGCTCGGTGGGGAAGGTGGCCGAGAACAGCAGGGTCTGCCGCTCGTCGGGCATGTAGCTCAGGATCTTGCGCACGTCGTCGATGAAGCCGATCTCGAGCATCTCGTCCGCCTCGTCGAGGACCGCGAACTCGGTCCACGGGAAGCTCAGGAAGCGTTGTTGGTAGAGATCGAGCACACGCCCGGGCGTGCCGACGACGACCTGGGCGCCCGACTGCAGGGCCTCTACCTGGGGGCCGACCGGCTCGCCGCCGACGATCAGCGCCACGCTCACCTCGCGCGGCTTGCCCAACTGGGCGAGGACCGTCGCGACCTGCTCGGCCAACTCACGGGTCGGGCACAGGACCAGGCCCAGGACCGACACGCGCTGGTGGTCGATCTTGGAGATCATCGGCGCGCCGAAGGCCAGGGTCTTGCCCGTGCCGGTCTCGGCCTTGGCGATCACGTCGCGCCCTTCGAGGACCGGCGTGATGGCCAGGGCCTGGATCGGCGTCGGCTCCTTGATGCCCATCCCGGCGATCACCTCCTGCACCTCGTCCGCCAGGGCGAACTGCTCGAAGGTCCCGAGGTCCTCGGGCGGTTCGGTGGGGTGCAGGGGCTCCACGGGCGGGCCCGACGAGCGCCGGGAGCCGCCGCCGGAGCGACCTCCGCCCCGGCGACCGCCGCCGCCCGGGCGTCCTCCGCGTCGTCCGCCGCCGGAGCGACCGCCCCCGCCGGATCTTCGTCCCTGTCCGCTCACCGTGGATTCCGTTTCATGGGCCGGGGAGTGTAGCCGCCAGCGGTCGGTGAACCGAGGGCGGCGGGCTAGACTTCTCCCCATGGCCACCCGTGTCGTCACCTGGAACGTGAACTCAGTCCGTGCCCGCCTCCCTCGCCTGCTGCCGTGGCTGCAGGAGCACCGACCGGAGGTCTGCTGCCTCCAGGAGACCAAGTGCATCGACGAGGCCTTCCCGCGCGAGCCTTTCGAGGACCTCGGCTACCAGATCGCGGTCCACGGGCAGAAAACCTACAACGGGGTCGCGATCCTCTCGCGCACGGGCCTGGAGGACGTCGTGGCCGGGCTGCCCGACGAGGGCGAGGACGCCGACCGGCGCGTCCTGCGCGCCACCGTCGGCGACCTGATGATCGTCAACCTGTACGTCGTCAACGGCAAGGAGGTCGGGGACCCCAAGTACGACTACAAGCTGCGCTGGCTCGAGCATGTGCGCGCCATGCTCGAGGCGGACCTGCCGATGACCGAGAAGGTCGTCGTCTGCGGGGACTTCAACATCACCTTCGACGATCGGGACATCTACGATCCCGAGCGCTGGCGGGGGAAGATCCTGTGCTCGGACGCCGAGCGGGAAGCTCTCGGATCCCTGGTCGATCTCGGCCTCCACGACGCCTTTCGCCACTTCACCGAGGAGGGCGGGCACTACACCTGGTGGGACTTCCGCACGCGCGGCTTCGAGCGCGGCAACCGGGGCCTGCGCATCGACCACTTCTTGGTCTCCGCCCCGGCGCTGGAGGCCTGCACCGGCGTCACGATCGACCTCGAGGCACGCGGTGGCGCGAAGCCCAGCGATCACGCGCCGGTGATCGCGAGCTTCTGATCGGGGACGGCTCGCCGACCCTCGTCGAGTGGACGGCTCACTCCGGCGCGTGCCGCGCCAGGGCCAGCTCCGCGCGATCGGCCACGATGTACTCGGCGAAGACGCGCTGCATCTCCTCGACCGGCAGATCGAGGTGCTGCAGCAAGAGGTCGGCGAGCTGGCCCGGCGGGAGGTCGGGCGGCAGGTTCAAGAACACCTCGCTCTCGGCGAAGATCGCCCGTCGAAGCCGCTCGCAGAGGGCCTGTGCCTCGGCCTTGGGGGGCGGGACTTCGCGCAGGGGCTCGAAGCGGACCTGGCGATAGGGGAGTTCGCTCTCGACCTCCTCGATGCGCACCCGCGCCAGGCCCGCAAGGGTGATCAGGTAGCGCCCGTCGGGCAGGGAGGTGTGCTTGACGATCTCCCCCAGGCCCGCCACGCCGTAGACCGGCGGCGTGCCCTCCGCGTCCTGCTCGTGACCATCGACGATCGAGCTGATGATCAGCCAGCCCTGGCGGTCGAGCAGGTCGTCGACCATGCGGCGGTAGCGCGGCTCGAAGATGTGCAGGGGCATGATCACGCCGGGGTACAGGAAGACCTTGGCGAGGGGGAAGAGCGGCACGATGCGCCCCGGGCCGCCCTCGCGGGCCTTTGGCGGCCAGCTCTCAGGGAGGTCGGTCACCGCGCCGGCGCCGGGGAATGGTGTGCGATGGCGGGCGTCCCGACCGTCCGCATCCGACGCCTCACAACGACCGCGCGCCGAGGCCGCCAGGGGGCGCGTCGCCCCCCGGGGGACGACGGTGCGTACCCGGCGCGCGGCGCGGCGAAGGGGCGTTTTCGGGGGCTCGTGGGCATGCGGGCTGTGGGCGGGCTCAAGGTACCCCACCGACGCCGTGGGCCGCCACCCGCTCGTCGCCGTCCGGGTGGTGGTGGGGGAGGCCTCGCGGAATCGGTCGCTTGCGGGACCCGCCGGCCCTCACTATCCTGTTTGCCTCGAACGGTCGCCGACGCGGGCCCTCGCGGGCCGCGAAGACCGACGGTCGTTCCCCCCTGCGGCCTGCTCCGACCGGGTTCGGAGCCTCTCGCCGGGGCCCTTTCGCGACCGCCGCCGAGCCTTCCGCTCGCGTCGGTCTTCCCAGCCTCGCCGCCTCGCGGGCGAGCGCGGAGCGGATCGCCGGGCGGTCCACTCTCCCCCCCGCATGACCCAGACCAAAGACACCGACGCCGGCCGCGTCGTCATCACCCACGCCCTGCGGACGCCGATAGGGAAGTACTTCGGGTCCTTCTCGGAGCTCTCCGCGGCGGACCTGGGTGTGCACGTGGTGAACGCCCTGTTCGACGGCACGGGCGTCGAGGCGGCGGCTGTGGGCGAGCTGATCTTCGGCAACGGCCGCCAGGCGGGAGGCGGGCCGAACGTGGCGCGTCAGATCGCCTACCGCGCGGGCATTCCCGACTCGTCGGTGGCCTGGACCGTGAACATGGCCTGCGCGAGCGGGCTGAAGGCGGTGCAGCTCGCGGCCGAGTCGATCCGTGCCGGGCGCTGCGAGGTCGCCGTGGCGGGCGGCACCGAGAGCATGAGCGGCTTGCCCTACTTCCTGCCGCGCTTCCGCAAGGGCTACCGCCTCGGCCACGGTCCGGTGGTGGACGCCATGTACCGCGACGGCTTCGAGTGTCCCCTGTCGGGCATGCTGATGGGGGCGACCGCGGAGAAGCTGGCCGGGCAGATGGAGATCGGCCGCGAGGAGCAGGACGCCTTCGCCCTGCAGAGCCAGCGCAAGGCGGCGGCGGCGATCGAGGCCGGCCGCTTCGACGCCGAGCTCGTCGCCGTCGAGGTCGCCGGCCGCAAGGGAGCAGTAGACCGCGTCGACGCCGACGAGCACCCGCGCCCCTCGGCCACCATGGAGGGCCTCGCCAAGCTCCCGCCGGTTTTCGACCCCCAAGCGGGCACGGTCACCGCGGGCAACTCCTCGGGCATCACCGACGGCGCGGCGGCGCTGTTGTTGATGAGCGAGGCGCGCGCCGTGGAGCTGGGTCTCGCACCACTGGCGGCCGTCGGGCCTGCCACGCAGGTCGGCGTCGACCCCAGCGTGATGGGCATCGGCCCCGTCGGGGCGGTGCGAGCGCTGCAGGAGGAGAACGGCCTCGCCCCCGACGCCTACGACCTGATCGAGTTGAACGAGGCCTTCGCGGCCCAGGTCATCGCCTGCGATCGGGAGCTGTCGCTCCCCGCGGACAGGCTCAACGTCAACGGCGGCTCGATCGCCCTGGGGCACCCGATCGGGTGCACGGGGGCGCGCATCGTCGTGACGCTCTTGCACGAACTCGAGCGCAGGGGAGGTGAGCACGCGCTCGCGACCCTGTGCGTCTCCGGAGGGATGGGCTTCGCCGCGGCGTTCGACCGCACGGGCCTCTAGACAACAACGGCATACCAAGCACAAATGAGCATCCAGAAAGTCGGCGTGGTGGGTTGCGGCCTGATGGGCCACGGAATCGCGCAGGTCGCCGCCCAGGGCGGCTGCGACGTCGTCGTAGTCGAGACCGATCAGGGCTTCCTCGACAAGGGCATGGCGCGCATCCACAAGAGCGTCAACAAGCTGGCCGAGAAGGCGGTCGAGAAGGGCAAGGCGACCGAGGAGCAGGCGCAGGCGGGCGCCGCCGCGACCCTCGGTCGCATCTCGGGATCGCTGGACAAGAGCGCCTTGTTCGACTGCGACCTCGTGGTCGAGGCCATCATCGAGGACCTCGACATCAAGAAGAGCCTCTTCGCCGAGCTCGGCGAGGGTTGCAAGCCCGAGACGATCTTCGCCTCCAACACCTCCTCGTTCCCCGTGGGCGAGATGGCCGCTGCGTCGGGCCGCCCCGAGCGCTTCGTGGGGCTGCACTTCTTCAATCCCGTACAGCTGATGCGCCTGGTCGAGGTCGTGCGCTGCGAGCAGACCGACGATGAGGTCTTCGCCGCCGCCAAGGCCTTCGGTGAGGCCTGCGGGAAAACGGCCGTCTCGTGCAAGGACACGCCGGGCTTCGTCGTCAATCGCCTGCTGATTCCCTACATGACCCAGGCCCTGCGGATGCTCGAGCGCGGGGACGCCACCAAGGAGGACATCGACGCGGCGATGCAGCTTGGTTGTGGCTACCCGATGGGGCCGCTGACCCTGACCGACTACGTCGGCCTCGACACGACCCTGTTGATCCTCGAGGGCTGGAGAGAGCGCTATCCCGACGAGCCGGCCTTCGATGTGCCCGAGCTGCTGGCGCAGAAGGTCGCCGAGGGCAAGCTCGGTCGGAAGACCGGCGAGGGGTTCTACACCTGGGAGGGTGACAAGCGATGCTAGTCGCCACCGCAGCCTGCGCCCTCGCGGCCCTCGGCGCCGGAGATCCCCAGATCACCTGGGAGGCGCCCGCCAGCTTCCTCGAAGGCGCGCCCTTCGAGGTGTCGATCAAGGTCAGCGCACCGGCCGACGGCGCGCCCCTGGCCGGTTGGCTCCTGACGCCCTCGGCCTTCACCGTGGACGGCAAGCCGGTGGAGAAGCGCACCGACGGGGGGATCGTCCACCTCGCCGGCGGCGCCGAGTTGACCCTCTCGTTCGACCTCGGCCCGGCCATCGCGGCCTCCAAGGCGTTCGACGGCAAGCCCTTCGAGCTGCGCTTCGCGGCGAAGTTCCTCGACTCGACGCCCGTGGAGGTCGACGTCTTCCGCCAGGCGCCGGAGGGGCTCGACTTCATGGAGATGGACGTCGCGGACCTCTCGAAGTACCGCGTGTTGATGAACACCAGCCGCGGGGATCTGCTGATGGAGTTCTGGCCCGACGTGGCGCCCGGGCACGTGCGCAACTTCCTCGATCTCTCCTACAGCGGTTTCTACGACGACCTCGCCTTCCATCGCGTCATCCCCGGGTTCATGATCCAAGGAGGCTGCCCGCGCGGTGACGGGACGGGCAACGGGCCGCGGACCCTGCCGGCCGAGTTCAACTCGAGGAAGCACGTCGCGGGCGTGCTGTCGATGGCGCGCTCGGCCAGCCCGGACTCGGCGTCGTGCCAGTTCTTCGTGATGCACGACGTCGCGACGCACCTCGACAACCAGTACTCAGCCTTCGGCCAGCTCGTCAGCGGGCTCGAGGTCGTGGACACCATCGTCAAGACTCCGCGGGACCGGCGCGACAAGCCGAATACCCGCCAGTCGATCATCAAGGCCACCGTGATCGTCACGGACTGAACAGGTAGGAATCCAACGAGGATCATGAGCGAGAACGCAAACACCAAAGTCATCCTGAAGACCACCGCCGGCGACTTGAGCATCGAGTTCCTCCCCGAGAAGGCTCCCAAGCACGTCGAGAACTTCATCAAGCTCTCCGAACAGGGTTTCTACGACGGGACGGTCTTCCACCGCGTGATTCCCGGCTTCATGATCCAGGGCGGCTGCCCTGACGGAACGGGAATGGGCGGCCCCGGTTGGCAGGTCGACGCCGAGTTCAACGATACGCACCACGAACGCGGCGTCCTCTCGATGGCGCGCTCGCAGGATCCGAACTCGGCCGGCAGCCAGTTCTTCATCTGTCACGGGGACGCGGGATTCCTCGACGGTCAGTACACGGCTTTCGGACGGCTCGTCGAGGGAGATGAGACCCTGGACACGATCGCCAACGGCACCTGCAAGCCGGGCGGTGAGGGCTCGAGCCCGGTCGAACCGGTCACCGTCGAGAGCGCGCAGGTCGTCCGCGGCTGACGAGAGGACACCATGAGTTTCGAGAACATCTCCGTGAGCGTCGAGGGTGCCCTGGCCACCGTGACCATCGAGCGGCCGGCGCAGCTCAACGCCCTCAACCACCAGACGGTGAGCGAGCTCTCCCGTGCCCTCGACGATGTGGCCGGGGAGGACGGCGTGCGCTGCGTGCTCCTGACGGGCGCGGGCGAGAAGGCCTTCGTCGCCGGAGCCGACATCGGTGAGCTGCGCGCCGCGGCGGGCGATGCGGATGCCGCGCGGGAGCTGGCCTCCTACGGCCAGGAGGTGTTCGCCAAGCTCGAGACCATCGGCAAGCCCTCGGTCGCGATGATCAATGGGTTCGCCCTCGGAGGAGGGCTGGAGCTGGCCCTGGCCTGCACCCTGCGCACGGCGAGCACGACCGCCCGGGTGGGCCTGCCCGAGGTCAGCCTGGGGATCATCCCCGGCTACGGCGGGACCCAGCGTCTCTCCCGCATCGCCGGTCCCGGCGTGGCCCGCGAGTGGGTGTTGACCGGCGACATGTACGGCGCCGCCGAGGCCCATCGCGTCGGCGTGGTCAATCGCGTCTTCGAGCCCGACGAGCTCCTGGATGGCACCCTGAAGATGATTCGGTCCATCTCCTCGCGCGGCCCCATCGCGGTGCGGCTGGGCATGGAGGCCATCTCCCGCGGCCAGGACTTGAGCCTGGATGCGGGACAGGCCCTGGAGGCCGAGATGTTCGGCAAGGCGTCGACCACCGAGGACATGCGCGAGGGCATGACGGCGTTCCTGGAGAAGCGCCCCCCCGAGTTCACCGGCCGTTGAAGGGCAGGCCGCACCCCCCTACACCGATCGCCGGCTGAGTGCCGGCACAGAGGATTCCGAAATGAGCAAGGATGTTGTGATCGTCGGCGGGGCGCGGACCCCGATGTGCGAGTACTCGGGGACCCCGGGCTTCGGCAAACTCAAGGACGTCAGCGCGATCGACCTCGCCGCGCAGTCGACGAAGGCGGCCGTCGGTCGGGCGAACGTCGATCCCGAGTCGATCGACCACGTCGTCATGGGGAATGCTCTGCAGACCTCCATGGACGCGATCTACGGCGCGCGCCACGTGGCGCTCAAGGCCGGCCTGCCCGAGCACGCACCGGCTTTGACCGTCAACCGGCTGTGCGGCTCGGGCATCCAGTCGATCGTGAACGCCGCCCAGCTGATACAGCTGGACGAGGCGACCACGGCGGTCGCGGGCGGCATGGAGAACATGAGCCAGGCACCATTCGCCCTCTACGGCGGGCGTACCGGCTTCCGCTTCGGCGTCACTCCCGAGCTCCAGGACACGTTGTTCGGCTCCCTCAAGGACCCCATCGCGGGCCTCTTCATGGCCCAGACGGCCGAGAAGGTCGCCAAAGGGCGCAACGTCACTCGCGAGGAGCAGGACGCCTTCGCCATGCGCAGCCACCAGCTGGGCGCGGCGGCCGTGAGCGAGGGGCGCTTCGCCGAGGAGATCGATCCCGTGCGCATCGAGACGCGCCGCGGCGAGAAGGTGATCGACACCGACGACCACATCAAGCCGGACACGACCCTCGAAGCCCTCTCCGCCCTGCGTCCGGCGTTTGGCAAGGACGGAACCGTGACGGCCGGAAACGCCAGCGGCATCGTGGACGGGGCGGCGGCGCTGGTCCTGACCGACGGCGAGCGCGCGTCGGCGGACGGGTTGGACACTTGGGCCACGATCCGCTCGTGGGCCTACGTCGGCGTGGATCCGACCGAAATGGGAATCGGGCCCGTCCCTGCGATCCGCTCCTGTCTGGAGCGCGCAGGCCTGGGGATCGACGACGTCGACCTGTTCGAGATCAACGAGGCCTTCGCCGCCCAGTACCTCGGCTGCGAGAAGGACCTCGGCCTCGACCGCGACAAGTGCAACGTCAACGGCGGGGCGATCTCCCTCGGGCACCCGCTCGGAGCCACGGGGACGCGCCTGGTCCTGACCCTGATGTACGAGCTCCGCCGGTCCGGCAAGCGCTACGGCGTTGCGTCGGCCTGCATCGGCGGCGGCCAGGGCATCGCCATGTTGATCGAGAACCCCCAGGCCTGATCGATCGCGTGAACCCGCTGATCCACAGCAGGCCCGACGGCACCCCCGTCGTCGCGCTCTCACCGGGCAGGCGAGTCCTGTTCCTGACCAAGGACCTCGAGCTGATCAAGCGGCAGCTCGCGGGGGAGCTGGACCTGCGGATGGAGGACGTGCGCCCCGAGGACCTGCTCGACGACATCAACACGGACGTGATGACGCCGGCCTGGGTGTGCTTCCGTCACCGCCCCGAGGACATCGCCGTCGACGCCTACGCCGGTCTGCTGGACGACGAGGGTGAGCGCGTGTTCCCCACGCGGGCGCTGATGGACGGCGGCTTCGAGGTCATCGTCTCGGGGCAACGCAAGGGCACGGGCTCCAGCCGCGAGACGGCTCCGCAGGCCGAGCGCTGGTGCGGCGTGCGGGCGGTGTTCGCCTCGTCCTTCGCCCCCATCCATGCCCGCAACAACATCAACCTCGGCCAGTTGATGGGAGACCACGAACTGCTCGCGCGCCTGCAGGCGGGCGAGGAGATCGGGCTGGAGGAGTTCACCGCGGACTACGACCCGGCCACCCGCGCCATCGTCGAGTCGGGTGGGCTGTTCGCATTCAACGCGCGCTTCGAGGCGGGCGAGGTGAGCGTCGATCCGCCGAAGACTGGGGAGCGACCCATGACGATGGCTGAGAAGATCATCGCCCGCCACCTCGTCGGCGGGGGGGCGCCGAGGTGGGTGAAGCCCGGTGACACGTGCTTCGTGAAGGTGGACGGCGGCTACAGCCACGAGTTCACGACCGCCCAGGTCCACACGTTCCTGCAGACAGAGTGCGGGGCGGACTACACGATCCCCGATCCTTCCAAGTTCGCAGTCTTCGAGGACCACCTGCTCTACGCCGATGGTGTCGAGCGCATGAAGCCGTTCATCGCCGAGATCGAGACCTTGCGCACCTTGCAGCGCGAGTTCCAGCGCCACACGAATGTGCGCGACTACTCGGCGCGCGACGGCGTGTCGCCGGGGATCTGCCACCAGGTGGCGCGCGAGAAGTTCATCGATCCCGGCGACTTCATCCAGGCGACCGACTCCCACACCTGCATGGGCGGTGGGAACAACGCTCTGGCCTGGGGCGTGGGCGCGACGGAGTACGCGGGCCTGATCCGATCCGGGTTCACCCTCGTGACGGTGCCCGAGTCCATACGCTTCGAGTTGGTCGGTGAACTGCCGGCCTCCTGCACGGCCAAGGACGTCATCCTGCACATCCTGTCGACCTTCGCCGTCCGAGAGGACACCCTCGACCGTGTCATGGAGTTCGGCGGCCCGGGCCTGGCCACCCTCGCAATGGACGAGCGGGCGACGCTGACCAACATGGCGACGGAGTGCTCGGCACGTACCGGAATCTGCGAGGGAGACGAGGGCGCGGCGGCCTGGTTGGCGGCGCGGCGCGATGGAGCCGGAGCGGAGGACTTCACTGGGATCTTCGTCAGAGCCGACGAGGGTGCGCAGTACGCCGGCGGCGTGCACACGCTCGACCTCGCGGGGATCCGCCCGCTGGTCGCCCTCCCGGGGGACCCGACATACGGGTGTGCGATCGCCGATCTCGGCGAGGTCTCGATCGACATCGCCTACGGCGGCTCCTGCACCGCGGGCAAGGAGGCGGACCTCGACGGCTACGCGCTCGTCTTGAGGGAGGCGCTCGCCGCGGGCCGCCGAATCGCCGAAGGCGTGAGGATGTACATCCAATACGGTAGCGAGGACGTCATGGCCTACGCCGTGGAAGCCGGCTACACCGAGGTTTTCGAGCGCGCGGGCGTCGTGATCATCAACCCCGGCTGCGGCGCCTGCATCGGTTGCGGGCCCGGCGTCTCCAGTTTCGCTGACCAGACCACCATCAGCGCGATCAATCGCAACTTCGACGGGCGCAGCGGACCCGGAGCGCTGTACCTTGCATCGCCCTTGTCGGTGGCGGCCAGCGCGGTGGAGGGCCGGATCGCCCACTACGAGTCCGGCATGTTTCGCGTGCGCAAGCACGCCTGATCCAAGAGAGGCAACTGGAGAGACTGATGGGTGAGTACGACATCGCGGTCATTGGAGGGGATGGAATCGGGCCCGAGGTGACCGCCGAGGCCATGAAAGTTCTCGACGCTGCCGCTGAGGTGTACGGCTTCTCCGTTCGCCGCACCGAGTACCCGTTCGGCAGCGAACACTTCCTCCAACACGGCGAGATCTTCCCCGACGAGGCCTTCGAGGAGGTGCGTGCTCAGGACGCGATCTTCCTGGGAGCGATCGGGGATCCGCGGCTCCCGGTCGGGAAGATCGAGTTCGGGATCATCGCCCGAATGCGATTCGATCTCGACCTGTACATCAACCTGAGGCCGATCCAGCTGTTCACAGAGGCGCTGTGCCCCTTGAAGGACAAGCGGCCCGAAGACATCGACATGGTGATCGTGCGCGAGAACACCGAGGGCGCGTACTCGGGGATGCACGGCTTCATGCACAAGGGGCAGGCGCTCGAGGTCTCCACCCAGACGATGACCTACACGCGCCAGGGGACGGAGCGGGCAATCCGCTACGCCTTCGAGCTCGCCATGAGCCGCAACAAGCGCAAGCAGGTGACCCTGATCGACAAGGCCAACGCCGTCCGCGCCCACGACCTGTGGACGCGCACGTTCGAGGAGGTCTCCCGGGAGTTCCCCGAGGTCACCTGCGAGCATGCCTACATCGACGCAGCATGCATGTGGATGGTCAAGAACCCGGAGTGGTTCGACGTGGCCGTGACCCCCAACCTGTTGGGCGACATCATCACGGACCTGGGGGCCATGGTGCAGGGCGGCATGGGCCTGGCTGCGTCGGGCAACATCCACCCCGGGCGTGTGAGCCTCTTCGAGCCGATCCACGGCTCTGCGCCCAAGCACGCCGGGAAGAACGCCGCCTCACCTGTGGCGGCGATCATGGCCTGCAGCATGATGCTGGACTACCTCGGCGAGAAGACCGCCGCCGCGGCGATCGAGGGAGCCATGCGCGGACTGTTCACGAGCGAGCGTCTGAGGGGCGCGGGGACCGGCGCCCATCCCACCGACGAGGTCGGGGATCTCGTCGCGGGTGAGCTGCGCCAGCCGGCCTCCAGCGTCTGAGCGGCGTTCCCGAGCACTCCCGGCGGAGCACGAAGACAGCGGCGCGGGCGGCACCACCGCCCACGCCGCTCCCCTTCGGGGCTTCTCTCGCCGCCTGAGCTACTTGCAGTCCGCGTAGACCTTCGCGACGTACTTCTTGGGGTCCTTGCGGTAGGACTTCACGCAGCCCTCGCAGCAGAAGCGAACGAGGTGCGTGCCGTAGAGCACTTCGACGGGTTCGCCCATCGAGCCGAGTGTCTCGCCGCTCACGGGGCAGACCTTCCCGGGGTAGCTCTCGCGCAGCTTCGCGCGCAGGGCGGTCTCGACCTTGGCGCGGGCCTTGGCGGGCGCCTTCGCGTACATCCCCGCGCACTTGTTGCAGCATAGCTTGACGTAGCGCCCACCCCATACGACGTCGATCGGCGGGTCGTCCTCTCCTCCGAGTTCGCCGCCGCTGATCGGGCAGATCGAGAGGGGCCAGGACTCCTTCTGGGCCTTGACGGCGGCCGCGTCGAGCTGGGCGATGATGGCCTCCTTCTGCGCGGCGACGCGCTTCTTGCAGCCTCCGCAGCACACGCGGATGAGCCGGCCGTCCACGACCATGTTGACCGGATCGCCCTTGGAGCGCAGCGGCTTGCCGCTGACGGGGCAGTCCTTCATCGGGTAGAGGGGCAGCTGATCGAAGATGACGGTCGCGTCATCGCTCTGCGCGGCCTTCTTCGCGCCGCCGCCGGCGGTGCCGAAGGCGCCGCCTCCGGTGTCCTGTGCTCCCAGACCGGCCCAGGAGAGCCCGGCGAAGGCCAGGCCGAGAACGGCGATGAGGCGGAGCTTGTGCGTGATCATGATTCGTTCCTTTGGGTACTTGCGCGTCAAAGAAGGCCCGTCGGTTGCGGGTCGGCCCAGCGTATCACCCTTCCGGGCCGACCGACTTCTCGAGGCGTGCCTTACGTGCCTCTAACCCCGCGCTTGCGGGACCGAGGCCGCCGAGCTCGTCGCAGACCGTGTCGAGGGCGCGCGCCGTGGCGCCGGCGGACCAAGTGCGTGCGGCTTCGCGCATGCTCGACCTTCTCTGCGGCGTGCGCAGGCTCGCGGCGTCGGCCGCGTGGGCGACGAGCCGCCGCACGAGCGCGTCGGGGCCGGAGTAGAGGCCGTCGCGGTGCAGCCGGGGCGGCAGGATCTCGGGGTAGCTCAGCCGTTCGGGCAGGAGCGGGCTGCAGCCCGCGGCGAGGGCTTCGCAGACCGCGAGCCCGAAGAACTCGTGCCGCGCGCAGGAGACGACCAGATCCGAGGCTCCGAGCATGGCGGCGTAGGACTCGGCGCTCTCGACGAACCCGCGGTGGTGGACGTGTTCGTCGAGGCCGTCGAGGAGCTCATCGACGCCGGGAGGGCTCTGCCGGAAGCGCTCGCCGAGCAGGACGAGCTCCAGACGGGCACCCCCCGCCAATGCCGCCGCGACGGCCTCCAGGAAGGCGACCGGGTCCTTGTCGTGCTCCCAGCGGTGGTTGAAGAGCACCCGCAGGGGCGCGCGGGGCTCGGCGCCGGGGCCGGGGGGGATCGCATCGATATCGATGCCGGGGGCGATGACCGTCGACGTGCTCAGGCGGGCCTCCAGCTCCGCCCGCGCGTTGGGGTGCGGGAGGGCATCGAGGAGCTCGCCGGCCGCCGCGGCGAACTCCCGGCGGTGGAAGTCGGAGTTGAAGACGACCCGGTCGGCACGCACGCAGCTCTGGATGTTGGTGAAGCCGTAGGCGATCTCCTGCTTGGCGGCGCCGTGGGCGGGGTTGGACGGGTAGGTGAGCTGGTTCTCGTGGAGGTACAGGAAGGCGGGCAGGCCAGCCCAGCTCGCCGGCAGCTCGCCGAAGAGGGCCGGGAGGTCCACGTAGTCGGAGACGCACAAGGCGTCGGGTCGGGGAAGCCCGCGCTCGGTCACCCGCCGCGCCAGCTCCCAGGCGCCCGAGCGCATGCGCCACTTCCAGCGCCGCGCGGCTAGCCCGACGACCTCCAGATCGTGGCGCGTGCGTGCGCGCCACTGGTCCAGGAACCTGCGGTGGGAGCCGCCGTACCAGGGTTCGAAAGCGAGGACCTTCATCGTCGCGGCCGCGGGTGAGCCTGGCGCTGGGGAGGATCGGATAGAATCCGCGACCGCACCGGAGGTGCGCCCCCTTGGCCGGACGCAAACGATACAGCGTGGTGCGCGATCCCGTTCACGGGGACGTGTATCTGACCCACGAGGAGCTCGCGGTCCTCGACACGCCGCAGATGCAGCGCCTGCGCGGCATCAAGCAGCTCGGCACCGCCTACCTCGTGTACCCCGGCGCGGTCCACACGCGCTTCGACCACTCGATCGGCAGCCTTCACGTGGCCCAGCAGATCATCAACGCGGTGAACCTCTCGTTCGATCTGGATCCCGCGGGGACGATCCGGATCAGCGACGAGGAGGCGCGCGTCGTGCGCCTGGCGGCCCTCGTCCACGACATCACCCACATCCCATTCGGCCACAATCTCGAGGACCAGGACGGCATCTTCTGGCGCCACGATTCCGCCTACCGCTTCCGGCACATGCTCGGACCCGACACTCGCGTCGGCGCCGTCCTGGGGGAGCTCGGCGTGGCGGAGGAGGTGCTCGCCATCCTCGCCCCCGCAGACGGCGGCCCGTCGATCCCGCCCTACTGGAGCCAGATCGTCTCCGGCACAGTCGCCTCCGACATCCTCGACTACCTGGCGCGCGACGCGTACTTCACCGGGCTCAGGCTCGAGGTCGACTCGCGCGTCACGAGCTACTTCAAGGTGCACCGCGGCAGCGGAAACCTGTTCATCGACCTCACCAAGCACGACCTCCTGCGCGAGGACATCCTGAGCGAGATCGTGCGCATGCTGGAGGCGCGCTACTACTTCTCCGAGCGCGTGTACTACCACCACGCCAAGGTCGCCTCCGGCGCGATGGTGGCCCGTGCGGTCGAGCTGGCCCTCTCCGCCGGCAACCTACGCGAGGAGGACTTCTACGACCAAACGGACGCCTCGGTGCTCGACCTCCTCTCCCGTGCCGATGGCGCGGAGTCCGGGGCACTGCAGCGGCTCCTCGACGACTTTCGCTCACGCAGGCTCTTCAAGCGGGCCTGCGTCTTCCCGCGCTACGAGAACACGGGCGTCCAGGCGAGCCTCGTCGAGCGCTACTTCGCACGCGGCGGCGCGAAGAACCGCACCGAGGCCGAGGCGCGCATCGCCGACCTCGTCCGGTTCGCATCGGGCCGCGAGGTGCGCGTGATCGCCTACTGCCCTGCACGACGCATGCAGCTCAAGGAGGCGCGCACCCACGTGCGCTGGCCGGGCGTGGAGGGGGTCGAGCCCCTCTCACGCTTCGCCGAACACGTTCCGCGCCTCGCGGACCTCGAGCGCTCCTACCAGAACCTGTGGAAGTTCTACGTCTTCGCCGACACCGCGGATCCGGCCGTCCTCGGGCGGGTCCAGGAGGCCGCCAAGCAGGAGTTCTCCGAGGCGACCAACGCCTACACACCGGGCTGAGCCGGCCCTGACCGAAAGAAGCGGCGCGGACCCGGCCGAGAGGCCGTGCCCGCGCCGCGCTGTTTGTGGGGTCGGTCGCTCAGGGACCCCAGATCGCCTCGATGCCACCGGTCAGGTTGAAGGTCGACCCGCAGGGGCTGGACTGGGGATCGCGGTACCACAGCTGGTAGCGCTTGGTGTCTCCCGCGGAGACGCCGCCCGCCGCGCCGATGTCGATCGTCGTCGACGAGTTGCCGCCGGAGTCCGCGACGCGGACCTGGAGGCGGACGACGTTGCCGCCGGCGCAGCGCAGTCCGTCACCGAAGGTCACCCCGTTGCCGCCGTTGACGGCGTTGTTGCCCTGGAAGTACAGACCGGGCTGGCTGGCGATCAACTGGCTGCCCGCCAGGACTAGGTCGCCGGCGCCGATGCTCGTCGTTCCGCTCGCTCCGAGGACCGCGCCGGGGCCGTTTCCGTTGCCGCAGCCTTCACCAGGCCCGCCGCCGTTGGCGCAGGGGCAGGTGGTCCCCGAGCCGTCGCCGAAGCAGTACGAGGTCAAGGTGACGAACTCGTCGGCGGCCATCAGGCCCGTGACGGTGAAGTCGAAGTCGATGCCCGTGTTGGGCTCGGTGACCGTGAAGGGGTGGGACTGGGGCGAGTCCAAGCGGATGAGCCCGTTGCTGCCGACCGTGAACTGGCCCGTGATGTTCTGGGGGTTCGACGTGAGGCCCGCGAGGTCGATGTCGAACGACCCGCCGCCGGGCAGGGTGACCGTCACGAGGGCGGAGTGGCAGATGATCCAGGCGTCACCCTGGAACGAGCCCGTGGAGGTCGCGGGGTTGCCGAAGTCCAACTGCATCGACTCGAAGCCGAGGTTGACGCTGTGCATGTGGAAGGAGATCCCCAGGCCGGGGAAGGAGCCCTCCATGTCGGGGGCGAAGTCGAAGGAGCCGTCGACGAACTGCCCCTCGCTGACCTCGCCGCTGGCGTTGGTGCCCAGGGAGACTTGCAGGGTGCCCGAGAGGTTGAAGGCGTCGGTCGTCACGGGAACGGCGTTGATCCCCAGGGCCTGGGCGGTCCAGGTCCAGGCGCTCGCGGCCGTGTCCAACTGGAAGTCACGCATGGTCGCTTGCGACCAGGCGTTGGGGGTGAGGAGGAGGGCTTGAGCCGCTGCGGCGGCGAGGAGCGCTCGTTTCATGGGATCATCTCCGATTCTCGTGTCTTGGGCCTGAAGCAGGGCCGCTCGCCTCGCTGGGGGTGCTCGTGGGCCATTCCACTGGGCGGCGGGTAACGGGACGACAGGCTCTTGTTGCCGTCGCCCCAAGTCCAGGATTACCCGAGGGGCCCGTTTCCGCCAGTATGGGGGGTGAGACCCCGGCTGAGAGGCCCACGGGGGCGATCAGCAGGGCCTGAGCGTTCCGCCCGCTTCGCGCAGCGGGGCGTGCAGGCGTGGGTGCGACGGCCAGCCGGAAGGGCTACTCGCTGCCGGCCGACCGGCATCACTGCTCAGGGTCGGATCGTGAACTGCAGGGCGTCGGACAGGCCCGTCGTGCTCGCGCTCTGGGGATCGCGGCTCCAGTACTGGCCGTAGACGGTCGTCCCGGCCGTCAATCCCGGATCGGCCCCGCCCTGGATGCGGGCGTTGAAGTCCAACCCGTAGGTCCCCGTGCAGTCGGGAGGGGCGCCGGCCCCGCCGGAGTGCTGGATCACGGTGCGCTCGATCGGAGGGGAGACGCACAGGGTCCCGTCCTGGAAGGGAGTGAGCGCCGGTGCGTACCCGTAGAAGAACAGCCCGAACTGCTGGTTGAGGACGGCGCTCGCGGTCACCAGGAAGGGCGCTGGATCGGTCACGCTCGGCTCCCCCGCAAAGGCGATCGCCGGCACGCACCCAAGGGAGTTGGGCTTGGCGGTGCAGTAGGTCAACGGATCCTCGCCGCCGGGACGGAAGAAGACCGGATTGGTCTGGACGTACCCGCCCGAGCCCGCGCTGTAGGCGCGATACCAGGAGCCGACGCCCGTCTCCAGGGTGTCGGCGCACTCGAAGAAGCCGCTTCCGGTGAGCGGTCCGCTCTGGCAGAGGACGGTCTCGGCACCGTCGCCCACCCGCCCCTTGAAGATCGTGAGCGTGCTCGTGTCCCCGCCGAAGTCGTAGCCGACGCGGACCGTCAGGGGAGCCGGAGGCGCGGCGGCGGGGAGCGTCTGGACCGTGCCCATCGCCAGGATCAGTCCGCCGATGTCCACTTCGATCATCGCCGCGTGGTTGTCGGACAGGTACACGCGCCCGCCCATCAAGGCCTGCTTGAGGTTCTCGGACGTGAACTCCTGGCCGACGAGGACGGCGTGGTTCGCGCCGAAGGCGTGGGCCTCGTCGTGGGTGTCGCTGCCCGCGTAGGCGTACAGAAGGTGTCCCTCGAGCAGTCGATCGACCCAGAACGCGACGCTCCCGCCCTGGCCGGCGGAGGCGTTCCCGTTCCAAATCTCGATGCCGTGCAGGCCCTGCTGCTCCAGGCCGACCAGCGCATCGATGCTGTTCCAGCCGAACATCCCCGCGGAGGGGTGGTTGGCGATGGAGTAGCCGCCCATGGCGTGGACTGCGGCGACGTTGTCGGTGAAGGGATTGAGAACGTCTCCCGTCAACCCATTGCAGAATCCGAGCAGGCCGTCCTCGCCCCCGTGGACGCGCGAGGTCAGGCCGTGGGCGCCCATGTGGTTCGCGGAGGTCGTGAACAGGCACACGGCGTCGGCGATGTCCGTGCCCTCTTGGGGCCCGACCTCGTCGCTGGAGACCTCGGTGTCGGGCATGCAGACGAAGCTTGCGTCCGTCGCGGCGGCGCACTCGGCGGCGATGGCCTGGTACTCCGCTTCGTCGTTGATGCAGTAGCTGTGGTCGGTGGCCGTGAACCAGTCGCAGCCTAGCGCCTCGAACTGCGAACGCAGCTCGGCGATCGTGAAGCTGCCGGTGAGCTGCGGTGTCTCGGCGATGCAGTTCGTCGAGGGAGCGCAGGCTCCCAGGGCCTCGCCGTGGCAGGTGTGCACGTGCAGATCGCCGGCGTGGACCGTCACGCCGATCTCGGCGCCCAGGCTCGTGGGCGGCACGAGGAAGGGGGCCAGGCGCGTGATCCACTCGACCGCCGACGCGGTCCTGACCGCTCCGCCCGCGGTCTCATACTCGATCTCGAAGGTCACGGCCGCGCGCGACCCCGGCGCCGCATCCGAGAAGAAGAGCTGGTCGAGGGCGAGAGGGAACCCGATGCGCCGGAAGGAACGCGCCCGTCCGGCGGCGTACTCGGCCCGCAGCTGCTCGGTGCCCGCGGCGAGCTCCCGCTGGCGCCGAACGAGCTCGTCACCTTCGAACTCGGCCGCGTCGGGGGAAGCGAAGTAGCGCCGTTCGCGGACGATTTCGGTCACCTCGTGGGGCAGGCGTTCGATCAGGGCGTTGAGGTGTCCGAAGCGCGGGTCTCCGGGGAGCTCCCCGACCAGGGAGCGCTCGAAGAGGACATCGCCCCCGGTCCGGACCCGCAGCCGGCGCAGCGAGACGGGCTCGCCGGCGCCGTCGGGGTTGTAGACGAGCATCTGGGCGTCGATCGTGCGCAGTTCGCGGGCCTCGTTGAGGACGAAGGGCACGACGAGCACCTCGGTGTCGCCCACGGGTTCGGGCCGCCCGGCCCAGACCGCCGCCGAGGCGAGGGCCGCGATTCCGATGCGCAGGCCGATCCCGACCCGGTTGGAGCCACTCATCTGGGGGTCTCCCTACTCAGTGTTACGCTCGCCGGCCGGGCGTCGTCGGGCCGGTCGCGATCAGGGTGATCAGGGGCAGAAGAAGACGCCGACGCCGTTGGTGAGGTTGAAGGTAGTGCCGCAGGGGCTCGAGGCGGGGTCGCGGTACCACAGCTGGTAGCGCTTGGTGTCACCGGCCGAGACGCCGCCGGCGGCGGCGATGTCGATCGTCGTCGCGGAGGTCCCGCCTCCGCTGGCGCTGCGCACCTGCAGGCGCACGACGCTGCCGCCCGCGCAGCGCAGACCGTCGCCGAAGGCGTTGCCGTTGCCGCCGTTGACGGCGTTGTTGCCCTGGAAGTAGAGCCCGGGCTGGCCGGGGACGAGCTGGCTTCCGGCGAGGACCAGGTCGCCCGCGTCGATACTCGTGCTGCCGCTCGTGCCTAGGATGGCGCCGGAGCCGGTGCCGTTGGCGCAGCCCTCGCCGGGGCCCGCGCCGTTGGAGCAGGGGCAGGCCGTGCCCGAGCCGTCACCGAAGCAGAAGGCGGTGACCGGGGGGCAGCCGAAGTCGCCCACCAGGTCCCCCTCCAGGTGCAGGTCCGCGGAGATGCCCGTGCCCGAGTCGATGAAGTTGAAGTCGGAGACCTGGGCCGAGGCGAGGTGGATCTGGGACCCGGACGTGGTGAACGCGCCCGGGTTGGGCGTGGCGTTCCCCGCGGTGCCCGTGAGGTCGGTGATGCTGACGCTGCCGGCGAGGGGCGTCACCGTGAGCGTCCCGCTCAGAAAGGTCAGGGTCCAGTCGGTCGTGAAGGTGCCGCTGTTGTTCACGGTGAAGGCCGGCGTCACGAACGTGTACGCGACCCCCTCGAGGTCGACCAGCGCGAGGGGCGGCCAGCCGGGAATCGGGTTGGGGATGTAGGCGTGCAGGTCGGGGAGAAGGACCGCGTTCGCGCTGGTGATCTGGCCGCCGCCGATCGGATTGCCGCCGGAGTCGAGGGTGAGGGTGATCGAACCGTCGAGCTCGAAGTTCTCGCCGCCTGGGTTGAGCGGGAGCAGGGGGCCGATGCCCGTGTTGCCCGACCAGGTCCAGGCCGAGGCCGGCTGGTCGATGTCGAACTCGAAGTCCTGGGCGGACGCGCCCGAGGCGAGGAGGAGGAGCGAGAGGGGGAGGGCGAGAGCGGTAGGGCGCGTCATGAGGAGTCTCGTTGGAAGGTGGGTGGACCGTCGGTGCGGATAGGGTCCCCGCGCTCCGCCTGGGCTCCGGCGGAGGGCGTTGGGCACTGTACACGAGGCCGGGGTCGGGCCTGTCCCGGCTCCTCAAGAGTACCAGCGAGGCCCCCGCGTGGGGAGGGGCGCACGGCGAGCGGGCCTCGGGCGGGCTCCCTCTGCGATCCGGCCCACCTCTGGCCGTCTGTACCCTGGGAGCGGAGACCGCTTCCCAGACCGGGCGCCTTGCGCTAGCCTCCCGCTGACCTCGGCCCCGCTCCCCACGCATGATCTGCCAAACCTTGGCCGCCGGCCCCGTCCTCCTCGCCCTCCTCGCCTCCTCGTGCCAGGGCGTCTCGATTCCACTCGAGCGCGACTTGGTGGACGAGCCCTGGCGTGTCACCCGCCGCGGGTCGACGGGGATCGCGGCGTTCTCCGGCCTGTTCGCCGGGTTCGATCTCGACTCGTCCATCACCCTCGTCGATCCGAACTTCCCGACCGACCCGATCGACATGACGGGCGATGGCAAGGGGGTCCTCGACCCAGGCCTGGGCCTGGAGCACTTCCTCCTCGATGATCTCTCGGTGACCGTGGGAGCCGAGTTGCGCGTGGTCGAGCCGGCGTTGGTCGAATCGGACTTCGACCTCGACACGATCCATCAGCTGGAGTACTTCACCTCCCTGCGCTACATCCTGCCGGCGCGCATGTTGAGGTCCGACCGCCTGCGCCCGTTCATCCAGGCGAAGTTCGCCTACATCCCCCAGATCAGCCTCGACATCAGCACCGTCCTGGAGTTCTCCGAGTTCGGCCAGTTCGACGACGTGGTGCTCGCGGCGGCCTTCGACGGCGACTCCTACTACACGCTCTCCGTCGGAGCCGGGCTCATCTATCAGCTGCGTGACAACCTCGTGGCGCGGTTCGGGTTCTTCTACGAGGTGCCGCAGGACACCTCCACCGGCATCGTCGACGCGGATCCCCAGAACTCCAGCGGCAACGAGTTCATCGACGACTCCCTCGACGGCCTGCAGTTCGACGTGGAGATCGAGCCCGCCGGCTGGATCGCCATCGGCGGTCTGACCTGGTTCTTCTAGTACCGCGGCCGCCGGTCAGTCCCACTCGGGACCGTCACGGGTCTCGCTGGCGACCAGGGCCGGTCGCAGGTAGGCGAACCAGGCCGCCGCGCCCAGGGCCGAGCCGGTGATCATGTCGAAGGTGAAGTGCTGTTTCGTCGTGAGGATGCTCACGGCCAGGGCGGCCCAGGCGAGCCACAAGGCGCCCAAGCAGACCGTGCGCGCGTTCCCGCTCGGCATCCAGCCGCGGCGGCCGGGGGCCTCGCCCGACCAGTACTGGACGCAGAACACGAGGACGATCGTCTGGGAGACGTGCAGGCTCGGCCAGGAGTTCCAGGGCTGATCGACGATGTAGAGGATGGAGAAGAGCGTCCGGATCCAGGGCGCCTCGGCGGGCAGGGCGGCGACCATCTCCTCGCGCACGTGGATCTGGGCGGGGAGGAGCAGGAAGCAGGCGAAGGAGATCAGGCACACCCAGACCAAGGTCTGGATGCACAACAGCGCCTGCACCCGGCCGCGGTCGGTGCGGGGCGGGCAGAGCAGCGGCGCCGCGAAGTAGGCGTAGAGCGTGTGGTAGATGACGATCGTCCAGGGCAGGACCGGGATCGCCGCGTCGATCCACGTCGCCGGATCCCATGCGGTGATCCCGCGCCAGCGCGAGACGTGGAGGACGAGCAGGTACCCGCCGCCGTTGACCAGGGCCAGGGTGAGCACGGCGGCGAGGGCGACGAAGCGGCCGCCGAGGGCCTCGCGCCGCCGCCAGATCCCCTTCCACGTCCGCCACGGGCGAGCGCGGAGTCCCTGGGGGGCGGTGTGTGCTCCTGCGGCGTCGGAGTGAGCGGGTCGCTGTCCGTCCAAGCCCGGAGTGTACTTCCCTTCTCCGGAGGCCGGGACTACCGGCACGCTCGGCCTTCTCGCGGCCGCTCGTCCCCGCTCTCGGAATCGACCCTCGCTCTCCGCCCCGGGGCGGTTTTCACCGGTTCGGCAGAGAACCGGGGCGTGAGCCGGTCGATGTTCCCGGTAGGGACGGTCGGTCGGGAACGAGCCGCTCGACCCTGCCGCGCGTGGTTTCATCTCCTTCCACGCGATCTCGGCAGGCGCGTGGCGACTCGCTCGAAGCGGGTGAAACAATGCACGCCGACCGTCCCTCTCTTCGCCTTCGCGGAAGCCGGCGGCTCGTCTCCACCCAGACCCGCGATCAGCTCCCGCCCGAGGGTCGCACCCGAGTTCAGCCCGGCGAGCTCTCCTGGAACTGCCCTGTGCGGCCGCGGCGCGCGAGGAAGCGGTCGAGGCGCTCGACGGCGGCCTGCAGGGAGTCGGTAGAGGCGGCGTAGCTGAAGCGCACCCGACCCTCCATGCCGAAGGCCGACCCGGGGACCGCGGCGACGCCCTCGGCCTCCAGGAGGTCCTCACAGAAGCCGTCGCTGCCCCGCTCGTCCGCCCAGGGGCGGACGTCGGAGAACACGTAGAACGCCCCGCCGGGCATGGGCGTCTCCAAACCCAGGGCGCGCAGGTCGCCGACGAGACGCGTGCGGCGCGCCTCGAACTCCCGCGCCATCACCTCGACCTCGTCCGGCTCGCTCACCAGCGCCGCCTGGAACGCGTGCTGTCCCACGGCGTTGGGGGAGCCGGCGAGCTGGCTGTGCAGGCGGGCCACCGCCGAGGCGACCTCCTCGGAGGCGGCCAGGTAGCCGATGCGGTACCCGGTCATCGCGAAGGCCTTGCTGGCGCCGTCGACCAGGACCGTGCGCGCGCGGGCGTCGTCCCCGTGGGAGACCGGGCTCGCGTAGGGTGCGCCGTCGTACACCAGTCGAGAGTAGATCTCGTCGGAGAGGATCCACAGGTCGTGCTCACGGGCCAGCTCGCACAAGCCGGCGACCTCCCGCTGGGTGAACACGTATCCGCTGGGGTTGCAGGGCGAGTTGAGCATGATGCCGCGGGTGCGCGGTGTGACCGCCTCCAGCAGGGCGTCGAGGTCGGGGCCGAGGTCGGCACGCGGCTCGACGGCTACCGGGGATCCGCCCGCGAACCGCACCATCTCGAAGTAGCTGACCCAGGCAGGCAACAACAGCAGCACCTCGTCGCCGGGCTCGGTCAGGGTCAAGAGCGCCCCCGAGAGGGCGTGCTTGGCGCTGTGGCAGATCGTGACCTGCCCGGGAGAGAACGGCGTTGCGCGCGAGCGCGTCAGGTGCTCGGCGACCGCGCCGCGCAGGCTCGGCGTGCCCGCCGCGGGCGTGTAGCGCACCCCGCCCGCGTCGATCACGGCCTTGGCCGCTTCGCGCACGGCGGCGGGGGAGTCGAAGTCGGGCTCGCCGACGGACAGGTTGATCACGTCCCGCCCCTCGGCGAGCATGCTCTTGGCGCGGGCGTCGAGGGCGAGGGTCTGGGAGAGGGGAATGGAGGAGACGCGCTGGTTGGGCCGCATGACAGGCCCGATCATCGTGCGCCCGCCGCCGGGGTCAAGCTCCGCGGCGCGCGCTCTGCGGGAAGGAACCGGGGGCCCGGACGTCAGGACTCCCGAGTTTGCCACGGGCGCCTTCACCCGGCACCCTTGGGCCCCCGCACGCCCCCGCACCCGCCGTCGATGAAGAGAAAGCGCCTGTTTAGGATCTTGACCAGCGTTCTGGCTGTCTGCCTGTTCGCCGGCTACTTCGCCTTCTCGACCTTCTTGTTCAGCCCCTTCGAGAGCGGCCTGGGGGTCGACGTCGCCGGCCTCGTTCCCCGCGAGGTGGACGTGTTCCTCGCGCGTTCCGAGCTGGGCTGGGCCTTTGACGGCTTCCCGCGCCTGGCCGTGCAGGATCGCTTGGACGGCCACCCTTCCTGGAAGGAGTGGAGCTCCTCGTCGGAGTGCACGGAGCTCTCCGAGCGCTTCGACGTCGAGGGCGCCCTCGCCGAGCTGTCGGCGCTCACCGACCGCCTCCCGATGGGCCTGGAGCCGCTGGACGTCTTCGGCGGGCGCGACCTCGCCCTCGCGGCGCGTTTCGGTGGAACGAGCTTGGAGGAGGCGGACTGGGCGGTGTACGGGACGCTGCACTGGACGGGCAAGCTGGCCGTCTCGCTCCTGCGTCATCCGGGCCTGTTGGGCCTCGAGGGCGCGGGACTCTCGGCCACGGTCGAGGCGGATCACGTGCGCCTGAGCGGGAGTGGTCTGGGGCGCGAGCTGTTCGTCACCCGCGTGCGGGACGTGGCCGTGATCGCCACCAGCCGCGACTTCGTCGATGACGCCCATCGCCTCGAGGCCGTCACCTACGAGGACTCGATGCTCCTGCGCGCGGAGTACGGCGACCACATCAAGAACGTGGAGCGCTCGCCGGCGGGCGACGAGCTGGAGTTCTTCGTGAAGGTGCGCGACCTGCTGGCGGCCAGCGGCGAGGCCGGCGCCTGGCCGGACATCACCTCGGTCGATTTCGCACCGGCGTTCCTCGGCCGCTTCTTCCAGGCCAACACCGTCAACCTCGTGGTGGGACAGATGGGCCTCGACGAGGGGCTCTCGGTGGACGCTCGTGCCCGGCTCTCCTCCGAGCTGATGACGCCCCTGCAGATGCGCTGCTACCGGCGGCCCGGAGCGGACCGCGCGGAGATCATCGAGGAGGCCGCCGCCCTCGCGCCGGAGGACGCGAGCTTCTTCCTCTATGTGAAGACGGACATCGGAGACCTCCTCGAGCAGGTCGTCGTCTCGCTCGAGCCGGACACGGTGCAGCTGATCGAGGAGTCCCTGCAGTCCACCGGCCAGTACCGCAGCCTGCAGCAGCTGATCGACGAGCTGCGCTCGAGCCTGAGGGACCGCTTCGCGATCATCCTGCGGCCCAACGACTACCCGGTAGACCCCGACGGCCCCGAGCTGGACGGGCAACCGGTCTTCGCCATGGCCCTGGTCACCTGGATCAAGAAGGGGCGCGAGTCCGTGCTCGTGGACCTGCGCGATACGATCGGTCGCCAGGGAAAGCGCTTCGGTCTGCGGGGGAAGACCGAGAACGACTCGGGCTACTACCGCAACCAGGTCGGCGGGTACGAGATCCGCGAGTTCTGGGCCCCGCTCGTGCCGGGGACCGGGATGATCGCCACGGCCAACGCGCGGATCGGGGACACTGACCAGATCTGTGTCGTCGCCAACTGCATCGGGATGCTCGAGCACGTCCTGAAGACGCGCTCACAGGGGGCGCCGACGCACCCGCGGCTGGCCGGGAGAGGCGACTTCCGATCCCTGCTCGCCACCTGTGTCGCCAGGGCGAACCTGGTCGCGTGGTGCGATCCCCAAAGCGCCCAGACCACCCTGCGCCGGCAGGCGCGGCGCTGGGCCGAGGACTCGATCCAGATCGACTGGAGCCTCGAGAGGGCGCGGCTCGAGCAGCAGGCCATCAATGAGATCTTCGCCGGCCTAGGCAAGCAGCGTGGCCGGCTCAGCGAAGAGGAGCAGGCGCGCATCGATCGGGCCGTGGAGCCGGGACTCGACGCCATCGCCGAGCGCGTGGCCCGCGAGCAGGTTCCGGCGGTCATGGCGGCCTATGAGCGGCGCATCGTCTACTCCGAGGGCGTGACCGCCGCTCTGATGCTCTTGGGGTTTGACCCCAAGCACGTCGACGTCTCCCTGCGCATCGATGCGCCCTTGCCATAGCCTCGCGCTCGGTGGGGAGCGAACGAGGCCGGCGTCGCCGTGAGGCGACGCCGGCCTCTGTGATTGGTGCCCGGAACTGGAGTCGAACCAGCACGGGATATTATCCCACTAGATCCTTAGTCTAGCGCGTCTGCCAATTCCGCCACCCGGGCACCCTGAGCGGCTTGCGATCCTGAGGGCGCGGAAGTGTATTCAGGTCGGGCCGGGGAGACAACCCCGTGGGCCGTCGCCGAACGGCGGGGCGCAGGAGAGTCGACCGCCGTGCGGGCAGGCGCTAGAGTGCTCTGTCTTTCCCCTGACCGCCCCGGCCGGGGCGCCGCGCTACCCCACTCGCCATGAGCACCCACTCCGATCCTTGCGGGCCGATGCCCCCCGGGAACGCCCTGATCGGGCAGTCCGGCGGCCCGACCTGTGTCATCAACCAGAGCTTGGTGGGCCTGATCGAGGGCTGCCGGGACTCGGATTCGGTCCGCTCCGTCCTGGGCGCCGTGCACGGTATCGCGGGTATCCTCGACGACCACCTGATCGACCTGGGGCGCGAGAGCACCGAGACCCTCGAGGGAGTGGCCGTGACCCCCTGCGCAGCCCTGCGCTCGGTGCGCAAGAAGCCGACCCGCGAGGAGTGCGAGCGCGTGCTGGAGGCCTTCCAACGCCACGACGTGCGCGCCTTCTTCTACATCGGCGGCAACGACTCGGCCGAGACGGCGCACATCCTCAACGAGCTGGCTTTGGAGCAGGCCTACGACGTGCGCCTGTTCCACGTGCCCAAGACGATCGACAACGACCTGTGCGTCACCGACCACTGCCCGGGCTACGGCTCGGCGGCGCGCTTTGTCGGGTCGGCGTTCATGGGTGACAACCAAGACAACCGCAGCCTGCCGGGGATCAAGATCGACATCGTCATGGGGCGCCACGCGGGCTGGCTGACCGCCGCCAGCGTGCTCGCGCGCGAGCACGAGGACGACGGGCCGCACCTGGTCTACGTCCCCGAGCGCGACTTCGACCTCGACGCGTTCCTCGGCGACGTGGACCGCGTCTACACCCGGCATGGCCGCTGCCTCGTGGCCGTCTCCGAGGGCGTGCATCTCGCCGACGGGCGGCTCCTGATCGAGAGCGGCGAGACCGACTCCCACGGCAACGTGCAGCTCTCCGGATCGGGAGCGCTGGGGGACTTCCTGGCCGCCCGGATCAAGGACGCCCTGGGGTCTACCCTGCGCGTGCGCGCGGACACCTTCGGCTACCTGCAGCGCTCCTTCGCCGGGTACGCCTCGCCGGTCGACGCAGCAGAGGCACGCGGGGTCGGCCGCGCGGCGGCGAACATGGCGACCGAGGGCGAGCTGCCCCACGGCTCGGTGATCATCGAGCGTGAGGAAGGTGAGGAGTATCGCTCGCGGGTCGGCGTGACCGCCCTGGAGAACGTCGCCCAGCAGACGCGGACCCTCGACGAGGAGTTCCTCCTCGGCGACAACGACATTGCGCCGTCCTTCATGGACTACGTCGCGCCCTTGGCGGGAGACATGCCGCGCACGCAGCGGCTCTCGGACTACCCCGTGGGAGGCTGAGGCGCGTGCTCGCGCAACGCGGTGAGGAAACGATGACCGACCACGAGCAGCCGACGAGCGAGGCCGTGACGGAGGAGCCCGTGAAGCGCCCCTCGCCCTACCGGAACCTGTGGGTTCCCCTGGTGGTCGTCCCGGCGCTGATCGTGGTCGTGATGGTCCTGGTGGCGGTGCTGTTCGGCGCGATCTCGGGAGGGAAGACCACCCTGGCCCAGAACCTCGTGGCCGTCGAGACCGGCGGCGCCAACGAACGCACCCAGGCGCTCTTCGCCCTGGCGCAGAAGTTCGCCGAGAATCTGCGCGCTTTGGAGGACGGAGAGCCCGAGCCGTGGCCGTTCGACGAAGCCGAGATGGCCCGCAAGCTGGGCGTGGCCTGGGAGCGGACCGCCGAGGAGGACCACGAGATCCGTATCGTCCTCGCCTCGTTGTTGACCCAGCTCGGAGACGGCCAGGGCGTCGCCTACCTCGTCACGATGCTCGACCTCTCCGAGGCCGACGATCCCCAGGCCGAGATCCGCTTCAACGTGCTCGCGAACCTGATCCTGGCGGACCTCTCCGCGCTGACCGACGACCGCCTGGCGGACGTGCTGGGGCGTCTGGCCAAGTGCGAGCACTACGACCTGCGCTCCCTGGCGGTCGTCGCCGCACGCAAGCTCCCCTTCGCGCAGGCTCTACCGCTCCTGCGTGAGGCCCTGGGGGACTCGTTCATCGAGATGCGGCTCAACGCGGCGGTGGGGTTGGCGGGGATGGGGGACCCCTCCGGCGCGGAGGTCCTGCGCGACCTCCTCGAGCAGGAGGTCTACGCCGCCGAGCGGCGCGCGAACGCCGCCCTGTGGCACCGGGCCGAGGCGATCAGCACGGCTCGTCGGGAGGCCCTCAAGGCCCTGGGGAGCCTGGCGCTCCCCGAGGATCGCCCGCTCGTGGCCCGTCTCGCCGAGCAGGCGGACGATCCCAACCTGCGGGCCGTCGCCCTGGAGGTTCAGGCCGCCTGGGCCGGGGGAAACTGAGCCCGGAAATGGCCCCTAGGGGCTTGCCAACCCGAGCCTGCTCGTTCATCCTTCCTGCCCAAAATGGAGGCTCCGAGTACCCCGGAAGCGGGGTCGTTCGGAGTCGCATCGGGGCCCGAGGCGAGGAGCGCCAGACCCTCGCGTGCGGAGAGTTGTCGCCCTGATGAAGCGGCGTGCGCGGCCGTCTGGCCCGGCGCCGGGAACGCAACGACCCCGGAGAGCATCGTGAGCGAGGCAAGCAATCCCAAAGAGCGCAAGACCGAGGACGGGTCCGCCGACGGCGAGGCCGCCTCGACCCCTCTCGTGCGCGCGCCCCTGCGCGGGGAGGTCAGCCGCCGCGGCTTCTTCTCGGTGCTCGGAGCCGGCTGGGCCGTGTTCACCGCCGCCTCGGCGGGCCTGCTCGGCGCCATGGGGCGCTTCATGTTCCCCAATGTCCTCTACGAACCGCCGCAGCAGTTCAAGGCCGGCTTCCCCGAGGAGTTCGCCGTCGGTGAGGTCGACCTGCGCTTCAAGGCCGCCTACGGCGTGTGGATCGTGCGCGAGTCGGACGGCTTCTACGCCCTCTCGACCACCTGCACCCACCTGGGCTGCACGCCGAACTGGCTCTCGGCGGACCAGAAGTTCAAGTGCCCCTGCCACGGCTCGGGCTTCGAGCGCTCGGGCGTGAACATCGAAGGGCCCGCGCCGCGTCCCCTCGAGCGCTACAGGATCGCTCTGGCCTCCGACGGACAGATTGAGATCGACAAGAACACGAAGTTCCAGGAGGAGAAGGGGCAGTGGTCCATGGACGGCGCCTTCCTCTACTACTCCTGATGACCGCCGCACTCCCCGCCTCCGTTGAAACCGGCAACGCCGGCGATCGATGAACAAGCTCCTCGACGCGCTTCGGAACACCCAGGTCTGGAAGTCCATCTTCCGCCACGGCTACCCGGACACACCGCGGAACCGGACCCTGGCGGTCCTCTCCAACGTGTTCCTGCACCTGCACCCGGTGAAGGTGCGTCGGAGCGGGATCCAGCTCTCCTACACCTGGTGCATGGGAGGCCTGACGTTCTTCCTGTTCCTCGTGGAGACGATCACGGGCCTCTTGCTGATGTTCTACTACCGGCCCACGGCCGAGCTCGCCTACCAGGACATCTTCGCCCTGCGTGAGCACGTCCCGATCGGTGTGATGCGCGAGGTTCACCGTTGGGCGGCGCACCTGATGGTGATCACCGTCTGGCTGCACATGTACCGGGTATTCCTGACCGGTTCGTACAAACCGCCGCGCGAGTTCAACTGGAACATCGGCGTCATCCTGCTGGTGATCACCCTCTTGCTCTCGTTCACGGGCTACCTGCTGCCCTGGGACCAGCTGGCGGTCTGGGCCATCACGGTCGGGACCAACATGGCACGCGCCACGCCGTTCCTTGGGCACGAGGGCCCTGGCGCGGCCCTGATCAGCTTCGGCGGCCTGGACTTCGTTCACGCCGGTGACGACGTCCGCTTCGGCTTGCTCGGCGGTCGGTTCGTGGGCGACGCGGCGCTGCTGCGCTTCTACGTCCTGCACTGCGTCGGCTTCCCCCTCGTCGCGGCCGTCTTGATGGCCATCCACTTCTGGCGAGTGCGCAAGGACGGCGGCATCTCGGGCCCCCTCTAGCCCGGGTGATTCATGAACACGCACACCAGACTTCGC
>JASLMK010000077.1 GCA_030746555.1 Planctomycetota bacterium | reverse complement strand
CCCGCCCCCCCCCCCCCGCCCTCGGTCGCCCATGGTTGGGGTACAGTGAAGGGACGGGTGCGCGCCGCCCCGTCCCGCTGCCATGTCCTCCCGCACGCCTTTCGAAGCGCTGCCGCTGACCGCCCTCCTCGTGCTCGCCCTCACCGGCGAATCCGGAGCCCAGACCGTCTTCGCACCCCAGGAGGTGATCTCCAACCAAGCGGACTACGCCGCCGCCGTGTTCGCCGCCGACCTCGACGGCGACGGAGACAACGACGTGCTCTCCGCCTCGATCCTCGACGACGAGGTCGCCTGGTACGAGAACCTCGGCGGCGGCGAGTTCGGCCCGCAGGTCGTGCTCGGCTCGAGCGTCGACGGCGCCCACGGAGTCCACGCCGCCGACCTCGACGGCGATCGGGACCTCGACGTGCTGGCGACCGCGTTCTTCGACAGGACCGTCGTCTGGTTCGCCAACCTCGGCGACGGCGCGTTCGGACCGAGCCAAGTCGTGACCGACCTGGCCGACGGTGCGGAGAGCGTCGAGGCCGCCGACCTCGACGGGGACGGGCTCTTGGACGTGCTCTCCTCTTCCTTCAACGACGACAAGATCGCCTGGAGCCCCAACCTCGGCGGCGGCGTGTTCGGCCCCCAGCGGATCATCACGACCGACGCCGACGGCGCGCACAGCGCGGTCGCGGTCGACCTCGACGGCGACGGAGACCTCGACGTGGCCTCGGCCTCGGTCCTCGACGACAAGGTCGCCTGGTATGAGAACCTCGGCGGCGGGGACTTCGCGGATCAGGTGGCCATCTCGACCCAGGCCAAGGGGGCGCGCTGCGTGTACGCCTGCGACCTCACCGGCAACGGCGCCAACGACGTCCTCGTGGCGGCCCTCGAAGACGACAAGATCGCCTGGTACCCCAACCTGGGCGGCGGGAACTTCGCCGCCGAGCGTGTGCTCACCCACGGAGCGGACGGCGCCGCCCGCGTCCACGCCGCGGATCTCGACGGGGACGGAGATTACGACGTCCTGTTCGGCTCCCGCAACGACGACAAGATCGGTTGGCACGAGAACCTCGGCGGCGGGGACTTCTCCTCCCTGCGCGTGATCAGCGTGTCCGCCGACGGTCCCCTGGGTCTGTTCGCAGCCGACCTCGACGGCGACGGGGACACCGACGTTCTCTCGGCCTCGCGGCACGACGACGAGATCGCCTGGTACCCCAACCTCGGTCCCTGCGGCAGCTCCTCCTACTGCACGGCCAGCCCCAACACTGCCGGCCCCGGCGCGCACGTCAGCGCCACGGGCGACACGGCCGTCTCCGCCAACAACTTCACCCTGGAGGCCTACGGCGCCCCTCCGGGGCAGTTCGCGATCTTCTACTACGGCACCCACGCCACCTCCGAGCCCTTCGGCGAGGGCTTCCGCTGTGTCGGCGGGGAGACCTTCCGCCTCCTCCCGCCCCTGTTGACCGACGACCTGGGAGCCGCCGCGCGCCACGTCGACTTCACCGCGCCCCCAGCGGGGAGCGGCGCGGGCCGGATCACCGCCGGCTCCGTCTGGTACTTCCAGTTGTGGTACCGCGATCCCTCGGGCGGCCCCGCCGGGTTCAACCTCTCAGACGCGCTGGACGTCGTCTTCTGCCCGTGAGGGCCCGGCCCTCGGGCCGGCGGGGCCGCTACGCACGCCAACCCGTTGCCTCCCGGCGCGCTTCGCGTAGGGTGGAATCAGGCCCCGAACGAACCGGGAGCGGGAACCATGCACCACGAATACGCGACGGCCTCCCTGGCCTTGGTCCTGGCCTTCGCCGCCTCGTCGGCACCACGGGCGCACGCGATTCAAGACTTGCGTGGGGCGCGGCACGAGCACGTCTACGACGGTCCACCGAACCTGGCCGAGTGGGCCTTTATCCAAGACCGCCCCGACGGCTACCTGGGGACGGTCAAGGCGGCGCGCGTCCTCGCCGTCTACATGAAGACCCACCTTCCCGACCGCGAGGGGACCTTCGAGGCCGGCGCGAACGACGCCGAACACCTCTGGGAGCTGGCGAACAGGGGCATGAAGCACCTCGAGGAGCACGGACGCCTGGAGGGGACGCGCTGGAACTGGCCGCTGTACGAGCCCGAGCCGATCACGGGCGTCCCCGACAACATCTGGGACGAGCGCCAGTATCCACCCCACTTCTCACCGACGGCACACGACGGCCGTGTCCACATCGGCTACGCGCGCAGCGGGGTGCTGTTCCACCGCAACTACAAGGACTTCCTGCGCAATGCCGGAGCCGGAGGCGGGATCGAGGTCGGCGGGTGGGACCAGAGCGCCGGTACCGGCTCGGGGATCTCCTACAGAGCGGCCTTGGAGAACATCCTGGAGTACTACCTCGCGGAGGACACCCACGGGGAGGTGACGCTCCCCGACTACGCCGGGACACCGCACGATCTCATCATCTGGCCCACCGACACGCTCACCATGCCCCGGAAGGTCGCCTTCGGGGGGCGCGGCCAACAGAACGGCATACCGACGGTCATCATCGAGCTGCTCGAGCACGCGCACGCGGACGGGATTGCGCTCGACCCCGACGAGTTGCGAGCGCTCGAGAAGATCGCGATCAAGGGGACATGGGCGACGCTGATGGCCGCCCGAGTCTTCGACGGCGACGGGAATCCGGGTAACGACGAGCCGGCCTACAACGGCGTGAAGGGCGATCTCGCCTACTGGCACGGGGTGACCAACGCGAACGCGGTCGCGCAGGGAGACTTCAACACGCCGGTGGTGGCCACTTTCACCGCCGGCCGCTGCGAGGGGCTCGCGGGGTCGGTCAAGCACCTGTTGAGCGTGGCGGCCTACTTCGCGAAACCCGACACCGCCGATGAACCCGAGCTGATCGCGGCTTGTGAGGAGGTTGCCTTCGAAGCGCTCGAGACGCTCGAGAGCACCTACCGGATGGCGACTGCCGTGAAGTTCAGCCGGTTCAACGCCTTCAGCACCGCGAACAGCATCGACGGCGCGGACGAGGGGATCTGCCAGGGAACGGCCTTCTCGGATCCCGCCAACGCGCGCTACTGGTACGACCTGACCGGCGAGAGTCCCGGCGACGACGGCATGATCCGCTTCGGCCAGGGTCGCGGCATCGCCGGCCCCCTGTGGGCCATGATGATGGCCGCCGAGTACGACCAGAAGTGGAACGACGACTTCTACAGCGACGGCGAGCTCGGCGCGGCGGCGAAGGCCCTCGTGCGGGGCGCGCTGTTCACCCACGACGTCCTGTTTCCGGTGCGGGACCGGCATGGCAACGAGGGCCTGTACTGCCCGATGAAGATCCTCTCGGACTCGCAGGCGAGCACGCCCGAGGAGGCGGCGAGCTGGTCGTTGAACTCCTGCAAGGGTCCCTACTCGGCGATGGTCTACCTCGCGGTCATCTGGGACCGCGTCCTGACCCACGACTCGCTCTTCACCGACGGCTTCTTCCAGGCCCTCCATCCCGACCTCTCCCGCGACGCCTTCCTGACGGCCATGGAGAGCGACATCGCCGGCATCCTGAGCCACTTCCACATGCTCCGGATGGGAATCGCCGAGGACGGCGACACCTACTCCTTCTGGTGGAACACACAAAACGGCCTCCCCGGAGAGCGGCGCGTAGTCCTCAACTCCCTCGTCTCGCCCGGCTCCTTGAGCTTCGGCCAGGCCGGGCCGGCGATCGCCTGCGTCGAGGTTGCCGAGCTCATGCGCGCGCACGGCCGCGATCCGTCGGCCTTCGAACAGACGGCGATCGAGATCCTGCGCTTTCTCGACTGGGCAGGTGAGGTCGACCCGCAGGGGCGCCTGGGCGCCGACGGCACCGGCACGACGCGCTGGTTCTGCCACCTCGAGCAGACCAAGAACCTGCCCGGTCCCGAGGGCGGCCTCCCCGAGCGCCCGCGCCTGGCCAAGCTCGGCCGGGACGGCGGCGGCCTCGTGCTGCACTGGCTGCCCAACCCTGAGCCGGACGTCGTGGGCTACCACGTCTTCCGCTCCCAGGCGCCCGGCGGTCCCTACACGCGGCTGAACGGCGCTCTCGTGCCGGGCCTCACCTACTCCGACGACAGTGTCTCGAGCGGAACGGCGTACTCCTACGTGATCAGCGCCGTGGACGGGAACACCAACGAGGGGAGCTTCTCCAACGAGCTCACGGCCTCGGCGCCCTAGCCCGGATGATTCATGAAGACGTGCGCCAGACACAGCTACTCGGTTCCTGGTGGTGCTTTGCGGGTTCTGGCGACGCAGGCGACCCTGAACGGGTCGTCGAGGAAGCCAGGTTCCGTAAAGCGCCGCCAGGGGCCGAGAGGCCGTCGAAGATGGCCGGTTGCGAAGTCTGGTGTGCGTGTTCATGAATCATCCGGGCTGAGTGGGGCGCGGGAGGCTGCGCTCCCCATCCGCCCCCGATGATCCCCCTCCGTCGCCCTCGCCGCAAGCACCGGGCGCGCCCGCGGCGGCGGGCCTACTCCGCCGACGCCTTCTTCTTGCGCCTGCGCCGCGACCGGAAGGGCGCGATGACGACGTTCTTGAGCACGGCGTCGGGGGGCAGGCAGACCAGGTCGACGATCAGCTCGGCGACGCGCTCGGGCGGCAGGGCGCCGGGAGGGGCCGGCAGGGCGCCGTTCTGGTCCCACATCGGGGTCGCCACGGCGTCGGGCACCACGAGCTGCACGCGCACGCCCGAGGGGCGCACCTCCTCCGCCAGGGACTCGGTCAGGCCGACGACGCCGAACTTCGAGGCGCTGTAGACCGAGTCCATCGGCCGCCCCTGGAGTCCGGAGGTGGAGGAGATGTTCACGATCTGGCCAGAGCCGCGCTCGAGCATCCCCGCCAGGACGGCGCGGTTGCACAGGAAGGTCCCCTTGAGGTTGGTGTCGATCACCTCGTGCATCTCCCCGCTCTCGATCTCCGGCAGGATCTTCGGGCCGCTGCCCCGGGAGCGCAGGATCGCGGCCGAGTGGACGAGGACGTCGACGGCGCCGAAGCGCTCGACCGCGGCGCTCGTCATCGCGGCCACCGACTCCTCGCAGCGCACGTCCGCGGCCAGAGCCAGGGCGGCTCCGGGTCCCTCCGCCTCGTCGAGGACCGCGACGGTCTCGCGGGCCGACTCCAGGCTGATGTCGGCGACGGCGACGTCGGCGCCGCGGGCGTGCAGAGCGAGGCAGACGGCGCGGCCGATGCCGCTGCCCCCGCCGGTGACCAGGGCGCACCTGCCCGCCAGGGGGCCGTCGGGGCGAGGGGGTTCGTCTGCTGTCATCCGATGGTGGCGGCTCGCGGTCCGGAGCCGCTCGGGGGGAAGGGAGCCAGGAGGGGATCGATCAAGAGGGCGTCGTCGGGAGCGAGGATCAGGCGCAGGATCGTCGCCGCGACCTGCCGCGGGTCCAGCAGGCCATCGGGCGCCATGGAGCGCGTCGCCTGCATCATCGGCGTGTCGGTCACGTCGGGCAAGACCGACTGGACCCGAATGCCGTGGGAGGCGACCTCCTCGGCCAGGCACGCGCACAGGCCGCGGAGGCCGTGCTTGGAGGCGCTGTAGGCCCCGTTGTAGGGCAGGCCGACGAGGGCGCCACGGGCGGAGGAGACGCAGACGACCTCCCCTCCTCCGCGCTCCATCATGGCCGGCAGCACCGCCTTCAGTCCGTGGAAGACCCCCTTGAGGTTGGTGTCGATCACCTCGTCCCACTCACGCGGCGAGAGATCGGCCACGGCGTGGGGCAGGCCGCGGGTGGCGGCCGTGCTCCCCGCGCTCCCGGCCGCGGCCACGAAGACATCGATCCGGCCCCAGCGCTCCAGGACGCGCTCGGCCATCGTCCCCATGTCCGCCTCCATGCGCACGTCGAGCGCCAGGGCCGCGAGGTGCGCCCCGCGCGCCTCGACCCGCACGGCGTCCTGGGCAGCCTCCAGCCGTTCGGCGCTGCGGCCCACCAGGGCCACGCGGGCGCCCTCGCAGGCGAGGGCGCGGGCCGTGGCCAGGCCGATGCCGCTGCTGCCGCCGGTGACGACGGCGACCGAGTCGGTGAGGGTCTGCACGGGGCTGAGGGGGGATCGCGGGCGCCGGCCGGGCCCGGCCGGGACAGATGCGGGCCACGATATCAGGCCCGGCCCCCTCACCGGGGGCCCTTCGGCCCCCGGCTTGGGGAAAAACCGCCTTTCCTCGCCGCGAGGCCTCCCCGAAATCCCTGGGTGTGCCCCATAATCGCACGTAGACTCCGCTTGGCGGTGGTTTGTCCGGAGCGCGGGGGCGCGCCCCGGCCACCGAAGGTCCCCAATCTGCTTGTGTCCCAGTTTCTAGTTGCCCTCCAAGGAGGCGCTCCGTGCAAGATAATCGAATCCCCCGCCTGCTCACCTCCCGTGTCTCCAGCCGACTGCTGACCGGCGCCGCGCTCTGCCTCGCGACCGGCGTTGCCTCCGCCCAGGTCATCGGGCACGCCAAGATCAGCAATACCGAGGGCGGCTTCGGAGGCTCGCTCGACGACTTCGACACCTTCGGCCGAGCGGTCACCACGATCGGCGACCTCGACGGCGACGGGGTCGGCGACCTCGCCGTCTGCGCGCGACTCGACGACGACGGCGGCGAGAATCGCGGGTCGGTCTACATTCTCTTCATGAACGCCGACCAAACGGTCAAGAGCGAGCAGAAGATCAGCGACACCGCCGGCGGCTTCACCGGCGGCCTCGACAACCAGGACTGGTTCGGTTGCTCCCTCTCGCCCATGGGCGACCTCGACGGGGACGGCGTCATGGACCTCGCGGTCGGCGCCCTGCAGGACGACGACGGGGCCTTCAACGCCGGCGCCGTCTGGATCCTGTTCCTCAACGCCGACGGGACCGTCAAGGCCCAGCAGAAGATCAGCGCCACCGAGGGCGGGTTCGCCGGTTTCCTCGGTGAGACCGACCGCTTCGGCACCTCCCTGGCCATGATCGGCGACCTCGACGGCGACTCGGTCCAAGACCTCGCCGTCGGTGCGCGCAACGACGATGATGGCGGCACCGACCGCGGCGCGGTCTACGTGCTCTTTTTGAACACCGACGGCACCGTCAAGGCCCACCAGAAGATCAGCGACGTCTTCGGCGGCTTCGGGGGCGGCCTCGACGACGGGGACGGCCTCGGCTGGTCCCTGGCCGCGCTGGGCGTGCAGGCGGGCTTGGGCACCTACGGTTTGGCCGTGGGCGCCGGAGGCGACGACGACGGCGGCACCGACCGCGGCGCGGTCTGGGTCATGGGCCTCGTCCCCACCGGACACGTCCTGCTGTTCACGAAGGTCAGCTCCACCGAGGGCGGAGCCTCCCCTACCCTGCAAGACGGCGACAACTTCGGCCGAGGCCTGGCCTCCATGGGAGACCTCAACGGCGACGGCTTCGCCGACCTGGCGGTCGGCGCGCCCAGCGACAACGACGGGGGCGGCGACCGCGGCGCGGTCTGGCTCCTGATGCTCGGCCCCGGCGGCGTCCTCTCCTCCCACAAGATCAGCGACACAGCCGGCGGGTTCGGGGGCAGCCTCGACGACAACGACTACTTCGGCTACTCCCTGCGCTGGGCGGGTGACCTCGACGGCAATGGCGTCAACGACATGATCGTCGGCGCCTCCTCGGACGACGACGGCGGCACCGACCGCGGCGCGGCCTGGATCCTCTACCTCAGCAACCCCGACGACGGTCCGTTCACCGAGTTCTGCTTCTGCGACGGCGGCGGCACCCTGGCCCCCTGCGGGAACGCGGGCGGCGCGGAGCGAGGATGCGCGAACAGCGCCAACCCCGCCGGCGGCCGTCTGTTCGCCACGGGCGACGCGATCGTCGGGGCGGACACGGTCATCCTGAACGCCGAGGGCCTGATCCCCGGCCAGTTCATGATCTTCTTCCAGGGCAACAACGCCATCAGCGGCGGCAACGGCATCACCTTCGGGGACGGCCTGCGCTGCGCCGGCGGCAGCGTCTGGCGCTACTACCCGCCGCTGACGATCGACGCCAACGGGGACGCCGACTCCTTCCCGCACTCGATCTCCGGCGAGCCGGGAGCCAACTCCACGGTCAGCCCCGGCGACACCAAGCACTACCAGGGCTGGTACCGGGATCCCGGCGGCCCCTGCGGTCAGACGTTCAACCTGACCAACGGCGTCTCCATCGCCTGGCAGTAGGACTCCGCGACCAGGCGTCGCCCCACCCTCGGCGGGGCGGCGACACCCAACGGACGACGGCCGCGCGCCTCAGGGCTCGCGGCCGTCGCTCGTCGGAGGCTCACCCTCCAGGCAGGACTCGAGGTCGGCCCTCACCGGGCCCTCGACACTCCCCGCCTCCCGGCCGATGAACACGGCCCGCGTACCGGCGACGGCCCCCCGCAGGGTGGGGACCGAGCGCAGCTCCCAGCGCCCGCAGGTGAAGTGGAAGACCTTGGGGTCGCCGCCGGTCGAGGGCACGAACAGACCCTTGGCGCGGTAGATCGGCTCGGGGAGCTCGTCGAGGACACGCCCGAAGGCGTCGGGGTCGAGGCGCCGGGGGCTGTGGAAGGAGAACGACTCGATCGCCCCGTGGGCGCGGACGCCCGGCTCGCCCACCTCGGCCTCCCGCCCGGCTCCCGCCGCGGGCCGGGCCAGGCCCGCGCCGAACAGCAGGCCGCCCGGCGCGACGCCGTGCTCGGAACGCACGCGACGGGCCCGGGGATTGAGGGCCTCGAGCCTGGCACCCAGCCGCTCGAGGTCCTCCGCCGTGACCAGGTCGCCCTTGGAGATGACCAGGAAGTCGGCGGCACGCACCTGCTGCTCGAGGACCGGCTCCCGGGGAGCGAGGGTCTCGAAGGTCGCGGCGTCCACGACGGTGACGACGGCGTCGCAGGGCACGCCCATGCCCGACAGGCGTGCGAGGATCGGTCCGGGCTCGGCGATGCCCGTGGTCTCGATGATGACGAGGTCGGGGCGGGCCGTCTCGATCAGCTCCCGGTACGCGGTCCCGAAGGCGTACTCGTCGATCGAGCAGCACACGCAACCGTTGTCGAGCTCGACCATGCTCTCGACCGCGTCGAGGTCGTCGAAGACTCGTCCCTCGAGGCCCACGTCGCCGATCTCGTTCATGACGATCGCCACGCGCGCATCGCCGAGTCCGCGCTCCATCACCTCCCGCAAGAGGGTCGTCTTGCCGCTGCCGAGGAAGCCGGTCAACAAGTTGCAGGGGACGTCGCGCATGGATCGGGTCTGGGGTGGAGCGCCCCATTCTAGGCGCCCGGGCCGGGCTCTCGTTCCCGACCGGTGCGCGGAATCCCCTGCACACTCCGTGCAAAGGCGCTCGATCCTCCTGCGTAGGAAGCCTACCGCTGCCCCGTGCCGCGTGGCGGCTCGGCTATACTCGGCCCCGCCCGCCACCGCCCCTCCCACCCACCCCCGACTCCGCCCTCCTCCATGCTGGACGCCACCCTGCGCCCCGGACTGCTCCTGTTGTTGATCGTGGTGACCGCCCTCTCTCCCGCCTGTGCCCGCCGGGCGGTGGCCTCGGGGAGCCTCGGCAGGAGCGGCGGGGACGAGAAGGGGACCTCGCCCGGACCGGGCGGCCTGCTGCCCCGCCGCGACTACCGCGTCTCCTTGCGGTGGATCGCCGACCCTCCCCCCGACCAGGCGACAGCGATGCCCACCCGCGGACCGGGGAACTACGGACGCAAGCTCACCCTGGCGGGGAAGGAGCGCTACTACGAGCTCCACGTGCCAGCGAGCTACGTCCCGGCCAAGCCCACCCCCCTGGTTGTGGTGCTCCACGGCGGGGGCGGCTTCGCGACGCTCATGCGCCACATCACCGGCCTCGACGAGGTCTCCGAGCGCGAGGGGTTCCTGGTCCTCTACGCCGCCGGCACCCACACCGACCACACCGACCGCCTGCTGTTCTGGAACACCGGCCACCCCACCAAGGACCCCCGGCAGGCGAAGGTCGACGACGTGGCCTACTTCCGGGCGGTGCTCGACGACGTGGCGCGCTTCTTCTCCGTGGACCCCAAGCGCATCCACGCCACCGGCATCTCCAACGGCGGCCAGATGTGCTACCGCCTGGCGACCGAGCTCTCCGATCGCATCGCCTCCATCGCTCCGGTCGCCGGCCAGGCGGCGGCCGAGGAGTTCGGCGCCAAGCCCGCGCGCCCCGTGCCCGTCATGCACTTCCACGGCCTGCACGACGAATTCGCCCCCTACCAGGGTGGAGTCCTCGGCGGCGGCAGCTCGCGCGGCTCCAAGTCCGTCTTCGAGCCCTATCCCTTCAAGCCCGTGCCCGAGGTCATCCGGTCGTGGGCGGCCCTGAACGGCTGCGCCGCCGAGCCGGTCGAGCGGCGCTTCGGCAAGGGGGTGCGCCGGGAGTACCCGGGAGGTGAGGCCGGCGGCGACGTCGTGCTGTGGACCCTCGAGGACGGCGGCCACACCTGGCCCGGCGGACAGGTGACGCGGGCGGAGAAGCGCAGCGGCACGGGAGAGGTCAGCAAGGCGGTGAGCGCCTCCAAGGCGATGTGGCGCTTCTTCTCGACCCACCCGCTGCGGCCCTGAGGGCGCCACGGGACGGAATCACGTCCAGGGGAACTCGCGGCCGAGGAGCTCGAAGAGGGCGCGATTGGCCGGCGCGTAGTGCTCGCGCAGCAACCCGACGGCGCCGGCGGGGATCTCGCGGGAGTAGTCGCCGACGAAGACCGGCGCAAGCTCGCTGTCGGCGAGCTCGCTCTGCCCCAACCCGACGAAGGCCTCCGCCTCCCCCACGACCCGCCGCGTCTCGGCCGTGAACCGCCCCTGGTCCTCGATCCACAGCTGCTCGCGCGGGAAGCAGGCCAGGTAGGCCTCGAGCTGCTCGCAGTAGTTCCCGTGGCGCAGGATCGGCATCTCCGTCCGACCGCCGTCGGCGAGCACCTCCAGCTCGCTGCGCATGTCGGCCTCGAAGTCCGCGCCGAAGTCGCTCCCGCGGCGCACGTAGCGGTCGCGGCCGATCTCCCGATCGCACTCGTAGATCCACTCGAAGAACCACTCGGGGTTGCGTTTGGTCCAGCGCCGGTACATCTGCCAGGCGGAGAAGGCACGCGGCACGGGATCGCGGAGCAGGCACAGGAGCCTCATCCGCGGGTCGTAGTCTCGGATGCGCTCCGGCGCCTCGGCGCTCGTCAGGTAGTTGGGAGAGGCCTCGAAGGTGACCAGCTCGGGACGGGACGGATCGGCGTCGGGGAAGTGGCCGTGGTAGTAGTCGAGCCCGCGGGCGTAGAGGGTACCGCACAGGAAGTAGTTGATCTCCTTGGTCGTCGGCGGCGCGACGTCGGGATGGGCCGAGAGGTACTCGAAGAGGGCGGTCGTGCCGCTCTTCTGGGCACCGATGACGACGAAGCCGGGTCGGAGGGTCGTTTCCGGTTCCATGGGTCAGGGACCTGTGGGGTCGGGAGTCGGGGGCGCGCCGGCATCCAGCTCCGCCCCCGCCAGGATGTAGGCGCCGACGGCGCGGCCGCCCCCGGGCAGGGCCGCCAAGGCGGCCTCGCGCCGCTCTTCGTCGATCTGCTGCAGGAGGAAGCGAGCCAGGAAGAAGCGCCGGCTGTGGGAGAAGAACGGCTCCCAGGTGCGGTCGGTGACGTCCTCGACGACGGCGCCCGTGAGGGCGGAGCGCGAGACGGCGGTTCGGTAGGCCGCGGACTCGGCGAGTCCGCCTCCGCCCTCCGCTCTCCCGCCCAACAGCTCGGCGGCGCGCAGGCGACCTCCGGGGCGCAGGACACGGGCGACCTCGGCCAGGGACTCGGGGAGCCCGACCTCCGAGGGTCCCTCGATCCACAGGACCGCGTCGAGGCCGGCGTCCTCCAAGGCCGTGGCCCCCTCGTCCCCGGCCGCCGCGAGCCGCTCATCCGACCAGCACGCGGCTTGGGGGCGCAGGCGCTCGTCGAGGTCCTCGAGGGCGGCGACGAGCTCCTCGACGCCCTGCCCCAAGACCGCGAGGTCGAGGGTCCCTTCCTCGGGAGCGTCCTCCAGGAGCGGCCGCGCGAGCTCCAGAACCAGGGCGCGCGAGGCGACCGCCGGGGTAGGGGCCTTCCCACTCCAGTACCCGACGTTGCGCGCGCGGGCGCCGCCGTAGTAGTCGTCCACTTCCGCGGAGACCGTCGGCGCTGGGCCGCACAGGTGCGGCTCGGCAAGCCCCGCGCGCAACATCGGGTCGGTGCCGCAGGCCTCCCACAACAGGGCGTCGAGGTCGTCCACCGCGTGGACCCACCGGCCGACGCCCCCGCCCGCGCCCGCCGCGGCGGGCGCGCCCCCCGTCCCCAGCGCGACCGCTTCAGGCGGCTCGCCGAGCTGCTCGAAGCCGGCGTGCTCGGGGGCGCCGTGCCAGATCTCCAGGCCGCCGCGCGGATTGGGTTGGTAGCCCCAGCCGCCTGGCCCCTCGATCGCAATCTCGGGTCCGAAGGGATTGGCGGTCCCCACGAACAGGCCGGCGGGGGTCGAGATCAGGCCGCGGATCCCCATGTTGTAGTGGTTCCCGAAGCCGTTGCGCGTCACCGGCACCCAGCCCTCCCCGTCGGTCGTGCGCCAGAGGTCCGCGCCTCCGCGCAGCTTCATGAACAGCTCGATCGAGGCCCGGTCGCACAGCCGGCGCGCGTGCTCGGGCCAGCGCGAGCGGTCGGTGTAGGGAATCATCGGCGTCATCTCGCCGGTCCCGACGTACAGGGCGCCCTCGTGCACGCACATGCGCCAGATGTAGCCGGCGAAAGGGTTGTCGAAGCCCGGACCGTACCCGCTGAGCGGAACCTTGAGGCCCTGCCGCGTGCGGCGCGGCTGCCCCATGACCAGATCCCAAGAGCCGTCGGGGTGCACGCGCAGCACCTCCCCCGCCGCCGGTCCGATGTTGTTGCGCTTGTCGTGCCCGCCGTTTTGGATGCAGCTTCCGAGGTAGAGCGCGCCGTCGAGCTCGGCCATGCACATGATGCACTGGTTGAGGATCCCTCGGTCCGCGCCGCGGTCGAGGACCTTCTCCCAGCGGTGGGGTCCGGGCCCCTCGCCGTCGGTGCTCCACAACTGGAAGCCCTCGCGCACGTTCATCGTGCCCACGTACAGCCGATCGCCGCAGACGGCCAGGTCGAACAGGCCCAGGTTGGTCGGGTCGCCCATGTGCGGTGGAGAGCTCGGCTCCCACACGCCGCTGGCGGGGTCGGCGCTGCAGCGCACGCTGGCCCCGGCCGCCGTGTTCGGCAGGGTCTGCAGGCCCTTGGTGTCGTCGGCGGCCGCGGCGGCGCTCGGGTTCACCTGGCTGGAAGCCGGCGCGACGAACAGGCGCCCCTTGAAGGGCACGACGCCGCGGAACGAGCGCCACTCCACCGGGTCCTCGGGCAGGCGCGGCTGGGGCAGCTCCTCGAAGTGCTCGCCGTCGTAGGAGCGCAGGATCGAGCGCCGCGGCGCGAAGCGGCCCTGGATGGGCAGGGTGTAGATCGCGGGCGCGGGATCGCTCGTCCCCTGGAAGACGGTCATGCAGCGGAAGGCCAGGAACAACGGCACCTGGCGCTCGCCCACCCGGATCAGAGGCGCGCGGTAGGCCAGGGTCCAGGTGCCGTGCTCGGGGCTGTAGCGCCAGATCTGCCCGCGCAGGTCCATGTCCTTCATGGGCATCAGCGGCACGGGCGGGGGCTCGAGGTTCACGTCCCAGGTGGCCTGCATCAAGACCAGCGGCATCGTGTGCCGGTTGGAGCCCACGTAGAGGTGGTTGCGGAACCAGGCCGTGCTGTAGGCGTAGGCGTTGACCCCGTCGCCGAAGCCGCGCTCGGCGACGCGCCGGAAGTGGCCGATCGCCAAGGGGCGCGGGGGGTCGGTCGTCGCCGCCGTGCTCACCCTCCGCCTCCCTCCGACTGTGCCTCCGGCGCCCGCTCGCCCCAGAACGCCGAGATGCCCGCCGCCGTCTCCTCGGGGGCGGTGAAGGGGAAGTTGTGGCCGCCACCCTCCACCAGGGCCGTGCGGCAGTCCGGCAGCCCCGCCGCCAGGCCGTCGCGCGTCGGCAGGTACGCCGAGCGCGCACCGTAGACGACCAGGGTCGGCTGTGGGATCTCCCCCAGCGCCGCGGCGGTCAGGCCCGCCGCATCGCGCACCTCCGACGCCGCGCTGGTCTCGCGCGCGAGCTTGCGCTGGCGCGCCCGCGTGCGCCTCCCGCCCTGGGGCACGAAGAAGCCGTCGCTCTCCAGCCCCTGCCGCACCTGCTCCCAGAGATCCCCCTCCAGGAGCTCGGGCAGGTGGAAGTCGACCTCGAGCTCCGGGGCGAACTCGATCCCCGCCCGCTCGAAGTGCCCGCGCCAGCGCTCGAACCCTTCCCAGTCCTTCAAGCGCAGGGCGGGCTGAAGCGCGAAGACGCGCGCGTCCAAGAGGGCCAGGGAGCGCACGCGCCCGGGATGGCGCCAGGCCAGCTGCAGGGCGGCGGCGGCCCCGAAGCTGTGGGCCACGAGGTCGGCCGTCTCGACGTCCTGGGAGTCCAGCACCCCCAGGGCGTCCTCGGCCAGGTCGCGGCTGGTGTAGCCGGCCGCGGGCATGTCGCTGTAGCCGTGGCCGCGCAGGTCGTACATCAGCAGGCGGCGCTCCCCTCGCAGGCGCTGCACGAGGTGCGGGTGCCAGAAGGCCATGTTGGCGTTCACGCCGTGGACCAGCAGGGCGGTCCCCGCCCCCGGCGCGCCCCCCGCGACCGAGCGACAGCTGAGGGTCACGCCGCTCGCGAGCCTGACGCGCTCGACCACGCTCAGCCCTCGACCCGGTTGCCGGCCGGTACCGACGCGCGGTGCGAGCCATCCTCCAAGGGCCGGTCGATGCTCGCGGGAGGGGTCATGATCGAGGGCGCCGACGGCAAACGGGGGGGCGCGCGTGGAGACTAGGGCACGCCGCGTGCCTCGTCGAGCCCCATCCCGGCCCGCGGCGCGGGCGGCGGCGGGTGGTACGATTCGCGGCGGCATGGCCGAGGATCCCCCCACAGACTCGCCCGAACCGCCGCCGGTGGAGTCCAGCGTCCCGCGCCTGCGGGAGCTCGGCCAGAGCGCCGGCGCGCACCTGATCCTCGCCAAGCAGCACCTGCAGGACGGTCGCCTAGGCCCGGCCTTGGCGGATGCCCGCAAGGCCTTGGCGACCCATCCCGAGTCGGCCCAGGCCCACCTGGTCTGCGGGCTGGTCGAGCTCCGCCTGGCGGACCTGGATGCTGCCGAGGCCAGCCTGCGCGCGGCGGTCGACCTCGAGGACGACCTGTGCGCGGCCTGGCTGGGGCTGGCCAACATCGAGCAGGAACGGGGCGCCCTCGAGGCCGCCCTCGACCACGCCCGCCGGGCCGTCGCCGTCGGCCCCGAGAAGGCCCAGGCGCACTTGTGTCTCGGAGACCTGCTGCGCGCCACGGGCGACGTCGAGGGCGCCCTCGCGGCCTACCGCGCCACGGTCGAGCGCAACCCACTCACCCCCACCGCCCAGTACAAGCTGTGCGGAGCGCTGCTGGCCCTCGACCGCACGGAGGAGGCCGAGGAGCGGTTGATCGACGCCCAGCGCCTCAACCCCCTGGACATGGAGACGCGCCTGGCCCTCGGCGATCTCCTGTTGGCCCGCGGCGAGGGAGAGCGCGCGATCGCCGAGTACCGGGGCGCGGCCGCCATCGACGCCGTGCGCTCGGGCCCGGCCCAGGCCCGACTGGGTGAGGCCTACCGGCGCCTGGGCCAGCTCAAGGAGGCGCTGATCTCCCTGCGGGTCGCGGTCCGCGTCGACCCGCTGCAGGTGCACTGCTATCTGACGATGGCCCGCATCCACCTGCAGTTGGACCAACCGCAACAGGCCCTCGAGGCCGCGCGCGCCGCCCTGCGCATCGACGAGGCGTACCCCCAGGCCCGCGAGCTGTTCACGCGCGCCGAGGCCGCGGTGGAGGCGGCCGAGGAAGGGTAGGCCGCGTCGCGCGGGCGGTCAGCGCGCAGCGCCCGCCGGACGCCGTCCGAGGAGGCCGCCGGCCAGGGCGCGGCGCAGCGGCCCGGAGTACCACAGGAGGATGGCGAGCAGGGCCACGGCGGCCCCCGGCCCGCCGAAGCGACGGCTCAGGAACCAAGAGCCGCCGACCCCGAACAGGAGCAGGCTCGCGGAACGGTAGGCGAGCACACCGAGGCCGAAGAGGCGGAACCAGGTGCGCTCGCGATCGGCGAGCGCCTCGGGCGCGGGGCGCAGGGTGAGCCAGGCGCGGGTCTCGGCGCGGGCACGCTCGTACAGGCGGTGGATCCCGTAGCGCGCCGAGAGGATGCGGTAGGCGTCGAGGGGCGCGAACGGGATGCACTGGAACCCCAAGCCGACGAGAAGCGGGAGGCTGAAGAGCAGGCACAGGGAGCCGAGGCTGGAGCTGCGCGGGGTCATCAGCCAGCCGATCAAGGCGGCCGAGGCCAGGGCCAGGTGCGTCCAGGGGCGCACCCAGCACAGCAAGCCGCGGGCGTGCGCGGTCATGCGCTCGAGGGGCAGGAGCGGGACACAAACGAAGTGCGGCAGAACGCCCCGGTGCCACTCGATGCGGAAGGAGAGCAGGCTGCCCTTCAAGCTGCGGCACGCGATCCCCAGGGCCGCGCTGCGAACGAAGGAGATGGAGAGCAGGGCGGCGAGCAGCTTGCCCAGGAACTGAGACAGGGAGAGGGGCGCGAGGAGGCTCCACAGTTCCGCGAGGTACTCGTCGAAGCGAGCCACCCAGCCCAGGACGGCGACCGCCGCCAGGATCCCGACGGGCACGGTCCACAGCGGGTGCAGGAGCCAGCCGAAGAGCACGACCCCCAGGTCGCAGGCGCGCGGGGCCCACGAGGGCGCGCCGCGCTGCGCTGGGTCCGCGGGCCTCTCCACCTCCAGCGCGCCCTCGAGCACGCCCGCGGCGCGCAGTTGCTCGGTGAAGTCCGCCAGCTGCCGCGGCGGCAGGGAGCGCCCGAACCGCTCGCCGTAGGCCCTCAGGATCGCCTCGGCGGACCGCGAGCCGTCCATCAGGTGCAGGAGGAAGCGCTCCTCGGAGCCCAACGACCGGTCGCCGGCGGAGGCGGGGTGGGAGATCAGAAACCCCTCGGGCCCGGCGCGCACGATCTCGAGGTCGGCGCGCACCCGGGGGCAGTCGGAGAGGGAGGGCCCCGAGTCCACCGCGTCCCCCGCCGCCGCTCCCCCCGTCTCCGGCTCGACCGCGCCGCCGGTCACTCGCCCTCTCCGACCAGGCGCTCGACCTCGCCCAGGATCTCTCGTGCCAGCTCCCGCGCCGCGGCCTCGCCCAGGGCGCGCTCGGGGTAGGCGACCCACAGGGTCAGGATCCCGTCCACGATCCCCGCGACCACATTCAACCGGGTGCGGCCGAAGAGCACGGGCTCGCCGTGCAGGACGACCGACACCACGTCCCCCGGACCGGTCGAGGTCTCGCCCAAGCGCTCGAGGTGCTCGGCTGCCAGGGGCGGGTGCACGAAGGAGGCCAGCTCGCCGCGGTAGTTGAACACGACGCCCGCCTCGGCCTGCAGGGCGTCGAAGGCCTCGAGCAGATCGGCCGTGGGGCGATGGCAGCGGAAGGCGTGCATGGGCACGCGGCGTTCGGTGCGCCCGTAGGCCTCCCGGGCGGCGGCCACCGCAGCGGCGCCTCCCGCGGCGCCGGTGGGCTCGAAGAAGGTCGGGTGGCCGATGGCGAAGAAACCCAGGGTGCGCGAGGCGTCGGTCTCGACCGCCGGACACAGCCGTCCCGCCGAGGAGACGTTGATGCACACGTCTCCGCCGGCGCGGCGCGTGAGGACCTCCGCCGTCGCGCCGAGCACGAGGGCCGGCAGGTCGGCGCCGTGGCTCCGCAGGGCGCCCTCGGCGAGGCGCTCGCCCGGCACGCGCTCCAGGGTCTCGACGACACACCCCCCCCGGCCGTCGTCGCCGTCGGGGACAACAGGCGGGAAGGGGCGGGACTCGCGGGCCGCGTCCGCCATCCAGGCGCCGGCGTCCTCGTCGTGGGCTCCCGAGCTCAGACCGGCGGCCAGCTCCGCAGCCCAGGCCGCCAGGGAACCGGGGAGGCCGGGCAGGACGGCCCGACCGCTCTCGGTCAGGCGCCGGTAGAGCTCGCGGAAGTCCCCCACCAGGAGGCGCTCGCCCGCGAGGTCGGTGATCAGGTGGTCGAGGACGAGGACCAGGGCGTTCCCCTCCTCCTCTCTCGCCTCGACGAGGCCGGCGGCGAACAGGCGGCCTTCCCGGAGGTCCAGGCCCGCCCGCAGTTGTTCCGCGACCCTCGCGAGCGTCGCGGCGAACGCCTCGCCCTCGGCGACCTCGTGGATCGACAGGGGCGGGGCCACGCTCCCCTCCGGGGCGAGCTCCTGGCGCCAGCCCACGGGCGTGGGGACGAGCCGCACCCTCAGGGCCTCGTGGCGCGCGATCAACAGCTCGAGGGTGCGCTCCACCCGTTCGCTCTCGAGGCGCCCGCGAACCCCCAGGACGCGCGTCACCGGGAACGGCACGCTCCCGCGCTCGGCCAGGCTCGCGATCCCCAGGGAGGTGGCTTGGGCCGGGAGCAGGGGCAGGGGGCGGGACGCGGCGCGGGCGGGCGCGGGGGCCGTGGACGCCCGGTCGCCCTCTGCGCTCGGTGCGTCGATGGTGGCCGCGAGGTGCTCGGTCAGGCACCGGACCGTGGGGTGCTCGCGCAGCACGACCGGAGACAGGCTGCGCTCGAAGGCGCGCTCGAGCCTCGAGCGCAGCTCGGTGGCCAGCAGGGACGTCAGGCCCAGGGCACGAAAGGGCGTGTCCGGATCCGCCTCCTCGTCGAGGGCCAGGACCGCGCACAGCCGCCGCTGGATCAGGCGTGCGATCCCCTCGGGATCGTCCGGCGCGCCGCCTCCCTCGGCGACGCCGCCCTCTCCCAGGGCGCTCCCCTCCCCCCCGAGGCCGTCGGTCCCGACCGCCGCGACGGAGAGAGGCGGGAGCCAGTACCGCTTCGCCTGCCACGGGTAGGTCGGCAGGCCTCCGGAGTAGGGCGCGCGCGGGTGTACGGCAGCCCAGTCCACCGCGCATCCGTGGACGTGCAGGGCGGCGAAGGTCCGGGTCATCCGGGCCCAGGCGGGTTCGTCACGCTCCAGGGTCGGCAGGCAGGCGATGCGTTCCCCCGCCTCGTGGGCCGTCTCCGCGATCGGTTCGGCCAGGAGCGGGTGCGGGCTGACCTCGAGGAACACCCGCCGGCCGTCGGCCAGGATGCGCTCGACGGCGGCCCGCAGGTCCACCGGCCGGCGCAGGTTCGAGCGCCAGTAGGCGGCGTCGCACTCCGGCCCGGCAAGGCGCTCCCCGCTGACCGTCGAGATCATCGGGCAGACCGCCTCCCGCGGAGACAGGTCGGCGAGCGACGCCTCGAAGCGGTCGAGGATCGGGTCCATGTGCGGGCTGTGGGAGGCGAGGTCGGCGCCCCTGATCGAGCGCACGAACACCTCGCGCGCCTCGAGCTCGGAGACGATCTCCCCCACCTCCGCCGCCGCCCCGCCGATGACCTGGGAGGAGGTGCTGTTGTGGACGGCCACGCCCACGTGACCTTCGCGGGCGCCGATCGCCTCGCGCGCCTCCTCGATCGTCAGGGCCACCGCGGCCATGGCCCCGCCGCCGCCGAGGGAGGCCATCAGGCCGACGCGCCGACAGGCGAGGGCCATGGCGTCCTCCAGAGAGAGGGCGCCGCAGGCGCAGGCCGCGGCGATCTCCCCCAGGCTGGTGCCGCACACCGCCGCCGGGCGCACGCCCAGCTCGCCCCACAGTCGCGCCAGGCCGATCATCACCGCCACGAGGAGGGGTTGGATGATCTCGATCCTCTCCAGGCGTGCCTCGGCCGCGGTCGCGCGCAGCTCGTCGACCAACGACCAGCCGGCCTCGACGCGCACGACCTCGGAGCAAGCCTCGATGACCTCGCGGAAGGCGCGCTCGCCCTCGAACAGCTCGGCGCCCATGCCCACCCACTGGGAGCCCTGGCCGGGGAAGACCATCACGACGCCCTGCTCCTCGGCGCCCAGGGGCGCGCCGGCGGCGAGACCCTCGGGCTCCTCGTCGGCGGCGTGGGCTCGCAGGATACGCGCGAGGGCGGGGCCGTCCGGGCCGCACGCGACGAGGCGGCGGGCGAGGGGCTCCCGGCGGTGGGCCGCGGCGCGACACAGCTCGATGGCCGAGACGCCCCCGCCGTCGAGGAGGTCCGCCGAGCGCCGCGCCAGCTCGGCCAGGGCCGAGCGGTCGTGGGCCGAGAGGGAGAGGACGCAACCGCGGTCCTCGCGCCGGGCCGGGGGCGGCGGCTGTGCGGGCGGGGAGGCCTCCGCGGAGAGCACGACGTGGGCCAAGGTGCCGGTGAGACCGAAGGAGCTCACCCCCGCCAGGCGCCGGCGGCCGGCGGGCCAGCCCGAGGGCTCGGCCGCGAGGACGAGCGGAGTCTCGTCGCCGCACAGGGCGGGGATCGGGTGCTCGGCGTGCAGGCTGGGGGGGATCTCGCCGCGGCGCAGCGCCAGGGCGGCGGCGACGAGCCCCGCCAGCCCTCCGGCGGCCTCGCAGTGGCCGAGATGGGTCTTGACCGAGCCGACCGGGGTCGGCCCGGCCGCGCCGCGCGGTCCGAGCAGCTCCACCAGGGCTGCGACCTCGGCGTCGTCCCCCACGCGCGTCCCGGTGCCGTGGGCCTCGAAGTAGCCCGCCTCGCGCGGATCCGCGCCGGCGGCCTCCCAGGCGGCGCGCAGGAGCTCGAGCTGGGACGGGGAACTGGGGCGCAGGACGTCGCCGCTGGCCCCGCCTTCGCCGCGCACGGCGCTCGCGAGGATCACGGCCCGGGGCTCGAGCCCCTGGGCGACGGCCCGCTCCAGACTCATCAGGGCCAGGACGCAGACGCCCTCGCTGCGCACCATGCCCTCCGCGTCCCGGTCGCCGAAGCGGCAGCGGCCGCCGGGGGCCATCATCCCCGAGCGCGAGAGGGCGATGGAGATCTCCGGCTCGACGATCGCGTTGGAGGCGCCCACCAGGGCGACCTCGCTCTCGCCCGTCTCCAGGGACTGGCAGGCGAGGTGTAGGGCCACCAGCGAGGACGAGCGGTCGCTGTCGACGGTGAGGGCCGGGCCGGTCACCCCCAGGAATGCCGCCATCCGGCCCACGGCGGCCGTGCGCGAGACGCTCACCAAGGTGCCCGCGTCGAGGGCGTCGCGGGCAGGCAGGACGCGGCGCTCGTAGTCGGCCTGCTGCAGCCCGAACCACAACCCGGTGGCCGTGCGCGGCAGGTCGGCGCGGCGCAGGCCCGCGTCTTCGAGGGCCTCCCAGGCGACGGTCGCCAGCAGGCGCTGCTGAGGGTCGGTCGTGAGGGCCTCCCTGGGCGAGAGGCCGAAGAACGGCGCGTCGAAGCGGTCGAGGTCCTCGAGGAACCCGCCGCTGGCGGTCGCCAGCCGCCCCGCTTCGCCGGGGGTGGTCCCGAGCAGAGCGCGGGCGTCGAAGCGCTCGGGGGGCACCTCCCCCACGACGTCGAGGCCGCCGCGCAGGACGTCCCACAGCCCCTCGGCGTCGACGATCCCCCCGGGAAAGCGGCAGCCGATCCCGACGATGGCGATCGGCTCTCTGGGCTTGGGTCGCACCGTGCTGGCCTTCGGGAGGGGCGGGCGCGCGTGGGGCTGACCGCGCCGGAATCGACCGTATCAGCGCGCCCTGGGCCCTGCAAGCGCGCCCGTGGGCGGGAGAGGCGTTGCGGCCGCGAATTCCGCGCCGACTCCGCCCGCGGCCGGATCGGGAGGTAGGTTTCGTCATGGACTCCATCCACCGCATCCATGATCTCCCGTTCGGGGTTCCCGACCGCGGGGCCCGCCGCGCCACCCTCCCGACCATCGTGCTGACCCTGGCCCTCGCGGGCTGCGGTCTCTCACCGGCCGGGGACACCTCCCCCGACCCCGACCTCGACCTGAACGGCAACTGGGCCATGCAGTTCGAGCCCCTCGACGAGTACTGCCAGCCCACGGGGGTGAGCGAGGTACGCATGATCCGCCTCAGCCGCAGCGGCTCGGGAGCGAGGATCTGGCTGGACCTCGACGGCGACGACAGCTTCGGCGAGAACGTCTTCGTCCAGGCGACGATCCAGGGGGACACCCTGCACGTCAACCAGAACATCACCTGGCAGGAGACCCAGGTGCGCATCCGCGCCGACCTGCGCTACGTGGTCTGGGGCTACATGACCGGCACCTGGTCCGAGGGCCCCCAGGGTTGCGGGATCGAGGTCGGAGCGGCGGCCATGCGCATGCAGAACCCGCCCCTGATCGACGTCTCGGGAATCTGGCACCTGACGGAGACCGTCCAGTACGCCACCGGCGAGCTCGAGTACCTGACGGGGATGGTGAGCGAGCGCACCTGGTACGTCTCACAGCACTGGGAAGGGGCGACCGCGGGCCTGTTGCAGATCGTGGACGACACCGGGCGCGGGTTCCTGGGCCTGGTGAACAACGACCAGGTGCTCCTCGGGCGCAGCTTCGACGTCGACGGGTATCCCGCCGTCTACACCTACACGAACCTGATCGTCTCCCCGACCTGGCTGGAGGGCAACGTCCTCGGCGAGGCACAGGTGAGCGGCGGGAGCGACCTCGCCTGGGGCTTGGAGGGCTGGCGCGAGGCCTTCCCCTCCAACTTGATCATCGACGACGACCTGGAGCCGGACGAAGGCCCGGGCGGCTCCTTCGCCCTCTCGATGTCCTCCACCGACGACGTCCTGCAGGTCTCGGTCGCCCGCGGCGAGCGGCTCGACGTCGAGCTGCCGGCCGGCCCTTGGCGCATCGACGCCCCCGGAGCGGCTCCGCTCCCCCTCGTGTTGCGCCCTGGCGGCACGCTGCGCCTGCCCCTGTCCAGCCTGATCGGAAGGGAGTGATCCCGGCAGTCCACCGCGCGTCGGGCCACCGTCCGATCTGGTAGGTTCGCCGCCATGAGCGCCAAGACCCCTCTCTGGCAGCGCTGGGCCGCGGCCGGTGGAACGGCCGTCCTGGCCCTGGCGGCGGCCGGCGCCTGGCTAGCGCGGGACTACGCGGGCGGCGACGAGACCGTGCTCCTGGTGGACCACGCCGAGCGCTTCGACGAGCTCCTGGCTGAGCGTGCGCGCGCGGGTGAGGTCGAGGCTGGTGCGGACTTGCTGGTCCTCGACGAGGGAGACCGAGCCGAGCTGGCGCGCATCTTCCAGCGCGTGCGGGACGGCATCGTGCCCGACCCGGTGACCTTCTACCGGCGCGAGGGCGGGGTGAACCACTGGCGCGTCTTCGAGGAGCACCCCGACGCCGGGTTCTGGGTGCGCTCCAACTCCCTGGGCATGCGCAATGACGGCGAGCCCCTCGTGCCCCCTCCGAACCTGCGCGTCCTGGTCACCGGCGACTCCCACACCGACGGCGTGTGCGCCAACGAGGAGTCGTTCTGCGGGCTGCTCGGCGACGGCCTGCGCCTGAACGAGCTCGACCGTACCGTCGAGGTCCTCAACACCGGCACGGGCGGCTACACCTTCTACCACTACCTGGGGGTGCTCGAGCGCCACCTCGAGCTCGGGCCCGACGTGTTCGTCGCCGTGGTCTACGGCGGCAACGACTTCTCCGGAGCGATCAAGTTCCAGCGCTACTTCCGCCGCCGCCCGCCGCCGGTGCGCGAGCCCTTCTCGATGAAGAGCTTCGCCCGCGCCGGCGTGCGCGGGAGCGGGGTCGAGTCCCAGGAGATGGTCCAGCTCTCCTACTTCCTGAACAACCCCCAGGACGTGGACCTGGCGGTCCAGACGGCCACCGCCCTCAGCCGCCGCATGGCGGAGCTGTGCGAGCGCGCCGGCTGCGCCCTGGTCCTGGTGTACCTCCCCGGCCCCCTGGTCGGTCAGCCCCGCCACCACGCCGAGCTGATCGTCGCCCGCGACGCCCACATGGGCGAGCACGCCGGCGAGCCCGATCCCGCCGAGCGCATCGCCGACGCCTGGCTCGCGCGCTGCGCCGACCTCTCGATCACGGCCCTGGATCTGCGCCCACTGTTCCGTGCCAGCTCCGAGCGCCTGTACTGGGAGTCCGACTCCCACATCAACCTCGCGGGCCACGCCCTCGTGGCACGCGAGCTGTTGCCGCTGGTCGAAGCGGCGGTCGCCCGGCGCTGACACCCCACCGATTCCCCGCCGGTGATTACCCTGGAGCGAGAGACCGGACCGATCGCCGGCCCGGCCGCGATGAGACGCCCCGACCCGAAAGGCACGCCGATGATCCCTCGCAGCTTCGCCCTCCCCATCCTCTGCACCGCCGCCGTGCTCCCCGTGCGAGCGGACATCGTCTGGACCGGCGCCGTCAGCGACGACGCCTTCGACGAGGCCAACTGGGACCTCTCGGGCTCGTCGGTGACCCAGGTGGACCCCGGCGTCGCGATCGCCGACAACGTGGTGATCGTCGACGCTCCCGCCCCGATCGACGTCGCGGTCCCCGGCGGCCAATCGAACCTCAAGCTGGCCGACGGCTTCCTGCTCACGATCGAGAACTCGACCGTCTTCACCTCCGACAACGACGGCCTCAGCGGCGAGGTGGGCACGAGCAACGGACCCGTGGTGCGCGTCGTCGGTGGCGGAGACGTCGCGACCTTCTTCATCACCAACGGCTGCCACATGACGATCGACGAGGCGAGCACGGCCCACCTCGCCGGTCCCAACAACCCGATCAACGGAGCGACGATCGAGCTGACCCTCGGCGCCCGCCTGGCCTGCACCGCCGAGACCGTGGCGGACTTCATCACCGAGCACCTGCACAAGATCAGCGTCGACGGCGCACCCGCGATCGTCGACGGCAACGTGACCGTGGTCTCCGACGGCGGCGCGGGCTGCATCGTCGAGGCCATCCCCCAGCCCGTCGGGACGCCCTTCTGCTTCGGCGACGGCACGGGAGCGGCCTGCCCCTGCGGCAACGTCGGCGGCTCTGGCCGCGGCTGCGGCAACGGCGCCTTCCCCGAGGGCGCCCGCCTCGAGGCCACCGGCGACCTCGATGCCGTCTCCCTCGCCCTCTCGGGGGGAACCCCAGGCCAGCCGATGCTCTTCTTCCAGGGGCACAACGCGATCAACGGCGGCAGCGGCGTGCCCTTCGGCGACGGCCTGCGCTGCGCGGGCGGCTCGGTCGTGCGCCTGGGCGTCGAGGGCATCGACGGGACCGGCGAGGCGACCCTGACCGGGACGGTCCAGGACAACGGCGGCGGCGGCGCTCCCGGCGAGAGCCGCACCTACCAGGGCTGGTACCGCGACCCCGCGGGCTCGCCCTGCGGCTTCACCTTCAACCTCTCCAACGGAGTGGCGGTCGACTTCTAGCCCGGGCGGGTCCTCAGGGGCAGAAGGTCACCGTCAGGGCGTCGGAGAGGTCGAAACCGCTCCCGCCCCCGGCCGGATCCCGAAACCAGGCCTGGAACTGCCAGACGCTGCCCGCGACGACGTTGGTGCCCGGCGAGGCGCCGAAGTCGAGGGTGCACACGAGTTGGTTGCCCGTGGCCACGCCCACCGGCAGGCGGAAGACCCCGGCGCCGCCGGAGTTGACGCAGCGCAGGCCGTTGCCGAAGGGCACGCCGGCGCCGCCGTTCACCTGGCCGCCGCCGAAGTAGACGATCCCCGGCTGGTTCGGCACCGGAGCGGCGCTGAAGTCGAGCGGGCCGCCGCTGACCGAGGGAGGCCCGGCGACCGCCAGCAGGGCGGCCTGCCCGGTCGAGTTGGGGTCTGAGGAGCAGTAGGCGGTGACGTTGCCGCAGGGGAGGCTGAAGTCGACGACCAGGCGTGGCCTGTGGATGGTCTCGGAGTTCTGGCGGCTGTGGAAGCGCTTCGCCGTGGCGTTGGCGAGCTCGTCGGCGTGCTTGAAGATCCAGCCGTGGTTGGGCGCCGCCCCGTCGATCCAGGCCTGGACGTCCGCCACCAGCTCCGCGCCCGTCCAGGAGTAGGTGGCGATGTCGTCTACGACGGTCACGGCGCTCTCGTTGGGGTCGAAGTCCCCGCCCGCGAGGAGCCAAGGGGTCGAGGGGTGGAAGGCGGACATCCAGGTCGCGTCTCCCGGCGCGGCGGGGGTTCCGCCGCCCTCCTGGCCCGGGGCGTGGGAGGCTCCCTCGCCCCAGTCCTCCGCCAGGCGGTGCGCCGCGATCGGCTCGGGGCCGGCGATGGTGTGGGAGAGGCGGAGGAACACCTCCGCCGAGTTCACCGTGGCGCCGGCGGGGATGGCGCCGAGGTCGAAGCGGACGAGGGCGCGCCGGGCGAGGCCCTTGGAGGCCTGGGTGCCGGCGAAGACGAAGTCTCCCTGGCCGTTGCTGTGGTCTCCGGCGCCGTCGGCGTAGATCGTGTTGTCACGGTCGGCGACGGTGTCCAGCACGTCGGCGCGGGCGGACGTGCAGGGCCACAGGGCAGCGGCGAGGCAGGCGGCGCGGCGCAGCGCGTGCGGAAGAGCGGAGGGAGAGACGGCGTGGATCATGGGATGGGCTTTCGATTGGAGTCGACTCCGCGCCGGTCGACCCGGTCCATCCTAGCGATCGCGGCGGCCAGGCGCGGAGCGAGCGCCCGCCCCTCAGGCGACGATGCCGGGGAACTGGGGCGTGTGCTGGGGGAAGACCACGTCCAGGGACGAGTTCCCCAGGCGAAGCTGCACGATCTCGGCCAGGACGTCCCGGTAGTCGGTGGTGATCACGAGATCGCCGTTGCCGAGGCTGCCCGGATCGAGGCCCGGCCACTGGGTGTGGACCTGACCGCCGTTCACGTTGCCGCCGATGACGAACATCGCCCCGCCGTGGCCGTGGTCGGTCCCCGCGCTGCCGTTCTCGGCGACGCGGCGGCCGAACTCGGTCATGACGACCATGGTCACGCGCGCCATGCCCGCGCTACCCAGGTCGGTGTGGAAGGCAGCCAAGCCTGCGGAGAGGTCGGCCAGCTTGGCCGCGAGGATGCCGTTGAGCGGCCCCATGCCCGAGTGGTGGTCCCAGCCGGAGATGTCGAGCTCGACGCACTCCAGGCCGATGTCGGCCTTGATCATGGTCGCGATCTGCACCAACCCCGCGGCGAAGGGCCCGCCGGGGTAGACGGCCCCGTTCTCCGGCTGGTAGTTCTCGAAGTCGACGCCGGCCAGGAGGTCGATCGCGCCAAGGCTCGATGCGGCCGCGCCGGCCAGGGGCTCGTGGGCCCCGGCGTAGGCGATCTCCAGCGCCGAGCGCAGCTGGGGGGCGATGTCGGCGGGCCCGGGGAAGGGGAAGTCCGAGGGGTCCTTGACCGGCAGGGCCCCCGGTCCGCCCACGAGGGCTCGGGTCAGGGTCGACTGCAGGGCGGCCGCACGCAGGTCGCCGGCGCCGACGGCCGTGCTGGTCTGGAGGTGGCGCCCGAGCCAGCCGTCGTTGATCGTCGTCGGGCCCATGTTGGGGGTGGCGGTCTCCATGAAGCGCATGGCCGAGAAGTGGCTGCGCGTCGGGTCGGTGGAACCGGTGGCGTGGACGATCGCCAGGTCGCCGGCGTCGTAGAGCGGCACCAAGGGCGCGCAGGAGGGCGCCAGCCCGAAGAACCCGTCGAGGTCGAGGGCACCGTCGGGCTGCCCCGGAGGCGGGACCGCCAGGTTCGGCCGGGCGGTGTAGAGGTCCGGGTCGCCGTGGGGCACGACGGCCGTCAACCCGTCCATCCCACCGCGCAGGAAGACGAGCACCAACACGTCGCGCTCTCGCTCGGTGCCACGTCCGGCGCCGAGGGCCACCTGCGCCATCCCGGCGGTGCCGAGGGCGGCGCCGACGGCGGCCGAGGACCCCAGGAATCCGCGCCGTGTGAGCGCGCCGAACTCGCCACACGCGCACGGATCGGTCGTGCTCGATGCGTCTCGCTTCGTTTCCATCGTCATCACTATTCGGCTCACAGGTACTGGTAGGACGGGAGGGCGGCCACGAGAGCCAGGACGGCGCGCATGGCGAGCTCGCCCTTGCCGGCGGCGCCCGAGCGCAGGAAGACCTCGACCTCGGCCAGCTCCCCGGCCACGAGGTTCCCGGCCGCGAGGAGCTCGGCGGCGCGCTCCACGAGGTTCTCGGTGGTCGGCTGGCCGAGGGCGTTGTAGAGCGCGGCGGCCGGTGCCGAGACTCCCGGCAGGGCGTCCCCGAAGGCGTGGAACGCGAAGTCCCAGCGCGGGAGCACGGCCGACCCCCAGGTCTCGGCGTCGTCGGGATACCCGTCGGGAGCGGGCCACAGGAAGGGGAAGTGCCCGAGGCGCTCGAGGTGGTTGGCGACTCCCTGCGGATCGGTCAGGGTGAGCCCCGGAGTGCGCAGCACGTTGCAGACGAAGTGCATCGGCCGGCGCAGCTTCGGCTCGGCGCCCCAGGGATCCACCTCGTCGATCCACTGCTCGTCGAGGATCGTGCGCACGACCTCCCGCATGTCGCCGCCGGTGGAGAGGAAGGTGGCGGCGGCCGCGTCCACCAGGGCCTGGGGGGGCTCGTAGTCGAGCAGGTAGGTCGCCAGCTCGCGCGAGACGTACCTCGCGGTGGTCGGGTGCAGGGCCAGGTAGTTCAGCATGAACTCCCCGTCGCTCACGCCGCCTCCCGCGGGGATGTTCTGCCCCAGGACGGTCTTGGCGCCGAAGTCGTGGTGCTGGGGCACGAAGCGGAACTCACCGGCCAGGGGGTGGTCCGGCGGATAGAGGTCCCATCCGGTGAAGCAGCGTGCGAGCTCCACGATGTCGTTCTCGTTGTAGCCTCCGTCGACGCCCAGGGTGTGGAGCTCCATCACCTCGCGCGCGTAGTTCTCGTTGGGGGCGCCCGCGACGTTCTCCCTGCCATTGAGGTAGTGCAGCATGGAGGCGCTCTTCGCCGACGCCATCAACAGGTCGGGAAACATCCCCAGGGCGTGCTCGCGGATGACCCGCCGGTCGTAGACCGTGCGGGCGAGCTTCAGGAGGTTGTCGTTGTGCGGGACGTTGACGTGGTCGGCCCAGAAGTCGACCACGCGTTCGAGCAGGTGGCGCCGGGAGAGGACGGCCCGCATGATCCGCACGCCGATCAGGACGCTGGCGACGTCCTGTTCGTCGCCGATGTTGCCTCCGGGACCGTAGCCCTCCCAGAGCTCGGCGTGGCTCATGGTGAGGGTCGGGTAGCTCGCGAGCAACTGGTCGATCTCCGGGTCAGGGATCAGCGCCGGGTTCAGCTGGCGGTCCAGCCAGGCGTCGTAGCCGAGCTGCTCGGCCTCGGCGTAGATCTGCGGGGTGTAGCCGAAGCTCGCGTGGTTGACGAGGTAGAAGATCGCGTCGCGCCTGTCGTCGCGCGCCGAGCCCAGGCCCCCCGGCGCCTGGGCCGCGGCCGCGCGCGCGCCGAGGGCGCCGGTGAGTCCGGTGAGTCCGGTGAGCAGGCTCCGGCGGTTCCAGGCCGCCGCGGGCCGCCCCCCCTCCTCGTCGCCGACCGTCTCGCACTGCTCGCTGGATTCGCGCATCGTCCCTCACTCCTGGCCCGCCTGCGATGAGGCGGCGCGGTCTTGGGTTCGTGGGTCTTCGGAGCTGCGCTCCAGCCTAGCCCAACCGGCCCATTCCGTTTTGGTTCCTCGTGCAAACCGCCCGCCCGCGAGTCTCCCTGGGATCCCTCACGGATTCGGAGCGCTCCCGAGGAGCTCTCCGAGGCGGTCAGGGCAGGAGCTCGGAGACCGCCCGCCGGGCCTTGGGCGAGCGCAGGGTGGCGAGGAGGCCCTCGGCGAGCTTCTCGAACGAGTGGTAGCGCACGCCGTTGACCCGGCGGTGCTCCTCCTCTCGGTCGAGGTGGTTGAGGGCGGTGCCGACGGCCTTGGCCCCGACGGCGTCGTGCAGGGCGATCAGGGTGGCGAGGACGCCGTCGCGGTCGTCGAGGGAGGGCTCGGTCGTCCGGTGGGCCTCGCGCTCCTTGGCGAGGGTACGGCCGTACTGCGCGTCGCGCAGAGGCTCCCCGAGCTCGGCGAAGGAGCGGCTCCCGGTCAGGTGCTCGGTGATCGTGACTCCGGTGTAGTGGGCCCAGGCGTGGTGGTCGGTGTCGTGGGACGGGCTCCCCCACATCGCGATCACGTGCCCGAGCTCGTGGCAGAGGCCGTAGAACAAGAACTTGCCGTCGCTCGTCGGCGAACGGAGCTCGTCGGGATCGACGACCGGGAAGTCGATCTCGGAGTGGAAGGGAAACTGGGGCGCGAAGTGCGGCGGTGAGGTGATGCGCTCTTCGAGGTGGACGCGCACGCGCAGCTTCTTGCCCGGGACCTTGCTCCACTCCTCGAAGCCGAACACCTCGTCGTAGGCGTCGAGGATGGCATCGAGCACCTCGGCGAAGTGTGTGAGGTAGGCGACCGAGAGCCCGTTCTGCCCGATGAGCAGGAAGCGCGGCCGGGCGAGGGCGACGTCGAGGGGCGCGCCTTCCTCCCCCGCGAGCTCGGCGAGCCTGAGGCGGAGCGCGTCGAAGTCTCCCACCAAGGCGAGGTCGAGGGCCGCGGTCGAGCAGCGCCGCAGGGCCGCCTCGAGCTCGCCCGCCTCGTCCAGCTCCAGGAGCCTCTCCAGGGACCGCGCGGCCTTCCTCGGCAGGCGCTTCGCCAGCTCCTCCTCGTTCCCTCGCGGTTTGCGCCGGTGCTCCTCGTTCAGTTTCGTGACGGCTTCGACGTAGGCGTCGGCGAGGCGCGTCGCCTCCTGGGCCGGGGCCGCGCCCGCCAGCCCCAGGGCCGCCGAGACGACCAGGGAGGGGAAGGGGGAGCTCGCTCGGGAGGAAGACGCCATCGGATGCGCCCGAGCAAGGTAGCCGGCCGCGCGCCCCCTGTCAGTCACCGGTGGGACGGACGACGCCCGAGGGCGCCTGCTCGGGTTCGGAGCGGGGAGGGGGCACGCTGCTCAATCCTCCTGCGCCTCCGGCGCGCCCGGCTCGCCCTCCGCCGCCGGCAGGGCGCGCAGGCCCGAGGAGACGATCTCCAGCTCGGGGGGCTCCTTGGTTCCGGCCGCCCCGAGGTCGTGGACGCGGCGGGCCTGGGGCCGGATGCGCCGCTCGTAGGAACCGACGACGTCGTTGTAGCCCTTGACGGCGGATTCGAGGCCGCGGCCGACCTTGCCGACGTGCTCGAGCATCTTGAAGACCCGCGAGGCCAGCTCCCCCGCCTGCTTGCCGATCTCCCGGGCGTTCTCGGCCGCGTCCTCCTGCTTCCAGGCCCCGGCGATGGTGTAGAGGGCCGCGATCAGGGTGAAGGGGGTGGCGAGGATGATGCGGTTCTTCGGCGCCTCGTCCACCAGGCCGGGCCGGACGCGCAGGGCGGCGCCGAGCATGGCTTCGACGGGCAGGAACATGACGACGAACTCGGGCGAGGGGTCGAGGTTGGCCCAGTAGGCCTTCTTGGACAGGTCGCGCACGTGGGCCTCGACGTCGGCGCCGAACTGCGCCAGGAGTGCGCTGGCCTGCTCCTCGCTCTCCGTCTCGCAGGCCTCGAAGAAGTGCTTGCCCGGCGCCTTGGCGTCCACCGCCAACAGGCCGCCCCCGGGGAGATGGACGACCATGTCCGGCCGTTGGGTCTTCTCCCCGTCCTTGAGGTGGGCCTGCAGGTCGAAGTCGACGCGCTCCATCATGCCCGCGTTCTTGACGACGGTCTCGAGCTGCATCTCGCCCCAGCGCCCCCGGGCGCTCGAGTCCTTCAAGGCCGAGCGCAGCCCGTGGGTCTCCTGGCGCAGGGCGCTGGCGTTGTCCATCAGCCCCTTGAGCTGCTCGGAGAGCCGGCCGTAGGCCTGGGCGCGCTCCTTCTCCATGCCGCGCACGGCGAGGTCGTAGGCCTTCATCCCCTCCTCCAGGGGTTCGACCAGCTGCCTGACCTTCTCCAGGGCCAGCTCGTCGGCGGCCCCCGCTCGCGCATCGGCTTCCCCGCGCGCCCTCCGGTCGGCCCGCTGGCCTGCGAGCAGCAGGACCGCCAGGAGGATCAGGAGGGCGAGGCCGGCGAGGAGGAGGGCTTCGATCACGGAGCGGGCGAAGGGGTCGGTGCGGGAACCGGAGGGGCGACCGGCTGCCGCCCCCCGCGTGCCCGGTGATCCTCTCACCGCACCCCCCGCTCCACAAGCGAGCGGGCGGGGACGTCTCCGGGCCCGGCGGTGCCGACCCTCTCACCGAGCGGCGGGGAGTGGGGCCCGCCCACGGCTCCTTCGGGCGCCGCACCCCGCCGAAGGCAGCCCCGGGCGCGTCCCGCATCCCGATCCCCGCGGGGTGGCCCCGGCCCCTCTTCGACCGACCTCCCGCGCCTCGCCTGTGGGCTCCCTCTGGCGGAAAACGCTCTCCCGGTGCAGG
>JASLMK010000076.1 GCA_030746555.1 Planctomycetota bacterium | reverse complement strand
CGGAACCCCTTCCCCTCACGGTACTGCACGAGCGGACAGAGACACACGGAACAGGAGACCAGACGCAAGGCGCCCGACGACCGCGTGGTCACCGCTGCGGGATCACCGAGCCACCGAACCGAATCCTCACCGCCGACGACGAGCAGGTGCACCGGGGACGCCCCCTTGGAGGCCGTGCAGTTGGCGCAGTGGCAGTAGACGTTGCGGAGCACCTCGCCCTGGACACGGAAACGCACCTCGCCGCAATGGCAACCTCCCTCGGCATCCAGGATCTGTCCGCTCATGGAGGACATCCTAGTGGAGGACGAGCGAGGGGCGAGCAGATCCCGCAACCGCCGGGAGCGACGAGCGCCGTGGCCTCTCGCTGCGCACGAGCCGGCCCGGCTCCCTCAACGATCCGCCGGACCGCCGTAGCGCTCGCGGAGGGTGGCGAGGCGGGGAGCGAGGGTGGCGACGAGGGCGGCGTGGGCCGGATCGGCGTAGAGGTTGGTGGTCTCGTCGGGGTCGAGGTGCAGGTCGTAGAGCTCCCAGAAGTCGTGGTCGGGGACGTGCAGGAGCTTGTGACGCTGGGTGCGCAGGCCGTAGTGAGGCGCGACCGTGTGGGACAGGCGGCCCGAGTCCCGCTGGAAGTACTCGTAGTAGACCTCCCGCCGCCAGGTGAACAGGTGGACCCCCTCGATCAGCGGACGCAGGCTCACGCCGTGCATGGACCCGGGAACGTCCACACCGCCCAGAGCCAACAGCGTCGGGGCGAGGTCGATGTTCTGCACCAGTTCCGAACAGGTCGTCCCCGCCTCGGCACGGCCCGGCCAACGCACGATGAGCGGCGTCGCGAAGGACGGCTCGTAGATCCAGCGCTTGTCGTACCAGCCGTGCTCACCGAGGAAGAAGCCCTGATCCGACGTGTAGATCACGACCGTGTCCTCCGCCAGCCCAGCCTCGTCCAGCCAGTCCACGAGACGACCGACCGCGTCGTCGAGCGCCGACACACAACGCAGGTAGTCCGCGACGTAGCGCTGGTACTTCCAGCGCACCAGGTCGTCGCCCTCGGGACGCTCCGCCGCGAAGGCCGCGTTGGGAGCGGCGTAGGCCTCCTCCCAGGCGCGTCGCTGGTCGCCAGTCAAGCGCTCCAGCATGGCCGCAGCCCGCGCGTCGAGGACCCCCTCGCCGGTCGGCGGGAGCTTGAGGTCGTAGGCCCGAAACAGATCCTCAGCGATCCGCATCTGCGCCGCCGCCGCCGCCGGGGAACGGCCAGAGTAGTCGTCGAAGAGCGTCGCCGGCTCCGGGTGCGCCCCCTCGGCGTGCAGACCGTGCCAGGACGGGCCCGGCATCCAGGTCCGGTGCACCGCCGCGTGGCTCCACCAGAGCACGAAGGGCTCCTCGGAGTCCGCACGCCCCTCCAGCCAGGACAAGGCCTCGTCCCACAGCACCTCGGTCGTGTAGCCCGTCGCACGCTCGCGGGATCCGGGACGGACGAGGTCGGGGTTGTAATAACCCCCGCGGGCGATCACCCAGTGGTCGAAGCCCGACGGGTCCGTCGGCAGATGCCACTTGCCGATCATCGCCGTCTCATAACCCGCCGCACCCAAGAGCTTCGGCCAGGTGGGGAGCTCGTCGTCGAACCCGCCGCCGTTGGTCGTCTGCCCGTTCGCGCGGGAGTGCAGACCCGTCAGCACCGTCGCACGCGCCGGAGCACAGATCGAATTGGCGACGAAGCTCTGGGTGAAGCGCACACCCTCCGCCGCCAGACGGTCGATGTTCGGCGTGGAGACCAGGGGTGAGCCATAACAGCCGATCGCCCGCTGGGCGTGGTCGTCGGCATAGATCAGGATGATGTTGGGGCCATCGCGACCCTCCGACGCAGGGGAGGCGGCCTGGCCGAAAGAGGCCGCGGCGATGGCCGTCACGGCCCAGGGACCGACGAACCCACGGAGATGGCGGGAGAGCGTCATGCAACGCATCCTAGGGACGCCGCCGCCCCCGGGGAACCGGGTCCGCGGGAGAGCGGGGAGCCTGGCGGACTCCTCCGGAAACCAACCGGTGACGGGTTGCGTTGCGCAGCAGCGAACGTCGCGCGCCCGGGCGTTCACGTCCCCCACGCGTTCCCGACCGCGGCGTGGGGGCCAAGCCTGGGCCCCACCGCGGGATGGGGAGCGGGCGACACGCCCTACCTAAAGGGTTGGCATCGGGATCCGCAGAGTGGTCCCTGCGGGAGCGGCCTCCATCTGACCAACGGCGGGGACGTGACGCTCGAGGCCCGCCAGGGCCTGGAGCGGCAGAAGTGGAGGGGAGTCGTCGGAAGTCACCTGCGGGGATGTCTGGCAGGAGTGACCAGCCCCCCATACCGCTGCCGAAGTCCATGAGAACCCTGGCGGGTGAGCCAGGCATCCGATCGGGGCTGTCCGAGGGCCCAGGCGCAGCGCGAGCTGACCACGGGGCCGCGGGCACACGGGGTCAGGCCCGGCTCCCGCCGGCCAGGCCCCGGGAAGAGCGGCGCACCGCGCACCGCCGACGCCGAAGGCCTGATTCCGCCGCACGCGAGCAGGGCGCCGGACGGCAGGGGCCGGGTGGTAGGCTCTCGGCGGAGGTTCGAAATGGTGGGAATCGCAGTCGTCGCCGCATTGATGTTGGGCCCGGTCGGGCACGGAACGCAGAGAGGGGAGGTGCTGAGGGAGCTCGCGGGAGAGTGGATCGTCGTCGACGCGGACGGGGAACCCAGCGGCCTGAGGGCCGAGTACCGCACGGCGGCGGGAGACGCGGGGGTCGTGGAGACGATGTTCACCGGCACCCCCGAGGAGACCCTCACCCTCTACCACGCCGAAGGCGACCGATGGTCCGCCACCCAGGTGAACGGGCGAGGAGCACCCGCGCGGTTCGCGGAGACGGACGCGTCGGATCCGCCCGCGATCCAGCTCGGCAACACGGCACTGGAACCCGGGGAAGGCTCCCTGCTCGGGATCGGCATCGTGCGGCTCGGAGAGGACGCGTGCAGGGTCGAGTGGACCTTCGAAAGAGGCGTGCGGCGCTTCGAGCTGAGGAGGCTCGCGGACCTGGGCCGGATCCAGGAGGAGCTCGCACGCCTGCGGGCGGGGATCGCGGGCCTGCAACGACAGCTCGACAGACACCTGAAGCAGGAGGTCGAGGTGCGGACCGGAGACGAGGGCGGGACCAGGCTGCTCGAGACCCGCACACTCGCACCGGGTCCGGGATGGAACGAGTCCGGCGTGCGGCTGCGGAAGTTCGTCCACTAAGAGACACAGGTCTTCGCCACCTCCTACGCCTCCGCGGGAGACGCAGGCATGACCCTGGCCCACTACCCCTTCGTCGCAGGGCGCGCGTGCCGCCTGCGCTTCTCCGTCATGGGCGGGAACGCCTACATCGCCCTCACAGAGGAGACCAGGGCGCCACCTCGCAACGTGCGCTCCATCTCCGCCTTCTCCGAGGAGCTCCTGGCCGGGGACTACGGCCTGGTGGTGGAACGCATCGTCGGAGAGAGGTACCGCCAGCCACGGACCGTCGAGTGGGACCTGTCCCGCTTCGAGGGGAAGGACATGCGCCTCTACCTCGTCGATGTCGAGACGGACCACTACGGACAGATCGCCCTCTCAGAAGTGCGCATCACCGAGGAGGCACCCCGGTAGACGCGAGCGCATCCACCCGCGCGAGGGCGGCCGCAAGCGGGGCGTCCTCGGGCACCGACCCCGCGGGGGCGGACGAAGGACACGACACACCGAGGGCAGCGACGACCATGAACCCCAGAACCGCCATCCGCGCCGTCGCCATCACCCTCAACGGCCTGGCCCTCGTCGGCCTCGCCGCGATCCTGCTGGCGGACAGCGAGGACGACGGGCCGTGGCTGTTGCCCCTGGCGGTCGGCGCGTGGAGCTCCTCCCTGATCGCCCTGCTCTGGCGGGAACCCCGGCGCTGACCGGCGCGGAAGGGCCCGCCCCGGGGAGAGAGGGCTCCCGCGCGGCGGCCCACCGTGCTCTGACCACGGGCGCGCGCGTCCGGCGAGCGCCCAGAGCCACCGCTCGCTGGCTTGCGGTGGCCCGCGGCGTCGAGCTCCTCGCCCGGGGCGAAGGTGCGGGACTTGGAGCGCTCGTCGTGGGGGTCGAAGAGGCGGTCCTCGCAACGGCATGGCGCGGTCGGGACGGGGTTCGTCCCCGCCCGCCGCTAGCTCAATTCGGCGAGCGACTTGTCCTGAAAGGCCCGGACCATCCGCGGCGCGAGCTCGCCCCACGCGAGGACCGACTCGGTCTCCTGAGGCGACTCGAGGATCGCGGTCAGCGACTTCACGTGGTCTTCCTGCGTGTGGTCACCGAGGCCATGCCGGAGGAAGCCCTCCACGTCTTCGCCGGCTCCGTACTTCTCGAGATCCCCGAGCGCCTGCATCAAGAGGAGCGTGTAGGGACCCTCCCATGTCTCGAGGATGGCGCCATCTCGCCACAGCCGCGGCAGGGCGCAGAAGCGCTCCTCGATGCCGTTGCCCCCGAAGACCATCATCGCCTCGTAGATCTGCCCGCAGATGGCCCGCGTCTGGACGGCCTTCGAGATGCTGATGAGGACGCGGGCCCAGAGGGTGCCTCTCCGATCGGCCGGCGACTCCATCGCCGCTACCCAGGCATCGACGGCGCCGAAGGCTCCGGCCTCCATGCGATCCGCGTCCGCCGCGATGCACGAGAGGGATGCAGAGATCAGCGGATGCTCTGCGAGCGGGCGGCCGAAGGCCTGGCGGAAGCTCGCGTATGCGTGCGCCTCGCGTGCGGCGCGACGTGCCGAGGCCCCCGACGCGACGATGTTGTGGATGCGGCTCGTGGTGAGCACGATGGCGACCATGTTCTTGAGGCCGCTGTCGAGCGCACCGACGGGCCAGCCGCGCGCGCCGGTGAGGAGGATCTCCGCCGTCGGGAGGGCCCGGGTGCCGAGCTTGTCCTTGAGACGCTCGACGACGTAGCCGTTCGGACCGCCGTGCCAACGCCTGGGAACGCAGAACAGGCCGACCCCGCGGTGGTCTGCCGGTCCATCCTCGAGCCGCGCGGTGGTCATCCAGTACTCCGCCGTGAGATTCGAGCAGAACCACTTGCGGCCCGAGAGCGCGTAGAGCCCATCTGCGACGGGCTCCGCCCGTACCTGGTTGGTCGCGGCATCGCTGCCGCCCTGAATCTCGGTCACGAACTGCGCGCCGTGGATGAAGCTCTCGGGGGTTGCGCTGTCGATCTGCTGTAGGACCGAGCGACTTCGGTCGTCGTCGCCGAGCGTCCGCAGCGCGCGCACCATGCCGTCGGTGCACGCCGTGCTGCAGGTCACCCCGAACTCGCCGTTCTGGTCGAGCAGGTAGATGGAGGCATAACGAGCACGCTCGTCGAGGCCCTCCGCCCAGATGCCCGAGCCGTGCACGTCCCCGAGCATCTGGCGTGTCTCTGCTGGGACCACCACCTCGTTGACCGTCTGGTTGTAGGGGCCACGCGTCCAGAAGCGAGGCAGGTTCTCCGCACGCTCCACGACCTCGGCCGCCAGCCGATGGGTCGTCGCGGCCCGCCGGCCGAAGCCTCGGACGAGCGCTGTCGCCTCCTCATCGAGCGACGCCCGGTCGAGCCAGCGCGCGAGCAGCGGGTCGTCCAGGTACCAGTCGTCGCCAAGGGCATCGAGATAGCCATCGAAGGAGTAGGTCTCTGGGTCGCGGTGGTCCATGGGTCTCCAGTGCCATCGGTGGGCCGGGGTTTCCAGCGTAATCGCCGTGCCCTTCCCGGCCACTAGGCGCCCGCGTGAAGATCGCATGCCCCTGTGGCGGCCCCTCTGGCCAGGGATTCGGCGACGGGATGCCTAGTCATGAACACGCACACCCTCGAGCTCTCGACTCGCAAGAACGACGCTTGCGGGCACCCTGCAGGCGACCGTCTCGCCCGCGACCGGCCACCGTTCCCTTCCAACAGCCTTCCGCGCGGGCTACCCGCGTCCGTGGCCTCCAGGTGCGAGGTGGTGCCGTCACGATGTTGGGGCGGCGGAACTGCGGCAGGGACCGAATCCCAGGGCGCGGGACGGCCCCCGTGAACCGGCGCGCGGAATCGGTGTAGACTGGTGGCCGCCAACGAGGCGCTCCCCCCGGGGGAGCCGTCGAAAGGAAAGCGAAGATGAATTTTTTGATCTGGTCGGTGATCGCGAGCTCGGCGGGCGTCGGCGCGTGGATGTGGATCACCGGCGGTTGCTGAGGTAGCGCACAGACGGCCGGGTCGGTCGTCACCATCGCGAGCCTCGTCGCCGCCGGGGTGGTCGTCACCCGCAAGTAGCCGAGGCAGCGAGAGAGAGGGCGGGCCCCCCCGCCCCACGAGCGGCGGTCGAGCGGCCGGCGTCGCCCCGGTCCGCGCCGGGAGGGACGGCCCGCCGGCGGAAATCGGGACTCGGAGGGTCCCCGAGCGGGACCGGCCCGCGAACGAGCGCGGGAGGGGAATCCAGGGCCCTCGCGGGCCGCTCGACAGGATCGAGCGATAAACGTGGCGGGTCGCGGGAGGGGATCTCGTTGGGGAGTTTGGAACGGGGACGGTCCGCCAGGGACCGCGCCGGACCGACCACCGAAACGACCCTACACAGGAGACCAACCATGCAGACTCCCTCCCGCCTCCGCCTCGTCACGGCCCCCGCGGCCACCCTCGCCCTCGCCTCCGCGGCCTTCGGGCAGGCGACCTTCTCCGTCGACCACGGCGGCGCCACGCGCAGCGCGATTCCGAGCTTCGGGGCCAATCCGATCACCGAGGGAGACCTGTTGGTGAGCGACCTCCCCACCGCGGCCATGGGCCCCCTGGCCGCGCCGGGCATCCGCTACCACGGCGGGCCCGACCTGGGGCTCAGCGGGTACGGCGGCTGCATCGGCCTCCCCCCGGGAGTGCCGTGCACCGTCGAGGTCGACGCCGTCTCCTACGGCACCGACTTCACCCTCGGCGGCACCCTGCCCCTGGAAGCCGGCATGGTCTGGTACAGCGTCGACCGCGGCTCGGCGGGCATCGCCGGCCTGGCCCCCGCGCCCAACGTCTACACCGAGAGCCCCAACGACGCCTCGGCCGACGTCTTCCTCAACACCAAGCTCGGGCTGCCCCCCTGGGGCCCGGCCGCGCCCACCTCCGGCGTCGCGACCATCGACGGCGACGGACAGGCCCTGAACACGATCTGGGGCTACCCCGGCTTCGGCCTGATCGAGTCGGGCACGAGCCCCGACAACCTCGACGCCTTCGACCTGGAGACCGACCACTCCATGAACTTCCCCGTCGGCGGCATCTACTTCTCCCTGGACGCCGGCTACATGACCGGCGGCGCGGCGGCCCACGGCTTTGCCGGCGGCGACGTCCTGCACGTCGGCATGCCCGGCACGCCCCCCGGCGTCTACGCCATGGCCGCCCAGCTCGGCCTCGACCACTTCGGCGTCGACTCCGACGACCTCGACGCCCTGTGCATCGCCGAGAACGGCGTCCCCGGCTACCAGCCGTCGCTCAACCACTTCGACTGGCTGACCGGCCAGACCGACATGGTGCTGTTCAGCGTGCGCAAGGGATCGGCGGTGATCGGCACCGTCGACGGCACCGGCTCCGGGCCGATCGAGCCCGGCGACATCCTCTCCGCACCCCTCAACGGCGTGGGCCCGCCGACGATCTTCATCGCCGCCGAGAACCTCGGCCTGTGCACGTCGATCCGCCCCTCCACCTGCGGCGGCGCCGTCGACGACCTCGACGCCCTCGACGTCACCGAGCAGCCCCAGGGCCTGATCGAGTCGCGCTTCTGCTTCTGCCCCGCGCCGACGGCCCCGCGCGTGGCCGATCCCCTGGCCGGCTGCGCCAACTCCACCGGCGTCGGCGGCCGCCTCACGCCCACCGGCTCCAGCAGCGTCGGCGGGAACCTGACCCTGACCGCCAGCGACCTGCCGCCCTTCCAGTTCGGGATCGTCTTCATGGGCTCCGGCAACGTCCTCTCCCCCTTCGGTGACGGCCAGCGCTGCGTGGCCCCCTCGACGACGGGGATCTACCGCTACGGCATCCTCAACTCCGGCGCCGGCGGCTCCTATGCGGCCACCAACATCGTCGCCCACGCCAACTCGACCTTCCCCACGCCCGGGCACATCAACGCCGGCGACACCTGGCTCTTCCAGTCCTGGTTCCGCGACCCCGCACCCTGGGCGACCGGCGCGACCTTCAACCTCACCAACGCCGTCTCCGTCCACTTCCGGCCCTAGCCGCCGGGAACGGACATCGATCCCCCCCTTGGCGGTGGGCGGCGCTCGCCGGGTCTCGAGCGTCGTCCGCCGCCTCCTTCGTGCCCCGGCCTCGGCCGGGGCGCGTTCAGTTCGAGGCCGCGACGAGGCCGGGCCGGCTGCCGCCCGCACCGCGCAGGCGCTCCAGCTCCGCCTCCATCGCCGCCATCCGCTCGGGATGGTCCGCGGCGACGTCCCTGGTCTCCGACGGATCGGCCGCCAGGTCGAAGAGCATGTAGGGACGGGCGAAGGGCTTGCCCTTGGGCTTCTCGCGGCCGCCCGAGCCGTTGCCCGCGACCAGCTTCCAGGGGCCGTCGCGCAGGGCGAACATCCCGCTGGAGGAGTGGTTCACCACGCCCGCGCGCGCGAAGCGGTCGGCTTCGCCGAGCAACAGCGGCGACAGGTCGAAGGAGTCCTCGCCGTTCCCCACGGGGACCGACGCTCCCGCCAGGGCGGCCAGGGTCGCCAGGGTGTCCACCAGGCAGACGGTCTGCTCCGAGCGCGAGCCCGCCTCGACCGCCGCCGGCCAGCGGGCGAGCAGCGGGACGTGGTGCCCGCCCTCCCACACGTCGGCCTTGGTGCCGCGGAAGACGAAGTTGGCGGTGTGGGTCGTCTCTCGATAGGCCTGGAGGGTTGGATCGTCGACGTGGTCGGGCCCCGAGTCCGCCGCGCGGCGGTGCATGAACGAACCGTTGTCGCTGGAGAAGACCAACAATGTGTCGTCGGCCACGCCGGCCTCCTCGAGCGCCGCCAGCACGCGGCCGACCGTGTCGTCCACCTGACCGATGAAGTCCCCATACGGCCCCAGCGCCGTCGTGCCGTCGAAGCGCGGGTGGGGCAGCACGGGCTTGTGGGGCGCGGTGAGCGGGAAGTAGAGGAAGAACGGCTCGTCACCGTCCGCCGCCTCGTCGATGAACCCGACGGCCTTGGCGGTGAGGACGTCGAGGCAGTCCACCACCGAGAAGCCCGGCGAGCGCGGGCCCTTGCGCATGAACTTGGGGAAGCGGCCGCCGGGGTTCTGGGCGGTGAGAGGCTCGACCACGGCGAGGTCCTCGACGTAGAAGTACGGCGCCATGTCCAGCGACGCCGGAATCCCGAAGAAGCTCCCGAAGCCGTGGGTCGTCGGACCGTCGTCCAGCGGCAGCGTGCGGTCGATCTCGCCGTTGGCGTCGCGGCCGTAGCCCAGGCCCAGATGCCACTTCCCCACGGCCGCCGTCCGATAGCCCGCGCCCGCCAGGACGTCGGCGACGGTCTGCCTGCCCGGCTCGATCAGGGGCGGGCTGTCCACCCACAACACGCCGTTCTTCAACCGCGAGCGCCAGGTGTAGCGCCCGGTCAACAGGGCGTAGCGCGTCGGCGTGCAGACCCCTGAGGGCGAGTGGGCGTCGGTGAAGGCCATGCCCTCGGCCGCGAGGCGGTCGAGGTTCGGCGTCGGGATCCGCGAGCTTGGGTTCAACGCCGCCACGTCCCCGTAGCCGAGGTCGTCAGCCAGGATGAAGACGACGTTGGGGCGCGGGGCGCGATGCGCGGCCTCGCCGGAGGCAGCGCAGGAGGCGCAGGCCGCGAGGGCCAGCGGCAGGGCGAGGGCGGCGCGTGGCGAAGGGGGAGACGGTTTCGAGATGACCATGGGCGATGGGGATCGAGCGGTGGGTGACGGGCGGCGGCGAGAGCGCGCCGATGCCCGTCAAGCAATCCGCAGGCCGCACTCAGGGCAGCGCTCGCTGCCTGCGGGGATCGTACCTTGGCACGCGGGGCAGGTCGCCTCGTCGGCGTCGAGGTCGATCGCCGCCGCCGCCGCGGCCACCGCCTCGGCGTCCTGGCCGTCCGCCCAGTCGCGCTGCAACACCTCCACGCAGGCCCGCGCGTCCTCGCCCGCGACCGCGAGCGCCGCCTTGGTCCCTCAGCCGCCTCCCTCCGCCTCGGGCGGTGCGACGATCCGGGCGTCGAGGCCGTGCTTGCGCAACAGCGCGCGCATCTCGCGCAAGGCGTTCAGCCCGCCCTCGGCCAACAGGACCGTCTCGGGGATCCCGTCCTCTTCGCTCTCCACGCTCATCTCTGCTCCCCGCCTCCCCAGCCCAGCTCGTGGTAGCGGCCCCCGGCGAGGGGGCCGAAGCTCTCCTCGGTGCCGTCTGGCCAACGCACGAGGACCGCGTCGACTCTCTCGCTCTGCCCCAGGCCGAAATGCACGCGCGGATCGCTCGCCGCGCAGTAGGAGTAGCTCGTGAAGCTCTGGCGGTAGTGCGATCCGCCGGCCGTGTCCACGCGCACGACCGCCCCCAACACGTCGGCGCCGGCGGCGTCGACGAGGCGCAGGCCGATCCAGCCTCCCGCCCTGGGGGCGACGTTGCGCAACAGGCGCAGCGGTCCGTTCCAATCGAGGTAGACGATGTCGAGGTCGCCGTCGTCGTCGAGGTCCCCCAAGGCCGCCGCACGGCTCGTGCCCATCGGCACGTCCGCCACGCCGCCGCCGGCGATCTCCTCGAAGCGGCCGTCTCCCAGACCCGCGAAGAGCTGGTTGGGCTCGGCGTAGGGCCGCTCGGGGTTCGGATAGGGCCGCCAGAGATCGACGCGACCGTTCGCCACCCACAAGTCGACGACGCCGTCGTGGTCGAAGTCCGCGAAGCCCATCCCGAAGCCCGTCATGCGCCGGCTCGGACCCGCGAGGCCGGTGGCCGCGGTCGTGTCGCTGAAGCTCCCGCCCTGGTTGCGGTAGAAGGTGTTGGTCTCGTCGCGCACGTGGGTCATGTACAGGTCCCAGTCGCCGTCGTTCTCGACATCGACCGCCTGCACACCCATCCCCGCCTCCGACGCGCCGCTGCCGTTGACCGCGCAGCCCAAGAGCAGCGCGCGGTTGGTGAAGCGTCCCTTGCCGTCGTTCATCCACAACAGATTCGGGACGCTGTCGTTGGCGACGTAGAAGTCGACCGAGCCGTCGCCGTCGAAGTCGGCGAGCGCCACGCCCAGGCCGATCCCCGTGCCCGCGCCCAGTCCCGCTTCCTCGGTCACCTCCGTGAACCGGCCGCCCCCGTCGTTCCTGAACAGGCGGTCCACAGATGGCAGGTTGTAGTTCGCCGGACTGCAGTAGTCGCGCTCGGACTGGCCCGAGCGACAGACGAGCTCGATGTCGGGGCTCCAGTTGAGGTTGTTCACCACGAACAGGTCGAGGTCGCCGTCGGCGTCGTAGTCCACGAACGAGCAGGCGGTGCTCCAGTTCTCCACCGCCGTCCCCGACTCGGCGGTGACGTCGGTGAAGCGGCCGCCGTCGTTGCGGTAGAGGACGTTGGCGCGCAGGTTGGTGACGTAGAGATCGGCGTCACCGTCGCCGTCGTAGTCCCCCACGGCGCAGCCGTGGCCGTAGCCGGTGTCGTCGGCCCCCGCGGCGCCGGCGACCTCTTCGAACGATCCGCCGCCGACGTTGCGGAACAGGCGGTTGGGACCCGAGTCGATCGCGTCCGCCGCCGGATCGCCGCTCTGCACGCAGTAGACGTCTAGGAGGCCGTCGCCGTCGAAGTCGATCAGCCCCACGCCGCCCGGCGAGATCTCGGGCATCCAGAAGCGCTGCTCGTGGAAGGCGGCGTGGGTGAAGTCCAGGCCCGAGGCGAGAGCGACCTCCTCGAACCAGATCGGCGCGGACTCGGCGGAGCCGCCGGGGACGGCGACGACTCGCTTCCCGCCCGATCCTCCACCACCGCAGGCCGCCAGGAGGCCCCCGGCGACCAGCGCGGAACAGGTGCGCGCGGTGGACGACCTCACTGCGCCCCCAGGAGTCGGCCGAGGGCCGCCGTCTCGGGGTGGTTGGGGAACGCCTGCCGGGTGCGCTGGAGGACCTCGAGCGCCTCACGGCGCTCGCCGCGACCGTGGTGCAGGCGACAGAGGACGGCGAAGGCCGGCAGGTAGCCCGGCATCATGCGGATCGCCGCCTCGAGGTGCTCGACCGCCGCGTCGTGCTCTCCCAATCGCCCGGCGACCTCGCCGAGCAGCGCACGGAAGATCCCCGCCGTCGAGTCCAACGCCGCAGCCTCCTTCAGCTCGGCGTAGGCCTCGCCGGTGCGGCCGAGCGCCAGGTAGGCGCGGGCCCGCACGAAGTGGGCCTGGCCGACCTTGGGAGCGAGACGGCAGGCCTCCTCGGCGTTCTCCAGGGCCAGCGGGAAGTTCCCCATGTCGAGGTAGCAGGCCGCCAGGTTGATGTGGGTCGAGAACTCGCCGGGCGTGACTTCGGCCGCCCGGCCCAGAAGCTCGAGGGCCCGGTCGGTCTTCCCCTGACGGGTCAGGACCGCCGCCAGGTTGTTCAAGAGCGTGTGATCTTGAGGGTGGCGCAAGAGCAGGCTCTCGAGGATCGCCGCCGCCTCAGGAAGCTTGCCGGCCTTCTCCAGGCGGTTCGCCTCGAGCATGCGCACGGTGTAGCCGACGCGGAAACGCTCGATGCGCTTGGTGAGCGGGTCGGAGAGGTAGCGGCGCGAGGCGTTCAACCCCTTGTTGAGCTCGACCTCCGCCTCGTCCATGCGCCCCAGGTCGCGGTAGGCCAGCCCCAGGGTGTAGTGGGCGTGCTTGGACTCGGGATCGAGGGCGAGGGCGCGCCGGCAGAGCTGGGCGGCACGGGCCGGATCGCCCGTGCGCACCATCACCTCGGCCAGGCCCACGTAGCAGGGCGGCGCGAAGTCGACCAGCTCGATCGCCGCCTCGAACTCCCGCCGCGCTCCCGCTTCGTCCCCGGCCTCGAGCAGCATCGCCCCCAGCCGGTGGCGCGCCCCGGGCATGTCCGGCAGGGCCTTCGCCACGCGGCGCACCAGCTCCAACGCCTCCTCGGCACCTCCGCGCTGGCGCGCGCAGATCGCCAGGTGGTAGCGCCACACTTCGTTCTCGTCCTCGAAGGCCAGGGCGTCGCGCCAGGCCTGCTCCGCCTCCGACCACAGCTCGTTGGCCTCGAAGACCATCGCCAGGGTGGCGCGCGCCTCGGCGTCGGTGGGGCGCGAGCGGGCGCGCGCGACGTGCTCGGCGATCAGAGCGACCACCCCCTCGTCCACGCCGGCGGTGTGGACGAGCTCGACGACCTCCGGCGGCGCGTCCGCCGGCCCACCGCCGCAGGCGAGAAGGGCCGCCAGGGCGGTGGCGAGGATGGTGGGACGCAGCGGCATGACGGGCGCGGGCGACGATTCTATCGGCGCTTCGTCGGCCCCACCAACAGCGCCGCCAGACTCGCGAGCAGGAGGCCGACGCCCAACCCCCGCGCCTCCTCAGCGCCCCTCACCCTTGCGCAGGGTGTGGTAGCGGCCGGCCTCGAGGGGGCCGAAGCGCTCGCCCTGCCCGTCGGGCCAGCGCACCTCGACCTCGTCGGCGCGCTCGGCGGCCCCCAGGCCCAGGTGCACGCGCGGGTCATTGGTCGCGCAGTAGGAGTAGCTGGTGTGGACGATGCGGAAGCGGTCCCGCTCCCCGGTGCGGACGCGCACGGTCGCGCCCAAGGCCGCCGCCGTGCTCTCGCCGAGGACGGACAGGCCGATCCAGTTCCCCGCCCGCGGCAAGTCGTTCTGCAACAACCGCACGGAAGCGTGGGCGTCGATGTAGAGGATGTCCACGTCCCCGTCGTCGTCGACGTCGCCGAAGGCCGCCGCACGACTCGTCCCCAACGCAACGGCGGGAGCACCGCCGCCGGGGACCTCCTCGAAACTCCCGTCGCCGCGCCCCAAGAAGAGCTGGTTGGGCTCGGCGTAGGGGTCGGTCTCGCTCAAGGCCGGGGGCCATAGGCCGACGCGTCCGTTGGCGACGAACAGGTCGATCTCGCCGTCGAGGTCGAAGTCGTGGAAGCCCAGGCCGAAGCCGGTGAAGGGCACGCTCGCCGCCGAGAGGCCCGTGCTCGCGGTCGTGTCGGCGAAGGAGGAGCCCTGGTTGCGGTAGAACGTGTTGGTCTGCTCGCGCACGTGGGTCATGAACAGGTCCCAGTCGCCGTCGGACTCGACGTCCACGGCGTGCACGCCCATGCCCGCCTCCGGCGCCCCCGAGCTGTTGACGGCGCACCCCGCGAGCAGGGCGCGGTCGGTGAAGCGGCCGGGCTCCAGCTGCAGCCACAGGTGGTTGGGCATGCCGTCGTTGGTGACGTAGACGTCCACCCGCCCGTCGCCGTCGAAGTCGGCGCACGCAAGCCCCAGGCCGGTCCCGGTCCCCGCGCCCAGGCCAACCTGCTCGCTGACGTCGGTGAAGGTCCCGTCGCCCTCGTTGCGATACAGGGTGTCGCGGGTCGGCGCGTTGTAGTTGATCGGGTTGCAGTAGTCGCGCTCGCCGTAGCTCGTCTGGCACGGGAGCTCGTGCTCGGGCTTCCAGTTGAGGTAGTTGACGACGAACAGGTCGAGGTCGCCGTCGCGGTCGTAGTCGAAAAACGAGGCCGCCGAGCTCCAGCGCGGCTCGCCCACGCCGGCGGCCTCGGTGACGTCGGTGAAGGTCCCGTCGCCCTCGTTGCGAAAGAGCACGTTGCCCTCGAGGTTGCACACGTACAGGTCGGTGTCGCCGTCGCCGTCGTGGTCTCCGGCGGTGCAGCCGAAGCCGTAGCCGCGATCGCCCACGCCCGCGGTGTCGGTGACGTCGGTGAAGGTGCCGTCGGCTTCCTGGCGGAACAGGCGGTTGGGCTCGTTGGTCTGGTTTTGCGGCACGGGGTCGCCGCCCTGGACGCAGTAGACGTCCAGGCGGCCGTCACCGTCGTAGTCGAGGAACCCACCGCCGCCGGTCACGGTCTCGGGGATCCAGAACCGCTGCTGGTGGGCGCGCACGTGGACGAAGTCGAGCCCCGAGGCGGCCGCGTGCTCCCAGAACCAGGTCGGACTCGCCGGCGGCGGGGCGGGCGCGGGTCGGGCGCCGCCGTCGCCCGGCCCGCAAGCGACGAGGGATGCGGTCGAGGCGGCGGCGACGAGGTGGCACAGGCGGAGCATCGGCGGGCGACAGTCTATTCGGTCGCGGGGGAGGCGCATCGCGCCTCGGACGCGCGAGGGGGGAAGTTCTTTCCGAATCCGCGGTCGGTCGGGCTCAAGGCTCCCGCAGACGCGGGTCGAAAGGGAGGCAGAGCGCCGGGTTCACCCCAGCCCGCAGACGCCGATGTCCACGCACCTCTCACAGGCCACGATCGCCGTCCCCCCGGCCTTCGAGTCGAGCGCCAGGCAGAGCTCCGGGGCGCTCTGGGCCGGCATCTCGATCTGCGCCGTCGTCTCCGGGCTGGTCCTCGCGGTGGCGGCACCGTCGGCTCGGGTCACCCCCCCCCAGGCCGCAATCCGCATCGTGGAGAACGAGCTCTGGCAGAACCTGCGCGTCCTGCGCGGGGCCATCGCCGACTACCGCACCGACCGCGGAGGCTGGCCGAGCGCCGAGACCGCCGCCCTGACCCACGCTGGCTGCGACCACGACGCATTGGGGTGCGAGCTTGGCTTCCACGAACAGGACGGACCGCCTCCGCCTCCGCTGATCCTGCGCGAGGCGCACGTGCCCTACCTGCCGCACGGGATCCCGATCAACCCGCTCAACGGGAAGAGCACGGTTTGGATCCTCGACGGCGAGACGCCGATGCCGCCCATTCCCGACGGGAGCACGGGCTGGATCTACGACCCGCGCACGGGGGAAGTGCGTTGCAACGTCCCCGGACGCGTGCGCGGGCGGACGCAACGCTACTACGATCTGTAGCGACCGGGGTCTGCCAACACCCGGCGACGGCCATGACCACCCAGCCCTCCAAACGACCCGGCGGCGTCAACATCGTCGGCCTCGCCGTCGCCCTGCTCTGCGTCAGCGCCCTCGCCCTCCTGGCCATCCCCGGGTTCTTCGCCCGCGCGGAGGTCAGCCTCGACAACGCCGCCCTCCTGCTCGCAGCCGACCTACGGGCCGCCCAGAACGAGGCCGTGCTCGGCGAGCGCGAGCTGCGCGTCGTCTTCGCCCCCGACGGCACGGGCTACGGGATCGTCGACGCCCGAGAACGACCGATCCCCCACCCCACCGGCGTGGGCGAGTTCGTGCGCTCCTACTCGCGCGACGGAGTCTTCGAGGGCGTTCGCATCACCGACCGCGACCTCGGCCCCGAGCTCCGGATCACCTTCGACGCCCACGGCTTCGCCCGCTCGGTGGGGACCGTCGTCTTGGAGCTGGACGGGGAGCGCCGCACGGTCGAGGTGGAGGCCGCCTCGGGCGCCGTGCGTATCGAGGGGCTCGGCCGGCCCTGGAGCGACGGGGGCGACTGAGCCCGGCGGCGCGCCGGCCCCGGCGCGGTTTTCGCGGATCGGGGCGAACCCCCAGGGGCGAGGGCCCGTCCAAGGGACTCAAGCGTCGCGGATTCCGGTCTTTCCGGCCCGTGGGAGAACCCCAAGAAGCCTCTCTCTCCTCCCGCGCTCCGGTGCTGCGAAGGAGACCGACGCCGCGACGAGCCCCACACCGAACCACACTATTGGGGCTGACTATTGCCGACGGCTGCGGCCGGGAGCGCTCCACAGCGCTCCCGGCCGTCTTTTTTCGTCCCCGGCCGCAGCCGGGCACGAGGGGCTGACCTACCCTGGGAGGTTCGCCCGCCCCCCATCCTCCCCTCGGCGCCCCCCCCGGCATGGTCCACCTGCAGGCCCGCTCCGCCTTCCTGATCGCCCTCGGATACGTGCTCGTGGGAGCCCTGCGCTGGCACCACGCCCTCGGCGGACCGGCCGAGCTGTGCTTCCGCATGGCGGCGGGCGTCGCGGTCTGGGGAAACCTCCTCTGGGCGGTGCTGCTCGTCTGCGCGCTCCCCCTGCGGCGGTGGCCGCGCCTGGCGGCCGGGCTGCCCACGGCACTGATCACGACCCTGGCGGTGACGGGCGAGCTGACGGTGGGCTGGAACGTCGACCTGCCCTTCTACGTGGGGCTCGGCGACCCCGAGCGCCTCGACGCCCTCGGCCGCGGCGCCGCCTTCGCCCTGCCCGTGGGGATCGCCGCGGGCCTGCTCGTCTCCACGCCGGCGCGATCCGGCCCGAAGCGCCGATGGCCGACGGCCCTGCTCGTCGTGCAGGCCGCGGCGACCGTCGCCCTGGTGGGGAACAACGCCCTCTCCCTGCAGCCGGTGGCGGTGGCGCGGGTGGACGCGGTGGCCCAGGCGGAGCAGGCGCCCCGGCGTCTGACCCTGTTCTGTATCGACGCGGGGCTGTGGACGATGGTCGACCGCTTCATCGACGAGGGGCGCATGCCGCACCTGGCCGCCCTGAAGGAGCGCGGCTCCTTCGGACACCTGATGACCCACGGCCGCCGCCTCTCGCCGGTCGTCTGGACCAGCATGGTGACGGGCATGGCGGAGGCGGGGCACGGCATCCACGACTTCACCGTGCTCTCCGACGACGAGGACCCGCGGCCGCTCCCCACGCCCTCGACCGAGCGCACCGCCGCGGCGCTGTGGAACATCGCCGACGCAGCCGGGTTGACGTCGCTGGTGCACAACTGGCTGATCACCGCGCCGGCCGAGGCGGTCGGCGGCGTCGTCGTGCCCAACCTCAAGCCTGCGCTCGGCGGCAGCGTGCCAGCGACCCACCCCGAACCCGTGCGCTCCCTGGTCGCCGACGCGCTCTCGGCCTATCCCGACGAGAGCTCCCCCGACGCCTACACCAACATCGCGCGGTTGTTGGAGATGGAGATCGACGCCTGGGAGGCGGTACGAGGTCTCGCCGAGTTCGACCTGGTGGTCACCGGGACCCAGTCCTCCGACAGCGCCCTGCACCTGCGCTACCTCGACACCTTCCCCGAGGAGTTCGACCTGGAGTCGTGGGGCGCCGACGCCGCGAGCGCCGCGGAGCGCGCCGAGGACGTGCCGGCCATCTTCACGCGCCTCGACGAGTGGCTGGGTGCGCTGGCAGCCGAGGGGGGCGCGGTGTTGGTGGTCTCCGACCACGGCGCGCGACCCCGGGCGGCGCCCCTGGTCCTCTTCCACCTCGACAACCTGCTGGCGGACTTGGGTCTGATCGCCTTCGACGGCGAGCGCCTCGACCGCGACGACCTCGATCCCCAGCGCGCGCGGGCGCGCGAGGCGGGATCGAGCGCCACGCGCCACCGCATCGGCATCCTCTTCGACGAGGCCGTGACCGAAGGGGTCGAGGCCCTCTCCCTGGCGGTGCTGATCGAGACCCTGTCGGGCCTGGCGATCTCGGAGACCGGCGAGCCCCTGTTCACCTCGGTCGGCCCCATGCCCGCAGGCAGCCGGCCCGCCGCCTTCGTCGTGCCGGCGAGCTGCCTGGGAGAGCCGCCCGGAGGGCAGACCGTCGAGGTCGCGGGCCAGGCGCGGCCGCTCGCGCGCTACATGACCGTGCGCACCGAGAACAGCGGCAACCACGACCCCCACGGGATGTTCCTCTTCGCCGCCCCCGACATCGAGCCCGCCGGACCGGTCGCCGCCCTGTGCTCGGAGACCTCCCTGTCCACCCTGCTCGGCTTCGCCCTGGGCACCTCGCGCAGCGTCGATCGCCTCGCGGAGGTGGCCCGCAGGTTGGGGCTCTTCGAGCCCTACACCTCGCTCGACGTCACGCCGACCGTCCTCGCCTACCTCGGCCTGCCCTTGGGCCGCGACATGCACGGGCGCGTCATGGAACGCGTGCTCGGCGCGAGACCCCGTGCGCGCGAGGCGGTCGATTCGCACCGCGGCCTGCTCGATCCCGAGCGCGCCGCCGCGCCCGTCGACGAGGCCGCCCGGCGGGAGATCCTCGAGCAGTTGCGCGCCTTGGGCTACACCAAGTAGGCGGCACGTCGCGGCCCCGGGCCGCGCAATCTGGCCCCTGGAGGCCTCGAATGGTAAGAATTGGGGCGGGCGCGGACGTTTCGCGCCCACATCGCACCCCGCCCCTGCTCGAGGCAAACCATGAAACGCATTCTCGCACTCTCGCTCGCCGCGGCCGCTTCCTGTTCATCCCCCTCGATGAGCGTCACGCCCTACCTGGCCATGAACACGCTCGAGGGTTCGATCGCCTCCTCCAGCGGCGTGGCCAGCGGCTCGACCAGCTTGGCCACGCTGGGGGTCGACGACGAGGAGTCTGTGCTCGGCGGCCGGATCGACGTCCGTGGCGACCACTCCCACTTCAGCCTCTCCTACACCTCCACCGACGTCTCCGACGACGAAGGCACCTTGAGCGACGACATCGAGATCGACGGCATCACGATCGACTCGAGCACGGTCAACGTGGCCACCGACCTCGACCTCGCCGCCACCAACGCCGTGTGGACCTACGATTGGACCATCGGCAACACCGCCTACTTCGGCCTGGGCCTGGGCGTCACCGCCCTGGACTTCGCGATCTCCCTGACCGGTGACGAAGAGCTCACCGGCTTGACCGTCACCGCCACCATGGACGAGACCTTGCCCGTCCCCCTCGTCGCGGCGCGCGCCGGCGGCGACATCGGCCCGGTCAGGATCGAGGCCACCTACGCCATGTTGACCGTGAGCGTGGACGAGGCGGAAGTGGAGGCGACCGACCTGGACGTTTCCGCGGGGCTACAGATCCTGGGAGACAACGGCGGCATCGTCGTCGGCTACCGGATGATCGACTTCCTGGCCGAGTACAACGACGGCGGGGACTCGGCCGACCTCGACCTGCAGTTCGGCGGTCCCTACGCCGGCCTGCGCTTCGGCTTCTGATCCGCTCCCCAAGAGCTACGGCCCGGCGACCTCGATGCGCATCCCGCACCTCGTCGTCGCCCTGGGCCTCGCGTGCCTCCTCCTGCCGGCCTGCTCGAAGCAGGCCGGCGGGTCCTCCGGAGAAGGGGGCCGGCCGCCGGAGGCCGCACAGGACGGTCTCCCCGAGCGTCCCGTCCCCGGCCGCGTCTTCCTCGTCGGCATCGACGGCGCCTCCTGGGACGTCTTCGACTTCGTCCTCGCCGACGGCGTCATGCCGCGCCTGGCGGAGCTCTGCGCGCGCGGCACCAAGGCCGAGCTGCGCTCGATGAGCCCGACGGCGTCCGCGATCCTGTGGACGACCATCGCCACCGGCAAGCTCCCCAAGAAGCACGGCATCCTGGGCTTCGTGGCCGAGACCGAGGCGGGCCAGACCGTGCCGGTCTCCTCGACCATGCGCGAGGTGGAGGCGGTGTGGAACATCGCCGGCCGCGCCGGGGTCTCCGTCGGCTTCCTGGCCTGGTGGGTGTCGTGGCCCGCCGAACCGGTGCGCGGCTTCATGATCACCGACTACGCCTGGCCGCTGCGCAAGGACGAGCGCGGCTTCGCCACCGGCACCGACCCGGCCATCGACCGCGAGGACAGGACCTGGCCGCGGGAGCTGATGGCGGAGCTCGAGCCCTTGAACCTGACCGAGGCGCGCCTGTCGAGCGAGCGGCTCGACGAGCTGAAGATCTCCGCCATCCCGCCGGTGCGCGGCTACGCCATCCGGGACATCTTCCTGAAAGACGTCTCCATCGACGCCATGACGCGCCACATGGTCGAGAAGGGAAACGGTGAGTCGCTGATCGCGACCTACTTCGACGGCTACGACGCCTTCTGCCACGTCTTCTGGCCCGCCTACCGCGCCTACAGCGCCGCGCGCCGCCAGGGCGAGGCGGCCTTGGCGGGCCTCGACCCCTCCTGGCGGGCGCTGGGCGAGGCGATGGACGCGCATCTGGCGCGCATCGACGCCTCCCTGGGCTTCCTGATGGACGAGGCCCGGCCCGAGGACACGGTGATGGTCATCAGCGACCACGGCTTCTTCGACAACCCCGGGCGCAAGCCCATCGAGCGCACCTACGGCGACTTCCTCGAGGGCCAGGCCTTCTGGCACACCGAGCGCGGCATCATCGCGGCCATGGGCGGCCCGATCCGCCGCGGCGCGACAGACCTCGGCGCGACGGTGCTCGACGTCACCCCGACCCTGCTCGCGCTGCTTGGCCTGCCGGTCGGTGAGGACATGGACGGCCACGTCCTGCGCGGCCTGTTCACCGACGAGTTCCTCCGCGACCACCCGGTCACCACGATCCCCACCCACGAGACCGGCCGCCGACGATCCACCGCCACCGAGAGCCCCTACGACGCGGCCATGCTCGAGCGCCTCGAGCAGCTCGGCTACCTCGGGGACTGATTCACGTCCCACGCCGCGATCCCCAAGAAGGCTGCGGAGTGCGCCTCCAGCGGGTCGGATCCCGAGGACGAGGAGGGGGAGGGGGACGACTTCAGCGACTGTCCCGACTTCCCTCCACCGCCCGGTCCCCCCGAGGACCCCTACCCCGGCAACAAGGTCATTCCCGACTGTGGCTGCGAGTGCCCCTGCGACCAATGATGGAGACACCGATCATGAAGCAGATAGCCTACTCTTCGGTCGCCGGTCTGCTCGCAACCGCGTGCGGAACCTCATCCGCACCGCCCCCCGAAGTCATGACCGAGCACGAGGCGATTCCATTGGCACTCGAGAGCGAGCCGTCCGTCGGCCGGTTGGCCGACCAGGGTTACACCGAGGGCGATGGTGTCACCGCGTGGCGCGAACCCGGCTTCAAGCAGCGCTTCACTGCGGTGAACTTCAACTCCGTCCTCGTGACCGACTCGGTACAGGACGCCACCACCGGTGCCTGGCAGTCCGTCACCCACCAGAGCAGCGCCAACTTCTCGGTGCTCCACGTCACCTCGGCGGGTGGGGGCCCCGACCGCTACGCGGTGTTCGGCCTGACGCGGGACAAGAAGCCTGTGGTCGAGCTGTGGAACCTCGTCCCCGATCAGGGTGCCGTTGTCGTCCACGGAGCCGGCGGAGGCCCCACGTCCCCGCAACTCATCCCGAAGAAGTTCCAGAAGACCCGCATCTTCGAGGGTGCACCGGACCAGGGGGCGGTTGCCTTCGAGTACGACCCCGCCGGCCGCTTCGTCGTCTGCGCGATTCGGGACCCGCAGGGCGAGGTCTCGCTCGTACAGATCGACGCACGAGACCTAGCGGCACCGCCGGTGGTCCTGCATGACTCGACGGCGATCCCCGAGTTGAACGACGTGCAGTACGCCCAGGTAGCCGACCATGTGCAACTCGGCCGCGTCTTCAAGTTCGGCACGGCCTTCGCCTCGCACAGGCGCATCATGCTCGTGGATTCGGACAACGACGGCGTGTTCGACGGGCCCCCGCTCGTCGGTGACGATGACTTCTTCAAGTCTATGGACCTCGACGTCTACGAGGACTGGATCAGCCTGTATCACTAGGGGCGCCCGATCCGCGCGGCGGCTCCTCCGCCTTCCCCGATCACCGTCGCCCCGTGGGCGACCTCCTCCCCCGCTAGCCCCCCGGCCCAGGGCCGGGCCAGCGGCGGCCTGGATCGCGTGGAGGCCAGCGGGCGGCGCGTCAGGACCTCCGCTCCGCCGGGCAGTCCGGTCACCGACAGTGCGCGGTGACGGCGGCGGTGGCAGATGGGGAGGCGGGCAGGGTGCGGGCCCAGCGGCGGGCGGCTTCGCAGGCGGCGGTGGGATCGCCGCGGCGGGCGTGGGCGGTGACGAGGCCCGCGAAGGCCTGGTCGGCCCACTCCGGTGTGGTGGAAGCATGGAGGGAGGCGGCGCGGGCGTAGTGCTCGCCGGCCTCGTCCCAGCGGCCGAGCATCCCCGCGACCTTGCCGCAGGCGAGCGGCGCGCGGAAGGAGAGGGGGTCGAGGCGGCGGGCCTGCCCGAAGGCGGCGAGGGCCGGCTCGAGTCGGCCGAGCTGGGCGAGGGCTCGGCCGCGGTAGTAGTGCGGGATCGCGGGGCCGGGGTAGTCGCGCGCGTAGGCCTCCGCGACGCCCAACAGCTCGTCGTGGCGCCCGGCGGCGAGCAGGGTGTCGAGCAAGAGCTCGATGCCGTCGGTCTTGCGCGGGTGCAGGCCGACAGCCCGCTCGAGGTGGGCGACGGCCTCATCGGTGCGGCCCGCCTCCCGCTCCAGCCGGGCCAGCTGGACGAGGGCGTAGAGGTTGTTGGGGTTGATCGCCAGGGAACGCTCGAAGCACTCGCGCGCGGCCGCCTCGTCGTCCCGGCGCAGCTCGGCCGTGCCGAGTTGCATCCAGCCGTTGGCCTCGTCCGCCTTGACGTAGTCCGGATGGACGAGGCTGAAGCCGCCGACGGCGGCGGCGACGGCACAGGGCAGGAGCAGGGTAGCGGCGCGTCCGGCCCTGAGACGGTCCGCGCCCCACCAGATCGCGTGCGCGCCGTAGATCATCAACACCGGCAGCACCGGAGCGCGGAAGCGGGCGCAGACGAAGAAGGCGACGACACCGACCATGTAGACCGGCAGGAAGCCCCAGAGCGGGAAGTGCTCGCCGCGTCGCCGCGACGCCAGGAGAAACCCGGCCACCCCCGCCCCGGCGAGGAGCGGGAAGCCGATCGAGACGAAGGGCACGAAGGACCCGAAGCGATGGGCGAAGAAGCGCAGCTCGTGGTTGTTGCCGATCTCCCAGGAGCTCCAGAACAGGCGCAGCTTGCGGGCGAAGAGCGCCAGGGCGGCGCCGGGCTCGGAACGCACGAAGTCGAGGGCCTTCTGCGTGTAGTGGGCGGACACCTCCGACGCCGACAGCTCGCGGCCTTCGGCTTGCTCGGCCAGGGCGATCGAGGCGTGGTATCCCGGCCACCAGCCGCCGGGCGTCCCGGGGACGATCGCGGTGACGCCGTCGGAGGTGGGGTTGTTGCCGATGTAGAGGTTCACCCCCGCCTGGGAGGAGATCAGGACGAAGTCGTCCCGGGCGAGGGCGTTGTGGGCGGTGAGCGGCAGGATGGGGGCCATCAAGCCGGCCGAGAAGGCCAGGGCGGGGATCCAGGCGAGCCGGCGGCGGGGCTCGTCCGCCGCGGCGTCGGTCGAGCGGGGCCGCAGGAGGATCCAGAGGGCGAGCAGGGGCATGAACAGGAGCACGTTGGGCCGCGCGATGGCGGAGAGGCCCCAGACCCCCCCCGCCGCGGCGGCCCGGCCCGGGCGCGGCGCGTCGGCGAGCCGCAGGCACAGCAAGATCGCGAGCAGGTCGAGGGGGATGATCAGCGTCGGGATGAGGAGCTCGGCGTCGAAGTACACGAGCACCCAGTAGGTCGCCGCGCAGAGCGCGGCGAGCATCCCCGTGCGCACGTCGAAGGCGCGCTTGCCGACGAGGTGGACGAGCAGGGCCGTCGCACCCCCCAGCATCGCCTGGAACAGGCGCACGAAGAGCAGGCTGCCGCCGCCAAGCTTCAAGAGACCGGCGACCAGCCACACGTAGAGTGGCGCGCGGAAGAACGGGCGGCCCGCCAGCTCCTCGAACTCCTCGCCCGCGGCGAGGGCCCGGGCCCACTCCAGGTGGAAGAGCGAGTCCATCGCTGGCTGTTGGTGGGTGGGGTTGGCCTCGGAGGCGAGGGTGTAGGTCACCCGCAGGGCCACCGCCAAGAGGACGACGGCGCCGACGGTCAGGGCTTCACGCTTGGGAACTCTCAAGACGGCGGGCGCACCTCGCAGCCCAAACCTACCGCCCCGGCATGCGATTGCCGAACCCTCCCTGACGGTGTCCCCCGCCCTCCGGGCATGCCGGCGACCGCACTGAGCACAAAAAAATGGGAGCCGTCTCCGAAGAGACGACTCCGCGCGGGTCGTATCTGATGCGAACACCAGACGACGGCCGATGGCGATGGCAGGTTCGCCATCGGCGGCCACGGGGCTCATGGCAGGGAGGACCCCGCGGCACCTCAGGCGAACCCGAGGCGCACCGGACATCGGGCAACGCCCGGTGTGCGTCAGAATCTAGCAGGTTCGGCGTTTCCGTGTCCACCCCGCCCTCCCCGCCCCCCCTCGGCCGGAGCGGCGCCTCGCGGGGTGGTGCCGGGAGAGCCGCTCCACTACCCTTCCTGGCCCTTTGAGGGCCTGCCGCCCCGTTCCCCCCGGCCCCAGGCGACGATCATGGCACAGACACGCATCACTCCCCGCGCCCAGGACTACGCCCAGTGGTACCAGGACGTGATCGCCGAGGCGGAGCTCGCCGAGGCCGCGGGCGTCGTCAAGGGCTGCATGGTGATCCGCCCCCACGGCTTCGCGATCTGGGAGAAGATGCAGGCGGACCTCGACCGGCGCTTCAAGGAGACCGGCCACCGAAACGCCTGCTTCCCGCTCCTCATCCCGATGAGCTTCATCGAGAAGGAGGCCGAGCACGTCGAGGGCTTCGCGCCGGAGCTGGCGGTGGTGACCCACGCCGGCGGCAAGGAGCTCGAGGAGAGCTACGCGATCCGTCCGACCTCGGAGACGATCATCGGCCACTTCTTCTCCAAGTGGATCGACTCCTGGCGCGACCTCCCGCTGCTCATCAACCAGTGGGCGAACGTGATGCGTTGGGAGCTGCGCACGCGCCTGTTCCTGCGTACCGGCGAGTTCTTCTGGCAGGAGGGGCACACCGCCCACGCGACCCACGAGGAAGCGCTCGAGGAGGTCGAGCGCATGCTGGACGTCTACCGCGACTTCAGCCACGAGGTGATGGCCCTGCCGGTCATCCGCGGTACCAAGACCGCCAACGAGCGTTTCGCCGGCGCGTTGGAGACGCGCTGCATCGAGTCCTACATGCAGGACGGCAAGGCGTTGCAGTCGGGGACCAGCCACGACCTCGGCCAGAACTTCGGCAAGGCCTTCAACGTCACCTTCCAGAACGCCGAGGGCGAGCGCGAGTTCGTCTGGCAGACCTCCTGGGGGATGTCCACGCGCCAGATCGGCGCGCTCATCATGGGGCACTCCGACGACGGCGGGCTGGTCCTGCCCCCGCGCCTGGCGCCGATCCACGTGGTGATCGTCCCGATCTACCGCTCCGAGGACGAGAAGGCCGCCGTCTGCGAGGCGACGGCCAAGGTCGCCGCCGAGCTTCGTGACGACGGCCTGGCGGTCGAGGTGGACGACCGCGAGGGGATCAAGCCCGGCGCGAAGTACTACGAGTGGGAGCGCAAGGGCGTCCCCCTGCGCCTCGAGCTCGGCCCGCGCGACCTCGAGCAGCGCTCGGTGATGGCCAAGCGCCGCCTGGCCGACACCGACGAGCGGGGCCGGCCGGTGAAGGAGACCCTGCCGCTGGCCGACATCGGCGTCAGCGTCGGACGCATCATGGACGAATTCCAGGCAGCGCTCTTCGACCGCGCCCTCGCCCTGCGCGAGGAGAACACGGTCGAGGTGGACTCCTGGGACGACTTCAGCGACCTGTTCGAGGGCGCCTCCTCGAAGTTCGTCTACGCCCACTGGGACGGCACGATCGAGACGGAGCTCGCCATCAAGCAGGCGACCAAGGCCACGGTCCGTTGCATCCCCTATCCCGGGGAGGGCCCCGACCCCGAGCCCGGCGCCTGCATCAAGACCGGCGCGCCGAGCGCGCAGAAGGTCCTGTTCGCGAAGAACTATTGATCCGCGGGGGGTCGAGGCTCGCGGTCGATAGGAAGCGCTCTTGCAAGGGGCCCCCGAGCGGTGCACCTTGGTGATCCTCTCGGTTCAGCTCTGGTTCCCGCCTACTCGCCACCGAGGAGGTCACTCGCATGAACCGCCTTCAGCTCTGCATCGTCTTGCCTTGTTCGCTCCTGGTTTCCTCTGCGCTCCGGGCACAGGATCCGATTGACTGCGGTTCGTCCGGGGGCGGGTGTCCTGCTCTCAATGCGTCGACACGCCTCAGTAGCCTCGGGACACCGCCTGCGTCCAACCCGGCCTAGGCGCCATGGCCCCCAGGGGGTTCCACCTTTCCGCTCCGGCCCAGACCACGGCGATCGTGTGCCTGCTGGCCGCCGTCGGCCTCGCCCTCTTGTGGGACCGCGCCCGTCAGCACCGCCCGCCGATCGAACCCGCCCCGATCCCATCCGCCGGCTCGGACCCTCCTCTCCAGACCGTGGGAAGGGAGAGCGAGGACGCCGCACATGCCACCCAAGCCCGTCGGTCCGCCGTCGAGCCGCCCGACACGCTCCGGATGCGGGTCCTTCTCCAGCGGCGGGAGCACATCGCGCCCGATCCGGCCGCGGGCGAGCTCTGGTATCGGAGAGTGGGAAGCGGCCGGGCCGCACTGCACTCGGTGACGGTGACCGGCGGGTGGTGTTCCCTCCCCGCAGCAGCCGACCCTCCCGGCACGGACACCGAGGACCCCGATGATCCGCCGAAGGGCATCCTCCTCGTCCGCCTCGCGATGGAAGACGGACGGTCGGCACATCCACGCTCCCCGTTTGTGGCACTGCCGGCGGACGCGCCGCCTCCGGTCGCTCTGTTCGTACAAGCCGAGCACTGGGAAGTGCAGGCCTTCGACGCGCTCACCGGCTTGGCGATCGGCGACGTGGAAGTACGGAGGAGCCCCGCGGGTCCCTGGACCGGCCTGGAAGGCCTGACGCCCCCGGTGGGCGCGAAGCCGGTCCCGCTGCCCTCCTCGGGCGTGTTGATCGTCGATCCCGTCGTCGAACGTGCGGACACGCTCTGGCTCGGAGGAAGGGGATACTGCTGGTTCCCCTATCGCGTGCAGCGCCGGCACGAGCTTGGCCATGCCGCGTTCTTGGACCCCGCCGCAGACCTCAGGATCGAGTGTCGAGATGCCCCCCAAGCAACCCTCCGAGCAGCCCTGCTCTCGACGGAGCGCCGTACCTTCGGTGAGACCCTGGGCAGCTGGACGGCGCGCGCCACGGGAGCGCTCGAAACGGGCCCCCTGCGCCCGGGCGAGTACCTGCTCTCCGTCGCGGTCTCCGGAGGAGGCACCCCGACCGACACCGTCACGAACCGCGTCGTCTCCATCGGACCCGGCGAGACCGAAGTGATCGTCGTCAGCGGCCACTCCGCCCTCTCCAGCCTCTCGGTCACCGTCACCGGCGACCTCTCGGGCTTGTCTGCGTCCGATGGCGCGCTCTCTCCCTACCGCCGGTTCGGAGGCCACGGATTCACTCGGGAGCGGCGGGTCGCTGCGCCCGTGTCGGCGAGCCTCGGAGAGAGCGAGTTCACGGCGACGTGGCCCGATCTGGCAGCGGGGGAGTACGTCCTGGCCCTGGGACCGTTCACGTGGATCGTGGAGGTCGAAGAAGGGCGGGAGAACCGGTTCGAGCACTCCCTGCCGGAGCCCGCACGCACGGACATCCTCTTCGTGGACGGACAGACCGGCGAGCCCGCCACGGTCTCCTTCGTCCGCTGGACGCTCCTCCTCACTCGAGGAGCCTTCTCTTCCGGATCGCTCATCCCGTCGGAGGCAGCCGCCGCCCCCGGGGGCGGGCTGTCCGTGTTCCTTCCCCCCGGCGAGCTACGCCTGCTCTACGGCGGGGAGTTCGGGGTGCGCTACGCCGCGTTCGATCTGATCGAGGAGCAGACGGTGTACACGGTCGCTGTCGCGCCGAGCCACGAGCTCCTCATCGGGGCAGGACGCGAGCCCGACGCGACGATGGCGCGAGGTGGGGTGTTCGACCTGCGCTTTCGCAAGGCCGGAGTCCTGCTTGGAGCCGAGCGGATCCACTACGGATTCGAGGGCACTTCCCCGCAGGCGCGGGCGACGATGGTGTTCGTGGACGGAGCTCCCGATGAGGTGTACATCCCGTCCTCCCTCGAATTCGCCGCCCACGGCGGCACCTGGCAGGCGATCCCCTGGGAGGGCGCCGCCCGCCTCGCCTACGAGCTGGAAGCGGGCGAGTTCTCCCGGCCCTGAGCCCCAGAGCCTCGCCGGTGGAGGCCGATCCATCCATCCGGTACGGGCAGGGCCGTTGGCGGACTCAGTCGACGCGATAGGCGTCCGGCGTCGGCTTGAGCGGCCGGTTCATCCACGCCGGCCGCCACAGGCCGCGGGGGCCGGGAGCGGAGGTGGTCAGGGCGAGCCACTCGGCGTAGACCTCGCGGGCTAGGTTCGTGCCGACGAAGACGTCGCCGTAGCCGGTCCTGGGACCGCCGGCCCCGTGGGGCGTGGCGCGTCAAAGCGAAGGGTGTGCGGTACGCTCGTGTTGGTGAGGTGGCGACGGGTGTGCGACACCGTACGCGTCCGGCGTCGGCTTGAGCGGCCGGTTCATCCACGCCGGCCGCCGCAGGCCGCCGGGGCCGGGAGCGGGGGTGGTCAGGGCGAGCCACTCGGCGTAGACCTCGCGGGCGAGGTTCGTGTCGACGAAGACGTCGCCGTAGCGGTCCTCGGGCTGGGCGGGAGTGACACGGACCTTCTGGTGCCAGCAGTGCATGCCGCTGATCGGATCGGGCTGGACGGGGAAGGTGAGGTTCTGGTTCACGCCGCTCTCCTTCCAGAACACGTGCTCGGTGTCGGGATCGGCGCTGTGGTGCGGGCCGGGCTGCTCGGTCTGGCGCAACAGGAAGGTGCCGTCGCCGCGCTCGAGCTCGACCCGGGAGGACGCGATGCGCTGGCCGCCGATCGAGCGGAACAGGCGCCAGCGGCCCACGTGGTGGGAGCAGGCCACGACGCCGGGGTGGACGCCCTCGGTCTCCCACACGCGCGCGACGAAGTAGCCGATGCGGGTCGCCACGCGCACGAGGCCCTCGCTCTGTAGACCGAGGGCAGCCACGTCCTCGGGGTGCACCCAGAGAGGGTTGGTGTGGGAGATCTCCTGCAGCCACTTGGCGTTGCCCGAGCGCGTGTGGATCAAGGTCGGCAAGCGGAAGGTCGGCAACAGCGCCCGGTCCCCCGCCTCGAAGTCCATCTCGCCGTGGTGCACCTGGGAGCGGATGTAGCCCGGCAGCGCCTGGTCGGCGTGCCCCCACTCGACCAGCGTCGGCGAGTAGAGCTCCAGCTTCCCGCTCGGCGTGGCGAAGCCCGCGCGAGGCTCGCCGTCGTCCACGTCGACGCCGCCATCGGCTCCCTCCCGCTCGTAGCGCTCCTGCCCGCCGTAGGGCACGGCAAAGGCGCCGCGGCGGCGCATGTACTCCAACGGCTCCAGCCCCTCGGCCCGCGCGGCCTCCGGTAGACCGGGGACGCTGTTCTCGAAGAGGTCGGCGTAGTACTCGTCCATCGAGATCGGCTCGCCGGGCCGGTCGGGGGACTCGAAGTACTGCGCGATCTGCCGCGAGCCGTCGGGGTCGATGCGGTGGGTGAGGGCGATCCAAAACTCCGCCTCCTCCCAGACCTGGCCGGGGTTCGTGCCCAGCGTCGTGTCGGCCTGCTCGCCGTGGAGCCGGCGGTACTCCCGCAGCACCGGCTGGCGAAACCCGATCCAGGTCCCCGCGTGGGTCTCCTGGCTCATCAGGTCGTGGCGTTCGGGACCCAGACCCATCGGCAGCACGTAGTCCGCCCACTGGGCCGATTCCGACCAGATGGGGGTGAGCGCGACGTGGCAGCCCACGCGCTCTTCGTCCTCGAGCATCTCGATCCACGAGCAGCCGTCGGGGTTGGTCCAGACGGGGTTGTAGACGCGGGTGAAGTAGGTGTCGACGCGCCGGCCCTGCTCGCGCAGCAGGTGCGGCAGGAGGAAGCTCATCTCGTAGTGGGCGAGCGGGTACTCGCGCGGCCAGATGGCCTCGTTCCAGCGCGTGTTCTGCGGCGGCTTGCGGCTGGGCTGGGGCACGAACTTGTCCCAGGAGTTGGGGTTCAAGCCGCCCGGCGTGCCGACGCTGCCGCTGAGCACGTGCAGGAACAGGAGCGAGCGCGCCACCTGCCAGCCACCGAGGTGGCCGCTGGCGGTGCTGCGCCACAGGTGGCTCGAGAAGGCGCTCCCCGCCGCGGCGATCTCGTCGGCGAGCTGAGCGACCGTACCCGCGGGGATGCGGCACTCGCTCGCGGCGTACTCGTCGGTGTAGGTCGCGTAGACCTCGCACAGCTTCTCGATCAGACGCTCGAAGCTCCCGTCGCCCTCGGGATCCTCGGCGGCGAGAAAGGCCTCCCAGTTGGTCCAGCGGCGCACGAACTCGGCGTCGAAGCGCCCCGAGGCGAGCAGCTCGCGGGCGACCGCGAGCAGCAGGGCGGCCTCGGTCCCCGGCCAGGGCGCGACCCACAGGTGCGCCCGCGAGGCCGTGTTCGACAAGCGCGTGTCCACCACCGCCAGGCGCGCACCGCCCTCGCGCGCCTCGACGATGCGCTGGGCGTGAGGATTGAAGTAGTGCCCGGTCTCCAAGTGGGCGGAAATCAGGAGCATGAACTTCGTCTGCGAGTAGTCCGGCGACGGGCGGTCGGCCCCGAACCACAGGCTGAAGCCCAACCGCGCCCCGGCGCTGCAGACGTTGGTGTGGCTGTTGTGGCCGTCGACGCCCCAGGCCTGGAGCATGCGCAGGACGAAGTGGTCGTCGCCCGGCCGCCCGACGTGGTACATCACCTCGTCGTGGCGATCCTCGTCGAGGGCGGTGCGGATGCGGCCGCCGATGTCGTCGAGGGCCTCGTCCCAGCTCACCGGCACGAACTCGCCCGACCCGCGCGGGCCGCTGCGCTTGAGGGGCTCGAGGATGCGCTCGCCGTCGCGCACCTGGTTGATCGTCGCCGGACCCTTGGCGCAGGTGCGCCCCCGGCTGCCGGGGTGGACGGGGTTGCCCTCGAACTTCTCGAGCTTGCCGGTCTCCTTGTCGACGAAGCCCAAGAGGCCGCAGGCCGACTCGCAGTTGAAGCAGATCGTCGGCACGCAGGCGAAGTGGCGCTCGCGCCGCTCCGGCCACGCGTCGGCATCCAGCTCGACCCAGTCCTCCCATAGCTCCGGGGGCGGGCCGACGGCCAGGTCCCAGGGTGACTTGCGCTGTTCGCTCACTCGCTTCCCTCTCAGCTGATGGGCAGGGCCTGGCCGGCGCGGACGAAGAGATCCTCACTGATCCACAGGCCGACCAGGGCGCAGGCCGCGGCCGGAAGGGGAAGGCCCAGGGCGATGAGGGCCAACGGCAGGGCGCAGCCCACGGCGATGCCCCCCAGCCAGTACCGGTGCGCGTAGGGTCCGTGAGAGACCAACCGCGAGGCTCGGGCGTACTCGGTCTCGCGCCCCTTCGGGGCGAGCCGGCCTTCGACCATCAGGGCGAAGAGGTGGGCGAGCAGCCCCAGCTCCAACAGACCCTCGAGGCGCTCGACCGCGGCGGGGTCGCTCTCCAGCGCCGGCTGCACCAGGAGCAGCAGGGCGCTCCCGGCCACGGCGGCCTGGGCCAGAAGGTCCAGCCACAGGCCGCGCTTCATCCACAGGACGCGCCCCCGCGCCTGGCCGAAGAGCCAGCCGGTGTAGGCCGCCGTCGCCCCCGCGGCGACACAGGTGGCGAGGCCGCCCGCCGAGGCGAGGGCGCCGTCGGGCTCCCAGCCCAAGAGCTCCGCCACGAGCCAGCCGGTGAGCAGGGCGCCGTAGACCATGATCAAGAAGCTCCCGCGGGCGAGCCACGAGTCCCAGTTGGGGTGGACGAGGATGCGCCAGAAGCGCTCGGGGCGCTTGAGGTCGGCGACCAAGAGCAGGCCGGTGAGGGACAGGAAGGCCAGAGCCGCCGCGTTCGCGAGGGGACCGGGGACCGCTCCGGTGGCCAGGGCCGCGGCGGGGAAGATCCCCGCGGCCACCGACTTGGCGAAGAGGTACCCGGTGATCTTGCTCCCCCAGGCCTCCGAGCGCGGCACGTCGTAGGTCGTGCGGGCGCGGGCCTGTGCGGCTTCGAGCGCCTCGAAGTCCCCTGCGGCCAGGTGCGACCCCGTCGGCCCCACCGCCCACAGGTAGCCGCCGCTGGCGACGGCCTGGTTGGGGTCCAGGCCGGCCGGGGCCGCCTCGAGGTAGCGGACGTTCGGGCCGGTCAGCGCCTCGGGCTTGCGCACGGAGAGCTCGTGCTCCCCCGCCATGCGGGCGAGGGGGCCCTGCGGCGCGTCGAAGTCCCCGGGCACGATGGCCTCGGTCGGGCAGACCACCGCGCAGGCGGGCGCCAGGCCGATCTCGACCCGGTGGGCGCAGAAATGGCACTTCTGGGCGATCCCCTTCTCGGCGTGGAGGTGGAGCGCGTCGTAGGGACAGCCGTGCATGCACGACTTGCAGCCGATGCAGGTCTGCGGATCGATGTCCACGATCCCGTCGGGGCGCTTGTCGAGGGAGCCGACGGGGCAGATCGTGACGCAGGGCGGCTCGCTGCACTGGTTGCAACGCAGGACCGCGAACGAGCGCTCGACCGTCGGAAACTCCCCGCGCTCGGTGTACTTGACCCAGGTGCGGAAGCTCCCCAGGGGGACGTCGTTCTCCGACTTGCAGGCGACGGTGCAGGCGTGGCAGCCGATGCACCGCGAGTGGTCTATGACGAAGCCGAGCTGCAAGGTGGCGCCCCTTGGGGACCGGGGATCCTAGCCCGGATTACTCATGAAGACGTGCACGAGACACAGCAACTCGGTTCCTGGTGGTGCTTTGCGGGTTCTGGCGACGCAGGCGACCCTGAACGGGTCGTCGAGGAAGCCAGGTTTCCGAAAAGCGCCGCCAGGGGCCGAGAGGCCGTCGAAGACGGCCGGTTGCGAAGTCTGGTGTGCGTGTTCATGAATCATCCGGGTTAGCCCCTGGGAACGGTCGGGAGGTAGCCCGACACGCCGGACTCTGGGCTTCAGCTCCCCGCCGCGGCGGCGACCACCGCCACCAGGGCGACCCCGGCGAGGACCGCCGCGATCGCCACCAGGATCTTGACCCAGCTCAAGGGCGCCCGGCCGACGACGCGGCCGGTCTGGCCGTGGACCAGGACCGTGTAGGGCTTGCCCTTGAAGGTGTACTGCGCGCTCCAGATCGGCAGGAGGACGTGCTTCCAACGCACGTCGAAGATGCGGTTCTGCACGCGCAGGTTGCGCTGGGTGTCTCCGGGAACGTCCCCCGAGCAGCGTTGGCGCTGGGACTCGACGACGATCGCCTCACCAAGCTCCCAGCCGCCGTCGAGGTCCAGCCGGTACTCCTCCGCCCGCCAGCCGGCGAGGTACTCGGGGCGGTAGGGAACCAGGGCCGAGGTGTCGAAGCTCCCAAGGCTCGCCACCAGATCGGCGGGCAGGCCGCCCGAGGCCGAGACCAACAGATCGTCGTAGGCGTCGTCGCGCTGCCCCCAGGCCGGGACCCAGCGGACCTTGCGCACCTGCCGCGTGCGCTGGACCCTCTTGCCGTCGACCGTCGTCCAGTAGGTCTGGGTGACCCAGTAGTAGTGGCCCGCGTCCGCCGACCAATCCGAGTGGACGGCGCAGTCGAAGGTCCAAAACGGCACGTAGACCCCCACCGCGTCGAAGCGCCGCTTGCGCTTGAGGGCGTTGGGCCGAAACCACAGGCCCCCGATCCAGCGCCTCAGGTTCTCCTCGACCGTCGCGCGTCCGACGTCGAGGGGAACCAAGGACTCGGGCCGGATCGCGTTGCGATTGGCCTCCTGGTCGAGGACGCTGGGCGAGCCGCAGTAAACGCAATCATGGGAGGTGCCCGCGTCGTCGAAGCTGACCCGCGCGCCACAGTTCTCGCACCCCGCGACGCGCACCTCCACACCAAGACCGCGGGCCGCCGCACCGGCCTCGGCGAGGTCGCGCTCGACGATCACCCCTTCGGCGCGCGGCACCTCGACCGTCGCCCCGCAGTGCTCGCAGTGCATCGCGTCGGCGTCGGGATCCCAGGCCATGTCCGCGCCGCAGCCGTCGCAGGGGAAGTCGATGTTGGCGCTTGCGCCGGGCTCCTCGTGCTCCTCGACGATCTCCTCGTCCGCTCCTGTCTCCTGCGGCGGTTCGGTCATGGGCGGATCGGTGGACATGGCGGTCGGGTGAATGCGCCCGTATTCTGTGCGTAGGGGCCCTCGGAGTTCCATCGGCCCCCCTTTTTCCACGGAGAGGAGCACACCACCATGGGCGTGATCGACTGGTTCAAGCGCGGCGTGGGCGAGATGATGGTCGCCCGGCCCGACGACGCGAAGGCGCACGTCGTCTGGAAGCACCCCGACCCGACCATCCCGCTCAAGTCCCAGCTGACCGTCGAGGCGGACGAGCGCGCCGTGTTCTTCCGCGACGGCGAGGTCGTCCAGACCCTCGAAGCCGGTCGGCACACGCTCGACTCCTCCAACCTCCCCTTCCTCTCCGACCTCGTAGACCGCTTCACCGGCGGGAACGTGTTCATCGCCGAGGTCTTCTTCGTCAACGTTCGCGAGCACGTCGGCGTCAAGTTCGGCGGTCGCATCGGCCACGTCGAGGACCCCAAGAGCGGCGTCCCCGCCGAGACCATGGTCCACGGGGAGTTCTCCTTTCGGGTCACCGACCCCGAGAAGCTGATCGTCGGCCTGGTGGGGATGGGTCGGGCCGAGTCCTATTTGGTGCGTTCGTGGATGAAGGAGCAGGTCCTGAAGGTCATCCGCGACCGGGTGGCCGAGCTGCTCGTGAAGAACAAGTGGCCGCTGTTGGACGTCACCTCGGGCGCCTACACCGAGGAGATCGAGCGCGACGTCCTTGCGGGGCTGGCCGAGCACGTCGGCGCCTACGGGGTCGAGATCGTGCGCCTGGGCAACTTCGTGATCGCGATCGACGAGGAGGACGCGGACAACCTCAAGAAGCTCTACACCGACGCGGCCTACCTGCGCACGGTGGGCGGCGTGGGCTCTTACCAGCAGTTCGCCGCCGGCAAGGCGATGATGGGCGCGGGCGAGGGCATGGCCGCCGGGGGCGGCGGCGGCGGCGGGGACGGCGAGGGCGGCGGAGCCGGCGGCCTGTTGGGAGGCGCCGGCCTGGGGGTCGGCATCGGCCTGGCCCGCATGCTCGTGACCGACCACAAGGGCGGCGAGATGCTCGCCCCGGCCGCCGCCGGCATCGTGTGCGGCGCCTGCTCCCAGACCGTGCCGCCGGGGAAGTTCTGCGCAAAGTGCGGGAGCGAGCTCTCGACCGCCCCGGCGGCCTCGTCCGCCGAGGGCTTCTGCACCGGCTGCGGGAGCGCCCTCGCGGTGGACTCGAAGTTCTGCGGCCAGTGCGGCGTGGCCCGCTAGGCGGCCCACCGACCTCACACGCATGGGAGCGGGCTCGACCAACGGAGCGCTGTCTGCCAACGGCACGCCGCGGGAAGCGCGCCCGCCGGCGCTGGCCATCACGCGGAAACCTGACGCTTCGCTCGTCGACTGCGAACTGACCCACCTGGAGCGTGCGTCCATCGACGTCGAGCGCGCCCTCGTCGAGCACGCGGCCTACGTCGAGCGCTTGCGCGCCTTGGGGGTCGAGGTTGAGGTGCTCGAGCCCCTCTCCGGGTTCCCCGACGCCTGCTTCGTCGAGGACACGGCCATCGTCCTCGACGAAGTGGCGATCCTCACGCGGCCCGGCGCCACCTCGCGCCGGGGCGAGGTCGACTCGATGGCCGAGGCCCTCGCGCCACACCGACAGCTCTTCCGGCTCGAAGCTCCCGCAACCCTCGACGGCGGGGACGTGGTCGTGACCGACGACACGCTCTTCGTGGGCGTCTCGGCACGCACGAACCACGCAGGGCTCAAGGAGCTCGCCCACCGTGTCCTGCCCTTGGGGCTGCGGGTCAAGGCCGTCGAGGTCAACGGCTGCCTGCACCTCAAGAGCGCCATGAGCCTCGTCGCTCCCAAGACCCTGTTGGTGCAGCCCAACTGGATCGATCTGGGTCGCATCGCCGGCTTCGACTTCATCCCCGTCGCCTCCGAGGAGCCCGCGGCCGCGAATGCCGTGCGCGTCGGCGGCTCCCTATTGCACCCCGCGGGCTTCCCGCGCACGGCGAACGCTCTTCGCGCCCACGGCCTCGAGGTCGCCTCCGTCGCGATCGGCGAGTTCCAGAAGGCCGAGGGGGCCGCAAGTTGCTTGAGCCTGTTGCTCGATCGAGCCTAGCCCGGCTGGAGGCCCTCTCCCGCGCCTTCGCGGGCGCCGCCGCGGGTTCCCCCTTGCCCTCCCGCGCCCCTGGGCGAAGGTGGTAGAAGAGGCCGTTCTTGCCCGAGATCATCTACAACCTCCTCCTGGCCCACGTGGTCATCCTGGGCTTGGTGCAACTGCGCCAGGTGCCCTCGGGGACGAGCTGCGTCCTTGGGCTCTGCATGACCTGTGCCGCGGCCTGCGTGTTCGCCGCCCTGGGGGCGTGGATGGGCGACTTGGGCCTCTTCGGCGGCTTGGGCCTGTTGGCGTGGGGCGTGTTCGTGCACCTGCCGCTCCAACTCACCGCCGCAGCCTTCTGCCTGCGCTCCAAGAGCCCGCGCTCCGCCGCCGCCTCGTTCCTTTCGGCGGTGGGCGTGTTGGGCGTCGGCGCCGACGCCTACCTGATCGAGCCCGGCCGCCTCGTGCTCACCCGCCACGAGGTCGTCTCTCGCACGGCGGTCGAGCCCTTCCGCATCGCCGTCCTGGCCGACATCCAGACAGACGCCGTGGGCGAGCACGAACGCCGGGCCGTCGCCATGGCCCTGGACCAGGACCCCGACCTGATCCTGCTGCCGGGGGACTACATCCAGATCGACGATCCCGAGCGGGCCGCGGTCGAACGGGGGAAGCTGCGGGAGCTGTTCGCCGAGGAGGGCTTGGCCGCGCCCCTGGGCGTGTTCGCTGTCGGCGGCAACACCGATGACCGGCACTGGGCGGAGATCTTCGAGGGACTCGACGTCCACGTCGCCCGCGAGCAGCAGGACTTCGAGACGGCCGGCATCACGGTCACCTGCCTGCCCTTTGAGCGCTCCGCCGCGCTCGACGTCCTCGTCAAGCCCACCGAGGGCTTCCACGTGGTCCTCGGCCACGCCCCCGACTTCGCCCTGGGCGCGGTGGACGCCGATCTGCTCGTCGCTGGGCACTGCCACGGCGGACAGGTGCGCCTGCCAGGGATCGGCCCCCTCTTGACCCTCTCGCGCATCCCGCGCGCGTGGACCTCGGGGGCCCACGTCGTGCGCGCCCACACGACCCTGGTCGTCTCCCGCGGCATCGGCCTCGAGCGCGGGCGCGCACCCCGCCTGCGCCTGCTCTGCCCGCCCGAGGTCGTGATCATCGACGTCGTGCCGACGGTCGACTGAGCCGGTCAGCGCAAGACGCGGATCACGTCGCCGCTTCGGACGAGCCCGTCGGAGGCAACGCGACACAAGGCGCCCCTGCCACGCAAGCCGATCCGGCCGGCCCGGGCCACCTTCTTGGCGCCGGTGGCGCCGAAGCGCTCGACGAAGTGCTCGCAGGGCCGATGGGGCATCGGGGAGACCTCCAGGATCGCTCCGCCGACCGACAGGCGCGTCCCCACCGGGAGGTTCTCCTCGGAGAGCTCGAGGTCGACGTGGAGGTTGTCTCCCGACCGCGCCATGCTGTCGAGGTCGTCCCCGGCCAAGGAGCGCAGGACGTGGACGTTCATCAGGCTGACCTGGTTGTCGGGGGTGCGCTCCTCGCCCTCTGCCCAGCGGTCGCCGGCCAGGCCGCCCTCGACGGACAACTCGACCTCCTCGAGGCGTCGACGACCGCCGTGGCCGTCGGCGGTCGGCCTGATGACGATGCCGCAGACCCGACCCTCCTCTCGCGGGGAGTCGGGGAGGCGCGCGAACCAGCGGTCGAATCGCCAGGACAAGTCCATCGTGTCTAGCCGCTCAGCTCCCGCAGCCGTTCGAGGGCCTCGCGCGCCTTGCCCGTGTCGAGGGAGATGGTGGCGGCGTCGACACCCTCGGCCAGGGTCATGCAGCGCCCGGCAGCCTTGAGGATCAACGCCCCGGCGATCAGGGTGGCGCTGCGCGCGGGGCTGGGCTCGCCGGCCAGGACGAGGGCGGTCATCTCGGCGGCCGCCCGCACCAAGGCCTCGTTGTCGCCTTGCCCCTTGCCTTCGGGGGGCGGACTGAACAGGGGAAGCTCAGGCTCGCCGTCGCACTCCAGCCCGAAGTCCTCGGGTTCGACGTGGACCGAGATCAGGTAGCCCTCGCTGAGCTCGATGGCGCGCGTCTTGCGCCGCACCGAGGGGACCACGCCTCCCTCCATCCCCTGGACGGCCAGCGCCCGCTTGTGCCCGAGCTCCTGGAGCACCTCGACGGCGATGCCCAGCACCGGACCGCTTTGGGTCCCCGCCATGACCGAGGCGCTAGGGGGGGAGATCAGCTTTTCGACGGTCGAGAGCGGCGTGCGCACGGCGATCTCATCGCGCACCCGCCGCAGGGCGAGCAGCTCGGGGAGCATGCCGCTCACGCTGCACACGGCGAAGCGCGTCTGCTCCACCCACGACTCCGCCTCCGCCGGATCCCAGGTCATGGAGAGCCCCAGGCCCTCGAGGACGCTGGACGCGGTCAGGCCGCGCTTGGGGGGAACGCACCGGTCGGTGCAGATCATCACGCTCGCCCCGGCGCCGGCGGCGACGAGGCCGGCGGCCACCTCTAGCGGGGGGTTGCTCTCGTACCCTCCGAGCGGCGGGCTGATCCAGACCAGGCCGCCGACGTTCTCGCAGGGGAGGTTGGCGCGAGCTCGAGCCGCGCTGGCGAAGCCGCGCAGCTCCTCGACCGTCGCCCCCTTCGCCCGCAGGGCCACCCAGAAGGCCCCGACGGTGACCTCGTCCTCGCTGCCCGAGAGGCAGGCGTCCATCGCCTCGCGGCACTCGTCGAAGGTCAAGTGGCGCACGTCGTTGCGCCCGGGAGCGACGTGCTTGAGGAGATCGCGGAGGCTCATGGGGCGCGCGCGGGGCGTCGGGGCTGAGGCGTCTCGAGCCGCTCGACCAGCCCGCACAGGACGGACTGCAAACCGCTGCGCGGCACAAGGTTAGCATAGGTGCACCCGGGGTCGACAGCGGGCGGTTGCCCTGCCGCAAGCTCCACCCGCCAGGGGCCGAATTCGATGGAGACCACCCGCAGGAGAGTCCGCCGCGCCCTCTGCGCGATCGGGTTGGGCCTGGCCGCCGCGCCGGTCTGTGGGGAGCTGGCCTACCGCTGGATACGGGCTCCTCACCTGGGGCCGACCACCCATCCCGCCTACGTAGCCTGGGATCCCGAATTGGGCTGGGCGTACGTGCCGGACGCGAGCGTCCGCCACCGCTCCGAGGAGTTCGATGTCGAGGTACGGATCCACTCTCGGGGGTTCCGCGGAGAGGAGTGGTCCCTGGAAGCAAGTGCCGCTGCGCGCGTGCTGGTGCTGGGAGACTCGTTCGCCTTCGGCTGGGGCGTCGAGGAACACGAGAGGTTCAGCGCCCGATTGGCCGCCGAGTTCCCCCACTGGTTGGTCGTCAACGCCGCCGTCAGCGGATACGGAACCGACCAGGAGCTCTTGGTGCTCCGCCGCCTGGTGGACGAGGTGCGCCCGGATCTCGTCGTGTGCGTGTTCTGCGCCAACGACCTGTACGAGAACGCCGGGGCGCTCTCCTACGGCAAGCCCAAACCCCGGTTCGTCCTGACCGGAGAGGAGCTCGGCCCCCTCATCCCGCCCGTCGAGCCCTCCTGGATCGCACGACACAGCCAGCTCTGGCGCGGAGTCGCGAAGCTGCGCTGGGAGCGCAACCACGCCAGACGGGAGGCATCGCCCGGACAAGAGTGGAGCCTGACCCTCGCCCTCCTCTCCGCCATGAAGGAGGCCGCCGGTCCCGCCACGCTCCTGATCGTCTCGGAGGGAGAAGTGCCCCGCAAGCGCCTGAGCGACTTCACCAGCGCACACGCGGGAATCACCCACCTCGATCTGGACTCCTCTACGGGCGGGAGCGGGCTCGATCGCTTCGAGGAGGACGGCCACTGGACTGCCGTGGGCCATGCCGAGGTCGCCGCGGCGCTCTCGAAGAGGCTGAGGGGATGGCGCCCCTGAGGGCTGAGCTGTCCCGCTCGGGGCGCAGCGGCCCGGTCGCCAGGACCGACCCAGGGTTGTGGCGGGTTGCTCGCCAGACCCAGGGGCGCCGTTCGTGCGGGAGACTCAGCCCTGCCCGGCCCGGATCGGCCCGTAGGCCAGGACGACCCAGACCTGGAACAGGACGACGACGAGCAGGGTCAGGCCCAGGCCGAGCCGCTGGGCCAAGAGCAGGCCCGGGGGAGCGCTTCGCAGGCGCCACGCGTCGAATACCAGGCCCAAGACGAGGCAGGCATCGATGATCGAGAAGAGGCCGAGCTCGCGCGCGGAGAGCAGGCGCCACGGCTCACCCGACGCGATGGTGGGAAAGCGCAAGGTGCAGACCAGCCACACGTACCAGATGCTGAACAACCCGAGCGCAACCGTGGCCGCGACGACGCTCGGTGGGACCACCGCGCCGGGAGGCTCGAAGGACCCGAGCTTCACGGGGGATCGACGGGGCGCTCAGGCGCCTCCGTCTCCTTCGGCCTCGTCGCCTTCTTCCTCCTCGTCCGCCTCTTCGTCGCCCCCGTCATCCCCGCTGTCTTCCCCCTCCCCTTCTTCGCCGGGATCTTCGCCACCGTCGCCCTCGTCTTCCTGCTCCTCGGGGTTCTCGCCGGCATCGAGCTTCTCGGGGGGGGCGACCTCACCCTGCGCCCGCGGACGAATGTGGGCGTAGAACAACTCCTTCTCCTTGTCGTAGACGAGCTCGCCGTCCACGACGGCGTACTGGACGAAGGTCTGGTAGTGCAATACGTCGCCGTCGGTCACGATCAGGTCGCAGTCCTTGCCGACGGCCAGCGAACCGACCCGGTGGCCGATCCCCATCATGCGTGCGGGCTCGATCGTGATCGCGTCCAGGGCCGCCGCTTCGGACAGGCCACCGCGCACGGCGAAGGCAGCCTCCACGGGGAGGTGGAGGATGTCCCGCCCGACGATCCCGCTGAGGTTCACGCCGCCGCTTTGAGGCTCGATGACGATCGGGATGCCCGCGGCGTGCAGGAGCGCGGCGTTCTCGATGCTCGAGCCCCCTTCTCGGACGAGGTCCTCGTTCTTGTCCCGCCGTGAGCGGGGCGTGATGATCGCCGAAGCGCCGGCCCGACCGAGCTCGTCGGCCACGGTCCAGCCCTCACGGCAGCCCTTGATCACCGGGCGGAAGCCGAACTCCTGGGCCAGGCGCGCGATCCCCAGCAGGTCGTCCCGGTCGTCGGCCCCGAAGCGCGCCCGGACCTCGCCCTTGAGAATCGCCAGGATCGAGGAATCCACGCCCGTCTTCCGCGGCTCCTCGAGCTCCTTGTCCTTCTTCACGTCGGCCTCCCACTGGCGATAGACCCGCAGGTAGTCGGCGGCGGCGGTGAGCTTCTCGCGCAGGGAGGCCTTGCCGGATGGGCTGCGCCCCGACCAGCTCAGCGAGACGTAGGTGCTCTCGCCAAGGACGATCCCCCCGAAGTCGTAGTCCCGCGGCGGGTCGTGCTCGACGTAGCGCTTGAGCTTCACGACGCCGCGCGAGGCGCCCGTGCTGGTGATGCCGCCCCCCAAGGCCAGCACGAGATTCTGATGGAAGGGATCCGCGGTATCGGCGAAGTCACCGCTGGCGCCCATCAGGCCCGAGGAGCTGATCGCGACGAGCCCCGGGTAGACGCGTAGGCCGGTGGCGTCGAGGGTCTCGGTGACGAAGTTGCGGTCTTCCTGCGGCATGTCCGCGAAGTAGTCGACGCCGGGGATCTCCACGTCGTAACCGATGTGGGTGATCTTCCCGTTCTTCGCCAGGAGGGTCGCGCCGCGCAGCACCTCGCCGCCGGCCGCGTGGACGTCCCCGCCGGTCACGGCGAAGTAGTAGTCCTCTATCTCGACCGGAGCCTTCTCGCTCTCTTCGGGCTCGTCGTCGGCTGTCCACGGCTGGGCGGGATCGGCGGGCGCGACCGATCCGAGCAGGGTGACGGCCAGAGTGGCGAAGAGGGTCTCGTGTGTGCTCATCGGTCCACCTCCTCGGTGACGAAGCGGCCGTCGAGCATGACGGCCTCGATGTTGGTTCCCGGCTCCAGGGGATCGCCGTCGAAGAAAACAAGGTTGGCGGCCTTCCCCTCGTCCACCGACCCCAGGGTCTCTCCCATGCCCAGGACCTCGGCGGCCTCCAGGGTCATCGCGCGCAAGGCGACCTCGCGCGGCAGGCCCAGAGCGACCAGCTCGCCGGTGTGGCGCAGCCAGGCCTCGTGGCTCTCCACGCTGTCCGAGCGTGGGATCAAGACGAGCTTCGCCCCCGCCGTGGCGAGCTCCGCGGGGAGGTTTCGCTGGCGCATGGTGGCGGGGTGCAGGCTCATCGTCGGCTCCATGACGACCCGGCGCCCCGCCTCGCCGATCTTCCCGGCGAGGTGGAAGAGATTCAGCTCACGGGTGACGGGCACGCGCAGATCCCAGGTGAACTCCTCGTCGTCGATCGCGTCGAGGAAGTGCAGGTAGCTGGCGGAGTCGGAAATCGAGATCAGTGCCCTGAGCTCTCCATCCCGCAGGGCCTGGAAAGCCGTCGCCTGGTCATCGGGTTCGGGTGCGACGTAGGGATCGAAGGTCTTCTTCTGGTCGCCGTCCTCTTCCTCCTCCTTGTCGTCCTTCTTCTTCTTGTCCTTCTCCCACTTCTCCTTCGCCTTCTCCCACTTCTCGCGCGCCTTCTGCTCCTTCTCCGTGTAGTCGTCCGCCTTCTCGAAGCCTTTGCGGATCATCTTCTTCGACGAGGCGCTGCTGCGCGCCAGGACTTTCAGGTACGCCCCGTCCGCGAGGATCATCTCACCGGCGGTCTCGCCCGAGGGGCGAACGACGACGGACTGGCCGGGGATTCCGTTGCCAGGCGGGTAGAGGCCGAGGGTCGTCACGCCCGCCTCGAGGACCTTGGCGAAGTCCTCGCTGGCGGGATAGAGCTCTCCCGACGCCATCTGCATGGGGCGCGAGTCGTTGCCGCCCTTGCTGTCGAGCCCGACGCGCGAGTAGCAGTTCACCAACCCCGGCATGACCGTCCATTCGGGATCGCGGTCGAGCACCTCGATGCCGCGCTCGATGGGGAGGTCCTCGCCGACCATGACGATGCGGCCGTCTTCGACGAGGATCACCGCGTGTTCGATCGTCCCGTGCGAGATCGTCTCGGCTCGTCCGACCTTGATGGCCAGGATGTCCGCCGCCTGGGCGGGGCCCGCGACGGCCAGCAGGCACAGGAACGGGAGAAGTGATTTGGAGATCATGTTTGGAGTCCTTCTTCGAGCTCAGAAGACCTGTCCGCCGCGCTCACAGGCGTACTGGAGTTCGCCGTCGATCCACACGCGCTCCACGCGCGAGCGCGGGTCGAGCGGGTCGCCGCTGTAGACGACGACGTCCGCGTCCTTGCCCTCCTCGAGGCTGCCGACGCGGTCGTCGATGCCGAAGACCTGAGCCGGATGGATCGTCACGGCCCTCAGCATCTGGTAGGAGGGAGCACCGTAGCGGGCGCTCATCGAGCCCTGGAGGAAGAACTCCTCCTGGGGGATGACCGCCGAATCGGTGTTGAGGGAGAACAACGGAACACCCGCGGCCACGTACTCCGCGGAGGTGCCGTTCACTCGGCCGTTGCGGCTGGAATAGTAGTCCACGGTCCGCGGCCCGTGGTTCACCGGAACGCCCCACTCCGCAACGGCCTTGGCGGCCTTCCAGCCGTCGAAGCTGCCGTGGCTGATCGTGCAGCGCGTGTCGTAGCGGCGCTTCCACATGCGCGCGGTGTTCACGACGCCGTCGCTGCCGGCGGTGTGGATGAGGACTGGCAGCTCGCGGGTGAGGACCCGGGCGAGGTCCTCCAACGCCGGATCGAAGCGACCATCGCGCCGGGCGCCCAGGGCGCGCTCGCAGACGTCGATCAGCGCCCAGGACATGGAGGCGCGGCTGTTGCCGAAGCCGAAATCTCCCGCCCTCCCCTGGGGATTCGAGTCCTGGGCGACCTTCATGCCACCCACCGCCGCCATCACGCTCGAGTCGAAGCCACCGGAGGTCTTGGCCTTGTAGAGCACGCCAAACCCGGAGATGTTCGTCCCGCTGCCGGGGATGCCTAGGAGCGTCGTCACGCCTCCCGCGCAGGCTACCTCCAGCTTGCGGTTGGCGGGGCGCAGGGCGGGAGCGCTGCGCAGCTCGGGGTTCACCGTGCGACACATGTCGTTCGTATCGCCCCAACCGCCGCTGTGGATGTGGGTGTGCAGGTCGACTAGGCCCGGCGCCGCCCAGCCCTTGAGCTCCACGCGCTCGAAGCCCGCCGGCACCGCGCGCGGAGCGCCGACGTAGGAGAGGCGGCCGCCCTCCATCCACACCATGCCGGGCGAGAGGATGCGGTCGGACGCATCCATCGTCAGGAGCTTGTCGCAGACGACGGCGGTCGGCGGCTTCGGGTCGGCGAGACTGCCGAGGGCGGCGAAGCAGAGCGTGAACGCGGCCAGGCCTACCACCGTCGCGCCTCCGTTTCCGCGTCGTACACCACGCGCCCCTCGACGAGGACGCGCTCGATCGCGTTGCGCGGGTCGGTGGGGTCGCCGGTGACCACCAGGATGTCGGCGTCCTTGCCCGCCTCCAGGCTCCCCAGCCGCTCGTCGATCCCCGCCGTCCAAGCAGGAACGATCGTCACGGCGCGCACCGCGTCCACGCGGCTGTCGTCGAAGCCGTAGCGCACGCCCATGGCCGCCTGGAGCTGCAGCTCCTCCTGCGGAACGACCGGCGCATCGGTATTGAAGCCGATGCGGGTGTGGCCCATGCGCTGGAAGCCCCAGGACGAGGCTTCGACCCGACCGTCGGTGTCGTAGCGCGGCGGGCGCGGCCAGAGCACCTCGCGCGGGCCGAGGATCGCGGGCACGCCGATCTCCTCGGCGATCGCGCCGAGCTCCCAACTGTCGAAGGAGCCGTGGTCGATGAAGGCGTCGAAGCCGAACTCCATGCGCAGGATGCGCAGGCTTGCGAGCACGACCTGGTAGTACTGCGTGTGGGTCGAGATCTGCGCTTCCTTCGCCGCCAGGGAACGGAAGATGTCCAGGTCGAGGAGGCGCTCGGGCTCCTCGCCGCCGTCGCGCTCGTACGCCTCCCAGCGCTTCGCGTAGGCCAAGCCCCGGCGTAGGGTCGTGCGGATGTGGTGGTTCATCAGCAGCCGACCCATCCCGTAGCCCCAGCGCGTGGGGTTGTCGCCCTGGGCGATCTTGAGGGAGCCGGGATTGCGCACGCAAACCTCGTCGTAGGTCCCCGGTGCGGTCTTCACCAGGATCCCCTGGCCGCCGATGTTCGTGCCCGAGCCGGGGATGAACAGGACCGTCGTGACACCCGCCCCCAGGGCGCGCCGGAAGGCGGCGTTGTCGGGGCGCAGGGTCGGTGCGACACGCAGGCCCGGGTTCACCTGCAACACCATGTCGTTGATGCCGCCGCCTCCGACGTGGCTGTGCAGGTCCACCAGACCCGGAACGAGCCACCGCTCGCCCACGTCCATGACGGCATAGCCGGAAGGGATGGCGAGCTCGGCGGCGGGACCCACGGCCTCGATCACGCCCTCGCGGACGAGCAACAGGGCCTCGTCCACGACCTGCACCCCCTCCAGCTCGCAGCAGAGCGCCTTGGCCGAGCGGATCGCGAGACCCTGGCCTCCGCTCGCGCCGGCGTCCGCGATGCCGTCCGCCAGGGCGGTCGCCGGCGCGGCCAGGAGGCACGCCGCCGCGAGACCCGCCAGGAGGGCGTCGGGCGAGAGGAGGGGTCGGGCTAGCGACATGGAAGGCTGGCGAACGGCTAGAAGCGCTGGCCGTCCCTCCCGGCGTCGTACACGCGCACGCCGTCGACGAGCACCGCCTCCACCATGCTCCGGGGATCGACCGGGTCGCCCCCGATGATGAGGATGTCCGCGTCCTTGCCTGCCTCCAGGCTCCCGACGCGATCGGCGATGCCCGCGGCGAGAGCCGGAACGATCGTCACGCCTCGCACGGACTGCAGCTCGTCCCAACGGAAGCCGTAGCGCACCCCCATGCTCGCCTGGAAGAAGAGCTCCTCGGATGGCAGAACCGGGGCGTCGGTGTTGAAGCCGATCATCGTGTGCCCCATGTCCTGGTAGCCCGCCGCCACGCCCTGGATGCGCTCGGGGTTGCTGCCGGTCCAGTCGATCATCCTCCGGGAGGGCACGGAGATGTTTCGCGGCCCCAGGATCGCTGGGACCGCGGCGGCTTCGGCCAGCGGCGCGGCACGCCAGCCGTCGAAGGTGCCGTGGTCGATGTACACATCGATGCCCAGCTCCTGCTTGATCATCAAGACAGTCATCATCACGACCTGGTACATCTGGGTGTGGGTCGAGACCTGGGTCTGCTTGGTGTAGAGCGGTCGGAAGACCTCGAACTGCGGGTCGACCGCCGGGCCCTCGCCGCCCTCGCGCTCGTGCGCCTCCCAGCGCTTGGCGTAGGCGACGCCGCGCCGGAAGGTGTTGCGCGTGTTCCAGTTCATGAACGAACGCCCCACGCCGAACAGGAAGCGCTCGGGGTTGCCCGCCTGGGCCAGCTTCAACGAGCCGGGATTGCGGATCTCGACTTCCTCGTAGGAATGGTGGCCGAGTTTCACCAGGACACCCTGACCTCCGACGTTCGTCCCCGATCCGGGGATCAACAGCACCGAAGTGACGCCGCCGCCGAGCGCGCGCTGCACGTTGCTGTTGCGCGGTGTGATGGTCGTCGAGGCACGCAGCCCCGGGTTGGTCAGGTAGACCATGTCGTTGAGGTCTCTCAGCCCGCCCGCTACGTGGTTGTGCAGGTCGATCATGCCCGGCGCGAGCCAGCGCTCGCCGAGGTCGATGGTCTCCCAGCCCTTTGGGATCGCGGTCGTCGCCGCTGGCCCGACAGCCTCGATGCGGCCGTCGTGGACGAGCACGACGCCGTTGTCTACGACCTGGGGGCCGTCGACCGGAACGGTCAGGACCTTGGCCGCCTTGAGGGCGAGCCCCTGCTCGACGCCGGGCTCGCCCGGATTCCCGGGCCCTGAGGCGAAGGCAGCCCCGGACAGGACCAGGGGGAGCAGGCTGTGGAAGGGTCGCTTCATGGATCGGCTTCCTACGGCTGGGCCGCTCTGCGGCCTGTCGTTGCGCTGGAAACGCAGGGGCTCGGGGCGATCGTGATCGACATCAGCGCTCTCCGATCTCGCGGCCGGCGACCCAAACGCGCTCGATGCTCGTGTCCAGCTCGAGGGGGCTGCCGTCCAGCAACAGGACATCGGCGTCCAATCCGGCGGCGAGGCGCCCGACGCGATCGTCGATGTCCATCATCGCCGCCGCATCGACGGTCAGCGCGCGCAGGGCGCCGCTGGGACTCATGCCCTGGGAGACGGCGTAGGCCGCCACCATCGGCAGTTCGGCGGCACCCTCCTCGGCGGCGCTGTGGAAGGCCACGGGGACGCCCGCGGCGGCCAACTCGGCGTAGCGGTTGCGCCGTGCGCGGTAGCCCTCGGCGGCATCGACCACGACCACTCGGTGGTCGAGCAGCACGCCCGCCACCCTGCCTCGCAGTCGCTCGGCCACCTTCCAGGCGTCCGTGGCTCCGCGCAGGACGGGGCGGATCCCGACGGCCTCGAAGGCGTCGACGCAGGCGAGGATCTCGTCTTGGCGGTGGACGATCACGGCCACGGCGCCGCTCCCCTCCATCGCACGCCGCAGGGGCTCGAGGTCTGGGTTGACACCTGGAGACTTGGGCTTCCCCTTGGGGGCGGAGACCTTCTCCTCAACGACCTTGCGCCGCTCGGGCCGCCCGGCGACGCGGTACTCGGTCGAAGTCTGCTCCGCGCTGAAGGCGAACGAAGCCTCGCCCTGGGCGACGGTCCCCACGAGCTTGCGCTTCTGCGGCTCGGGCTCCGGCTCGTCGTCATCCTTCTTGCGCTTCTTCTTCTTCTTCTTCTTCTCGACCTCCTGGACCTCGGCCGTGAGGCGCAGGCGCCCGCCGGTCCCCACGCCCTCCAGCTCCAGCTCGCCCTCCGCAAGGGCTCCCTCGACGCGGACGAGCTCGGCGGAGAGCGTGTCGCAGCGCAGGCGGCCGGAGAGCGCGCCTGCCTCGTCGAAGAGCTGCAGGCGCAGGCGCGTCGGGTCGCCACCCTCCAAGGAGATCTCCGCGACCCACACGCCGGTCACCGGCGCGGGCGGGGCGTCCTCGTCCTCTTCGTCGTCCTCGTCCTCCTCTTCGCCCTCGCCGTTCTCGTCCTCTTCGTCTCCATCCTCGTCCTCGTCCTCGTCCTCCTCTTCAGGCGGCTCGGGCGGCGGCGGCGTCCAGGCGGCGATGGCCTTCTCGTACTCATCCCACTTGTTCCTGTACTCGAGGGCCTTCGCGAGGCTGTCGCGCACGACCGCGCCCGCGGAGTAGCGGTTGGAGTCGGTCCAGTTGAGATGGACGACTGCCGGGTCGGCCACGACCATCCGCTCGAGGTTGCTCGCCGCGGGCTTGTAGGCCATGGCGGGAGCACCGGTCTTGTTCACGCCCCGGGGGGTCATGACGACCGTCGTCACGCCCGCGCGGGCGACGCGGCGGTCGACCTCGTCACCGGGCTCGATGATCGCCTCGAACGCAAAGCGCGTCTTGGGGACCTTGCCCGAGCCCTCCAGCCCCAGATGGCCCAAGGCATCCACGACGCCGGGCATGGCCGCCCGGCCGCGCACGACCGTACACCCGGCGGGGTGGGCGACCTTTCGGCCGACCTCGACGATGCGGCCCTCGTCCATCAGGAGCTGGCCGGGGGCGAGGATGGTCCCGTCGCCCACGAAGAGCTCGTCGACCTCCAGCACGGTGGCGCCGTCCTCGACCGACCAGGCGGGCTCACCGCCCACCCAGGTGGCGCGCACGCTCGAGGTCATGTCCAGGGGCGGGCCGTTCAGGACACACAGGTCCGCGTCCTTGCCGACTGCGATGCTGCCGACCCGCTCGCTCACGCCGAGGATGCGCGCGGGGGCGATCGTGATCGCCTCCAGGGCCTGTGCCGCGTCCAGACCGCCGCGCGAGGCGACTCGGGCGGCGAAGCGCAGATTCGATGCGGAGACCTGACCGCCGGGGGCGATGGCGAAGGGAACGCCGGCGGCGGCGAGCTTCGCGGCCACGCCGAACTCCGGCCACACCGAGGTCTCGCCCTTGCCGCGGTCCAAGAGGCTGGCGCCGGGTCGAACCGGAACGGAGAGCACCACCGAGGAGCCCGCCGCCGCGATGCGCTCGGCGGTCTCACCCGCGCCGTGGGTCCCGGCGATCACCAACGGCAGGCCGTTGCCGCCGAAGAAGTCCAACAGGGCGCCGGCCTCCTCGGCGTCCTCGGCGCGCATGCGCCATGGGGTGCCGCGCTCGAGATGGCTCGCCAGCTCCGGGCCGAGTTGAGGGCCGTACTCCTCCGACGCCGACTTGCTGCGGGCGAGGTCGAGGATCTCGCCGAGCGCCACGAGGGCGCCGGCGGTCGTCTTTGGGAGCTGCTTGCGCTCGACGCCCATGCCGACGTCTACCGTGGCGGGGATCGGAGGCTCCCAGTACCCCGGCGTGCTGCGGGCGTCACTCGCGATCGACCCGTGCAGGGCGGCCGCGTCGGCGAGGATGCGGTCGGGGCCGGGCTCGCCCGCGAGCTTGACGACCGCGCCCTGACCCGCCAGGAGGCGGGAGCGCGCGGGCGCGATGTAGGCGGTCGTCACGCCGCCGGCCAGGGAGCTGGTGTAGCGGCCGTAGGGGTTGAAGTGATCCGTACCGCGCAGGGAAGCGTCCGCCGTGCGCGGCCCGGCGATCCTGCCTCCGAGGGTGGAGTCCGCCGCCACGAGGCCGGGGGCGATGACCGCGTCGGGGCCGTAGTCGACGACGCGCACGCCGATGGGCAGGGGGACCGCGTCCGGCCCATCGCTGGGGCCCACGGCGACGATCACCCCGTCGTCGATCAAGACGGTCCCGCCGCCCTCGATCAGGCCTGTCGCGTCGACCGTGTGGATGGTGCCCGCCTGGACGGCGACCTCGCCGTTACCGCCGAGGGGAGCGAGGCAGAGGAGGATCGTCGAGAGCATCAGTCCTTCTCTCCGTCTTCGTCTTCCTTCTCCTCGTCGTCCTCGTCTCCGTCCTCGTCTGGGGCATCATCCCCCTCGCCCGCTCCCTCCTCGGGGGCGGTGTTCTCCGGCTGCGCGCCGGTGTTGAGGTGCGTGTTGCGCACGTCCTGGGAGCGGTCGTAGCGCTGTTCGCCTTCGATGAAGACGAACTCGCAGAACGAGGTCACGCTCAAGGGATCGCCCGAGAACAACAAGACATTCCCGTCCTTGCCCTTCTCCAGGGTCCCGACCCGGGTCTCGAGGCCGAGCATGCGCGCCGGCGCCGTCGTCACCGCCGCCAGGGCGGCCTCGCGTTCCATCCCGTGGCCGATGCAGGCCGCCGCCTGGTACCACAGGGACCGGGTCGAGGCGTTGGACGAGCGCAGGGCGAACTCGACGCCCTTCTTTGCGAACACGCCGGGGACGAAGGTCTCGATCTCCTCGCCGGTCACCGGGTCGCGCTCGATCGCCGTCAGGGTCGCACTCAGGATGACGGGCACGCCCGCCGCCGCGATCTCGTCCGCCGCCTTCCAGCAGCTCGACGACAACACCAGGGTCGTGCGGTCGACGAAGCCGTTGTCGGTGGCCACCTCGAGCGCAACGCGCACGTCCATCGCGGAGCCGCAGTAGATGAACGCGGGGACCTTGCCCTCGACCAGCCGCAACAGGGGCTCCTGCTTCTCGTCGATCTCCCAGCGCGGAACCAGCTCGAGGCCCTCGACCTTCCAGCCCGAGCCGGCCATCACGCGGCCGCGTGCCGTCTCCTCGTCGGGTTCCCGCCCCTGGTAGCGCGCCTCGCGCGTGGCGTAGTCGAGCCCGTCGCGCTTCTCCTGCACGACGCCCTCGAGGTAGCGCCGCAGGCCGCTGAAGGCCCTCCGCAGGGCCTGGGCCTGGGTCGCGCGTGACTTGCCGCCCTTGGGCGAGGCCGCCATCACGATCCCCGAGCGCGGCCGGACGCTCATCTGCTCCACGGTCATGCCGAAGGGCTTGACGACGTGGCCCTGGGCGCCGATCACGCAGCCCGGTCCGTGCTGGACGTTGATGGTCGTCACACCCCAGCGCAGGCAGTCCTCGAAGTAGAAGTTGACCGGGTCGATCGAGTCGCGAACGTCGAGGAAGGGCGCAACGTCGACGTTCTCGTTGGGGCGGTCCATCCCCCGGTTGGTGAGCGCCTCCACGAAGCCGGGGAAGGCGACCAGGTCTGGGTACTCGCGTACGGGCGCGTCCCAGCGTCCCGCCGCGTCGGGGCCGACATCGACGATGCGACCGTTCTCGATCACGATCGTGCCGTTCTCGATCGGCGCGCCGGCGTTGGTGATGACCTTGCCGACCTTCAGGACGATGGTGCCGTCGCCGGCGGCGGCTGCGGGAGCGGCGGCGAAGGCGGCCGCGACACAGGAGAGGGCCAGGGCCCGGGAGAGGTGCTTCATCTTCGTGGACTCGGGGTTGCTAGCCGGATGATCGAGATCGGATCGTTGGTCTGTGCTGAGGTTCACGCTCATTCCTCTCCTCGCGGGTCGACGACCAGCTCGCCGCCGAGGACGACGCCCACGACGCGAGAGCCGGCCTCGAAGGGTGTCCCATTCCAAAGGGCCAGATCGCCGTCCTTGCCGACCTCGATCGAGCCGACGCGCTCGTCGACGCCCACCATGCGGGCCGGAGCGATCGTGACGGCGGCCAGGGTGTCCTCGAAGGACAGGCCCCCGCGCCGGGCCCAGGCGCCCTGCACTGCGAGCCGGTCGGCCGCGGCGCCCGCGTTGTGGGAAGAGAGGGCGATCGGTACGCCCTTCTCGGCCAAGAGCGCGGCGACGTTCCAGGCCATGAAGGCCCCGTCGCTCGTGCGCCCGTCGTGGTCGAAGGGCGGCAGGATGACCGCCGCCTTGGTGCGCACGAGCAGTGCGGGCTCCTTCCAGGCCTCCGCGCCGGCGTCGATGACCAACCGGACTCCGCCCTCGACGTGGGCGGCCATCTCCTCGGCGAGGAACACCGCGGTGCGGATGTCCTGGGTGGTCCAAGCCTGGACCACCAGGGGCAACTCGCCCCGTAGGACCTCCATCAGCCGTTCGTGGCCCGCGAAGGCCCGCGCCGGGTCGCCTGCCGCGGCGATGGCGTCGTACATGGCCTTGCGCCACTCCCACTCGACGCCCATGCGAGTCGTCGGCCGCCGAGAGTAGAAGTCGGTCGGCCTGCCGAAGGCTGCGTGGTTGCGCCGGCTGGGCTGGCTGCCGAAGGCGCCGCGCAGGGCGGCGTCAGCCGCGAGGGTGCGGCTCGACAAGGTCCGCGGGCCGCCGGTCTTGAGGACCGCACAGAGGCCGCTGATGACGTTCTCGTCCCCCGGCGAGATCATCGCCGTCGTCACGCCGCTACGCAGCTGGCGGGCCCAGCTCACCGAGAAGAAGTCGATCGCGTCCGTGGCCCGCACGTGCGGCGTGATCTCGTTCGACTCCTCGACGTCCCCGCTGGGGGAGATGCGGCCGGAGAGGTCGATCATCCCGGCGGTGACGGCCGCCACATGGACGTCGCCCTCGCCCGCCTCGCCCTTGCTCACGACACGGATCTTCCCGTCCCGCACGCGCACCATGCCGTTCTCGATCACCTTGCCGGTGGAGGTGTAGACCGCATCGGCGTAGACGGCGAGGTTCTGGCCTCCCGTGGCGGTCATCGGCGCGCTCGACGCCTCGACGTCGCCCGCGCAAACCAGGACGGTCGTGATCGTGATCGCAAGGCTCATCGCTCACCTCCTCGGACTCGTTGGCCGTCCACGTAGACGGCGGTGATCTCGCTCGCGAGGTCCAGGGGGTCCCCGCTCCACAGCACCAGGTCCGCGTCCAGGCCGCGGTCGATGCGACCGAGGCGATCGGAGACGCCGGCGATGGCCGCCGCGTCGCCGGTCAGGGCGGTGAGCGCCGCCTCGTTGGTCATCCCGCCCCGTGCGGCCACCGCCGCGCCGAAGCGCAGGCAGTGGGGATGGCGGCCGGGGGCGTCGAGGCCGAAGCCCAAGCGCACGCCGGCGGCGGAGAGGGCCGCGATCGAGCGCGCCCAGCGGGCGTCGTCGCCCGGATCGGAGGGCGTGCAGACCACCGAGAGCCCCGAGGCCTTGATCTCCCCCACGAGGTCCTCGGCCCAGTACGAGCCGTACAGCGCCCCGCGCAGGCGGTGCTCGACGACGAAGCCGAGGGCGCGCTGTATCTGGGAGCGGGTCCCGGCCTTCACCAACAGGCCTAGCTCGCCGCTCGCCGCCGCGCGAAAGGCCCCGGTGGGCTCCTCGAGGCGCTCGGACAGCGCGGCGAGGGCCCCGGCGAAGCTCGTGGGGAACTCGTTGGACTTGAGGGCCGTCGAGGACAGACCCACGACGAGCTGGGCCCGCGGGCGGACGACGGTGCCGCCGGAGGTCTTGACGACCGCCGTCGTGCCAGGGCAGAGGGCGGTGGCCGGAGGCGAGAGCACCACGGTGGTGATCCCGCAGTCGAGGCTACGGCCGAAGTCAGGGTGGTCGGGGTCGAAGGCGGTCGCCGCGTCCGCTTTGGGCAAGATCGGCCGCGTGGTGTCGACGAGCTCGCCGCCGCCGCCCTCGAAGCCGTGCAGGGCGACCAGCCCCGGTGAGAGGTCGCCTGGGTGGTCGACGACGTGCGCCCCGTCGGGGGGCTCGAGGCCGACGCCGACCTCGCGGATCACGCCGTCTTGGACGAACACGACGCCCCGGTCGAGGACGCGCCCATCCCCGAGGTGGACGGCGCTCGCACGGAACACGGTCGTGCGTTCGCCGACGAGCGGCGCGTCCAGATCGACGCGATCGGCGCCCGCGGCGAGGGCGGCCATGAGGGTCACGGTCTCCAGCATCGGCATCAGTCCTCTCGGTTGGCGACCTCGCGGCCGCCGCAGATCACGTGCAAGACGCGGGTGGTGGTGTCGAGCGGATCGCCGTCGAGGACGAGCAGGTCGGCCTCCTTGCCGGCCTCGACGCTGCCCAGGCGATGGGCGAGGTCGAAGGTCGTCGCGGCGCCCAGGGTCAATGCCTCGAAGGCGGCTTCGCGCTCGAAGCCGTGGGCCACGGTCAGGGCGGCCAGCAGGGGCAGGTCGCGGGTCGTCTCCCCGTCGCGCCCGCCGCTGCCCAACAGCACCGTGACGCCGCGCGCGGCGAGCTCTCCAGCGAGCTCCAGGCCGCCGCCGGTGAGCTCGTCGGAGTGGCGGGTGCCCCGCAGGGAGGGCCAGACGATGACCGGCACCCCGCGCTCGGCGAGCTCGTCGGCGGAGTGGAGGGCCTCCGAGCCCCCGGCGATCACCAGCCGCAGGCGATCGAAGCGCTCGGTCATCGCCAAGAGGTTTCGAATCTCGGCGGCGCGGTGCACCTCGACCACGAGGGGGACCATGCCGTCGGCGGCGAGCGCCAGGGCCTCCTTCTCGGCGTCGTACTTCGGCGCCTTGGGCTTCTTGTCCTCCTTGTACCTCTTCTCCTTGTGCTCCTCGCCCTCCTCCTCGGCCTCGGCGACCTTCTTGTCGCGGGCCTTCTTGGCCTTCTTGAAGTCCTTCTCGATCTCCTCGACCTGCTCGGCGATCGCGAGCTCCCACGCCTCGAGCTCGTGGCGGTACTCGACTCCGGCCATGAGGTAGGCGCGGCCCTCATCGAGCTTGGCGGCGACCTTCTCGATCTGGGAGAGGCGGTCGAAGGGGTCGACGGCCCGCTCGCCCGAGATCATCGTGAAGGTGCCGTCGGGGCGTTGGATGAACTGGCTGCCGCCGTCGACCGAGAGGCCGACGGCCATGGCGAGGGACGTCCGGTCGTCGAGCAGGGAGGCGCCGGCTGGCAGGTCGGGATCGAGGCGCACCATCGCGCCCAGCCCGCCGATCGCCGCGGATCGGCCGCCTTGCAGGCGAACGCTGGTCACGCCGGCGGCCAGGGCCTGGGTCCGCAGGTGGTCGCCCTCGTAGGGATCTAGGCCGTCCGCGGTTCGGGTCGCCGCGTCGGGGCTGGGGTCGGAGAGGACCCCCGACTCCAGGCCCAGGGCGGACCAGGGATCGATGAAGCCCGCGCAACAGACCGAGCCCTCGACCACGCGCGCGCCCTCGGGGACGGCGAGGTCCTCGCCCACCGCTTCGATCACCCCGTCGCGCACCAGGACGACCGCGTCGGAGAGGGTCACGCCGGGGCGCACGAGCACGCGCTTCGCACGGACCGCCACGACCTTTGCGTCATCGAAATCAAGGCCCGCTACGATTGGGTTCATGCTCGGTTTTGCGGCCGCTGCCGCACCGTCGTAGAACCCGGAGGCCAGGGCGGTGCCCCCCACCACCAACCAATGTGCGACCGTCTTCATCCGTTCCCCTTGGCTCTCTGTACTCCTGTGGCCGGACGGGCTCGCCCGGCGTGATCGAAGGACCCCTCGCGGCGGACCGCACGGCCCTCATCGGAGCCTGCCGCCTCGCGGGTGGCCGCATGATAGGTCATGGGCGGGCCGACCTGCAGTGTGCTCTCGGGCGATCCGAGAGCCCCCTACGATGGCCTTACACGCCCGTGCGGGGCCGCCGGCGGCCCGCCGCGACCCGAACGGCTCTGTGCGCAGGGCGGCCGGCCACCTTTCACGCCGACGGTCGAAAACCACCGCTTTTCGCCAGGCTCGCCGTTCGGATCGCCTCCCCTCCCCGGCTGTCCGCGACGACTCGTATCTGCACGCCACCGGTTTCTTGCACCCTTCCCTCCTCGACCCCGACTACTGGCGTAAGCGCCTGGAACTGCAGCAGTTGGTTCGTCACGGCCTGCTCACCCTGGAGCGTCCCGATCTCTCTTCACGCTCTGTCGAGGTGCAGGAGATCAAGTTCCGGGCCCACGACGGCGTGCGCCTGTGGGGCCTGGTGGGGCGCTGCCCGTTGTTTCAGGGCGAGCGCCCCGTGCGCTTGCGGGTGGTCGGTCCCGCCGAGCCGGTGCGCATCGACGGCTCCACGGTGGAGGGCGGTGTGGTGGAGTTCGTGGTTCAGGAGCCGCCGGGCCGCCGCCTCGAGGACCGGGTCATGGACGTGGTGCGCCTGTGCAGGCTGGCCGCGGCGATGGCCGGTGTCGACACCACGCGCATCGCCTTCTTCGAGGGCGGCGGGCGGCCCGCGCCCGACGAGTTCCTGATCGCCGACCGCCTGCGCGAGGGCGGTCTCCTGGCGGGCGACTGAGGCGCGCTCCCGCGGTGTGGGAGCGAGATCCCGTGCGAGCCGCGGGGTCAGCCCCCGACGATGGAGACCGACGCCGAGGCGCCGATGCGCGTCGCGCCCGCCGCGATCATGGCGCGCGCCTGCTCGGTGTCGCGCACGCCGCCCGAGGCCTTGACGCCCATCACCTCACCCACGACGCGCCGCATCAGCGCCACGTCTTCGGCGGTGGCCCCGCCCTTGGAGAACCCGGTCGAGGTCTTTACGAAGTCGGCGCCGGCGCGCTTGGCGAGCTCGCAGGCGCGGACCTTCTCGGCGTCGGTCAAGAGCGCCGTCTCCAGGATGACCTTCAGCTTCGCGCCGAGCTTGTGGCAGACCTCGGCGACGCCCGCCATGTCTCGCCGCACGAACTCGTCGTCCCCCGACTTGAGGGCGCCGACGTTCATGACCATGTCGATCTCGCACGCCCCGTCCTCGATCGCGCGGCGGGCCTCGTAGACCTTCACCTCGGGCGCCACGGCGCCGAGGGGGAAGCCGACCACCGTGCAGACCAGGGTCGGCGAGCCGGAGAGGATTTCGGCGCAGCGCTTGACCCACACGCCGTTGACGCAGACCGAGGCGAAGGAGTGGGTGCGCGCCTCGTCGCAGAGCCGGTCGACCTCCGCCGCCGTGGCGTCGGGCTTGAGGAGGGTGTGGTCGATCACCCCGCCCAGCCCCGAGAGACCGGCGGCGTGGGGGTCGCAGACCCCGACGCGGCAGGCGCCGGCGTCGAGCACCCCCTGGACGTGGTCGGGGCACAGCTCGACCTGGATCGACGTGCAGCCCCAGGACCCGTAGTGCACGCCGTCGGGGCCGTGGTCGACGATCTGGCGCGCGATCTCGGTCAGGATCTCCTCGAGGCGGCGGGGGTCCACGGCGTCAGCCTTCCTCTCTCTCCAGGACGCGCCGTACGGCGCGGCGGCGGGAGGTGTAGCGGCCCTCGGCGTCGGCGATCTTCGCCACGCGGCGCTCGTGGCGGCAGGCGCCCTCTGGCGTGGCGAGGAACGCGCCCACGATCTCGGCGGCGTCGAGCTCGCCGAGGTCGCCGGCGAGGGACAGGACGTTGGCGAAGTTGTGCTCGCGGGCGTTGGCGGCGAGGCGGGGGGAGGGGCACATCGCCGCGCGCACGCCCGGTACCTTGTTCGCGGCGATCGCCGAGCCGATCCCCGCGCCGTCGATCGCGATGCCGAAGTCGGCGCGCCCCTCGGCCACGGCACGGGCGACGGCGAGGGCGAAATCGGGGTAGTCGACGGCGTGGGGGCCGTTACAGCCCATGTCGACGGCGTGGTGGCCGGCCTCGCCGAGGACGCGCAGGAGCTTGCCCTTGAGCTCGAAGCCCCCGTGGTCGGAGCCGACGGCGACGCGCAGGCGCCGGCCCGCCGAGCCCCCGCTTCCGCTCTCGATGCGGATGCGGCGACGGCGGGCCTCCTCGCGGGCCAGGGGAGTGGCGATCGCGCCGGGCTCCAGGGAGATCGTCGCCCCGTCGGGGAGCAGCGCGACCTCGCTCGCCGACCACAGCCGCGCGCCGCTCTCGGAGCGGGGCGTGCGCTCGGGGGCGCCGGGCCGCAGATCCTCTCCGGCGGGACGCACGTCGACGTGGACGCCACCCACCCGCGCCGCACCGCCCGCCATCCCCCGCTCGGAGAGGACGCGGGCAACGACGCGGCGGACGAGCTGATCGACATCGACGGACACGCCGACAGCGTACGGTGTCGCACACCCGTCGTCACTCCACCGACACGAGAGTGCCGCACACCGCTCGCCCCTCCCCTCCGCCGCGGGAGCCGCTCGAGCCCCTGGCCGCGGTCCCCTCCAACCACCGCTCCGATGCCTGCCGCCCCCGTCGGCGGGCGGGTCAGGACAAAGCACGGCTGCGGTCCGTACGCTGTTCGCCCATGAAGACCGCCTCATCTCCGACCCTGTTCGTGATCGCGGTGCTGCTCGGCTGCGCCGTCCCGCCCCCCGCCGCTTCCGCCGTGATCCAGGGCGGAGAGGGCGACGCGGTCCTGCGCTTCGGCGACCCGCCCCAGGTCGCCTACGACGCGCCCTTCTTCCCCGGCGCAGCCTACGACGCCTCGGTGCCCGACCCCGAGGCGGTCATCGGGCAGGCCCTCGGCTCGCGCCTCAGCCACCACGCTGAGGTGCTCGCCTGCTTCGAGGCCCTCGCCGCCGGGTCCGAGCGCGTCACGCTCTCCGACTACGGCCGCACCCACGAGGGGCGGCGGCTGGTCTACGCGGTGGTCGCCTCGCCCGCGCACCAGGCGCGCATGGACGCCATCCGCGCCGACCACGCGCGCCTGGCCGACCCGCGCGGCCTGAGCGAGGAGGAAGCCCTCGAGATCATCGCCCGCACGCCGCCGGTGGCCTGGATGGGCTACAGCATCCACGGGGACGAGCTGTCGGGGACCGACGCGGCCGTGGCCCTCGCCCATCACCTGGCGGCGGACACCACGGCCGACACGGCGCGCCTGCTCGACGAGGTCGTGGTCGTGATCGACCCCTGCATGAACCCCGACGGCCGCCAGCGCATCATCGGCATGGTCGAGCAGTCGGCGGGCTACACGCCCAACTTCGACTACGCCGGCATGCACCGCGGCCGCTGGCCCCACGGGCGCGGCAACCACTACCTGTTCGACCTCAACCGCGACTGGATGGCGGGGACCCAGCCGGAGACCCGCGGGCGCTGGCGTGCGGTGCTCTCCTTCCATCCGCAGCTCTTCGTGGACGCCCACGAGATGGGGAGCCTCGACACCTTCCTCTTCTACCCGCAGGCGGAGCCCATCCACCCCGCCTTCGGCCCGCGCCACGTCGAGTGGCAGAGCACCTTTGCCGCGGGCGCAGCGCGCGCCTTCGACGAGCACGGCTGGAGCTACTACACGCGGGAGTGGGCCGACGGCTGGGCGCCGTTCTACTCCGATTCGTGGAGCTCGCTCGCCGGAGCGGTGGGGATCCTCTACGAGCAGGCCGCCACCGCCGGGACGCCCGTCCGGCGGCCTTCGGGGGAGGTCTTGACCTACCGCGAGGCGGTGCACCACCAGGCGGCGGCGAGCCTCGCGAACCTCTGGACCCTCGCCGAGCGCGGCGACGAGGTGCTCGCGAGCTTCCTGGCCGACAAGCGCGCCAGCGTGGCGGCGGACACCCCGGGCAACGACCGGGTCTTCGTCCTGCCCCCGGGCCCCCACCACGGCCGCGAGCGGGAGCTCTTGCGCATCCTGCTCGGCCAGGGGGTCGAGGTGTTCCGGGCCGAGGCGCCGTTCACCGGCGCCGGGGCGGAAGGCTCCCTGGGCCAGCGCGAGGACGAGGTGCGCTTTGTCGCCGGCTCCCTCGTCGTCCCCGCGCGCCAGCCCCAGGGTCGCATGGTGCGCGCCTACCTCGACTTCGACACGCGCATGGGCCGGGCGGCCCTGCAGTCCGAGCGTGAGGAGCTGGAGCGCAAGGGCTCCTCGAAGATCTACGACGTGACCTCCTGGTCCTTGCCCCACGCCCTGGGCCTGGACGGTTGGTGGTGCGACACGGTCGAGGTCGCGCTGAAGGCGGTGACCGACGTCCCGACCGCCCCCGGCGCGCTGCTCGAGTGCGCGGCGCCGGTGGCCTGGGCCGTGGACGGCGACGACGACGGGTCGGTCGCCTTCGCGGCGCGGGTGTTGGAGCGCGGCCTGTCCGTGCACCTGTCCGACGCGCCCTTCACGGCCGCCGGTCGTCGCTTCGCGCGCGCCAGCCTGCTCCTGCGGCGGGCCGAGAACCCCGGCCCCCTCTCCGAGCTCCGCGCCGTCCTCGCCGAGGCGGCGTCCCAGGCCGGCGTGGAGGTCGTCGAGGCCGCCACGGGCCGCGCCCCCGACGACGGTCCCGACCTGGGCGGCGGCCACTTCGGGTTGCTCACCCCTCCGCGCATCGCGGTGCTCGCCAACTCGCCGGTCAGCTCCGACCGCTACGGCCACCTCTGGCACCACCTCGACGTGGTGTTGGGCGTGCCCTTCACGATCCTCGACGCCGCGGCCCTCCAGCGCGTGGACCTGCGGCGCTACAACGTCCTGGTCCTGCCGCCGGGCGGTCTCGACGGCGTCCTGCGCACGGCGGCCGACGACCTGGAGTCCTGGGTGCGCGCCGGCGGCACGCTGATCGCCTGCGCTTCCAGCGCCGCGGCCCTCACCCGCGAGCGTGTCGGCCTGTCCTCGGTCGTGCGTCGCCGCGACGTGCTCGACGACCTCGACCCCTACCTCCTCGCCGCCCGCCGCGAGCGCGCCGCCCGCACGGTCGAGATCGACGAGCGCCTCGTCTGGGAGGGCGTCCCGACCGAGGCCTCGGCCCCCGGTGCAGCGGAGGACGCGCAGCCCGATGCCGGTGGTGGCGCGGAGGAAGACGCCGCGGGTGCCGCCGAGCCGTCGGAGTCCGCCGCCGCCCGCGACGAGTGGCTGCGTCGTTTCTCTCCCTTCGGCGTGACCCTCCTGGCCCGGGCCGACCCCGACGCCTGGATCACCGCCGGCACTCCGCCTTCCTTGCCGGTCTTCTATTCCGGCTCGACGGTCTTGTTGGCCCGCTCCGGGGTCGCCGTCCGTCTCGCCCGCGCCGCTTCCTTGCGCCTCTCCGGCCTGCTCTGGCCCGAGGCCCGCGAGCGCACCGCCGAGGGCGCCTACCTCGTGACCGAATCGGTCGGCCACGGCCAGCTCATCCTCTTCGCCTCCCAGCCGGCCTTCCGCGGCCACCACGCAGCGACGGGGCGGCTGTTCTCCAACGCGGTGGTCTACGGCCCGGGCCTGGGGGCGGACGCACCCTGACAGTGAGGCGTACGGTGTCGCACACCCGTCGCCACCTCCCCCACACGACAGTACCGCACGTCCCGATAGTCCCGACGGCGAGGCTCGGGGGCCTGGCGCAGGGACTCAGCCGCCTGGGTGAGAAACGGGGGCCGGGCGGCGGCCGTGGCAGAGCTCGAGGGCGGCGTGGGCCAGGAGGGATGCGCGCTCCGCATGGGCGAGATCGGAGATCAGGAAGCGCCGGTGCCCCGCGATCAACCTGCGCGCGCGGGCGCGAGAGCCGCCACAGCTTCGCGCGAGCTCCTCCAGGGAGTGACCGCACAAGTCGCGCGCCAGCCCGAGAGCCGCGAATCCCCCGCCCCGCCGGAGCAGCTCCCCCTCCTCGACCAACCATGGGCCTCGTAGGCTCTCGTCGGCAGCGAGGGCTTCGCGCACGGCCCGGAGCCCACAGACGGGCAGGCCCGGGCGATGGCCGTCTGCCAGGCGCGCCTTGCGAACCATCCAAGCACGCACCCGCTCTGGCGCGGCGCCGATCAGGTCCTCGAGAGGATCGTCGCCGGCATGGGAGCGCTGTCGGGCCTCCATCAGCTCGGCGAGGTGGCGCCCATCGCCGAGCGCGAGAGACCCGAACGCCTCCTGGTAGGCAACTGGCGAGAATGCGTCCCGGCCGGTGAGCGTGCACGCGTCGGATTCCACCCAACCCCGACTCAACCAGCGGGGGCCGTTCCCATGGAGGTAGTGCCGCGCGCTCCCCAGTTCGTGCTCTCCGATCCTCGTCGCCATGCGGGCACCCAGGGGGTTGCGGTCGATGTAGCGCACGACGGCCCGACGGTACTCGATGGAGTCGACCAGCTTGGAGAAGAACCGGCCACGCACGAGGGAGCCGTCGCGCTTGCGGCGGCGGTTGAACTGCCGGGAGTGCTCGTTCTGGACCCGGCGCATCGCCTCGGAGAGCTCCCCAATGGGGCTGCGCAGGAGGAGGTGGAAGTGGGTCGTGAGGAGGGAGTAGGCGTGGACTTCGACGCGCCCGCGGCGGACCTGGCGCACCAGGCGCGCCAGGAAGAAGCGCGCGTCGGAACGGGTCTCGAACAGCGGCCGCCTGGCGATGCCGCGGTTGATGACGTGGTGCCAGGTGCCCGGCCCGTCCGCTCTCGGTCTGCGTCCCATGGGAAGAGGGACGGGGGAAAGAGGGGGGCGGTTACGGAGTGTGCGGTACTTCCGTGTCGGTGGGGTGGCGACGGGTGTGCGACACCGTACGAAGCGACAGGATGAGCGACCCCAGAGCCCCGAGCATGAGGGCCGAGCCGATGTGTGGCAGGTGGTAGATGGCGATCTTGTGGATCTTCACCCAGCCGAACAGGGGGGGAGTGAAGGGCTTCACCGCCATCCGCATCGGTGCCTCGGGGTCCAGGGTGTGCCCTGACTGATAGAACCGGTACTGCCCCCAGGCAGCTAGAAAGAGGATGCCCAGGATCAGCAGCGAGGCCGAGATCCTGCGGGTCCGCCGGGGGAGACCCGACGCGACCAGCGCGGCTACGCCCAAGCCGGCGAAGACCCACCTGAGCAACCCCGACTCCATCTCGGGGACCTCCGGGGGGAAGACGATCCCAACGTAGTGCGAGAGCACCTGGAACTCGTGGGTAGCGCCGGTGATCTTGTCGGCGTAGACGGCCAGGGTCGGCTTATCGGTAGGGTACTGCGGCGACGTAAACCGCACCGTGAGAAGTGGGAGCCAGGCAGATGCCAGTAGGAAGACCCCAGCGACAAGCAAGAGCCAAGAGCATCTTCCGCCGCGCGTGTCGTTCATTGCCCGTCTCTTCTCAGGATTGCGTCAACGGCCGTGCGCAAGTCTTCCTCTGGAAGGAGGCCGGCAACGTGGCGGACCTTGCCGTCCTTGCCGATGATGACCGTCGTCGGGAAGTACTTGATCCCGAACTGCTCGGAGATCGTGCTGTCCATGTCCAGGAGGACCGGGAACGTGGCCCCCGTGTCCTTGACGAAGCTGGAGACCTTCTCACGTTTCTCGTTGGATGAGACCCGAACGACCCGGACGTCGCGGTCCGCGTATTCCTCGCTCACCTTCTGGAGTCCACCGGACTCCCACATGCAGCGTCCTCACCAGGTGGCGAAGAAGCTGAGTATCAGGTACTTCGAGCCGATGAACGGAGCCACATCGAAGGACTCCCCACTCACGGTCTGGCCGCTGAATACAGGTGCCTCTTCGCCGACTCCGATCAGCGAACGGCGTTCGACGATCGGGTGGCAGGGAGCCGTGAAGGTCAGGCCCTTCAGATTCATCTTCTTGAGGTCGGCGCCCTCGCAGTTGCTCTCGTAGCCGACCTCGAGGTACGGGCACATGAAGTAGGGCAACGGGCCGAGCAACTGGACGGGTGCGAGCAGGATCTCCTGGCCGGTACCCAACCTCACGCGGTGCTCGTCGACGGCTCCGAAGTAGTATTCGCGCTTTTCAAGAGTCTGAGGGTCATCGAGGGCGAGACCGTTCTTGCTGGCGAACTTGACCACGTCCGAGGGGTCCACAGGCACCCAGCCGATTTCAGGTGCAAAGAACTCTGCCCAGCAGTGGTAGTCGTCCGAGATGTCTTCCCTGGCCTCCTTCGAGATGCGCAGGCCGTAGACCTCCCTCGCGGGTACGCCCACGGATCGCGCGAGCGCGATGAACGTGCTGGAGAAGTCCGCGCACTTGCCCTTGCGCACGTTCAGGAAGGTGGGGACGTTCCCCGTGCCACAGCCTACGATTCTTGGGTCCCTCTCGAAGTTGTCGACTATGTAGTCATAGATGGCCTGAGCCCTATCCACGATCGGCTTGTCGCCGACGTCGATGGCCTCCACGATATCGGCGAGGGCCAACACCACCCCTGGATCGACCTCCAAGAAGGGCTCTGCCAGGATGGAAGGAGACTTCTCGCTAGCGACCAGGTCCCTGACCACGCGTTCGTGTCGCTTGACCTCGAAGGTGAAGTTCACGGTGGCGTTGCCCTGGACCTGCAACCAGCGCAGGTAGAGCGCCGTGTTCCCGAAGTCGGTCTCGCGGTACACGCCCTGGCGTTGGAAGTTGCCGGTGACCTCGACGTTCTCGATGGTCTGATATGCGTCTGAGACCGGGTACGGGATCCACAGGTTGAGGTACTTGGATCCCACCGGATTGGGGATCTCGACGCTCAGCGTGATCTTAGCGTGCGCCTTCGCGGTTACGGGACTCCGGGCTCCCAGGCTCTGAGCCAAGGAAACCGGAGTCCATACGCAGCTCGCCAGCAGCCCGACGATCAACGCCTGCATCATGCGCCTCTCTTGCGTGAAGTCTACTTCAGCGCGCTCCACTCGAGCTCGGGGGTCCATTCGGCCTCTGGGATGACGATCATCCGGCCGCGCATCTCCATGTGGAGTTCACTGCAGAACCACAGGCAGTAGTACCAGAACACGCCCTCGTGGGTGGCCTTGAACTGCAGCGTCTTGTGCTCGCCGGGATCGATGCTCTCCATCACGTCGTAGCCGGTCAATGCCCAGCCGTGGGTCATGTCCAGGGACATCTCGACGTTTTGGATCTGGACATCGACGTCCCAGCCCTGTGGTACCGTGAACATGTCGGGGGTGAAGAAGCTCCTCACACAGGTCATGGTCACCGTGGCCTTCTTGTTGTCGTAGTCGTAGGCCACACCCGGAGTCGGGAGGGTGGAGGGCAGGTCGTAGACCGACTTGGCGTGCTGGGTGACCAGGCTCACCGGAATGCCCTGCGCGTAGTGAGACTCGGGCGGCAGCGACATCTGATCGATCAGAGGTGCCGGGACCGTTTCGATGTCGTACAGCTCGTGGTTCTCGCAGATGAGAGGTCCATGGTGCAGGAAGGTGTCCTTCGTCAGCTTGTTCATGATGACGAGGTACTTCCCGTAGGGCTCGGCCGAATCACCGCCCGGCACCATGAGGTGTCCGACCGAGTAGTGGGCGGGGATCGTGTCGACCACCGACCAGGGCTCATGACCGTGCTTCTTGTCCCACGGATCGCCCAGGGCGACCTTCTTCACGTCGGAGTCCACGAAGAATCCGATGTAGCAGTAGCCCTCGTTGTCGTACTCGATGTGCGTGGGGCCGAGGCCCGTGTCGATGTCACCGGAGATCGCTTCCTTGTCGATGATGGGGACGCCGAACTCCTCGCCGATGAAGTTCTGCTCCTCGATGGCCGTCTTGACCTTGCGGAAGTCGTAGTGGCGGACGAGGGTCGTCGCCTTGCCACTGGAAAGGGCGTAGCGACCGGTCGGGTCGATATCCAGCCCGTGGGGGTTCAAGGGGCAGGGCGCCGCGTACAGTTCGATATCAGACCACTTGATGACGGGCACGTCGGGTGCCTCTTCGGTCGTGATGAACTTGCCATCCGCAACGGCCTTCTCGATGCTCGCGATGTTCCAGTAGAAGACGTAGTCCTCCGGACGTTTGAACATCCCGACCGTGTTGACCGAACGCTCCGTGTTGTAGGCGGTGTTGATGAACCAGCCGTCGGATTCGCCCCAGCCCGCGCGGGCGAGGTCGTACTGCCACGGTCCCCAGACCTGCCAGGCGGTCTTCATCGTCCCGTCGGGCGCGACCTTCACCCCAAACACGCACGACACGTAGGGGCCCTTGATCAGGTCGATGTCGACCTCGGCGCCCAGGTAGTCGCGGATTTCCTTGGCCGGATAGGACTCGAGTTCGATGTTCCCGATGAGGAGTTCCGTGTTGGGGCCGGAGCTGAATCCGTGCATCCCGCCCGGGACGTTCTCCATCCACAGGATCTCCTCGGTCCTGAACGTGGCCAGGTTCATCCGTGCGATCCGCGCGTTGCGCTTGTCGTTGATGAACAGCCACTTTCCGTCGTACTTCGCGTCCTTGCGGCTCAAGACCGGGTGGTGCGTGTCACCGGAGATGAGGACCTCCCCAGTCCGGGGGTTCGTCATCATCTCGCGCACTTCGGGGTTCGCGGTGGTCCACCCCCAGCGTGGGTCGACGTTGAAGATGGGGATCTCCGAGAGCAGCTTCATCGACGGCATCCCGTAGACGTAGATGCCCCCTTGCTGACCACCACTCGCGAAGCAGTAGAACTCGTCCGTCTTCTTCCAATACCCGTGGGGCATCGGGAAGGGACGAGCGAAGGGGCTGGCGCCCGCGGAGGGGGCCGAAGAACCCTGTTCGCAGGACGGCAGGCAGAGCAGAGCTGCGGCGGATACGGCCAAGGCGGCTCCGGAGAGCACCCCAACGTGAGTCTTCCTTATTTTGATCATGCTTCCTGAACTCCCCAGTTACTCGGTCACGGTCATGGTGCCGACCATCTTGTAGTGGTCCGGACTGCAGAAGACGACGCACTCGAAGGGGAAGGTACCCGCTTCACTGGCCCTGAATTTGACTGTTCGTTCGACACCGGCGCGCAGCCCGTTGGCCCAGATGTCGTAGGCGTAGACGTGGAAGCCGTGGCCCGTGAACCTCTTTTCTATCCCGGTGAGTGCCGGGAGCTGTCCGTTGTCGGTGCCGATGAGCTTGATCTCGACGACATCGCCCTTCTTGACCGTGAACTCAGGGGGGTCCCAGCCGGCGATGGCCGCCTTGAGCTCGATCGTCGTGTCAGCGGGCCCGAGCTCCTCGTCGGCCTCCCGAGACGCACCGGCGACTCTTTGGTAGGGACCGGCGAACCGCTTGGTCCCGACGATATACTCGCCCACCTTGGCCTCGCTGGTCACCGGACCGGTGCTTCCTCCGCACGCTGCCACGAGACCGGCGACCAAACCCAACCAGACGGTGGCACCAGCAGTCATCTTCTGTTTCATGGTTTCTGCTCCAACATTGAGCGGACGTCGGCGGTCAAGATGTCCCTGGGGACATCCTGGCCCACGTAGCGAATCCGGATCTTCGAGCTGCGGTCGATGAGGACGACCATCCAGCTGTGCTTGCTCTTCTCGGCATCCACGTGCTGATCGACAGTCACGTGGTAGGAGTTCCAGACCTTGTCCAGCTCGTCGGCTGTCCCGGTCAGGAAGGCCCACTTCCCCCCCAAGCCTTCGGTGTACTTCTTGGCCTGTTCGGTGGTGTCACGCTCGGGGTCCGTCGTGATCAGGATGAGCTCGAGATCATCCTCATCCACGTCGTCCGCGAACTCGTCCTGCATGTCCAGGTACGTCGCCGTGATATTGCGGCAGATGTCCGGACAGCTCGTGAAGACAAAGCCGATGAGGGCGACCTTCCCGGCCAGGTCCTCATTCGTCACCGGCCCTCCGTTCTGGTCGGTGAGGGCGAACGGGGGCGCGGCCTTCGGTACCAGCAGCTCGTCCCGGTTGATGAAGGGCTCGTTCGCGTGGACCAGCGCCGCTTCCACGGGGTTCAGCTCGCTGGCCGACGCCTCGGTGGCATCGCCTGCACCGCAACCGACCAGCAGGCATCCCCCTCCGAAGATGAAGGGAAGCACTCGATACAGGTCGTTTCTCATGACTCTCCAAGCAAGAAGGTGAGGTCCCTGACGAGATCCGCTTCGGGATCGTCCAGACCGATGAACTCGTAGCGCATGTTCCCGTCGCCGTCGATCAGGACGATCTTGTAGGTGTGGTACACGTAATCGGCGGACGGGTTGACGGTCCGCTGGACACCGTAGGCATCCCAGACCTCCTCGCACGCGGCCATGTCGCCGGTGAGGAACCTCCACTTACCGCCATTCCCGTCGGTGTACTTCTTGAGGCGCTCGGGAACGTCGGTCTCGGGGTCGGTCGTGATGAGCACCAACTGTAGGTCACCCTCGTCTACCGCCTCCACGAATTGCTTCTCGATATCGAGGAAGCTGGCCGCGAGAAGTCCGCACACGTCCGGGCAGCTCGTGTAGATGAAGCCGATGCCGATGACCGGACCTCGCAGGTCGCCGAGGGTGACCGTCTTCCCGTCCTGGTCCACGAGTTCGAAGTCGGGCGCGGGCATTCCGATGGGCAGCTCCTTGCGCTCGAGGATTCGCTTGCCCGCCGCTTCGAGGTTGAGCTTCGGCTCCTCCTCGGCCGGGGGGGCTTCGGATCCGCCACAGCCCTGGACGCCGACGAGCAGGACGATACCGAACCAGCAGAGTACCTCGTGGCCCATGCTTCTCGCCTCACTTGGGAATGTAGAGCCTGCCCTTGAGCTTCAAGACGTAGTAGACGATGGCCCATACGTCCTCGGGGTCCGTGATGACGCCCCTCGAGGAGGGCATCGGTGTACCGGGGATCCCGATCACCACGCGCAGGTAGAGGTCCTCGGGATCGGAGCCACCCTTGAACTGGTCTTCCTTGAAGTTCCGCGGCTTGATGGGGACGCCCCAGTCGTCGACCAGATCCTGGCCGGCCGTGCCGTCGCCCAGACCCTCGTCGCCGTGGCAGGTGTTGCAGGTCGCTATTCCCGTGAACAGCTCCTTCCCCCGGTCGACGAGCTCCTGGGTGGGCTTCGGCGGCTCCGGGACGGTGATCTTCTCGCCCACGCCCCTGAACTCGAACCAGTTGATGCGGGCGTAGTACCAGCCGTCGTCCTCGATGACCTCCTGGAGCCCCTCGAGTTCCTTGGCCTCTTCCTCGTCCGCGACCTCGATCTCGCCCACGGTCAGCTTCTTGACGTAGGCAACGAGCTCGTTGATGGCCTCGGGGGGGAGGTTCTCGTAGGGACTCATCTCGGTCCCACCGACTCCCTCTTCGATGGTCCGGTACAGGTCCTCGTCCGTGGGCATTCCCCCGAGGGTGGTGCGGAACTTGAAGATCCCCATGCTGAAGTCACGGGGCTTGATGAACAGCAGCGGGGAGGAGACGCCGTCGCCGTAGCCCTCTTCGCCGTGGCAGCTGAGACAGTACCGCTCGTAGAGCACCGAAGCTTCGTATTGAACGGTGGCCTCCTCGGACGCCCCGGGATTGTCGGCCTCATCGGGCGAAGCCGATGAATCGCCGCAGCTGACGCTGATCAGCATGGCAAGGGCCCCACCCGTCACCCAGGCTCGAGCCGGCCTCCGGCGCATCCGTCCAGACGTTCCTGGCTCGCTCTCCAGGTGGTCGAATCCAAACCGCGGGCAGGTATCGAGGGCAGAGAGGGTCGCTGTCACGAGTGGCTTCTCCGGAGCAGGGCCGCAGGAGTGTGTGGGTTCTGTATGAAGGTCGCTGCGGACATTCGCTGTCGGCGGCGACCGTTCCAGGCCGCTCGGTCGGCCAGCGGACGCATTCCCGGGGCAGAGTTCGGCTCAGGAAGTGTGCCTAGGGAAGCCTCGGCACACCCATGGCCGATGTGCGCAGTTTGTCTTCGCCGAAGGCGCATACGGTGTCGCACACCCGTCGCCACCTCACCAACACGGGCGTACCGCACACCCGTCGCTTCGGCGCGCCACGCCCCGCGGGGCCGGCGGTTCTTCGGGAGCGGCTCGAACCTGACCGACGGGCTCGAGGTGGGGTTCAACCCGTGAGAGGCTTGGCCCTGCCCGACGAGGTCGGTGTGACCTCGCCGATCCGCTCACGCGGGGACCTTCGGGGTTCACCCGCCTCCCGAGGCGAACTGCAACACCATGTTCGCCCGGTCGATGATCGTCTGGCGCAGCTCGGGAGACAGTCTTGGGATCTGGAGGAATTCCCGATTCTCATCGACCTCGGTCACCTCCCAGTACTCGGGGAACTCGTCACGGGTCCACGTGCAGTAGCGGGGGCCGAGGTGCGGGTCGATCCGGTAGATGTAGTGGTGCTGGTCGTCGAACTTGAGCTTGCTGCGATCCTCCTCCCCCTGGGGCATGGAAGTGCCGTTCGCGTCGCACCAGGTGATGATCGTCTGCTTGATGAGCGTCTTGCCGCGGAAGGTATCGGGGTTCTTCTCGAAGTTGGCCAGGTCGGTGCGCAGCTTCAAGATGCAGCCGGCCCACGGGAGCTCGTCCGCGGCCGCCACGGCGACGCGCTCCTCGCCCGGCTCGGCCGGTGGGTCCCCGACGGCCTGGGGTGCCGGCGCTGCGCGGGGGAGTGTGGGCTCTCCCGTCCCCCGGTCGGCGGAGGTGGTGGCATCGACGGTCCCGGTCTCGGGGGCTTCGAGAGCCGCAGCGTCGGGGATCGCGGGACTCGCGACTCTCCAGACCACCAAGATTCCGACTGCGAGGAAGGACGCGATCGCGGCCAGTCGAGCCGCGGGGAAGCGGGCGGGTCGCTCCGGATGGGGATCAGTCACAAGGACACTCGAGCGTGTAGATTCCCAGGGTGCCCTCGATCGAGATGCCGAACTGCGTCTCGGGGCCGTTACAGCTCGTCGTGAGCGACTGCGTGACCTTTCCGATCCCCTTCGCGATTCCGGTTCCCGATTCGATGGGGAGCGCGGCGCCTTGTCTGTCGTGGCTGCGGTTCTCCCAAAGGTAGGTGCAACCGTTCGGGCAACCCGAGCAGTTCCATTCCAACTCCACGCGCAGCGTGCACACGCGGCAAGTGGCTGCACAGGATTCGGTGGCCGTGCCCACCACGCTGCCGAGGCTGACCGGGCAGAAGTCGACGGTGGCACAGCTCGACCCCACGAGGGGGTCCTCGGTCCCCTCGGGTCCACAGGTGTCGGGACAGGCCTCATCGGCGGCTGGGCCGGGCGCTGGCGGAGACACCCAGACCAGGGGGAAAACGACGAAGCCGGCGAAGGCGACCGACAGCAGGCGAGGCAGGCCGGCGGGCGAGACCACGCGAGTTCCTTTCGGCGAGAGAGGGAAGGGTGCGCGCGAGCAGAGCACCAGCGCAACCCTCTGACACTAGTCGGGGGGGGGGGGGGAGGAGTGTCAAGAGGCTCCGCCCGTTCGACGGAACGAACCGGCCGCCGAGGGGTGCTCGCGCCATGCCGAGGGGCGCCGGCCCGGTGGCCACCCTCATCGTCCTCCCGCTTCGTCGAGACCCAAGCGGAACCGCTCCCTCGAGCCCTGGGCCGCCGCGGTCGGGGGCGCGCGGGGGAAGGGCGGGAGGCCGTGGGGGACCGGAGGGGGTAGGATGGTCCGGACCACCGCGTACGCGGGCCCGTGGCCCGCCGCCGCGCTCCCATCCGAACTCCCAGACCGCTCCCATGCACGCCACCCACTTCGCCGGCACCGCGCTGCTGGCTCTCGTCGCCCTGCCCGCCGTCCACGCCCAGGAGTCCGACCCGCATCCGCCGGCGCGCTTCCAGCCGCCGGTGCGCCTGATGGCGGGCGACGGCTTCCTCGGGGCGAAGCGCCTGTACCCCTCGCCGGCCCTCCACGACGTCGACGGCGACGGCCGGGCCGACGTCGTGATCGCAGACCTTCCGGGAAGGCCGACGGTCGCCTACGCGCTGGCGGACGAGCGGCTGACCTTCGGTCCCGAGGAGCCTCTCCTTGCCACCGACGGGGAGAAGCTCGACTTCAACAACTGGTGATGCATCGGCATGGGTTCACAGTTCGTGGACTTCAACGCCGACGGACACACCGACTACGTCAGCGCCACCTTCGACGGTTCCGTCCACGTGGCGCTCGGGGGTGAGGCCGGCTTCGACCAGCCCGATCACGTCCTGGACGCCGACGGCAGGCGCCTTGTGATCTCCAGCTTCTGGAGCTACGAGGAGGACGAACACCAGGACACCGGCCGCGCGCTCCCCGGCGGCGAGGAGAACGGCCTGCGCTGCGTCTCCGCCGTCGCCTTCGACTGGGACGCGGACGGGGACTTCGACCTGTTGCTCGGCAGCTACAAGCAAGGGCGGCTCTACCGCCAGATGAACGAGGGGACGAACGCCGAGCCGCGCTTTTCGGGCGTGAACGTCCCGGTCCTGGCGGGCGGGGAGGAGTTCGCCCTGCCGGCCAAGATGACGACGCCCAAGCTCGTGGACTGGGACGGGGACGGAGACCAGGACCTCGTGGCCGGGACCTTCGGGAAGGAACACGGTGAGAAGGGCCTGGGGGGCGGCGTGGTCCTCTCCCTCAACCACGGCAAACCGGGCGCACCGGCCTTCGGTCCGCTCCGCGACCTGATCGCGCCCCGGCTGTCGGGCGGGGAGGAGCCCACCGGTCCGGACGTCGGCCTGTACCCCGAGATCGCGGACCTCGACGGCGACGGGGACCTGGACCTCCTCGTCGGGGCCTACTCGACCTGGCAGCCCGCGGGTCGTCCCCTGAGCGAAGAAGAGACCGCCCGCGTGGCCGAGCTGCAGGCGCGACTCGAGACCACCCGGGCAGAGCTCGAGGCCTTCTTCGAGCGCGTCTCCGCCGAGGCCGCGGCCGCGGCCGCGGCCGAAGGACTCGACCCCGATGGGGAAGCGGCCCGGGAGATCTTCCGCGGGACCTTCGAGGCCACGGCGGAGCAGCGCCGCGCGCTCTCCGAGAAGCAGCGCTCGGCGCAGGAGGAGCTCGACGAGCTCGTCCCGCGCCCGCAGCGCTCCTCCTTCGTGTGGTTCTTCGAGCGGACCTGACCATGGGACGAGGCCAGCGTCGCGCTCTGCGCCGCTCGACGGCGCGGGGGCCGGAGCCGACCGGAGTGGGGTGATGCTCGCGACGGCCGCTGGCATCCTGGCCCTCGCGGTCGCCGCCCCCCAGGGGAGCGCCGACGCCGCGGCCCTGCGCGAGTTCGATCTGGCCTTCCGGGCCACGCGCGATCCCGCCGCCAACCAGGAGCGCCGCGAGGCCGCACTGGCGGCGCTCGCGGGCCAGGACACACGCGAGGCCGCCCGGTCGCTCCTGGACGCCTTCGTCCAGCTCGAGAGCGAGGCCGCGCCGCTGGAAGCCGAGCGCCTGGGATACCTCGAGAACGGGCGACGCAACAAGCAGCTCGAGGTTCGTCCGGGCCTCGACCCCCTCAGGAGCCTGCAGGAGTCCGTTCGCGCCCACCTGCTCGCCCTGCGCGATCCGGTGGCGACCCACTTCCTCCTCGAACAGGCTCTCGAGCGCCGTCGCCTGCCCTTCTCCCTGCGCTCGGCCCTGCCGGCCCTCGCTGCCCACGCCGGCCCGAAGGCCGACGACCTCCTCGCGCGGGCCCTGCGCCGCAGGCATGAGCCCGGCGTGATGTGCGTCCTCCTGCGCACCGCGGGGGCCCTGGGGCCAAGGGGCCGGTCCGCCGACGACCTTGCGATCGGGCTGTTGTCACACGAGCACGCCGTGTTGCGCGAGCAGGCGGCGGAGGCCCTCGCCCGGACGGCGTCGCCGGCGGCGATCGCGCCCCTGGTGCGGCGGCTCGGCGAGGAGAGCGGCCGCACGCGGACCCGCATGGGCCGGTCGCTGGAGATCCTGACGCGACGTCCCCTGGGAACCTCGCCCTCGGTATGGCAGCGCTGGTTCGAGGAGGAGGGCGCCGCCTACGCCGCGGGCGACGTCGCTCTCGGTGGCGGCGAGCCTTCCGAGTCATCCGCCGTGGCCGATCAGGCGGTCTATCACGGGATCCCGATCGAGGGCGAGTCGACCCTGTTCCTGTTCGACCGCTCCCTCTCCATGCAGGCGCCCCTGTACCAGGGCGAGGACGCTCCCGAGGAGGCCAACCCGTCCCGCTTCGCGCGGGCCAAGGAGGAGCTCTCGGCCGTCCTCGGCCGCCTGTCGCCGAGCCGTCGCTTCGGCGTGATCGCCTTCGGCGGCACCCTCGACCCGTTCTCGCCGGAGGTCCTCCCGGCCACGGAGGAGAACGTCGCCCTGGCCCGGGAGTGGATCGGCGGGCTGACGATGAACCTGGGGACGCGCACCTACGACGTCCTCGACTTCGCCTTCGCCGTCGCGGGCGGCGGTGCCCTCGATCGCTACCACGACAGCACCGTCGACACCCTCTTCGTGCTGACCGACGGCCTGCCGATCCGGGGGGGCAAGGCGGACTCCGTCAAGCGCATCCACGCTGCGGTCCGCCGCTGGAACCTCTTCGGCCGCGTGGTCGTGCACGTGATCTGCCTCGGCGACAAGGCCCCCACGAAGTTCGCCAAGGGCCTCGCCGAGCAAAACGGCGGCCGCTACGTACGCGAGCCCCGCAAGGACTAGCTCGCCCAGGCTCCGGCCGTCCGCCGCTACCCCGCGCGCGTTTCGCCCGGCCGCCCTCACCCATCCCGCGTGCGATCTCTCGGAGGGCCTCGACGCGAGGTGCGCGGCCCGTTGGACCGGCTTGCCGGCCCCTGGCCTCCCGCGGGTTACGTCGATGCTCGACACCGGGAGAGCCCTCGGCTACAAGGGCCACGCGACCAAGGCAGCGCTCACCCCGCTAGCTCCATCGCCACCCACCAGGTCCGAGATGATGGCCACGAGGGTGCGCCCATGTCCCCGAGTCGAGAGCAACGGATCGGGCTGCGCACACCGGCAGGTAGCGAAATGCGTACGAGCGGAACATGAGCGACGCACACAGACCGACTGCGCGGGAGATCGCGCACGAGCACCTGGAAGCGGGCGATCCCCTGGGTTGGTTCGAGGACGTCTACTCGCGTGCGGGGGGCGACGACTCGTTGATCCCCTGGGCCGATCAGGCCCCTAACCCCAACCTCGTCGCCTGGCTGGAGCAGGCGGCCGCCCCAGCCTCGGGCTCGGCGCTCAACGTGGGGGGTGGCTTGGGCGATGATGCTGAGGAGCTGGCACGCCGGGGGTTTGTCACGACCGCCTTCGACATCTCTGAGTCGGCGGTCGCATGGAGCCGGGCGCGCTTCCCCGGCTCGACTGTCGAGTACACCGCCGCGGACCTGTTCCATGCGCCGGCCGAGTGGCGTGGGAGGTTTGACTTCGTGCTCGAGTCCTACACCCTGCAAGCGCTTCCTCCGGGTCTTCGCTCCGATGCGATTCGCTGCATCGCCTCCTTCGTTGCACCTGGCGGGACACTGCTCGTGATCGCGCGCGGACGTGAAGAGGAGGAACCCGAAGGCCAGATGCCCTGGCCCCTCACCAGGCGGGAGCTGTCGCTCTTCGACACCCACGGCCTGCACCAGCTCACCTTCGATGACTACATGGACGACGAGGATCCCCCGGTCCACCGATTCAGGGTGACCTACGGCCGTGCGTGATCCGAGTGCCCGGTCACGGCCGGCTCGCGAGGCCTCTGACCCGGCCGTCGGACCTGGTCAACACTCGGTGCGAGGATGAGAACCGGGAGACGGGCGAAGCTGGGCGGGGCCAGGCGTCAGGGCCTCGGCGCCATCGAGACCAACAGCACGAGGCGGCCGTCGCTGCGGTTCTCGACGCCGTGGACCTCGCCGGGGCGGGACCAGGCCAGGGCGCCGGGGCCGAGGGTCTTGGTGTGCTCGCCGCAGGTGAACGCGCCCTCGCCCTCGAGCACGAGGTAGAACTTGGTCGCACCCTCGTGGGCGTGGGGCGTCTGGGCCTGGCCGGGCTCCAGGCAGTAGACGTCGCAGAACATCTGCTCGGTCTCGAACAGGTTGAGCTTCTGGAGTTTCTTCGGGTCGAAGCGGCGGTGGTCGGTGGTGTCGGTGAAGGGCACGGCTACTCGCCCCCGTCCCCGCTCGCGGCCTCGACCTCGATCTTGTGCTTGCCGAGCACGCGCGAGAGGTGCTCCAGGCGCAGGTCGCCCGGCGTGCCGTCACAGTCGAGGGTGATCCGGTTGTCTCCGGGATCGAGCCAGACGCGGCGCGCGACCTCGCCGGAGCCGTCGCTCCAGGCCAGGTCGAGGGGCAGGTGGAACTCGCCCTCGACCTCGACGGACACCGCGACCGAGCCGTCGCCCGCCGTCACCGTCCCGAGGGTGACGGGCGCGCCCTTGCCGTAGAACCACTCGGCGAAGAAGCGCTCCCAGGAGCGGTCGGTGGTCTTCTCCAGGACCGCCCGGAAGTCCTCGGTGTCGGCGTTGCCGTAGCGGAAGGCGAGGTTGAAGTCGCGCAAGCTCTTCCACCAGACCTCGTCGTCGGCCACGAAGTGGCGCAGGGTGTTGAGGACGCACGCGCCCTTGCTGTAGATCAACCCGGCGTAGGCGTCGCCCGACTCGGGGTCCTCGCCGCGCCAGAGCCGTCCCTCGGGGTGCATCGCCCCGCCGCGCTGGGTCCGGAAGTACTCGTCGGCGCGCTCGCGGCCCTCGGTGAACTCCACGTAGACCCCCTCGGCGTAGGTCCCGAACCCCTCGTGGATCCAGAAGTGTCCCCAGTCGTCGGTCGAGACCGCGTTGCCCCACCACTCGTGGGCGACCTCGTGGATCAGGATGTAGTCGAAGAAGCGGTTGCGCCGCGCGTAGGGATCGCGCGCCCCGGTCTCCTTGCACCAGGCCGGGTAGCTCGAGCCGTAGGCCACCGCCGTCGAGTGCTCCATGCCCCAGAAGTTCGTCTCCACCAGACCGAACTTCGAGTCGGGGAAGGGCCAGGGACCGAAGGCCTCGGAGAACACCTCGATGAGGCGAGGCACCTCGGCGAACTGCACGGCCGCCTTCTCCGCGTTCTCCGGCAGGACGTAATAGACGAAGGGGACCGGCTCTTCGATCCCGGGCATCTCGAGGTCCTGTTCGACCACGACGTAGGGGGCGACGTTGAGGGTCACCGTGTAGGTCTCCAGCGGATAGGGGTGCTCCCAGGAGAAGGTCTTCCAGCTCCCGGCGTCGGGAGCAGCGAACCAGTCCGGATGTCCGTCCTCCTCGCTCACCAGTCGGCCGTTGCTGACGCCGTAGAGACCCGCGGGCACGACGAGCTGGGTGGTCGTCCTCTCCGGCTTGTCGTCGGGGTTGAAGTAGCTCGCCTTGCCGGGCCACCAGGAGTGGGAGCCCAGGCCCTGGCAGGAGGTGTTGATCCA